>NZ_CP078079.1:682759-1365518 GCF_020809045.1 Pseudarthrobacter sp. L1SW | reverse complement strand
TACTGGGCAACCTGATCGACAACGCGGTCAACGCTGCGGTGGCCGGCTCCTCGGCGGACCGCTGGGTTGAGCTGGAGGTGCTGGACGAGCCGGACGACGACGGCGGCACGCTGCACATCGTCGTCGCCGACTCGGGTGACGGGCTGGCGGAGGGAACGGACCCGGAGGCCTTCTTCGCCGAAGGGTTCAGCACGGCGTCCGGGCCGCTGGCCCGGAACGGCCGCGGCGGCGGCCAGGGGTTTGGGCTGGCCCTGGCGCGGCAGCTGGCCCGGCGCCGCGGCGGGGACGTCAAACTGCTGGATCCGGGCACCACAGGTGGACCCGGGGCAGTCTTCATGGCCACGCTGCCGCGAACAACCGCGGGACGGGCCGGCAGGAACATCACGGGGGCAACCGGAAAGGACACCAATGCCTGAAGACTTTCGGGTGCTGATCGTTGACGACGACTTCCATGTGGCCAAGCTGCACGCGGCATATGTGGATTCCGTGGCAGGATTCCTGGCGCTGGCCCCGGTGGGCACGGCGTCGCTGGCCCTGCAGTCCATCCACAGCCTGCGGCCGGACCTTGTGCTGCTGGACGTCTACCTGCCGGATGCCTCCGGCCTGGACCTGCTCCAGCAGCTGGACGTGGACACCATCATGCTGAGCGCGGCCTCCGATGCCGACTCCGTCCGGACGGCGTTCCGCCGCGGAGCCCTGGGCTACCTGCTGAAGCCGTTCACGTCCGAAGCCCTGTCCCGCCAGCTGCGGTCCTATGCCCGGTACCGGCGCCTGCTGGCGCAGCCCGGGGCGCTGGACCAGGACGCTGTGGAGCGTGCCAAGCGGGCCCTGATCCCGGGCGATGTCACGCCGTCGTCAAAACCGCGTTCGGCCACGGAGGCAGCGGTGCTGGAATCGCTGGTGCCCGGGGAGCAGTATTCGGCAGCGGAGGTGGCCGGCCGGGTGGGCGTCTCGCGCGCCACCGCCCAGCGGTACCTGTCCTCCCTGGCGGACGACGGCGCCGTGGACATCCAGCTGCGCTACGGGACCACGGGCAGGCCGGAGCACCGCTACGGCCTGCCGGCAACGTCCTAAAAACCCGCTCGCTGCTAGCTGGCCTTCTGCGCCACAAGCTCGATTTCCACGAGCATCCTGGGGTCCAGGAACGGCAGGACGTGCACCAGGGACAGCGTGGGGCGGATGTCGCCGAAAACCTCGCCGTGGGCCCGGCCTGCGTCTTCCCACTTGCTGATGTCCGTGAGGTACAGCTTGGACTGGACCACGTCCTCGAAGCTGAAGCCGGCGTCGGCCAGGACTTTGCCGAGCTTCTGGAGGATGTACTGGGTCTGGGTGTAGAAGTCCTCGCCCACGATCCCGTCCTCGCCGCTGGCAGCGGTGGCTGAGATGTAGAGGGTGTTGTCCACCTGGACGGCCCGGGAATAGCCGAGGGTCTGCTCCCAGACGGAGCCGGTGCCGAAGGTCTTGCGCATGGTGGTGCCTTTCAAAACTGGAGTGGGTCGGCACCACTGTAGGGCCGCTACAGGTCCAGCCGGTAAACCAGCAGTTTTATGTCAGTTCCGGGGACCAGCCAGTCACGCTCCGGGACCCGGCTGAAGCCTGTCTTGCGGTACAGGCCGTGGGCGCTCTCCCAGGTTGCTCCCGTGGTCAGGGCAACGGCCCTGATGCCGGGAAGCGACCGGGCGTACTCGATGATGGCCGCCACCATGGCCTTGCCGGCACCGCTGCGCTGCACCGCCGGGTCCACCACCAGCATCCGGAACTCCAGCTCATCCTCCAGCGCGATGTCCGCGTACGGTTCCCCTGCACGGGCCAGCGTCACCGAACCGACCACCTCGCCGTCCCGCTCGGCCACCCAGATGGTGGCGCTTCCGGCCCGCAGCGCAACGTCCTGGACCTTGCGCATGTACGGGTGGTTGGCGTCCTCGAAGTAGCCCGCCGCAAGGTAGGAATCACGCGTGATGCGGGCAACGGCGTCGTAATCTGTTGCGACGGCGGGACGGACTGTTATCTGCGGCTGCACCCGTCAATGGTAGTGGTACTGCCCGGTAACCCCCGGCGAAACGGCAGCTTCCGTGACCGAACTATCAGAGCGGAAACTTGCCGGAGAGCTCCAGGCCGCCGGCGCAGGTCCAGGCGTCCAGCCGGTCCCCGTCCGTGGGGCCACCCTCCAGCGGGCTGGCAAGGCGGGGCCGCCGGACCCAGCAGCCGGCCTCTTCCGCGATCAGCGCCCCGGCGGAGAAGTCGTGCTCGTTGAGGCCGCGCTCTCCATAGGCGTCATGGGTGCCGTCCGCAACGAGGCACAGGTCCAGGGCCGCGGACCCCAGCCGCCGGACATCCGCGAAACCGTCCAGCAGTTCGGCGAGGAAGGCAGCCTGCTCGGCGCGGACGGCGGGATCGTAGCTGAAGCCCGTGGCAAGGATCTGCCCCTTCCGGCCGGGAACGGGCCCGTCCAGCCGGGTGACCCTGCCGCCTTCCTCAAGCCAGGCGCCGTGGCCTCTGGCGGCGTAGTAGGTGCGGCCCAGCGCCGGGGCGTTGACGACGCCGGCCAGCCAGACGCCGTCGGCATCCGCCACCGCCACCGACGTGGCGTAGTAGACGATGTTGCGGATGAAGTTGGTGGTGCCGTCCAGCGGGTCGATGGACCAGCGGTAACCGCTGGGTGCTTGCGGCCGGGTGGTTCCATGCTCCTCACCGGTGATGCTGTCCCGCGGCCGTGCTGCCGAGATGACGTCCCGCACCGCGTGCTCAGCGGCGACGTCGAACGCGGTGACCCAGTCGCCGGCGTCGCCCTTGTTGCTGGCCTGCAGTTCCTTGGCGTTCCTGCCGGCCAGGACCCGGGCGCCCGCGGCCGCGGCCGCCTTGGCGATCTCCAGCAGTTCCGTGGGGCTGGTCATGAGTCGGCGCTTCCTTCCAGGGCGGCGGGGCCGCCGGCCAGGAGCCGGCGGAAGCCGTCCTCGTCCAGCACGGGAACGCCGAGCTGCTCGGCCTTGTCCAGTTTGGTGCCGGCGCTTTCGCCGGCCACCAGGTAGCTGGTGTTCTTGGACACCGAACCTGCCGCCTTGCCTCCCCTGACCAGGATGGCTTCCTTGGCCTCGTCGCGGCTGAAGTTCGGCAGGGACCCGGTGACAACCACGGTCAGTCCTTCCAGGGTCCGCGGCATGGACTCGTCGCGTTCGTCCTCCATCCGGACCCCGGCGGCTGCCCAGCGGTCAACGATCTCCCGGTGCCAGTCCTCAGCGAACCATTCCTTCAGCGCTGCGGCGATGGTGGGGCCTACGCCGTCAACATGTGCCAGGTCTTCCTCGGACGCCTGGCGGATGGCGTCCATGCTGCCGAACGCCGTCGCCAACGCGCGCGAGGCCCGCGGCCCGACGTGCCGGATGGACAGGGCCACCAGCACCCGCCACAGCGGCTGGGCCTTGGCCTTGTCCAGTTCCTTGAAGAGCTTCTCGGTGGTGGCCGTTGGCTTGGACGGGGTCTTCGCCGTGCCCTTGCTGTAGAAGTAGGGCACAAGTTCGTATTCCCCGGTGGGGACGCCCTTTGACCGTTTCTCGCGCCGGATCCGGACGCCGGCCAGGTCCTCGGGGGTGAGGTCGAACAGCGCAGCTTCCGAGGTGAGCGGAGGAACCTCGGGTTCGGCCGGCTGGGTCAGTGCGATGGCCGCCTCCCAGCCAAGGGCCTCGATGTCGAAGGCTCCGCGGCCGGCCAGGTGGAACACCCGCTCCCGCAGCTGGGACGGACAGGACTTGGCGTTGGGGCACCGGATGTCCACGTCGCCCTCCTTGGCCGGGGCCAGCGGGGTGCCGCAGGAGGGGCATTCGGTGGGCATCACGAAATCCCGGACCGGAGGGTCCTGCTGGTCCCGGAGGGCAAGGACGGGGCCCACGATCTCCGGGATGACATCGCCGGCCTTGCGCAGCACCACGATATCGCCGATTTTCACGCCTTTGGCCTTCACCACGTCCTGGTTGTGGAGGGTGGCCATCTCCACTGTCGAGCCCGCCACTTTGACCGGCTCCATGAGGCCAAAGGGCGTCACGCGGCCGGTGCGGCCCACGTTGACCTGGATGTCCAGCAGTTTGGTGTGCACTTCCTCAGGCGGGTACTTGTAGGCGACAGCCCACCGCGGCACCCTGGTGGTGTAACCGAGCGCCCGCTGGGTGGCGAAGTCATCCACCTTGATGACGATGCCGTCGATCTCGTGCAGCAGCTTGTGGCGTTTGTCCCCGTACCGCTTGATGAATTCCAGGACCTCGTCCAGGCTGCCCAGCACCTCGGAATAGGGGCTGACGGGAAGGCCCCACCCCTTCAGCAGGTCATAGGTTTCGGACTGGCTGCGGGCCTCGAGGCCCTCCCGTGCACCGATGCCGTGCACGAACATCTTCAGCGGGCGCTTGGCCGTTTCTGCCGGGTCCTTCTGCCGCAGGGAGCCTGCTGCTGCGTTGCGGGGGTTCGCCAAGGGCGCCTTGCCCGCTTCAATGAGTGCCTCGTTGAACTCGGCGAATTCCTTGGACGGGATGAAGACCTCGCCCCGGACTTCCATCTCTGCCGGAAACCCGCTGCCCTGGAGCTCCTGCGGGATTTCCTTGATGGTCAGGACGTTGTGGGTGATGTCCTCACCGGTGGTTCCATCGCCGCGGGTGGCGGCGCGGACCAGCTTTCCGTCGCGGTACAGGAGGTTGACCGCCAGGCCGTCGATCTTAAGCTCGGTCAGCCAGGCTGCGGGCAGGGTTCCGTTACCCAGTTTCTCGATGCCGGCTGCCGCTTTAGTGAGCCAGGCTTCGAGTTCTTCGAGGGAAAAGACGTCCTCGAGGCTGTACATCCGCTGCAGGTGCTCCACGGCTGCGAATGCGGCGGACACTTCCCCGCCCACCTCCTGCGTGGGCGAATCGTTGGCCACGAGTTCGGGGTGGAGCGCCTCAATCTCCTCCAGGCGGCGGAAGAGCTCATCGAATTCGGCATCGGAGACCAGCGGGGCGTCTTCCTGGTAGTACGCGAACCGGTACTTCCTGACCAGGTCCACCAGGTCCTCGTACTCCCCGCGGACGGAGTCGGACGGGACAGCCTCCGGCTCGACGGGTTCCGTGGTGCGGGTGGCGATCTGTTCTGCGGGGCCTGGTCCTGTACTCACAGACCTATCTTGCCATCTAGCCGAGACGGGGCCATGGCTCAGTGGTCCTGTCAGTGCGTCCTGAAGCGGTTCCTGCCCCACCAGGCGAAGGCGGCCGCGGCCACGCCCAGCAACAGGGTGCCAGCGATAATCGGCAGGAGCGCGGGCCCGCCGTCGCCGTCTGCGGGTGCTACTGCCGCCACCCGGGTGGCCGTGGCGGACTTGGTGACGGGCTTGTTCCAGTCGTGCCCGCTGGATGCGCCGGTGGGCGGCGGGGAAACTGCCGATTCCGTGGCGCTGGAAACGGTGGGTTCGGAGGTTGGTTCTTCCGGTTCTGCCAGGGGCGCGCCCGGCGCTGGAACAGTCCCGGCGGGTGTCTCCACGGGCGGGGCGGGCTGCTGCGGAGGCGCCGGCACAGGATCAGCGGGCGGGGCCGGCGGGCTCTGCGGTTCCCTTGGTTTCTGGGTCCGTGCGGGCTCGCCGGGTTTTGGATCAGCAGCGGTTTGGGGCTCACACAGCAGCAGGAAGCATTGGTCCGGAGATGTTGTGGCGGCCGGGGTTGGTTCCGTGGAATCAGCGCTTGCCGGGCCGTCCGGGAAGAAACACAAGGTGGCGGCCAGGACAGCTGCTGCTGCGGTTGCCGGGACGTAGCGGAGTACTGGTGCGGACGGGGTCATGCACTACCTTTCGATGCGCGCGGTCCCCCCGCCGCGGCTTTCTGGTGTCCCCGGTAGTCTTCTACACCTCATTGGGGGCCGCAAATCACCGGGATCTGCGGCCCCCGTTCTGCCCGGGCGTCAGTCCCTGTTTTCCGGGGGCAGTGCCACCTGGATCTTCCGTGCCTTGCCGCGGCCCACCACGTAGCCGCGGCCAGGGACGAAGTCCGGGCTGACGCGGCCCAGGGAGGTGTTGAGCAGGCTGTCCCCTTCGATGTCCCCCGGGTTCAGCAGGAGTCCACGCCGGCCGGATTTGAAGGGCTGCGCAAGGGACCATGCCGAGGACCAGGTGGAGGTTTCGGACTCCCCCACCACCCACTGGTCGGCCTTGATGGACACCGCCACCAGCTGCCCAACGCCCGATTCGGCCAGCGTGTCCGTGAACTCTGTCAGGCCCTCAATGAAGAAGGCCAGGGACCCGGGGTTGCCGGACGAATGTTCAACCAGGTCCTCCACGACCTCCGCGAGGTCGTCCGCACCCACCACGGACCGGTTCCAGATGGGCAGCGAGGCGACGGCGGAGCGCCGGGCACCCAGGTAGATCATCTCGGTGTCCGGGTTGGAGCGCCGCAGGGCGTAGGCGAGCGTCACCAAAGCAACGGTGCGGCCCGCACCCGGAGGACCGGCCAGGAGCAGCGGGCCCCTGGCCATGATCTCGGCGGGCCGCAGCGTTTCGTCGTCAACGCCAATGACCGGAAGTCCCGGGCTGCCGGCTGGCAGGACATCCAGGTCCACCTGGTCCGGAAGCCTTTCGATGCCGGGTGCGGCATCCAGCCCCTGCCGGAGCATGGCTTCGCTGAGCTTGTGCACTTCACGGGCCTGCAGCGCCAGGTTGGAGTTGCCGCCAAGGACTGCCAGCTGGACTTCGAGCCCGTCCAGCAGTCCCCGCCCGGGCGGCGAGGCAGCGGTGAGGACGTCCCGGGGCACATCCATGGAAATGTAGTCGTCCTCGGAGGACAGGCGGAGCACCAGGCGGCGCTGGATGGACGCGAGCAGGGAGGCGGGAACGGCGTTGGGCCGGTCCCCGGTCACCACAAGGTGGATGCCCAGGGTGCGCCCGTCCGTGGCCAGCTGGAGAAAGATGTCCCACAGCGCGGACAGCCTGCTGTGTTCGTAGGCCTCCCGGAAGGCGGACATTCCGTCCACCAGCACAAAGATGCGCTTTTCATCGGGCCTGTCCGCCAGTTTGCGGTACTCCACAATGGTGGACGCGCGGACCTCGGCAAACCGTGCCGACCGCTGCTCGGCGATGTCCCTCAGCAGGCGCAGCAACCGCCCAACACGTTCAACGTCGTCGCCGTTGATGACCTCGCCCACGTGGGGCAGCTCTTCCAGCATGCTCAGCCCGGAGGAGCCGCAGTCGATCCCGTAGACGTGGACCGGCCCGCCGCGGGGCGTCACGGCCGCGGCAATGGCGATGCCGCGCAGCGCAGCAGATTTTCCGGAGCCGCCGGTGCCGTAGATGGCCATGTTGCCGTCCTTGTCCGGTTCGTAGAACACGGTGGGCTGGGCCTGGCGGGCGGGATCGTCGGCCACTCCCAGGAGCAGCTGTTCGTCGGTGCGGGGGTTGGGCAGCCTGGAGAAGTCGTAGGTCTTGGCGAGTTCGTCCAGCCACGGCTTGCGCGGGGCGTTGATGGACAGGGCGTCCGCTGCCCGGACGATGGTGGAGGTCATCCTGGCGATGTCGTTGGGGCCGGCGGGCGCGGCCGCTTCGGGTTTCTCCGGCGCCGGGGCCTCCCAGCTGGGGCCGGAGCCGAACGCCATTTCCACGACGTCGATCTGGGGCCGCTGCGGTTTCTCCGTAGTCCAGCCGCCAGCGTAGCCGGTTTGGAAACCCTGGATCCGGCCCGGGCCGGTCTTGGCCGCACCGCGGCCGGGGATGGCCGGATCGAAGTAGGCGGCGTCGGGAACGCCGAGGATGTCCGTGGCGTCGTCCTCATCGGCCATCCGCAGGGCAACCCGAAGATTGGTGTTGGCGCGCAGGCTGTCCTTGATGACGCCGGCCGGGCGCTGGGTGGCCAGGATCAGGTGCAGCCCCAGCGACCGACCGCGGGCTGCAACGTCCACCACCCCGTCGACGAATTCGGGAACCTCATTGGCCAGCGCGGCGAATTCATCGACGACGATCACCAGGTAGGGCGGCGCGTCCGGGTCTGCCTCCCGCTGCAGGGCCAGCAGGTCCTTGGCCTTCTTCCGGTTCAGCAGGTGCTCACGGTAGTGGAGTTCAGCCCGCAGCGAGGTGAGGGCACGCCGGACCAGGTGCGGTGAAAGGTCGGTGACCAGGCCCACGGTGTGGGGCAGGTTGATGCAGTCGGCGAACGCGGCCCCGCCCTTGTAGTCCACGAACAGGAAGCTGACCCGGTCCGGGCTGTAGGCGGCCGCCATGCCCATCACCCAGGACTGCAGGAATTCCGACTTGCCGGCGCCCGTCGTGCCGCCTACCAGGGCGTGGGGGCCCTCGTTTTTCAGGTCCAGGTACAGCGGCTCAATGCCTTTGGAACCCACCAGGGCCCGGAGGGTGCCGTTGTCCTTGCGGTTGGCCACGGCGCTGGCGTGCACGGAGTTGTTTTCCGTCCAACGTTCGGCCACGGCCTGCGGGTTGTCCAGGAAGTCCTTGCCGATCAGGGTGGCGTAGGAGACGGCCCGCGGAAGGTCGGAATCGTCGTTCACGGGTTTGCCCACGTCCATGACGGGCGCCAGCATCCGGGCAAGCTGGGCAGCCAGTTCCGCGTCGACGCTTTCGCAGCTGACGGGGTACGTGTGCCTGCCGAGCCGGACCTGCCCGGTGGTGGTGCCGTGCTCGCCGTCCACCACCATGAAGTCCCGACAGGCTGCGGGGAGGGACTGGATGTCGGTGGCCACCCAGACCACGTGGACGCCGGAGTCCGGGCCCCGCTCGGCAAGGCGCGTGAGCCGGCCACGGTCCACCGGGGCGTCGTCTTCCACGATCACCAGGACCGCCGGCAGCACAGGCTGGTCAACATCGTGCTTAGCCGGGTCCAGCCCGGGGCGAAGGTCCGGGCCGGAGCGCTTGGCGGCGGCTTCCCTGGCGTCGAGCAGGTCCTCGAGCCGGGCCAGCAGGGAGGACCCGCCCGCCGATCCGGCGGCCAGGTGGTCACCGGCAAGGGGGCTGTGCCCCGAACCCACGTGCGGCAACCACTGCAGCCAGTTCCAGCGTTCCCGGGACTGCGCGGAGGTGATGGCCGCGAGGACAACTTCCGCGGGCGAGTGGAGCCCCACGAGCTGCAGCACCATGCCCCGGGCGACGTCGTCCACCAGGCCGCGGGCACCTGCAACACCCAGGGACCCGGAGGTGCGCAGCTGGGAAACCACGGGGACGCCTTCGATGTCGCGGAACTGCTTCAGGCAGTCCCGGATCTCCTGCGCGTACTGCGCCTCGGTGTCGTTGCTCGACGGTTCCTCCAGCAGGACCCGCGACGGGGACGTTCCCAGGCCGAACCTGAGGCCCAGGAATCCTGTGTGCTCCGGACGGTGGGTCCACAGCAGCGGACCGAGCTTGTAGATGGCGTCCACGGTGTCGCTGACCGAGGGCGCTTCCTGCAGCCGGACGGCACGTTCAACCTGCTGCAGTTCCGTGAGGTCCTGCCTGAAGGAGGCCATGGCGGCGCGGAAGTGCTTGAGCTGTTCCTTCTGCTGGCCCCTGCTCCGCATTTTCTGGTCCACGTAGTGGCCCACGATGAAGAGCGGCATCATCATCATGAACAGCACGGAGAGCGCGTTGCCGGTGGCGGCGAAGATCACCGCCCCCATCAGCAGCGGGGCGATCATCATGATGTACGGGAACGGGTGGTCCTCGGGACGCTTGGGTCCGGCCGGGAGCACGCGTTTGGGTTCCTCGAAGCGGGGAACCACGCGTGGTGAGCGGTTGAAGTTCACCAAGGGCGACGACGGTGCTGCCGCCTGGTTGTGCCCCAGCGGCACCACAGTCACGGTGGTGTCCCCCAGGGTGACCGTGTCCGAGGAGTTCAGGGTGGCACGGGTGACGGGGAACCCGTCCATCAGCAGCCCGTTGGCGGAATTGGTGTCCACGATTTCCACGCCGTCGCCCACCGTGATGCGGGCATGGCGCTTGGACGTCAGGGGGTCCGAGAGGCGGATGTCCACGTCCCGGTCCCGGCCGATGTAGCTGGTACCGACGGGCAGCGAAAACTCGCTGCCGGCGTCGGGCCCCGAAAGGACGCGGAGGGTGGCGGCCGCAGGGCCGCGGCTGGCACCCTGCACGTCGAACTGCGCGCTCACCTGGGCCAGGGACACCACGGAGCCGGGCCGCAGCCCGGACTCAAGGAGGTTGTCCGTGCGGGTGAGCATGTTCCCGCTCAGGCCTGCACCCACGAAGGCCTCTTCGATGCGCAGGGAAAGGTTGTCCGGAACCGGGGTGCCCTTGCGCCCCGGATCCGCGGCCCAGAGCATGGCGGCGGTATCGGCCACGGTGGCCAGGCCGTCCACGGTGACGGCCAGGTCCTTTGTTTCGGCAGGGTCCCGGCGGAGGGTCAGGCGGATCCTCATCCCTCGTCCACGCCCCTCATCTTCTCCAGCAGGTGCAGGTCATCCGGGGTCACGAGGTGTGAGGTGACGGCGTGCTCCACCAGCCGGGCGCGGCGGTTGGTGGCAAGTTTGCCGCCGCCGCCCCGCAGTCCAGCCACGCCCACGCGGTCCAGCTTGTCGCACACATTGTCGAGCTTCCGGTTAAAGCGGGTCAGCGCCCATCCCAGAGTTTTGGCAGCCGCGGCCGAGGAGGGAATGGCGCTGAAGCCGGTCCCTTCCCGCCGGAGCATGGGTTCCGCGAGCGCCACGATGAGGGCCTTCTGGGAGTCGGTGAACACTACGGGGCCGATGGTGGTGTCGCCGTTGCTGTCGCCCTCGCGCGCCTCCTGGCGGAAGGACGGAGTCCTGAGGTGCACGGCAAACTCGTAGGTGGTGGGCCCAGCCGTGAAGATGATGTTCGTGTGGCTGAAGACCAGCGGGATCCGGGCTCCCGGTGACAGCCAGGCCTGCATCCCTCCACCGGCGTCGGCCACCGTGGCCGAGAGCATGCTTCCCACGTTACTGAGCCACCAGATCCCGTCATAGCGGGCCACCTGCAGGAACTGCCGGTGAAGATAAGGGTTGTCGTCGACTTCAAGGTCGCCTTCGCGACCGATGTTGAAGACGTCCTCGTCCGACGGCTCGTACCATTCACCACAGAAATCTATTGCTAGATCCCCCATGTTCTGTGCCTCCTCGTTGGGCAAAACTGAGCTTGTTGCGGAGCTGGTTGCAGGGCTTTCCGCGGTCATGTGCCGGCGCAGGCGATCGAGCCTTCTTCCAGCGGCGAGAACGCTCCGTCCGAGCGCACGATCATCACCTGGATGCAGGTCTCGCCGGACGGATTCGCCGTGACACGGACCGGTGGCTGCGCGACGGCCTGGTATTCGCCGCCGCCCCCGATGCTGTACACCCGCCATTTGTACGTGTCACCCTCTTTGGGCTGCGGGTTCAGCCACGTGAAGGACGCGTTGCCGTCGCCGGATACTGTTCCCGTGAGGCCTTCCACATCCGGCACCGTCCCGTTGTCCAGGGCGTCGGCCGGCGGCTTGCTGGCCTGCTGGGTTTCCACGGCCTGCGGTTTGTTGGGCGAGGCGTTGGCCACCACCAGTCCCACCGCCGCGGCAAGGGCCAGCAGGGTGCCGCCCGAGATTGCCAGCCACAGGTTGCGTTTTCCGTGGTCCGTGGCGGGCACAGAGTCGGCAGCAGGTTCGTCCCGCCTTGCTGGCCGGTGGATGGTCGTGTCGGCTGCGTCAGCGTCCCCGCGAAGCCGGTTCGGGGACACCGTTCCGTCATCGTGGGTCATGGGCGCGCCGCCGGCGGCACCCCGCAGCACGGTGGCATGCGCCCAGTCCTGCGGCTGCTGCGCCGCCTGCGCCGCGGAGGCGGGCGCGGGCGTATACAGCGACGGCGGGGCGTCCGCTGCGCGAGCTTGCCCGCCAACGCCCTGCCCGCCACCGCCCTGCCCAGTACCGGCTTGGGGCCAAGTGCGTGCGGGGAAGGTGGGCGCGCTGCCCGTCCGCTCCGGATCGATTGCCGCGATGCTCCGCACCCGCGTCTCCTCGACGCCGTCGTCCGGCTGGCTGTCCTCGTGGTGCGGCTCCTCCAGCACTTCAAAGGGCGTGACGGAGAGGTTGAGTTCCGCCTGGATGCGCTGCAGGGCCAGGGCGAAGGCGTGCGCGGAGGAATAGCGGGACCGCGGCGACTTGGCCATCGCCGTCGAGAGCGCCAGTTCCAGGGACTCGGGGACGTCCGCGCGGCCCAGCCGCGGCAGCGGCGTATTGCTAATCCGGTTGATCAGCTCACGCTGCGAGTTGTCCGCTCCGGGCAGGACAAACGGTGAGCGACCGGCCAGGAGGGTGTAGAGCGTGGCTCCGAGGGCCCACACATCCACCATCACACCGTCCACTTGGCCGTCGGTGAACTGTTCGGGCGGGGACCACGGGATAGACATGCCGGAGTCGTCATCGGCGTCCCCGGCGAGGGTGCCGGAGATGCCAAAGTCGGTCAAGGCAGGGCGGTTGTAGTCCGTCACCAGGATGTTGGCGGGCTTGATGTCGCGGTGGGCGATTCCGGCGCGATGGGCGGTCTCGACGGCGGACGCCACCTGGATGCCCACGGCCAGGACCTCGTCCACGCTGAACCGCTGGCGGCGGTACCGGACGTCCAGGCTGGGCCGTGAGCAGTACTCCATGGCCAGGTAGGAGTGCCCGTCGTCGGTTACTTCCGCTTCAAAGATGGTGACGATGTAGGGGTGCGAGGACAGCTGGGCCATGAGGTTGGCTTCGGATTCGAACCGCCGGCGGGCGCCTTCCGTCCTCAGGTCCGAGAGCAGCACCTTGACGGCCACCTTGCGGCGGGGCCTGTCCTGTTCATACAGGTAGACGTCGGAAAAACCGCCGGAACCGAGCAGGCTGATATACGTAAACCCCTGGATGCGGGGCGGCGGCGCTACAGGCCGTTTGGAACTCAAGGAATCTCCTCAAAACGCAGCGAGATATTGTCGCCAAGCTCAGCGATGTCCCCGTCCAGCAGGATGGCCATTTCGTTCTGCGCCAGGCGGCGGGGCGGCTGGCCTTCGCGCACCAGGACGGTGCCGTTTGTGGCTTTGAGGTCGCAGAGCATGACGTGCCAGCCCTCCAGCCGGACCTCCACGTGGGACCTGGAAATGTCGCCCTCAGGGCTCGGCACCTGGACCAGCCGGGGCATGATGCCGCCCTGGACCCGAGAGACGGACGGCTGCCTGCCAATGACCAAGGACTGGTCAAGGTCCAGCAGGTCACCGGTGGAGAGGCGCACGCGTCCCAGCCGGGGCCGGGGCACCTGCACCGCGTCCGGATGAAGCCCCGCCCCGCAGGCGGCGCACTGTGCGCGCGTGGGCGGATTCGCGTGGCCCTGGCTGCAGACCCGGGCCAGGACGGTGGGCCCACTGTGTGGGTCTGCAACCGCAGCCGGGGCGGGTTGCGCCTGCGGGGCCCCGATGCTGCCCTTCATGACCGTCTGTCCGTCATGGTCGTTGTCGAACGCCACGTTTCCAGGCAGGGACACGGGGATGGCCGCAGCTACCGGGACAGGCGCGGGTGCAGGCGCCGGCGCGGCATCGGCGGCGCCGGCCGTTCCTGGGATGGTGGTGCTGGTGCCGGTGCCCTTTTTCCACGGCACGGAATCGATGAGCACCCCGGCTGGCGGCACACCGGGCGCGGGTATTCCAGGCGCGTGTATTCCGGGCGCCTGCACCCCCGGCGCGCGTGTTCCGGGCACCTGTTCGACGGCGGACGGGGCCGCCGTCGCTTCCTTCGCATCTACGCCGGCAGGCGTGGGGAGTGGGATCGCGATGTGTTCCTCCGCCTCCGCAACCGCTTCGTGAGTCCCGGCGGGGGCAGCGCCGTTGCCCGCGGGTGTGCCGGCGCCGGCATCATCTGTGTCCTCGCGGACTGCGGCGTCTTCGATGCTGCGCATGACCGTCCGCTCCCACAGGTGGTCGTAGGAGCTGGTCTGGTCGCTCGCCGCCGTTGCCGCGTCTGCCGGCCGGGCTTCAGCGGTTTCGGTGGACCGCTGTATGCCTGCGACCGCCGCCATCCCGGAACCGGCGCCTGCTGGGGATACGTGGCCGTCATCGTCGTGCCCGGCGCCATGCGCACCGTCGTTCATATGGACGGGCGCCTCGTCGTCGGGCACGGCGAGGACCGTCTCGGCTGAGGCTTCCGGTTCCGGTTCCGGTTCCGGTTCCGGCACGATGGTTGTCCCGCGTGCTTCCGGCTCCGGCACAATGGTTGTCCCGCGCAGCTCGTCGGCACCGGGCGCGGCCTCGCTGATATCAACGACGCCTGCCGAATCGACCGCCACTGCGGCCGGTGCGGACGCCAGTTGGGCTTGGGCCGGGCCCAGCCCGAGGGCCAGCGACTGCAGCAGGACCACGCCCTCCCCCAGCGGCAGCTCCGGCGGATATGCGGAACCGGCCCCCGGGACGGTGATCCGGCAGCCGCCAGGCAGGGCAAACCGGCGCTCGTTCCAGGTGGTGACATCCCGTCCGTCCAGTTCCACCCGGCCGTCCGGGAGTTCCACGGCGAGGTCGAGGTCGCCGCGGAGGAACACCCGCAAGGGACCCGAAAAATCGAGGATGGCGAATGGCGGGATCCGCGTGAGTGAGCCGCCGGAACTGCCGGTGACGGCGTGGAGTACTTCGTGGACGGCCGGTTTGCTTCCGAGGAGTTCCCACACAGCGCCCGCCGTGGCCGGCGGCGTGTCCGGACCGAGGAGGACGGCGGTGCGCGAGCGGAGGATGCCCAGCCAGCTGCCCGGAACGTAGCTGGTGCCGGTCATCGTGGGCTTTCCCCGCTCTCGTGCGTCGAAGCGCCGTTATCCTGCTGCGGCAAGGGCTGGGTCACCGCCTGGCTCCCGGGCGAGCGGGGCAGCGTGTCTGCGTCTTCTGCGTCCGGATCGTGCCGCGGTGCGGTGGTGGCGGCGCCGGCATCGTTCAGGACGTTCCGGGCATCAACCACAATCACCGTGATGTTGTCGCTTCCCCCGTTCCGCAGCGCAGCCTGGATCAGGGCGTCGGCGGCGTCCTGCGGGTTGCCCGCCGTGCTGAGGATGCGCAGGATGTCCTCGTCGGCCACTTCGCCGGTCAGGCCATCCGAGCAGACCAGGACCCGGTCGCCTTCCTCCACGGGGAGCAGCCAGTAGTCGGCCTCGGTCTCGTCCCCGGTGCCCAGGGCGCGGGTGACAACGTGGCGGCGTGGATGGACCGTGGCCTGCTCGGCGGTGATCTCGCCCGCATCCACCAGTTCCTGCACTTCGGAGTGGTCCACGCTGATCTGCTCAAACCGTCCCTGGCTGAGGCGGTACGTGCGGGAATCGCCGATGTTCATGACCAGCCAGTAGGGCAGGCCAAGTTGTTCCACCACCACTGCACCGGTCAGGGTGGTCCCTGCCCTGGCGCCCGTAGCCTCCCGGATGGAATAGTCCGCCCGGAGCAGGTACTGCTGGAGGACCGCAGCGGTGATGCTGCGTTCACCCGTGGCGAGCTGCGGCATGCCTGCCAGGGCCCGGACGCACATGCCGCTGGCCACTTCACCTGCTTCGTGGCCGCCCATCCCGTCCGCCACGGCGAACACAGGATCGGAAGCAAGGAAGGAATCTTCGTTCAGCTCCCGGCGGAGCCCCCGATCCGTGCCATAGCCGTAGCTCAGGCTGGGGCCCGGCTTGACGGTGGAGGGAACGCTGGCGGGCTGTTGGTTCATGCCTGTCCTAGGTAAAAGGTCCGGTCTCCGAAGTGGACACTGGATCCGGGCGTAACAAAAGTGGGGACACCCGGTGCCAGCGGCGTCCTGGCACCGTTGGGGGTGGTCACGGCGCTGCCATTCGTGGAGTTCCTGTCCGTCACCCAAATCCCGGCGCCGTCGGTCAGCAGGTGGAGGTGGGTTTTGGAGATGGAACGGCCGGGGTCGTCGACGGCAAGGAGTTGGGCATGCTGTTCACCGGACTGGCCCACGGGATTACGGCCCACCAGGACACTGCGGTCCAGCTGGAAGTCGCGGCCGTCGTCCATGCGGATCCGGAGGACGGCGACAGGCACGGGCCCGCCTGCGCCCGGGCGCACCTGGGTGCGTTCGACGTCGTCGTCCACGTGGTGCTGCCCGCCCTGCCTGCTGCCGGCCACCACGGCGGCACCTGCGGCAGCCGCCGGCGGCGGCGTGAGGGAGGGCGGTGCGAAGGACGCAGGCGCGGTGTAGGGCATGGTCTGCGACGGCGACGTCTGCACAGGCGGGGCCTGCACAGGCCGGGCATGCGCAGGCGGGGCCTGCACAGGCGGGGCATGCACAGGCGGGGCATGCGCGGGCGGGGCCTGCACGGGCCGGGCATCCGTGTGCAGGGGCGGGGAAGCCGGGGCAGCGCCGGCCACCGGGGAGAGCACCTGCTGCACGGGCGGCAGGTCCAGCGGAGCAAAGCTGTAGGGGCCCTGGATACCGCCGGTGGCGATGGGATCGCGCCCGGCCTTCACATCGAACACGAGGGCTTTGGCCGCTTTGTCGTGCCAGCCGCGCAGGCGCCCGTTCCTGTCCCATGTGTTGGATACCACCACCAGCACGGCCCAGGCGGAACCGGCAATGAGCAGGGGCGCGAGGATGAACAGGGCCGGACCGAACCATTGGAACACCACCACCAGGACCGCCGCCAGCAGCGCAACCAGGATGCCGGCACCGGTGATGAGTCCCCGGAGGAAGACTGCCCCGGCGCCGGGCGCGTAGCCGTCGTTGTCAGCGCTGCGGATGCCCATCAGCAGGTTGCCGGGCGTTTTGCCCGTCCTCGCTTCAATGCCCATGACCACGAACAGGTACACCAGCGTCAGGCCCAGCCCAATGCCGCCGAACAGCACCAGGGACCCGGTGTCATAGGTGATGTACTGGCCGTTGCGGGTGCGGGTGATCCCGGCAAAACCGACGGCGAGCGTCAGCACCAGGACTGCCAGCGGCGGCAGCCAGTCAATGACGGCAGCACCAAGCCGCTTGCCGGCCGTGGCCGGGACAAGCTGAAGGTTCACTGCCATTCCCGTTCCTCCCCCTGGGACGGCCCCCGTCTGAGCGGTGGAACCGCCGGCGCTCCCCCACCCGGTGCCTGCGTTTGCGAACCCCGCGGCCTGAGTCGCCGGAGGGCTTTGTACTACCGGGATAGTACCGGGAATCGCCGCGTGGTGGGCAGTCACAGCCACCGCCGGCGCATCGCTGCCCGTGGCGCCGGTGTGCAGGTTGCGGCTGCTGCGCGCCGCCCTGTTGGAAAGGGGCGCGCCGCAGGAGGTGCAAAAGGCCGCGCCCGCCCGGATGGACCGCCGGCAGCGGGGGCACGGTTGCAGTTCCGCGGTCACGGCGCCTGAGGTCCTTGCCTTGGCGGTTCCGGCGCTGGCGGCTCCTGCACTGGCGGCGCCGGCACCGGCGCAGCCTGGGGTGCAGGGTCTGCGGAGCCTTCCCCTCCCATGCCAGGACGACGGCGGGCGGCCGGCTTGAGAGCCGGCAGGGCCGGCAAAGCCAGCCGGCCCCGCTGCGCCAGGGGGTTGCGGCGGGTCAGGGCATTGCGCGCGTCAGCAAGCAGCGACCGCGGGGAGAACCTCGCCTGCTGCCGCTGCCAGAAACCTGCCGTTGAGGTCATCTCCTTCAGCGAGCTGTCCACGATCGTCCAGTACTCCCGCACCTCGTCCTCGGTGGGCTGGCCGGCACCGAAGATGGATGCATCCGCCCGGCGGGCCAGCATCGTGGTGGTTCCGCCCGCGGCTGGAAACGCCTCGGCCAGGACAGCGGCGCTTTCGCGGCGGGTGGCGCGGGTGTCCACGGCCGCCCCCATGTCCGTGGCGAGGCTGACCACCTCGTTCCAGCCGCCTCCCACGCGCTGCGCAGTGTGGCCTTCGCTGAACCGTGACTTCCGGCGTCGTGATTTCAAAAGGACGATCAGCAGCAGCGGCAGCGCAAGGACGGACAGCGGGATCAGGACGATGCCCAGCGCACCCAGCAGGGCACCCCAGAAGAGCCACGGGTTGTCCTTCTTCTGGTCCGCATCCAGCGCATCCGGCGACGAGTCCGGCGGAAGATCCGCGGGTTCCTGCGGCGGGGGCGGCGGCTGCAGCACCTGCGGCTTGGGCTTGGACTTGTTTTCCGGATCGGGCGGGATGGGAATGTTGTCCTTGGGCGGCGTCGGATCGAAGCTCACCCAGCCCACCCGTTCAAAGGCCACTTCCACCCAGGCGTGAACGTCCTTGCCGGTGATCTTGACTTCACCCGCTCCGTTTTCAGGACTGGTGGGCTCAGGGTAGAAGCCCATCACCACGCGCGACGGGATGCCCAGGTGGCGGAGCATCAGGGACATGGCCACCGCGTACTGCTCGTCGTCGCCCAGCATCTGCTTTGCCGTGAGGAGGTTCCTGATCCGGGCTGACCCGTGGCCGGACACGCTGGGGAGCTGGCCTTCGCTGACCAGTCCGTTGCTGAACGCCCCGGTCTTCTGGAAATGGGCCTCGATCTGGCGGACCCGGTCGATGGCGGTGGGCGCGTCAGTGGAGAGGTCATTGGCCTGCGACCCCACCACCGGGGGCACTTCCGCGGCGTCGGGCAGGGACAGTTTCGCGAAGTCGTATTGCGCCAGCTGCCCGTGTTCCAGCTTCATCGGATCCGAAACCTGGACCTTGTAGGAATCGCCGCGGGAGAGCCCGCTGGTGGTGACGGCGGTATCCGTGCCGGAGTTGAAGTAGAGGCCGGACGCCGCGGCCGAGGCGCTGTCATCAAAGCTCAGCCCCGTGGTTTTCCGGCCACCGGGCACGAAGAAGCCCTGGTAGTCCTCGATGCTGATGCCGAGGGAGTAGTCGTTGGTGGGGACCACTCCGGAGGTGTCTGCGAGGGTGTTAATGGACTCGGTATCCCCTACCTTGCTGAAGTTGCCCGAGCCGTTGGGATCCATGGTGTAGTTGGTGCCGTTGAAGGCGTCAAGGGCCCCCAGCCGGACCCGGCCGTCGCGCGGCAGGCCCTTGACCACAAACAGGGTGTCGTCCTTCTTGTCCTTGACGAACGTACGGAAACTGGCCAGCGGCGTGATGTAGTCCTTGGGGTCGAACGGCGGGACCACGACGTTCCGGAGCACTTTGCGCTCATTGCCCGCGGTGACCAGCGGGGCGGACAGCGCCGTAACGGCCACGCTGACGGCGATGACGCCGGCGGCCATTCCCAACCTGCGGACCTTCGCCCGCTGCGCGGTGGCGGTGTCCGTCTGCGGATTGTTGACGGCCACCTTTCGCGTGGAGTTCTTCCTGAGGGCATCCCGGCGGAAGGTCGCCCAGGCGATGCCCAGGACCGTAAGTCCAATACCGCGCTCGAGGGTGAGGAAGGCGGCGTTGGTGCTGAAGGCGATTCCGGTAACGAACAGGACCAGCACCGGCAGGAGCGGAAAGTAGGGGCTTCGAAGGCGCCACGTCAGGACACCGGCTGCCAGGGCGGTGACCAGGGAGCTCAGGAACGGAACGATCAGCACCCCGCCTGCCGTGCCCACGGGAACTCCGACGGTCAGCATGTCCTTCCAGGCGAACACGACCCCCAGGAGCAGGGTCCGGAGGGAATCCAGGGTGGGGACAAAACCCGCGACGGCGGCGTCGGGCACAGCCAGCACCGTGCCCAGGACCAGGTACGCGCCGAGGACGATTGCGGTGGTGATGAGCAGTCCGAGCCGCAGGTGTGCGTTGAGCGCGCCGATGGCCAGGCCCAGGAGGATGCCGCCGAAGCCGGAGAACAGGTAGTACGGGTCGCCGCCGAAGCTGAGGCCGAAGCCGAGCAGGCCCAGCCCCAGCAGCACCGTCAGGGCAGCGGCGTCCAGGAGGAAGTGCCAGGACGGCTGCCCGTCGGCGAAGCCGGAGGCGGCCTGGTTGCGGTTGCTGCCGGGCCCGCCACGGTTGGTGCCACGCGGTCCACTGCGTGGGCGCGTGGCCCGGGGACGCGTGCTGCGCGGGCGCATGCCTTCCGTGGAGGTCATGCTGCGGCCTTTCTCAGTACTATGGCAAGATCGTCCAGGTCGCCGAGCGTCAGCACCGTGAGGTCGGCGATGTTCGCGCGGCCAGGCGAGGCGCCGGCTTCCACCCGGACCGCGAGGCTGCGGACGCCCGGCGGCACGGATGCGGCCGCGGAGCGCAACTGGGTGGCAGTGACGTTGCTGCCCACCACGAAGAAGACCACGGAGGCGTTGGGGACGGTGTCCGCCAGGGTCCTGGCGAGGTCGACGGCGGTGCGACGCATGGGAGAACCCACAATCCGGGTCATGTCATCGAGCATGTTCCGCCCGGTTTCACAGCGCAGGGGGCCTTTCTGGGTGAGGACGTCCAGCTCACGCTGCTCGCGGATGGCCTGTCGGCCGATCGATGCGGCTGCGGAGATGGCCATTTCGAATTCGCCTTCCGAGGCGTACTCGTCGGTGTTGATGGACAGCGAGATGGCCAGGTGGGCGCGGCGTGTTTCCTCGAACTGGCGCACCATGAGCTTGTTGGTCCGCGCGGTGGTTTTCCAGTGGATGTGCCGGCGGTCGTCCCCCGGCACGTAGTCGCGGAGCGCGTGGAAGGAGACGTCCGCGCTGGACAGGTCCGTGGTGGGCATTCCTTCCAGGTCGCGGATGAAGCCTGCGGCCGAGCCGGCCAGGGCCACCGTGCGCGGATGGACGAACAAGTCTTCCGGCTCTGTCCACAGGACCTGCCGGCGCAGCAGGTGCAGCGGGTCGGCTCGGACCGACCGGACGGGTCCCACGACGATCACTGCACGGCGTGCGGTGGGGATGGTGAAGAGGTCCTCGTGGACCTGCTGCGGCTTCATGCGGGGCAGGTGGAATACCGCAGTGACGCTGCCCACCGGAAGTTCCAGCGCTGCCGGCAGCAGGGGCCTGGCAGAGGTATTGGACACGGCGATGCTGCCTACGGCGCTGTCCCCCACCGCCACCCGGGTGCGGGCGAGGTCCAGGACCACTCCGTAGGACGAACGGCCCAGGACGAAAGCCACGGCGATCACGAACATCACGAAGGCCGCGATTGCCGCCGCCTTTGCCTCCTGCCAGCCGAACGCCTGCCCGGCGGTCCAAAGGAGGATGGCGGCAGCCAAAACGGACCAGCCCAGGACGCTGACGATGGACAGCACGGGCCGGGGGTACTTCAGCCAGGCAGTCCGGGCTGTACGCCAGGCTGGCGCCAGCGCCATGGCTCCAGTGTTCCGCGCCTCGGCCCAGACGGCCGACGGGTGCAGCTGCGTAGGCCGGCCGTCCCTGTGGAAGGGTCGCTTGAGACGCTCCGCGAGCCGGGTCAACGGGGTGCCGGTGGACATATGTGTGCCTTCGTTGTTGCGTGGAAGTGGTGGGGTCCGTGCCGGACCGTCAGGCGCTGGCGCGCTGCTGGGGAGCTGCGACGTCCGCCAGGATCCGCACCAGGACAGCTTCCGCCGTGGCTCCGGAGAACTCCGCTTCCGGATCCATGACGAACCGGTGGGTCCACACCACGGGGGCAAGTTCCTTGATGTCATCCGGGAGGACGAAGTTCCGCCCCTGCCCGGCCGCCCAGACCTTTGCTGCCCGGACCATGGCCAGGGCCCCGCGCACCGAGACGCCCAGCCGGGTCTCGGGGGCAGTGCGGGTCTCCTCGCAGAGCCGCGAGATGTATTCGAGCACGGCGGTGTCCACATGCACCGTGGCGGCCAGGTCAGCCATGTCGGCGACGGCCTGGGTGGTGATGACGGCGGAGAGTTCCTGGGACCGGTCCTTCAGGTTGGAGCCGCCCAGCAGCCGGACCGTGGAGGCGTGGTCCGGGTAGCCGATGGAGGTCTTGATCAGGAAGCGGTCCAGCTGAGCCTCCGGCAGGCGGTAGGTGCCTGCCTGCTCGATGGGGTTCTGCGTGGCCATCACCATGAACGGGCGTCCGGCCTCGTAGGTGACGCCGTCAACCGTGACCCGGGATTCCTCCATGACCTCCAGCAGCGCCGACTGGGTCTTCGGCGAGGCGCGGTTGATTTCATCGGCCAGGACGATGTTGTTGAAGATAGGGCCCTTGTGGAACTCGAACTTCTGCGTCTTCTGGTCGTAGATGGTCACACCGGTGACATCCGACGGCAGCAGGTCCGGGGTGAACTGGATCCGGTTGTTGGATCCCTGCACGGTGGCGGCCAGGGCGCGGGCGAGGGAGGTCTTGCCGGTGCCGGGAGCGTCCTCGAAGAGCACATGGCCTTCGGCGAGCATGGCGGTGAAGGTCAGCCGGATGACGTGCTCCTTGCCCAGGACGGCCTGCCCCACATTAGCAACGAGTTTTTCGAAGGTGCCTGCAAACCACGCGGCCTGCTCGGTGGTCATGGTCATGATGTAAGTCCTTTGTTGAAGCTGCTGGTGTTGAAGCTGCTGGCTGGGCGGGGCGGAACTGGCGGGCGTGCTTGGACGGTCAGCATCGGGGAACGTCCGGCCCGCTGATATCGATGGTTGCGCGCTTGACGTACCAGCCGGGCCAGGGGCCGCCATCCATGCGGTACCACTTGTAATAGCCCGGATCGGATTCGGGTGAACCGTAGATGTTCATCCAGCAGGCGCTGTCGATCCAGCCGTCCGAGAAGGAAACCCAGTTCGCGTCGCTGGAACCGCAACGGGCATCTCCGTTGACGTTGCTGTATCTGTCCGGAACTCCCGGCTTTCCGGGGCAGCTGTTGACGGTCGAAGCTTCCACCCGGACCTTGGTGGGCGCCGGAGGAGGCGTCGGATCGGCGCCGGAGGTGGACGTCGCAGGTCCGCCAATGGCGCCGTCCACCACGGTCACGGCACGGACGCGCAACCTGTGGCTCTGGCTCCATCCGCCGGCGCCGGCGTCGAAGCTGGTCGCCTTCCCGACGTTCTGCCAGCCGCCGCCGTCCATGCTGACCTCGTAGTGGTTAAGCGGGCGGCCGTTGGTGTTGGGGTTGTTCCAGGTCCAATGGACCTGGCCATCGCCCTTCGGTGAGGTGCCGCCGTTAACGTTGGGCGCGTTGGCCGGGCCGTACGGGTTCCCGCTCCCGATGGCCTTGGCGTCGCCGGACACATTGTTCTTGGTGGACGTGGCAATGATGTTGATAGTGATGTCCTGGCCGTTGGGAAGCCCGTTGATGTTGCCGCCGGGGGCATTGATGGGCCCGGCCTGGCCGTTCGAAGCGCGGTAGGAGTAGGCGATCTCGCTCGCCGTGGAACCGTTGCGCTGGGCTTCCGTCAGGGGCGTGAAGGTGACCTTGAGCTGCCCGCTGTTCCCTGTGTCCGCCACCGTTCCGCCGCTGACCTGGCCGGGCTTCCCGGCAGCCCGGATGGCCGCCGACTGGGGACTCGTCCCGCTGGTGCCCGCCTTGTTGGTGGCAGATACCGTGAAGGTGTAGTTGGTTTCCGAGTTGTCCACCGTCACGTTCTGCGAGGTGCCGGCCACCTGCTGGGTGGACACCGCGGCTCCGCCGCGGAGGGTGGTCAGGGTGTAGGCCGAGACGGCGTCGCCATTGTTGCTCGGCGCAGTCCAACTCACCTTCAGCTGGCTCTGTGAACCCACTGAACCCGCCTGCGCAGCAGACGGTGCCGCGGGTGTGGCCGGAACTCCAGCCGGCACCTCGGCTGCCGAGTACGGGCTCCATTCGGACGGTTCCTTGGCGTCATTGCGGGCCAGGACCCGCACCTTGTAGGACACGCCGTTCTGCAGGCCCTTCCAGACGTAGCTGACGGACGTCAGTCCCTGGATCTGTGCGTTCTGGCCGGCGGGAGGCGGCGAAATTTCCAGGTCGTAGGACTTCACCGGGGAGCCCTTGCTGGCCGGTGCGGTCCAGTTGATGGACAACTCCTTGTCGCCGAACTTCAGCGATGGTGCCAACGGGGTATCGGGCTTCACATCCGGACGCACTTCGGCCGACGCAGGCGAGCGGTCCGACTCGCCAAACTCGTTCGTGGCCGTGACCTGGAAGTGGTACTTCGTGTTGTTGGCCAGTCCGTTGAGGGTGCAGGTGTTGGCCGGGCAGTCCTGCCGGAACCCGCCTTCTCCGTACACGGTGTACTTGGTGATCGCCGAGCCGCGGTCTGCCGGCGCCGTCCAGTTCAGCAGCGCCGTCTGGTCGCCAACACTCTGGGCCTGCGGGGTGGTGGGAGTCTGGGGTTTGTCCTTGACGGTGAGCCGGATCCGGGCCGTGGCATTGCGGGAGTCATCGCCCGTCTTGTCGGCCACCGTGTAGGACACCACCATGGTGCCGGTGAACCCCGGGGCCGGTGTGACCGTTATGGAATCACCGTTTACGTCCACGTTGCCGCTGCCGGTTTCGGCTGCCGCCGCGATAATCTTCAGCGCACTTTCCGGGAAGGGGTTGGCGTCGTTGGCGAGCACGTTGACCGTCACGGGCTTACCGGCGGCAACATTGTCCTGCACGTCGTCGTTGGCCACTGGCTTCGGCCGGTTCGAGGCAGTCACCCTCAGCTGGTAGGTGGCCGTGGCTTCGAGCCCGTGGGGATCCGTAGCTTTGACCTGGACGGCGGCCGTGGTCCCGGCGCCGCTTGAGTCGGCCGCGGAAACCTTGAGGGTCCTGCCGTCGATGCTTGCGTTGAAGCCTGCCGGTGCGCCTCCCACCAGCTCGTACTTCATCTTGTCGACGTCGTCCCGGTCCGGGTCCGCGGTCAGCTTGCCCAGGTCGGTGCTGGCGGAGTCGCCCTTGGGCACGTCCAGGTTTGCGCCCAGCAGTTCCGGAGGGTTGTTCTTGTTCGGATCCGGCAGCACCTTGGTGCGGATGCTGAGGGTGGACTTCAGGCCGGCCGGATCGTCCGGGCCGGTTCCGTCGGTCACCTCGAAGGTCAGCGAGCCCGGTCCCACATAGTCCGCGCCGGCGGTGTACTTGAGCCCCGTGCCGTCGCCGGTCACGGGGTTGCTGCCGTCGGCACCAATGAGCTTGATGCGGTCTACCTGGGTGAGCCGCGGCGAGCGGCCCTCCCGGACCTTGACCCACTCATCCAGGCCAACGTCCACGGACTGGCCGGCAACAACCTCCAGCACTTCGTCCTTGGCCAGGGTGGGCACCTGCTGGCCGAGTCCCGGTACCCAGATCACCGCCGTCGACTGCTGTCCGTCCACGTCCTCCACGGTGTAGGGGATGAGCTGGGGCTGCTCTGTGAGGTCCACGATCATGGTGCCGTCTGTCCCTGGCCGGGCGGTGGTGGCTTCGGTGCTGATCTTGAGGTTCTCTCCCACGCCGTCCGGATCCTCATCGTTCTTCAGGACGGGGACGTCAACAGCGGTTTTCCCCATGGTCTGGGCGGACGTCACCCTGTCGTCACGGGCGATGGGCGCCTTGAGCGGAACCTCGTTGTCCACCACCACACGGATGGCGGCCTGGGCGGAAGCGTCCCGGTCATCGGCGATGGTGTAGCGCACATTGACGGTCCCGGCTTCCGCGGGCGCCAGCAGGATAATGCGGCCGCTGGTTTTGCTCACGGTGGCCTGCAGCGCGGCGTCGGCCTCGATGCCATCGGTGAGGATGCGGATGAGGTCGCCATCGGGATCGGTGTCGTTGCCGGCGGCGTCGACGGCGATCTGGCGGCCCGGGCGGACCCTTACCTCGTCGTCCACGGGGGTGGGCTTCTGGTTGACGTCGCCGCGGGGTGCGATGCCCACGGTGACGGTGCCGGTGTTGACGGCGCCCTGCCGGTCCACCACTTTGTAGCGGAACGTGTCTGTTCCGGCGCCGTCACCGGCAGCGGTGAAGTCGATGAAGTTGCTGCCCACGGTGGCCATGCCCATGGCGGGCGTGCTGTCGATGCCGGTCAGCTGGACGGAGTCGCCGTCGGGATCGATGCCGCCGAGCGGCACCGGAATCCGGACCGTGCCCGCGGCCACGACGCGCGCCGTCAGATTGCGCGGCTGCGGGCGTGAGTTCTCGGCCCCCTCCAGCGGAAGGATGTGGATGGTCACCGCGGCGGCACTCTTTTGGCCCTGCGGATCCACGGCGTTATAGATCGCCCGGACGGTCTTGGGCTGCGGTCCGGCAATGAACCGGAGCGTGTTTTCCGAGACGAAGCCCTTGCCGTCCACCGGATCAACACCCTGCGGCAGGACCGGGTCCACAGTGAGTTCCTGGCCCTGCGGGTGGGTGTCGTTCTCGAGCACGGGGATGGTGACGACGTCGTTGACCCGGACGTTCACTTCGTCGGGCTTGGGCTGGGGTGCTTCCAGGACCGCGGGGGCCGGGACGGGCACTACCGAGACGCTGCCGGTGGCCGACTTCTTGCCGTTGGACATGGTGTATTCGAAGAGGATCGGGTCCTTGGTACCCAGGATGTCGGTGATCCGCAGGACGCTGTGGTTGATCACGCTCACCGACGCCGTGGAGTTTTCCGGCAGCTTCACTGACTGCAGCACCAGGACTCCTCCGGAGGGGTCGGAATCATTGGCCAGCGGGTCCACCAGCACGCTTCCGCCGGTTGGCATGAGCGCTACGTCATGGACGGCCACGGGATCGCCGGTTTCATCCCCGGATTCGACGTCGACGCGGATCAGCCCCTGGCTGCTTTGCGGCCCGTTGCTGGCAATGTACGTGAGGTAGACAGGACCGGGGGTGGTGCTCCGGAACGTGAAGGTGCCGCCGTCGGTCACGGGCCCCAGCTCTGCCGGGCCGCTGGCTTCCACCTGGGCCAGCCGGAGGGCGCCGCCGTTGGGATCGACGTCGTTCTTGAGGGGCGAGATGACGAGGTCCTGCCCCACCACGGCCGTGACATGGTCGGCATTGACTACCGGTGCGAGGGCTCCGGGGGGCTGGACGTTGACCACCACTTTTCCGGTGACAGTGGTCCGGCCGTCCCAGATGGTCACCTCCACGGCCTTCTTGCCGGCTGTCGCGCCGGAGTCCTGGAAGGTCAGCAGGCCGTCGCGGCGGACCTTGACCTGGTCCTGGTCGTTGTCGGCCTTGGCGTCGAGGAGGACCAGGTCGTCGCCGTCGGGGTCGATCCAGTCCGTGAGGATGTTCTGGCTGACGGTTTTGCCCTGTTCCACGAGCATGGTGGTGTTGTCGCCGCGCTTGAACTGGGGCGGCTTGTTCTCCTCGGGGGCCACCACAGTCAGCGTGACCTGCCCGGTTGCGGAAAGGCCGCGGCCGTCGGAAGCGCTGTAGCTGAACGTTTCCGTCCCGGGCTTCGCGCCGGCCGGAACGGAGACCTGGAAAGCCGTGCCGCCGTAGATGTTCTCAAGGCTGCCGGCCTGGGGTCCGGAATTGCCGACGGCGGCAGTGAGGACATCGCCGTCGGGGTCCGAATCGTTGTCCAGGACACTGAGGATGGTAGTGCGGCCAGGCCGCACGCCGACGGCGTCGGGCTTGGTTTCCGGCGGACGGTTGGGCTTGGTGCGGTCCGGCAGGATATTGACGGTGTTGTTGTCCGCGGATTCCTGGTCCTGCTCGTCGGACTCGTTCTTGGGCGGGATGACGTCGTCCCAGTTGTTGACCAGCTGCATGTTCTGGTTCACCAGCCACACATTGCCCGAGTTCACGTCATTCAGGACCACCAGGTCCCGGTTCACCCGAAAAACATACGACGGCGAGGCACTGGCCTTGGGCACGTCCACGTTCTTGTCATCACCGTCATTGACGCAGTCCCGCACATACTTGTTCGCCCCGGACCACGCCGCATGGACGCACCCGCCCAACTGGACGGGGGCAGCCGGCACACCCTCGCCGTCGAACGCCACCGCCTTCGCCGCGGAACCATCCAACGGCTGCTTCAGCAGCGCCTTCTGTGTGGAAACGGCCACAAAGCTGCTGCCCGGACCGCCCTGCTGCAGCTTCGCCTCCCGGGCATTCTCCAGCTGAACGTGTTTCCCGCCCGGCAGGAACAGCCTCCCGGCAGCGGCGTCCAGGACCACGGGTTTGTCCCCCACCACCGTGATCTGGAGATCCCCCGAACCCTTCAGCTCCGCCCAGGTCTCCGACTCGGATGAAACCACCCCGCCACTGGCGTCAACCTCCGTTACCGTCACGGCACCGGACTTGGGGTCCGCGGAATAGATCCGGTCATCATCCCCAACCGCCGAGACAATCCCCTCCGAACCCACCATCACCGGCTCGGACGCTTCCTCGTCAAAACCGTTAATAGTGGACGGAGACACCGCCCACACCTTGCCCGACGCCGCGTCCGTCACGGAAATGACCTCGGAACCAAAACTGACGTCCGCGGACCCGGGCAGCTGCTTGTCCCCGCCCAGCCGCATGTTCGCTGGCGAGACCTGGTTCAGCGTTGAACCCGTCTCGTCATCAACAAAGACATCACCGGCGTCCTGCAGGATGTCGAACGTTGTGGACGCAGGCGTCACCGCCCCATCAAGGACACGGGAGGGATAATTCAGCCGGCCCACCGCATTCTTGGACTTGGACACCACCCACACGCCGCCGTCGTTCAGCTCCACCTCGGTGGTCTTGAACCCCGGATACAGCACGGCACCGGTGACCAGGACAGCGACGGCGGCACTGAAGGCAGTGCCCGTGACGAGTTTTTTATGGCGCCTTTTCAGTCCCAGCTTCCCCAGCAGAGTTGTCACAGCGTTACTATCCCCCGACTTACCGCTGCCGCAGGCAGCTGACAGGCCAGGGGTGCTACCCGGCCCTTGATTTTTCGCCGCCCCCGGTGGGAGCAACAGAGACCTGACATTGTTGGCACGCCGGGCCCGGGCGCAGGGACCCGGGCGAGGCAGCGTTTGTCCGGTGGCAAGCTTACCTACCGGCGCTTCCTGCCGCGATGGGGAGCCCTACCCACACCAGAGGTTCAGCATTGCCGCCGCACCAACTGTACCGTGATAGACCAACAACTGGATAAACTGTTTGCCCGCGAAGGTCCTCCGCGTGCACGGCGTCCCTGCTAGTCCACCACCAGGCCCTTGCCCAGCCCGCGCCCCAGCCGGACGGGGCGGATTTCGCCGAAGCCGCGGACGTTTTCGGGCGGCTGTGGCTCCAGCACGAAACGTTCATCGTGTTCCAGGGCCGAGGCGGTCATTGAGTCCACCAGCACGGTGCCCGGATCCGCAAGGGTGGTGAGGCGCGCGGCCAGGTTTACGGTGGGTCCATAGATGTCACCGAGCCTGGACAAAATCCTTCCCCACACCATGGCCACCCGCGCTTCGGGAAGGATCTCGTCCTCGGTGAAGGCCTGCGCCAGGGCCAGTGAGATCTCGGCGCCGGCGGCAGGAGTTTCGGCGATGTAGAGAACTTCGTCGCCGACGGTCTTCACCAGCCGGCCGCCGCCCACGGAAATAATCTCCGCGCACTTGTTTTCGAAGCGCTGGACCAGCCGGGCCAGTGTTTTCTCGTTCATCCGGCGGGACAGGCTGGTGTACGAAACCAGGTCAGCGAAACCTACGGCACGGGCAAGCGGCAGCGGCGCATCGTCTTCGTCGCCCTCCCGGCCCTCTTCGCTGGCCTGCAGGCCTGCTTCGGCCCGGACGGCGAGCCGCTGGACGCCTGCATTGAGCTGGCGCCGCCAGGAGTAGACCAGGATTTCCTCGAGCGCATCCACCAGACCGGGAAGTTCGTTGACCAGGCGCTTGCGGGCTACGGCGTCGGTGACGCCCTGTTCGTGGACCATGTCTTCCACGAGGGCTTCGATCTGCCACACCACCATCCGGTCCGTCATCTGCCCGATGGAACGGGTGATGGAGATGGCGGCCTCCTCAGTCAGCTTCCCCGAGCGGACAAGGTCCACCACTGTGGAGAGTGCCTCCTGGTCGCGTTCGGTGAACGCCACGTCCTCATCGCCGAAGTTGGGGAAACCGAGGGCACGCCACAGTTTGCGCGCGGACAGCAGCGACAACCCGGCTCCGGCGGCGACTTCACGGCGCCGGAGCTTGCGTTCGCCGCCCAGCAGCCGGGCCTCCAGGGCCTTCATTGCAAGCCGCTCGGCGGACATCGTGCCGGTGGCGGGGTGGGAATCGATAGCTGGCGGGGCTGTGATGGAGTCCACGCTCTCCTGCTGGTCCTCATCGTTCATCCCGTCCACCTTCTCTCAGCTCCCATGGCAATGCTCCGGCTGGACCATCCATGGTTCCGCCGGCTTGGCCGTCACGTTCGTCGGGCAATTCCTCAATGGCATCAAGGATGAAGTCCCGGAACCTGGCAACCTCCGGCACGTCCTGGAATGTCACCACGCCCTGATACCCGGTTTCCAAGGATATATTCCCGGAACGCAACAGGCGCTGAAGTACCGATTCGTGGACAGTCAGGTTGCGCACCGAAGCAAGGTTCACCTGCTGGTCCCGCCGCCGCAGGATGCCGGAGCGGGCAACAAGCCGCCGGCTGGTGAGCGTGTACCTGGTGCCCTGCCAGCGCAGCAGCCGCGGCAGGCAGTAACCCAGCCAGACCCCCGCCACCGCCAGGACTAAGCCGGCCACCAGCCACGGGGTCCACCGCGGAGCCAGGGCTGGAATGAGCCTTGCCGCTTCCCCGCGCGTGGCCCAGGCGGAAGCGAACGCGGCTAGTGCCGGTGAAAAGATGAAGGCTGCGGCTGCCCCGGCCAGCTTCCTCGGCTGCGGGCGGGTGGTGACAATCACCTGCTCGCCCGGAACGAGGTCTTTACGCATAACCGCCCTGGCCGGAAGCGTCCGGGGAATTCCACGGACGCAGATGCACCACGTCACCGGCCGTCACCACGTGCTCCCTGGACTCCCGGTCCACCACCAGCAGCGATCCGTACTCGTCGAGGCGGGATGCGTGGCCGATGATTTCGTGGTCGCCCGGCAACTGCGCCCGCACCTGCTTGCCGAGGGTGGTCATAACGCCTTCCACGCGCTTATGCAGTGACTGGCCGCCTGCCAGGCCCGCCGCCGGGTCGCCGTCGGCGTTGCAGAAACCCCGGTAGAGCACGGCAAAGTGAAGCAGGTAGCTCTTCAGCAGTTCCGTCCGGTCCGCAGTGCGCGGCGATTCCAGCACCACGGAGGTGGCCGTGGGGACCGGGAGTTCGGCCTCCTGCAGGGTGACGTTCAGGCCGGTTCCCAGGATGACAGGAGGCACGGAGCCGTCCCCCATCGGACCCAGCTGCGCCAGGATTCCCGCGATCTTCTTTCCGCGCACCAGGACGTCGTTGGGCCATTTCAACTCTGCGGGCAGGCCGGCGGTTTCCAGCAGGGTTTCCCGCAGCGCCAGGGCGCCGATGAGGGACAGCCAGGAATAGCTCTGGGTGGGAAGCGGCCTTCCTTCGGCGTTCGCCGGCCGCAGGACAACGGAAACGGAGACGGAGCTCAGGGGCGGCGCCTCCCAGCGCCTGTCCAGGCGGCCTCGGGCCGCCGTCTGGTACTCCGCGGTCAGCACGGACATGTCCGGCCACGCCGCAGGCTCCACGGTGACAGACCGGAGGAGATCGGCGTTGGTGGAACCGGTGGAGTCAACCACCTCGAGCCGCGGGATGCCGGCCGCGGACAGAAAGTCCTGGTCCGCGAGGGCCCTCCGGTCCAGTGGCGTGCCGGGGGCATGTGCGTCATCCATAGCTAAACTCTACCGACACCGCCAGGCCCTGGCTGCCCGTTGAGCAGGCCCGCCGGAACCCTGGCGGACGACGGCGGGGGCTACAGGAAAATGTCCGGCACCAGCTGGTCTTCGGGAGCACCAAGGCTGTACGGGCGGAAGTCAGTGACCCCCGCTGCCGTGAGCACCTCTTCATCCGTGTAGAAATTGCCGCTTGGCCGGCCGCCGTCCGTGAGGTTGCAGCCCGTCAGCACGGCATGGGCTGCGTCCGCCATGATCTCCGCTCCCCGGGCCGCCTGGACGATCGTGTCCCCGTGCGGCATGTTCCTGATGGCGGCGGTATCGATGAGGGTGCGCGGCCACAGCGAATTCACCCGGATGCCGTCGGCTTTCAGCTCCTCTGCAAGGCCGAGGGTGGTAAGGCTCATCCCATACTTTGCCATCGTGTAGGCCAGGTGCTTCCCGGCCCACCGGGGATCGAGGTTCAGCGGCGGCGAGAGCGTGAGGATGTGGCCCTGGTCCGAGGCCCGGAGTGCCGGGAGCGCCAGCTTGGACATCAGGAACGTGCCGCGGACATTGATGTCCTGCATGAGGTCGTACTTTTTCATGTCCACGTCATCGGTCCGGGAAAGATCAATTGCGGAAGCGTTGTTGATGACGGCATCGATACCGCCGAACCGCTCCACGGCAGCCGCCACGGCCCGCGCCACGTCGTCGTCATTGCGCACGTCACCCACGAGGGGAAGCGCCTGTCCGCCCGCCTCCACCAGTTCCTGGGCGGCTGTATGGACAGTCCCGGCCAGCTTGGGGTGCGGCTCCCCCGTCTTGGCCATCAGCACGATGTTGGCGCCGTCCCGCGCCGCGCGCAGTGCGATTGCCAGGCCGATCCCCCTGCTCCCGCCGGAGATAAGGATGGTCCTTCCCTGGAGTGAACCGGCAGCCTGGTAGGGTCCGCCGGAGACAGGGGAAGCGTCATTGCTCGAAGTCATGGCACCACTGTAACCCAACTAAGTTACCGGCAAGTAACATCGGGCTGCTGCTGATGGCGGCGCAGAAAATTGTAGGTTCCCTACAGCCGCCGCCGCCGGAAGCGTCACTAGACTTGCCAGCAGGGTTCGCCTTTTGTGTGGAAGCTACTTAATCCACAGCGCCACAGCCCGCAGCATTCACAGCACCACAGAATCAATCTGCTACAGAGCCGGAGACACTTGATGAGCCACGATCTGACAACGACAGCGGGAAAGATCGCCGATTTCCGCGACCGCCAGGCACGTGCAGAACAGCCCTCCGGCCCTGAAGCCATCGAGAAACAGCATGCGCGCGGCAAGAACACCGCCCGCGAGCGCATCGCCCTCCTCCTGGACGAAGACTCCTTCGTCGAGTTCGACGCCCTTGCCGTACACCGCTCCACCGCGTTCGGCATGGAAAAGAAGAAACCGCTCGGCGATGGCCTGGTTTCCGGTTACGGCACCGTGGACGGGCGCCTCGTGGCCGTGTACAGCCAGGATTTCTCGGTCTACGGCGGCTCCCTCAGCCAGGTCAACGGCGAAAAGATCGTCAAGGTGCAGGAGTTTGCGCTGCGCAACGGCTGCCCCGTCGTGGGCATCCTGGACGGCGGCGGAGCACGCATCCAGGAAGGCGTTGCCTCCCTGGCCATGTTCGCGGACATCTTCCGCAACAACGTCCATGCCTCCGGCGTGGTCCCCCAGATTTCGCTCATCATGGGCCCGTCGGCCGGTGGCGCCGCGTACTCCCCCGCGCTCACCGACTACGTGGTGATGGTGGACAAGACCTCCCACATGTTCATCACCGGACCGGACGTCATCAAGACGGTCACCGGCGAGGACGTGGACATGGAGACCCTCGGTGGAGCCCGGCAGCACAACGCCACCACGGGCACCTCCACCTACCTGGCCTCCGACGAGGCGGACGCCATCGAGTTCGTCCGCGAGCTGCTGGACTTCCTGCCGTCCAACAACCTTTCGGAGGCGCCCGTCCTGGAGCACACGCAGGAATTGGAGCTCGACGACGACGACCTCGCCCTGGACGCGCTGGTCCCCGATTCCGCCAACCAGCCCTACGACATGCGTACCGTGGTTGAGCAGATCGTGGACGACGGCCACTTCCTGGAGATGCAGGCCCTCTACGCGCCGAACGTGATGATCGGCTACGGCCGGGTGGAGGGCCACACGGTGGGCATCGTCGCCAACCAGCCCCTGCAGTTCGCCGGCACCCTGGACATTGCCGCCTCGGAGAAGGCTGCCCGGTTCGTGCGCCACTGCGACGCGTTCAACATCCCCATCATCACGCTGGTGGACGTTCCCGGCTTCCTGCCCGGCAAGGACCAGGAATTCCAGGGCATCATCCGGCGCGGCGCCAAACTCCTCTACGCCTACGCTGAGGCAACCGTTCCCAAGCTCACCGTGATCACCCGCAAGGCCTACGGCGGAGCCTACATCGTGATGGGTTCGAAGAAACTCGGCGCCGACCTCAACCTGGCCTGGCCCACCGCCCAGATCGGCGTGATGGGCGCCCAAGGCGCCGTCAACATCCTGTACCGCCGCGACCTCGCTGCAGTTGCCGAGGCCGGCGGCGACGTCGAGGCACGGCGCGCCGAAGTCATCCGGCAGTACGAGGAAGAGCTCCTCAACCCCTACCGGGCAGCGGAGCTCGGCTACGTCGACGCCGTCATCGCCCCGTCCGAGACCCGGCTGCAGATCATCAAGGGCCTGCGTGCCCTGCGCGACAAGCGTGCCAGCCTCCCCGCCAAGAAGCATGGGAACATCCCGCTGTGATCCCCACCCGCCAGCCCGAAGAGATCCAGGCACCCGCCGAACCCCTGCTGTCCGTCGTCAAAGGGCAGCCGACCGCCGAGGAACTGGCGGCGCTGACCGCCGTCGTACTTTCCCTGGGCGGCGCCGAACAGGCGGACGCGGACAAGCCGCCGGTGCGGCACTGGGTCCGCCGCCAGCAGCTCAGGCTGGACCCCACCCCCGGCCCCGGAGCGTGGAAACGAAGCCGCGGCTGAAAAGGACTGATCTTTCGCAGCCGGGCGATTAGTCTCGTGATGTGACTACAGACACTTCTCCTGCCGCCCGCCCGCATACCCGCATCGACGCCGTCGCAGATGACTACACCGAGACGCTCATCAGGCTCAATCCGTCCTTCGCCACCACCCTTGGCGTTCCCGGCCACGAAACCGAATACCAGGACTTTTCCCCCGCCGGCATTGCCGGATTCGCCGAGGCAGCACGGAAGGCCCTGACCGACCTCGAAGGCCTCGAACCGGAGGACGACGTTGACTCCGTCACGCTGGACGCCATGCGGGAGCGGCTGGGCCTGCAGCTGCTGATCCACGCGTCCGGCTGGGATTACGCGGACCTGAACAATATTGCGTCCCCTGCGCAGGACATCCGTGCGATCTTCGACCTCATGCCCACGGAGACGGAGCAGGACTGGCAGCACATTGCCGGCCGCGCCCACAATGTTCCGGGCGCCATCAGCGGCTACACCGAATCCCTGCGGGAGGCGAAGGACGCCGGCCGGGTCGCCGCCGCCCGCCAAGTGAACACCGTCATTGAGCAGGTCACCAAGTACGCCGCGGAGGACGGGTTCTTCGCGAAGCTGGCTGCCGGAGCAGCCACCGCCGCCGGCCCCCTGCCTGCCGCCCTCCAGGAAGAGCTCGACGCCGGTGCTGCCGCCGCCCGCAGCGCCTACGCCGGACTGGCCGGCTTCCTCCGCACAGAGCTGCTCCCCGCCGCGCCCGAGAAGGATGCCGTGGGACGGTCCCGCTACGCCCTGGCCTCCCGCTCCTTCCTCGGGGCCACCGTGGACCTGGAGGAAACCTACGCCTGGGGCGTGGAGGAACTTGACCGGCTTATCGCCCAGCAGGAACAGGTAGCCCACACCATCAAGGCCGGCGCCACGATCGCCGAGGCCAAGGAAATCCTGAACAACGACCCCGCCCGCCAGCTGAAGGGAAAGGAAGCCCTGCGGGAGTGGATGCAGGAACTGTCCGACAAAGCGGTGGCCGAGCTTGCCGGCGTCCATTTCGACATCCCCGACGTCATGAAGAAGCTCGAATGCCTCATCGCCCCCACGGACGAAGGAGGCATCTACTACACCGGCCCGTCCGACGATTTCAGCCGCCCGGGCCGCATGTGGTGGTCCGTCCCCGCCGGCGAGGACACCTTCACCACCTGGGCCGAGACCACCACCGTCTACCATGAGGGCGTCCCCGGCCACCACCTCCAGGTGGCCACCGCCACCTACCGCCGGGAACTGCTGAACAAGTGGCGGCGCAACGTGTGCTGGACCTCCGGCCACGGCGAAGGCTGGGCACTGTACGCCGAGAAGCTGATGCAGGAACTTGGCTACCTGGACGATCCCGGCGACCACATGGGCATGCTGGACATGCAGCGGATGCGCGCCGCCCGCGTCGTGTTCGACATCGGCGTCCACCTTGAACTCGAGGTCCCCGAACGCTGGGGCTCCGGCACCTGGACCGCGGACAAGGGCTACCAATTCCTGAAACAGAACCTGCCCATCAGCGAAGGCCAGCTGAAATTCGAGTTCACCCGCTACCTGGGCTGGCCCGGCCAGGCACCCTCCTACAAGGTAGGCCAGCGCCTCTGGGAACAGATCCGCGCCGAACTCGAGTCCCGGCCCGGCTTCGACCTCAAAGAGTTCCACACAAACGCACTCAATGTCGGCTCTGTCGGACTGGACACCCTCCGGCGGGCACTGCTCTGATATGCCAGCTCCGCGGCCGCTATCTGCGAGACATTAAGCACACCTTGGCCGGGAATAAGTAACATAGCCGGCTGGGACCCTTGGTTTCTCGGGGTTGTTTGGGTCTGCATGAAACTGGAGGCGCGTAATATTTCTCAATGTTCTTTCGACGTGGTATGCGGGGTGGCTTTAGCGTGTTCAGGTGAGCACTCAGACAAGCACCCCATCCCCCGCGGGGAAGACCGGCTTCCAGCTGCCCAAGTGGGCCGGCTCGTTCGGCGTCCAGATCATTGCCGCCCTCATCGTGGGCCTGGGCCTCGGCCTGCTGGCCAAGTACACCGGCAGCACCAAGGCCAGCCCCAACGGCCTTGGCGCCACGCTGCAGACCATCGGCTCCAGCTATGTATCCCTGCTGCAGACCGCCGTCGTACCCCTGATCTTCACCGCGGTTGTCAGCTCCATCTCCAACCTCCGCCAGGTGTCCAACGCCGCGAAGCTGGCCTGGAACACGCTCCTTTGGTTCGCCATCACCTCCCTGATCGCCGTGCTGATCGGCATCGGGCTGGGCGTCCTCCTGCAGCCCGGCGCCAACACGGGCATCACCGGGGAAGCCAAGTACTCCGGCAAGTCCGGTGACTGGTGGGCGTTCCTGGTGGGCCTGTTCCCCAAGAACTTCCTGGGACTGGGCGCCAGCTCCACCGTCGCCGAGTCCGGCGCGGTCACCACCTCCGTCAGCTTCAACGTGCTCCAGATCCTGGTGATTGCCATCGCCGTCGGTGTTGCCGCCCTCAAGGTGGGCAAGGCTGCCGAGCCGTTCCTGAACCTGAACGCCTCCGCCCTGGCCGTCATCCAGAAGGTGCTCTGGTGGATCATCCGCATCGCACCGCTGGGCACCGTGGGCCTGATCGGCAACGCCGTGGCGGTGTACGGCTGGGACACCATCGGGTCCCTCGGCAAGTTCACCTTCGCCATCTACGTGGGCCTCGCCCTGGTGCTCTTCGCTGTCTACCCCATCCTGGTCCGCACCCACGGCCTCTCCGTCAAGCAGTACTTCTCCGGCGTGTGGCCCGCCGTGCAGCTGGCCTTCGTTTCCCGCTCCTCCGTGGGAACGCTGCCGCTGACCCAGCGCGTCACCGAACGCAGCCTGGGCGTCCCCCGCGCCTACGCCTCCTTCGCCGTCCCGCTGGGCGCCACCACCAAGATGGACGGCTGCGCGGCCATCTACCCTGCAATCTCGGCGATCTTCGTGGCCCAGTTCTTCGGCATCCAGCTGGACTTCAGCCAGTACCTGCTGATCGCCCTGGTGTCCGTCCTGGGGTCCGCCGCCACCGCCGGAACCACCGGCGCCGTGGTGATGCTCACCCTGACGCTGTCCACGCTGGGACTGCCGCTGGCCGGCGTCGGACTCCTCCTGGCGATCGATCCCATCCTGGACATGGGCCGCACCGCCGTGAACGTGGCAGGCCAGGCACTGGTCCCCACCATCGTGGCCAAGCGCCAGGGCATCCTCGACGAGCAGCTGTACAACGCTCCCCGTAACGGCACGCCCTTCGTGGACGATACTGTCGACGTCGATGCTGCCAACGCCGGCACCACTGCCCCTTCCGACGGGACCTCCACGGATACCGCATCGCGTGAACTGGCGGACGCGAAGGCCTAAGGGCCCCCGCCCACCCAGCGCACCACACAGGGAAGTCCCCGGGAAAAGTTCCCGGGGACTTTCCTGTGTTCGATGCCGTCCTACAGTCAGGCGCCGTCCGGCGGGGCTGGCGTCAGTGACCGCCGCCGCCGATCACGCCGTTCTCCACCGCCTTGGTGACGGCGTCGGCCTCGGCCTGCGTCAGCTTTCCTTCGGTGACGGCCTGGTCCAGCCGGGTCTTGAGGGCGGCAGCCTTCGCAGCCTGCCTCTCGGTGCGGAGCTCCTCCAGCGCGGCGGTGACCTTGGACTCCTCGATGCCCAGCGACTCGGCAAGCGACTTGGCCAGGGCGGCGTCACGTGCGGCGGCGTCCGGCTTCTCCCCCTCCGCCGGCGGGGTGGTGGGCCTGTTGGCTTCGCGGAAGGCCTGGAGCGCCTCCGTCACCTTGGCCTCGTCTACGCCGAGCTTCTCCGCGAGCGCGGAAGCCTGGGCCACGCCCCGCTCGCCGCCCCGGCCGCCGTGCTTGCCCATGCCTCCGCCGGGGGCGGTGCCGGTGCTCCCGTCCGCGGACGCGCTGGAGCTGGCACTGGGTGTGGGAGTGGGGGTTGTGGTGGCGGAGGCCATGCCGGCAACTCCGATACCGGCGCCAAGGACCAGCGCCGCAGCTGACAGGCCGAGGGTCATCTTCTTTGTGCGTGACATTACTTGTCTCCTGGATCCGCCGTCAGGTGACGGCTGCTGATGATTCGCCCTTTCGGGACAGTTCCAGAATTGGGCACCAAGTCATGGGAAGGCTGTTCGGAACCTTTCATTCTCCTGTGAAAGCAACTTGCTCAGAGTGCAAAGTTGCACATAGTGTAAATGCGTGACCGTCTCCGCCGATTCCGCCCATCCGGGAACCTCCGTCCCGCCGCCGGCCGCACTGTCCCGCCGCGAGCTGAACAAGGCGGCCACCCGCCAGGCCATTACCGACGCCGCACTCGGCCTCCTGCGCAGCGCGGGTCCCGGCAACTTCACGGTGGAGGACATCGCGGACGCCGCCGGAATCTCCCGCCGGACCTTCTTCAACTACTTCGGCAGCACCGATGCCGCGCTGGCTTCCATCACGCACGGCTTCCTGGACACCGCCATCCAGCAGTTCAAACTCCGGCCCGCGGAGGAGCCCGTCCTGAAGTCGGCGCAGGAGGCACTGATGGCCCTGGCGGACCCCATGACCGTGGCCCCGCTGGCCGAACTCTTTACCCTGACCCAGCAGAGCACACTCATGTCCCACTCCGAACTTGAAGCCTGGGACCATTGCCGGGAACAGATCACCGCAGTGGCCCGCAGCCGGGCTGCCGCAACACCGGACGCCGGGAATGAGCTGTACCTCCGGGCCTTTGCCGGTTCCGTCATCTCCTGCGGCAAGGCGGCAATGGAGGTCTGGTTTGCCCGCCGCGGCGCGGACCTCTCGCCGGCCTCCCTTGCCGAACTGCGGCAGCTGCTGATCGACGCCATGGCGCTGCTTGGCTCCGGCTTCACCACGGGCACCACCCCTGCCCCCGCACCTTCAGCCTCCCGTTCCTCCTGATCAGATCGGTTTCCTCGCATGGCACTGTTCCTGTACCGCCTGGGCAAATTCTCCTACCGCCGGCGCTGGCTGGTCATCTCGCTCTGGCTCGCCGCCCTGGTTGCCGTGGGCGGCTCAGCCGCCGCCTTCCACGGCACGCTGTCCAACAACTTCCAGATCCCCGGCACCGAGACACAGCGGATCGCGGACAAGCTGAAGGAAGAGCTTCCCTCGGCATCCGGCGGCACCGCCACCATCGTCTTTGAAGCGCCCGACGGCGGTTTCACCGCCGGGAGCCGGGCCGCCGTCTCGGATGCCCTGGAGAAGCTGAAGACCGTGCAGGATGTCCGCGGCACCGTGGACCCCTTCGCCACCCAGGCCCAGGTGGACCAGGCCGGCAAGGCCATCACCGACGGCGAACAGCAGCTTGCCGCGGGCCAGGCACAGCTGGACGCCTCCCGCGTCCAGCTTGAAGCCGGCCAGGCACAGCTGGCCGCGGCAGAACAGCAGCTCACTGCGGCGGGCGCCCCTGCCGCCCTGATCGAAGCCCAGCTCGGCCAGCAGAAGGCCGCCCTGGCCGAAGGACAGGCCCGGCTCGACGCCGGCACCCGGGAGCTGGAAGCCGGCAAGGCAAAGCTCGAGCTGGGCAAGCGCCAGGCAGAGGCATCGTCCGCGATCCGCTTCGTCTCCGAAGACAACCAAGCCGCCGTGGCCCAGGTGCAGTTCAACACCTCCATCAACGGCCTCAGCCCGGAGGTCCGCCAGCAGGTCCAGGACATCGCCCATGAAACTTCCGCCGCCGGCGTCACAGCCTACGCGAGCAAGGAAATCACCGAGGATATCTCCGAACTCTTTGGCGCCGCCGAGGTCATCGGCATCGCCGTCGCCGCGCTGGTCCTGATCCTGATGCTGGGCACCCTGGTTGCCGCCGGCCTGCCGCTGCTGATGGCCATCGTGGGAGTCGGTGTGGGGGTCGGCATCACGTTCGCGCTGTCCGGCCTCTTCGACATGAGCTCCATTTCACCCATGCTGGCCCTGATGCTGGGACTGGCCGTGGGCATCGACTATTCCCTGTTCATCGTCAACCGGCACCGGACGCAGCTGCTCGCCGGAATGGACCCGGAGGAATCGGTGGCCCGGGCTACCGGCACGTCCGGCAATGCGGTGGTTTTCGCTGGCCTGACCGTGATTATCGCCCTGGCAGCGCTGGTAGTGCCCGGGCTGCCGTTCCTCGCGGTCATGGGCCTGGCCGCGGCGGGAACCGTGGCCGTGGCGGTCCTGGTGGCCATTACCCTGACTCCGGCCATGCTGTCCCTGATCGGCCGGCGCGTCATTTCCCGGCGGGCCTGGGCCAAGGCGGAGGCGCACAACGCCGAGCCCGGCCATGAGTCGGCCGATGAGGCAAAGGACCGCGAGCGCAGCACGCATGGCTGGGGCGGCCTCGTCACCCGGCACCCGGTGCTTGCGCTGGCGGCCGGGGTGCTCGTCCTCGGCACCCTCGCGCTTCCGGCCACCCAGCTGCAGCTTGCCCTGCCAGACGGCGGCTCGGAGCCGGTGGACTCCGAGGCCTACCAGGCCTACGACTTGACCGCGCGCAGCTTCGGCGAAGGCGTCACCGGCCCCATCGTGGCCGTGGGTGAATTCCCCGCCAACCTGGACGAGGCCCAGGCGCAGGCGCTGCAGTTTGACGTCGCTGACAAGCTCCGCGCCGTGGATAACGTGGTGGCCGCCGTGCCCGTCGCGCTCAGCGAGGACCGCCGCACCGCTGTCTTCCAGGTCATCCCCGAGGAAGGCCCGGCGAGCGCCAGTACCGTCCAGGTGGTGTCGGAGCTTCGCGGGCTGAACGGCGAAATCCAGTCCGAGTATGGCGTGGCAATGGGACTGACGGGCCAGACCGCCGGCAACGTGGACGTCTCCACGAAACTCGGCGATGCCCTGCCGCCCTACCTGGCCATCGTCGTCGGACTTTCCCTTGTCCTGCTCCTGCTTGTGTTCCGCTCCATCGTGGTGCCGCTGTTGGCAACCGGCGGATTCCTGCTCTCCCTCGCCGCGGCTTTCGGCGCCGTGGTGGCCGTGTACCAGTGGGGCTGGCTGGGTGGGGTCTTCGACGTCGCCAATCCCGGCGCCGTGCTGAGCTTCCTGCCCATCATCCTGATCGGCGTGCTGTTCGGCCTGGCCATGGACTACCAGGTGTTCATCGCCTCCGGAATGCGCGAGGCCTACATGCACGGCTCATCGGCCAAGGAGGCAGTCCGGGTGGGCTTCAGCCACGCTGCCGCCGTGGTCACCGCCGCCGCGATCATCATGGTCAGCGTCTTCGCCGGATTCATCTTCAGCCACCTCACCATGGTGCGCCCGCTTGGCTTCGCCATGGCGTTCGGCGTGCTCCTGGACGCCTTCGTGGTGCGGATGACCATCGTTCCGGCCGTGATGTTCCTGCTGGGCGAAAAGTCCTGGTGGCTCCCCCGCTGGCTGGACCGGATGCTGCCGGACGTGGACGTGGAGGGCGCCAAGCTCAACCGGGCCGAGGCAGCACCGGCGTCCGGGGAACTGGTCCACTAGGCTGAAACTGTGCCCAGCCTGATTCTCGCTTCCCAGTCCCCCGCCCGCACCAAGCTCCTGGCCGAGGCCGGCATCCGCCACACAGTCCTGGTCTCGGACGTGGATGAGGACGCAGTCCAGGCCCGGTACGGCGTTACCGACCCCCATGACACCGCGCTGCTGCTTGCGCGGGCAAAGGCGGAAGCTGTGGCCGCCCTCCCGGAAGCGGAAGGGTCGCTGGTCCTCGGGTGCGACTCCGTGTTCGAGTTCGACGGCGAGGCACACGGCAAGCCGTACACCGCCGAAGTGGCCCGTGAGCGCATGCTCCGCATGAGCGGCAACACAGGGGTGCTGCACACGGGCCACTGGCTGGTGGACTGCCGGGACACGGATCCGGACGACGACGGCGGCGGGGAACAGGGTTCCGGCGCCACTTTGGGGACTGTCGCCTCAGCCACGGTCTCCTTCCTGGAGATGGAACCGGCCGAGATCGATGCCTACATCGCCACCGGCGAACCGCTGCACTGCGCCGGGTCCTTCACCATCGACGGCCTGGGCGGAGCGTTCATCCGCAAGGTCGACGGCGACCCGCACACCGTCGTCGGGCTCTCCATATCCACGCTCCGGGACCTGCTGGCCTCGGCAAACGTGCGCATCACCGACCTCTGGCCCGCGTGACCGGGCCTGCGGCGCACGGAGGCAAAAGTGCCGCATTTCGCAACGTCTTGTAGCTTCCCTACAAAGGCTGGCCCGTTTACACGCGGATTCCGCAAGTAATATCGGCGGAACCTCCAAAACCGCGCTAGGCTCCCTGAAGGAAAGAAGGAGACGCCTTGTCAGCAAATTTGGAGCAGTCCGCAGGATCCACGCAGTCGACCCTCACAAAGGTGCTGATCGCCAACCGCGGTGAAATCGCCGTCCGCATCATCCGCGCCGCCCGTGACGAAGGCATTGCCTCCGTGGCGGTTTACGCGGACCCGGACCGCGATGCCCTGCACGTCCGCCTCGCTGACGAGGCCTATGCCCTGGGCGGGAACACGGCCGCCGAGTCCTACCTGGTGATGGACAAGATCATCGACGCCGCCCGCCAGTCCGGCGCCGACGCCATCCATCCCGGCTACGGCTTCCTGGCCGAAAACGCGCAGTTCGCTGCCCGCGTCATCGACGCCGGCATCACGTGGATCGGGCCCTCCCCGGAAGCCATCTCCGCACTGGGCGACAAGGTGCAGGCCCGGCACATCGCCGAGAAGGTAGGCGCTCCCCAGGTTCCCGGCACCGCCGATCCGGTGGAATCCGCCGAGGAAATCCTCCACTTCGTGGACCAGTACGGCCTGCCCGTGGCCATCAAGGCCGCCTTCGGCGGCGGCGGCCGCGGCATCAAGGTTGCCCGCACCCGCGAGGAAATCCCCGAACTGTTTGAATCCGCCGTTCGCGAAGCCACCGCCGCCTTCGGCCGCGGGGAGTGCTTCATCGAGCGCTTCCTGGACGCCCCCCGGCATGTTGAAACCCAGTGCCTGGCGGACGCCCACGGCAACGTCGTGGTCGTCTCCACCCGCGACTGCTCACTGCAGCGCCGCAACCAGAAACTGGTGGAGGAAGCGCCTGCCCCGTTCCTCACGGAGGAGCAGAACCGGCGCCTCTACGAATCCTCCAAAGCCATCCTCAAGGAGGCCGGCTACCTGGGCGCCGGCACCTGTGAATTCCTGGTGGGCCAGGACGGCACCATCTCCTTCCTCGAGGTCAACACCCGGCTGCAGGTGGAGCACTGCGTCTCCGAGGAAGTCACCGGCATCGACCTCGTGCGCGAGCAGTTCCGCCTGGCCCGCGGCGAAGAGCTGGGCTACGGCGACCCCGAAGTCCGGGGGCACTCCATCGAGTTCCGCATCACCGGCGAGGATCCGGGCCGGAACTTCATGCCCGCACCCGGGACCATCCGTGTCCTGAAGAACCCCACGGGCCCCGGCGTACGGATCGACTCGGGCATCGAACAGGGCGACGAGATCAGCGGCAACTTCGACTCCATGCTCTCCAAGCTGATCGTCACCGGCGCCACCCGCACCCAGGCACTGCAGCGCTCCCGGCGTGCACTCGAGGAGATGGTGGTTGAGGGCATCCCTACCGTCATCCCGTTCGACCTCGCAGTGGTTTCGGATCCGGCTTTCGCCCCGGCCGAGGGACCCTTCAAGGTCCACACCCGCTGGATTGAAACCGAGTTCGTCAACAACCTTCCGGCCTGGACGCCCGACGGCGCTGCCGGGACGGACGGCGCCGAAGAGCGCCAGCGCGTGGTGGTGGAAGTGGGCGGCAAGCGGCTCGAGGTGGTCCTGCCCGCCTCCCTCGGTTCCCTGGGAACGGGAGGCGCGGCAACGGCAGCCAAGCCCGCCAAATCGAAGAAGCGTTCACGCTCCGGCGGCCCCGCCGCTGCCACCGGCAACGCCCTCACCTCCCCCATGCAGGGCACCATCGTGAAGGTCGCCGTCGCCAACGGGGACGTTGTGGCCGAGGGAGACCTGGTGGTGGTCCTCGAGGCGATGAAGATGGAGCAGCCGCTGACCGCGCACCGCTCCGGAACCATCATCGGGCTCCAGGCATCCTCCGGTAAGACAGTGTCCGCCGGGGCCGTCATCGCCATCATCGAAGACTAAGCGGCGGAGGAAACCAATGCTGGCACCCAGTTTCCAGGAAGAGGTGGACCGCTACCACCTTGCCGTCCCCGAAATCACGCAGGGCAACCCGGGCCCCATCAAGGAGCTCTATTCGCAGCTCGACGACGTCACCCTGGCCAACCCGTTCGGCGGGATAGCCCGCGGCTGGGCGCAGGTGGAGGCCCGGCTGGACCAGGCTGCCCGGCAGTTCCAGGACGGCCAAATGCTCGGATTCGACACCATCTCGTCCTACACCGCCCGGGACACCGCCTACCTGGTGGAGACGGAACACTTCCGGGCACGCCTGGACGGTGCCCCGCTGGAGGAGTTCGCGCTCCGGGTCACCAGCATATTCCGGCGCGAGGAAGGCTACTGGAAGCTCGTGCACCGGCACGCGGATCCCGCCGCCCGGCCGCAGTCACGCCGCTCCCTCACCCAGCCTGCCGGCTAATCAGGGCCGGCTGGCAGGCCGGCCCGCAAACCTGCACACTTAGCAGATGCTGCCTTTCCTGCTCCTTGCCTCCCGGGCGGAGGATGCCGCCGCCGAGGACGAGTACGCCGCCTACCTTCGGTACGGCGGACTCGAGCCGCATGAGCTGCGAAGGGTACGCCTGGAAGCTGCGCCGCTGCCGGACCTGGACCTTTCCAACTATTCGGGCGTGATCGTAGGCGGCAGCCCCTTCACCTCCAGCGACCCGCCGGAACAGAAATCCGCCGTCCAGCACCGGGTGGAGCGCGAACTCTCAGGGCTCCTGGACGAGTTGGTGGCGCGGGACTTCCCATTCCTGGGCGCCTGCTACGGCGTGGGCACCCTGGGAAGGCACCAGGGCGCCGTGATCGACAGGACCTACGGCGAGCCCTTGGGCGGGGTTGAGATCGAGCTGACGGACGCCGGACGCGAGGACCCGTTGCTGCAGGGACTGTCACCAACCTTTACGGCTTTCACCGGCCACAAGGAGGCGTGCACAGTCCTGCCGGCGCATGCCGTCCTGCTGGCCCGGTCCGCTGCCTGCCCGGTGCACATGTTCCGGATCCGGGGAAACCTCTACGCCACGCAGTTCCACCCGGAGCTGGACGCCGAAGGCCTCTGCACGCGCATCGACATCTACCGGCATGCCGGCTATTTCCCGCCCGAGTCCGCCGAACAGCTGATGGCGGACGCCCGGCAGTTCACTGCCACCGAACCCATGAAAATCCTGCGCAACTTCGTTGCCCGCTACGCCCGCTGAGCTGCGGCAGCCCGCCGTCGTGCGTTCCTGCCCGGTTACTCCCGCACCCACAGAAAAGTGCCCGGCACGATCCCCGAAGTTATGGGAATCATGCCGGGCACTTCAGCCACTAACTGGGCCGGAATGCACAGGATCCGTCAGGCCACGTTGTTCTCGTAGTCCAGGTCGCGGGTTTCCTTGCTCACGAACAGGGCAATGAGGGTCAGGACCGCCATGGCCGTCAGGTAGACGCCCACCAGGACCGGGCTGCCGTCCGCCAGTTCCCACAGCGCGACGGCGATGAAGGGTGCCACCGCCGCGCCGAGGATGCTGGAGAAGTTGTAGCTGACGGCTGAGCCGGTGTACCGGACGTTCGTCGGGAACAGTTCGGGCAGCAGCGCACCCATGGGCCCGAACGTCAGGCCCATCAGGGAGAAGCCGATCACCAGCAGCGCCATGGTGCCAATGAAACCGCCGCTGAACAGCGGGACGAACAGCAGGCCGAAGACGAAGATGCCGCCGGTAACGGCCAGGAGCATCTTGCGGCGGCCGTACTTCTCGGCCAGCGGGCCGGAGACCAGGGTAAAGATGCCGAAGAAGACGACGCCGGCGATCAGCATCCACAGGAAGTCGTTGCGGGTGTAGCCCAGGCCTGGCACGAAGGCGGCGGCGGCCGCTTCCGTCATGGGCTTGCCGGCCTTTTCAGCCGCAGCCTTTGCAGCCTCCAGGCTGGCCGGGCGGGTGCCGTAGGTCAGGGTGAAGGTGGTCATCAAGTAGAACAGCACGTACGTGGCGAGCATGATGAAGGTACCCAGGATGAGCTGGCGCCAGCTGGTCTTGAACACCCGGCCCAGCGGCAGCTTGGCCACCTCGTTGGACTCGATCACCTTGGTGAAGGCCGGGGTTTCGATCAGCTTGAGGCGGACGTACAGGCCGATGATCACCATCACGGCGCTCAACAGGAACGGAACGCGCCAGCCCCAGGCCTGGAAATCGGCCGGGGAGAGTGAGTAGCTGAACACCAGGAAGATCACGTTGGCGATGATGAAGCCGATGGGGGCGCCCAGCTGCGGGAAGGTGCCGTAGATGGCGCGCTTGTTCGCGGGCGCATTCTCGGTGGCCAGGAGTGCAGCGCCGCTCCATTCACCGCCCAGGGCCAGGCCTTGGGCGAAGCGCATGACCACCAGCAGGGCCGGAGCCCAGAAGGCCCAGCCCGGAACCAGTGCGGTGGGCAGGCAGCCGATGAGGAAGGTGGCAATACCCATGGTCAGCAGGGATGCCACCAGCGTGCCCTTGCGGCCAAACTTGTCGCCGAAGTGGCCAAAGACGATTGAGCCGAGCGGACGGGCCACAAACGCCACACCGAACACCGCAAAGGAGCTCAGGAGCTGGGTTGTTTCGTTCTGGTTGGGGAAGAACAGCTGCGGGAAGACGAGCACCGCGGCCGTGGCGTAGACGTAGAAGTCGTAGAACTCGACTGTGGTGCCGATCAGGCTGGCTACGATCACGCGGCCCCGGGAGTTCACCGGCTGCGGGGATCCGGGCACCGTGGAGGTTTCGGTGGATGACATAGGTAAACGCTTTCGTGAGAACCGTCCGGACGCAGCAGTCGCGCGCCGGGTCGAAATATTTAGAGTTCAATATTAGTTCCCGCGGTCCAGTCAATGGACAAAAGGTCCAGCATGCGGACATGTGCGATTCGTCCCATTTCTGCCGCCCCACGTCGGCCTCACCGGGCCTAACGGCAGGCCCCGGCCGTCGATAGGCAAATGTCACAGCGCGTTAACAAACATCGTCGGTCCGTGAAACGCGGCATCCCTACCTTGGAGGAACAACATCCCCCGAAGGAGGTACACCGTGACTGTTGATCGCACCGCTGATGCCGGCACCGGCAATTCCCTTGACCTCGACGTGCAAGGTCCCGCAGCCGCCAGCGCACAGCCCGGCACCACCCGCACCACAGACTCCCCCGCCCTTGAATTCCGCCCCGGCCGCTGGATCGCCAACTGGGATGCCGAGAACAAGGAGCAGTGGGAAACCGCAGGCCGCTCCATTGCCCGCCGCAACCTCAACTGGTCCATCTTCGCCGAGTTCCTCGGCTTCGTCGTATGGCAGCTCTGGTCCATCGTGGTGGTCCAGCTGCCCGCAGTCGGCTTCAACTTCTCCACCTCCGAGATTTTCTGGCTCATCTCCATGCCCAGCCTGGTGGGCGCAACCCTCCGCATCCCCTACACCTTCATGGTTCCCCGCTTCGGGGGCCGCAACTGGACCATCGTGTCCGCCCTGCTGCTCCTGATCCCCGCCATCGGCCTCGGGCTCTGCGTGGCCAACCCGGAAACCCCGTTCGGCGTCATGCTGCTCGTGGCAGCCCTGGCTGGCTTCGGCGGAGGCAACTTTGCCAGCTCGATGGCCAACATCACGTTCTTCTACCCGGCCCGCGAAAAGGGCTGGGCCCTGGGCCTGAACGCCGCGGGCGGCAACATGGGTGCCGCCGTGGCACAGCTCGCCGTCCCGATTGTGATCACCCTGCTCGCCGTCGGCAGCGTCAACCTGCCCATGGCCGGCTGGATGTGGGTCCCCTTCATCCTGATCGCCGCATTCGGCGCCTTCAAATACATGGACAACCTCACCAGCGCCAAGGGTGACGTGGCCGGTTCTATCGCAGCGCTCAAGGAACCGCACCTGTGGATCATGGCACTGCTGTACATCGGCACCTTCGGTTCCTTCATCGGATTCGCCGGCGTCTTCCCCAAGCTCATCAAGGACTACTTCCCGGCCTTCTCCTCCATTGGAGTGGGCACGGTGGCACTGTCCCTCGCGTTCCTCGGTCCGCTGGTGGGTTCCCTGGCCCGGCCCTACGGCGGACGGATGGCTGACCGGATGGGCGGCGCCCGCATGACCATCGCGGCCTTCGCCTCCATGGCCGTGATCACCCTGACCATGATCTGGACCCTGCCGCTGAAGAACTTCTGGCTCTTCCTGGTCCTCTTCCTGATGCTCTTCACTGCCAGCGGCTTTGGAAACGGCGCCACCTACCGGATGATCCCGGTCATCTTCGCCACCTCCAGCCGGGCGGCACGCAACGGCGCCAACTCCGTAGCCACCCAGCGCCTGGCGTCCTCGGCACTTGGCCTCATTTCGGCCATCGGCGCCTACGGCGGCTTCGTGATCCCCCAGGTGCTGAACGCGTCGAACTCCGCCAGCGGCTCCTACACCCCCGCCTTCTACGGCTTCGTCGGGGCGTACGTCCTGATGCTGGTTGTCTGCTGGGCCTGCTACATCCGCAACGCCAACCGAAATGCGATGGGACACGTCTAACATGACCACAAGCGCCGACACGCACTGCCCTTACTGCGCCCTGCAGTGCGCCATGACGCTCACGTCTCCATCGGGCCTGGCCCCGGCTTCCCAGCCGGGGCCAGTCCCCGTGCCTGCACCGCCTGTCCTGGACACCCGGACAACGGCTTCTCCCGCCCTTGGGGCGCCCCTCGAAGTCCAGGGCCGGGACTTCCCCACCAACCGCGGCGGCCTGTGCCGCAAAGGCTGGACCTCCCCCAGCCTCCTGAACCACGCCGGCCGGATCACCGAACCCCTGTTGAAAGGCCCGGACGGCGTCCACCGGCCCATCAGCTGGGACCACGCCCTGGACCTTGTGGTCGCCGCCGTGAAGGATGCCCGCGCACGCTACGGGGCGGACGCCGTCGGCGTTTTCGGTGGCGGTGGCCTCACCAACGAAAAGGCCTACATGCTGGGGAAGTTCGCCCGGCTCGCCCTGGGCACGTCCAGGATCGACTACAACGGCCGCTTCTGCATGTCCTCCGCCGCGGCTGCCGGGATGCGGGCCTTCGGTGTTGACCGCGGCCTGCCGTTCCCGCTGGAATCATTGGACAGCGCCAGCACCATTTTGATGCTGGGTTCCAATGTGGCCGAGACCATGCCTCCCTTTGTGCAGCACCTTAAGGGAACGCGCGACGCCGGCGGGCTGATTGTCGTCGATCCGCGCCGGTCCGCCACGGCTGCTTTCACGGCCGACGGCGGAGGCCTCCACCTCCAGCCCCTGCCGGGCACCGACCTGGCCCTCCTCCTGGGCATCTCCCACGTGGTCATCCACGAGAACCTGGTGGACACTTCCTACCTCGAAGAACGCACCTCCGGCTACGGCGCCGTAGCCCGCAGCGTCAACTCCTTCTGGCCCGAACGTGTCCAGTCCCTCACCGGCGTCCCGGCCGAACTCATCCGGGAAACAGCCCGCCGGCTCGCTGCAGGGGCCCGCGAGGGTGGCAGCTACATCCTCACGGGCCGGGGTGTGGAGCAGCATGTGGACGGCACCGATACCGCGACGGCTGCCATCAACCTGAGCCTCCTGCTGGGCCTGCCCGGCTCCGCCCGCAGCGGCTATGGCACCCTCACCGGCCAGGGCAACGGCCAGGGCGGCCGCGAGCACGGCCAGAAGGCGGACCAGCTCCCCGGCTACCGCAAGATCACGGACCCCGCCGCGCGCGCCCATGTTGCCGGTGTCTGGGGCGTCCCCGAGGAGTTGATCCCCGGTCCCGGCCTGCCGGCCGTCCAGCTGCTGCAATCGCTGGGACAGCCCGACGGCGTCCGTTGCCTTTTCGTCCACGCCTCCAATATCGCCGTGGCTTCCCCCGATGCGAACGCTGTGATCCAGGGGCTCCGCAGCCTCGACTTCCTGATGGTCTGCGACTTCTTTATGTCCGAGACCGCGGCCGAGGCGGACCTCATCCTCCCGGTACTCCAGTGGGCGGAAGAGGAAGGCACCCTGACCAACCTCGAAGGGCGGGTGCTTCGCCGCCGCCGTGCCCTGGCTCCCCCGCCGGGCGCCCGCAGCGAACTCTGGATCATGGCGCGGCTGGCCGAGGCCCTGAACGCACCGTCCACGTACAGCGAAGACCCCGAAGCCGTCTTCGAGGAACTCCGCCTGGCCTCCGCCGGCGGGCTGGCCGACTACTCGGGCATCGACTACGCCATGCTGGACCGCGGTGAAGCCGCCTACTGGCCGTACCCCGCCGGCAGCACCGGGACGCCGCGACTGTTCCAGGACGCTTTCGCGCATGCGGACGGCAAAGCCGTGATGGTCCCGGTGACGCCGCGCCGCCGTCGTACTCCTGCCGCGTCCCCTGACCCGGCTGCCAAAACCATGACCCTGATCACCGGCCGCCTCCTGGAGCACTACCAGTCCGGCGCACAGACCCGTCGGGTGCCTGAGCTGCTGGCAGCGCAGCCGGAGGCGGCCGCGCAGATCCACCCGGCAGCCGCGGCATCCATGGGCATCACCGAGGGCGCACTCGTTTCGGTGGCCAACGAGCGCGGCGAGGTGGTGTGCCGTGCCCAGCTCAGCAACGCCATCCGCCCTGAGACGGTCTTCCTGCCCTTCCACTTCCCCGAGCTGGAGAGCGCCAACCGCCTCACGGAGGCCGCCACGGACCCCATCTCCGGGATGCCCGAATTCAAATTCAACACCGTGTGGGTCCGGCCCGTGGCCGTTCCCCTCCCCACCAACATGCTGCAAACGACGGAGGCCTCATGAGCGAGCAGATTGTCATTGTGGGATTCGGCCCGGTGGCCGCCCGGCTGGTGGACGAACTCCTGCCCGCGGTCCGCACCGGCCGGGCAACCCTGACCGTGGTGGGCGAGGAAGCGGAAGCGGCGTACAACCGCGTGCTGGTGGCCGACCTCGGAGTGGGCCGGACCACGGCCGAGGCCCTGGCACTGTCCGACGCCCCGGCCTTGGCCGGCGACGGGGTGGACGTCCGTCTCGGCCTCCGCGTCCGCAGGGTGGACCGGGCCCGGCAGCAGGTCATCCTCTCCGACGGCGCCGCCGTCCACTACGACCGGCTGGTCTTTGCCACCGGCTCACGCCCGGTGATTCCCAACCTCACCGGCATCAACCCGGACCCCACCCACCCGGTCCTTCCGCCAGGCGTCACGGCGCTGCGTGACCTGCGTGACGCTGGCGTGCTGCGGCAGGCAGTGGAGGGCGGCAAGCGGGTGGTGGTCCTGGGCGGCGGCGTGCTGGGCCTGGAGACGGCCCTGGCGGCGGCCGAAGAGGGCGCCACCGTCACTGTGGTCCATAACGGCCCGCACCCGCTGGGCCGCAACATCGACCGCGGCGGTGGCGCGGTCCTGGCCGCCAGCCTCCGCCGCTGCGGCGTGCGGATGGCCGGCAACGCCCGTTCCACCGGCGTGGAACACAACGCGCCCGACGGCGGTTTCTCGGCTTTGCTGCTGGACGACGGCTCCGCGATTGACGGCGACCTCCTGGTGCTGTCCTGCGGCGTCCGTCCCCGCACGGAGCTGGCCGAGGGCTGCGGGCTCTCCACGTCCGCCGGAATCCTGGTGGACCACAAGCTCCGCGCCCACCACGAGCCGCACATCTTCGCCATTGGTGACTGCGCAGAGGTGCGCTGCCCGGACCCGGGCTGCCCGTCCTGCCGCAACGCCAAAGGACCCTCAGGGCTGGTGGGTCCGGGCTGGCGGCAGGCCGAGTGGCTGGCCGAATACCTGACGCTCCTGGCAGCGGGCACCCCGGAGGAAGCCGAACTCCTGCCGACGCTGCCTGCGGAGCAGCCAGGCGTCATCGTCCTGAAGGCGCGCGGCATGAACATGGCCGTGGCCGGCGACAATTCTGCCGAGCCATGGGACGAGGACGCCCTGTCCGCCGGTGCCGTGAACGGGCGGCCGCGGCTCCACGTTGCCCAGTGGGCTGATCCGGAACATGGCCGCTACGTGAAGATGACCACCCGCGGCGGCGTCCTGGAAGGCCTTGTGGCCGTGGGAATGCCCCGGACCGCCGCCGAGCTCGTGGGGCTGTTCGAACGCAGCGCCGAACTGCCGGCAGACCGGTCCCTCCTCCTTCGCCTGGACGGCCCCGACCAGCTGCCGGGTGCCGGCGCCGCCGATCCCCAGGGGACGGTGTGCCGGTGCGCCGGCGTCAGCGGAACCGCCATCCAGGATGCGGTAGCGGAAGGCTGCTCCACCGTGGCCGAAGTGTCCAAGGCAACCCGTGCCGGCACGGGTTGCGGAGGCTGCCACGAGGACATCAAGGGACTCATCGAAAAACACTTCCAGGCGGTTCCGGCCGCCTGAACTCCGGCCCGGTGACTGAGGTTCCCCCAGCCGCTATGAGGGGTTTGCCGGGCTGGCCAGCCTGGCCAGGAAGTCCTCCGTGAAGTGCTTGACGCCGTCCCACTCGGTGTAGATGTAGTCGCGGGACGTGTCCAGGTCCGGGGAGCCCTGGTCCTTGACGATCTTCTTCATCAGCTGGCGCTTGAGGAAGTTGTAGTGGGTGTACAGCAGCGCCCCGCCGAACATGGCCACGTGCTTGGGATGCCAGCCGGTTTCCTCCTCGAACTGCGCCACTTGGCTTTCGGCGTTGGCTGCGTCCCCGTGGGCGGCCAGGCTGACCGAGACCAGGGCGGAGGGCACCTGCTCGAGTTCTGTGCGGTTTTCGCGGACGAAGTCGGCAACAAAGCCCTCGTGCTTGCCCATATGCACCGATGCCGCCACAATGATGCCGTCCTGCCCGTCCGGGAGGCTGCGCGCGTTGTGCTTGAGGTCCGCCGTTTCGGCTTCGTGCCCGTGGGCCCGGATGACGTCCGCGATGTACTCCGCGATCTGGGCTGTCTGCCCTTCAAGGCTGCCGTAGGGAATATAGATCTTAGCCATGCTCCACTGTGCGTGCAGGGCGCAGTGGAGCACTAGGGCACAACGTCCCCGTGCGGGACGGACCCGCAGACCTCCTGCGGGTTTCCACACAAAGGCCCGGCCCACCTACCGCCCGCTCCACGCTAGTCATAGTCTTCCCGGCAGGGGCCGGCCTGTCCGGCATGGACCTGGCCCCAAAACGATGGAACTTCTAGGAATTGAGGAATGCCATGCGCATAAAGTCCTTTCTCGGAGCCGCGGCCTGTAGCGTGGCGCTGATCGGCCTGAACACCGCTCCCGCCTTTGCCCAAGGGCAGGTGGAAAGAGGTACTGACCACGCGAATTCCATCTGCTCTTTCTCGGGACTAAACGACGTACCCAATGACCCGGTTGAGGGCGGACGCGTCCAGTCCTACGGCCAGATCATAAAGAGCCCCGACATCAGTCCTGCCGATATGAAGGCCCACGGCGAAGCCCCGGGCATCCTGTGCAATGGCCACAATTTCCCCTACCCGGAGGCATTCCCGCCGCCTGCGCCGTAGTCGATGATGGCCAGCCCCGGCCCACCGGGGCCGGCCACACGCAATGCGTGGACTGGCTACACCGGTTCCTTGGGGATGATGATCCACAGCACGATGTAGGCCAGTTCGCCCACCCCCACCAGCCCAAAGATGACGAAGCCCAGCCGGACCAGGAATTTCGGGAGTCCAAAGCGGGCTGCCAGGGCTGCGCAGACACCGCCAATAATCTTGCCGCGGCGTGGCCTCACGAGTGCTGTTGTCATGGCTGTTACCTAACCTTTCGTACTGCTTGATGTGTTGATACCGAAGATTTGATGCCACGTAGGTGCCCAGCGTCAACGGCCCAGGAACCCGGCCGCCACAGCGTAAATGCCCCAGAGCCCGGCCCCGAGCAGGAGGCCCAGGTAAGCCAGCACCAGCCTGGTGTCTCGAAGGTAGCAGTTTGACCTCGTGAGGCCATTCCGGCGGGCCTTCCAGTAGCCGGCGAACCCGATCGCTGCGAACACCGTCAGCGCCGCCGGACCCGCCACCCAGCCGAGCAGGGCGATCGTGGCGAAGATGCACAGCCGCAGCGGATCAAACGGTGCCGTGGGCTGTCCGTCGGGGTCGGCGCCCCCGCGGGACGGGTGCCGGGCCTTACCGGCAGCCATGAGCTCCGACGGCAGTGCTCCCGCTGCAATGCGCTTGGCATCCGATGCAGAGCTCATCATTTCCTCCTTAAACCTGGCGGACAGGGAGAAGCTGGCGGCCCGTCGCTGTACTCATCCGCTGCCCCGCCAGGGCCGGCCATGCCTGGACCGCGCAGAAGGGAGCGCACTGGTGGTCACCGGCGTCGCTCTTGGTTCCCACGTGGACACAGCACTGGGTGAGCCGTTCTTCGATCATGGTGGACATATCCATAAACGGTTTCACCATGATCCTGGTTACCCGCTCCGCGAGGAGCCGGCGGAGCCGTTGCTGCTGGCCCGGAAGCTTGCCGGCGGCCAGCGTGGTCAGCGTCCCGATGCCAAGATCGCACTGGGTGCAGATGTTTTTCCAAAGGTCGGCAGTCCGCGGGTGCGACAGCGAGGACTGCTCGCTGAGCAGGTCGAGAAGCGAAGACTTCATGAGGCTGCGCAGTTCAAGAGGGACTGCGCTGTCCGCTATCCGGTTGGCAATGCTGTCGGGATGCAGCTCCAGCCATGCCAGCAGTTGGTCATGACCGATGAGGGCCGCGAGGGACCGCCATGTTCCCGAATCGTCCTTCAGCATGTATCCCACGGACGCGCAGTGCGGATGCGAGCACGGGAGCGCCGTCAGGTCGTGCCAGGAAACTACACCGTTGGTTTGCGCCTCCAGCCTCTGGAGGACGCCCGTGTGCGTGAGCCGGTCCGTGGGGTCGATGCCGTGGCCGCGTCCTGAACCAAAGACGGGCTGCAGCGCGACTCCTCCAACGAACGGCGTCTCCAAGGCGCGCATGACCACCGCACCGACCTCACCGTCGTTGACGCCGAGCGTTGCCGTCATGGTCAGGGTGGTGAAGACCCCGGCTTCGGAGAGGCGTGCGATCGCTGCGTCTTTGAAGCGCGTCAGGTCACCGCCCCGGTGGTGGATCGAGGCTTCCTTGGACGGGCCGTCGTACTGGAGGTACACCTCCACGCGGTCCCGGTGCCTGGCCAGCAGCGAGAGCAGCCCATCATCGGTGGCGATCAGCATGCCGTTGCTGTTCACCATGATCCGGACAATCGGCCGCGCAACCAGCTCGTCCAGCAGTTCAGCGAGCTGGGGGTAGAGCGTCGGCTCCCCGCCGGACAGCATCAGCACGTCCAGGCGCCCATTCTCACGGGAAAGCCGGGTGTCGACGTTCGCCAGCACCTGGTCCAGCGGTGCGACCCCCTGCAGCTGCGGGCCGGATGCCGTGAAGCAGGTGGGGCAGCGCAGGTTGCAGTGCTCGATGATGTCCTGGAGGAGGATGCACGTGTGCTGCGTCTGCATTGCCGGAAGGCCGTAAGCATACGCCTCCGGCACCTGGCGGTAATTGCCGGCCTGGTCCGGGATGTGTTGCTTGGTGGGCGCCTGCCACTTCTCGAGGTAGCGCAGGATTTCCGGCGACTCGTCGTACAACGTGCTGACGAGTCCGTGCTCGGGGCAGCCGCGTTCCAGCCATACCCGGTCATCGCGGATCAGCAGCGCGCCGGAGAGGCGCCGCACCTGGGCGAGCGGGGGGTTCGCCTCGTGGCAATGCGGACAAAATGCGGTGACGTACCGGTGGATCCGGTCGCCGCGCAGGGGCTGGCCCGGTCCGGGCAGCTCTCGGAGAGTCATGGAAATTTCCCCCTTCAGATTCCGGCCTGCACAAGGCCAGCCACGCACAGTCCCCCGCCGAGCAGCGTGAAGATCCCCAAACCGATCAGTAGCCCTGCGCCCCAGCGGGACGTCCGGGGGTCCACCGCCAGAACAATGGCCAGCCCCAGGTAGACGGCGAGCGGTACGAAAGCAGCAGGCCCAGCGAAGAGGCTGTTGGACCATGCATAGGGCGGACCGACGCCAACCGTTGTCCATAAATAGAGGACATAGAGCAACAATGCGCCGACGACGGTTCCGAGTCCCAAGTGGCCGCCACGCGGTTGTTGCGGGAGTTCTCCCCGGCCCATCTCAGGCCCTCATCCGCGCCAGGCTGCCCACGCAGATCCCGCCGCCGAGCAGGGTGAAGATCCCCAGGCCAATGAGCAGCCCCGCCCCCAGCCGCGACGTGCGAGGCCGGACCGCCAGCAGGACGGCAACCGCCACGTACAGTGCGATCGGTACGAATGCTGCTGGCCCGGCGAGGAAGGTCTTGTAGCCCTGGTCCGGAGCGATTCCACTTGTTGTCCCGAAATAGAGGGCATAAAGGGCCGGCGTCCCTAACAGGATCCCGAGCGCCATGGAGCCCCGCCTTGGTTCCTCGCTCATGCGGCTGTCCCCTCCAACGTCGGGCGCAATGGTTTCCCGAATACCCGCAGCGTCCGCCAGAACAGCAGGGGGAGGACCGCCAGGAGGAACAACTGGGGGCGGCTCATCCCCAGCCAGAGCACCTCGTTGCCGCGGACGAATTCGACACCGAACCGGAACAGGGCATAGGAGGCCACAAAGCAGATGAAAAGGTCGCCAGGACGTGGCAGGCTGTCCCGGTAACGCCACATTGCCGCAAACGCCACAAGGTGGAAGGCAATCTCGTAGGCAAAGGACGGATGGAGTCCCACTCCGGCCTGCCCGCCGACCACTCCGGCCTGCGCCGGGGTGAGGATTATCCCCCAGGCTCCCCCGGTCGGAGTGCCTGGCAGTTCGGTAAGGAGGCAGCCGACGCGGCCGATGACCAGCGACAAGGCCACCGCAGGCGCCAGCAGGTCACCGGTCTTCCCCCGGTACCCGGTCAGCCGTTTGCCGAGGAGGACGCCAAGCCAGGCGCCCACAAGGCCGGCAAGGATACTGCGGTCACCGTTGCCCCACCAATCCGCAAGGGAAACCTGCCGCGACAAATCCCACGTGAGCACCCTGGAACCAATGGCCCCGAAAGCTACGGCGAAACCGGCAATAGGCCACAGCCGGGGATCGGACAGGCCGCGGCGGCGCTTCTCATAGGCGTAGAACAGCAGGGCTGCGAGGATTCCCAGCCCGACGAAGCCGGCATGTACCAGCCCGTTTCCCGCGAAGGGAAGCCCGATCATGTGCAGAGTGTAGCAACGGGGCGCACCCCTCCAGGGGGACTTTCGGCCCTTACATGTGGACGTGCAGGCGCCGCGCCGCTTCTGAGATCGATCCACTCAGGGAAGGGTAGACAGTAAACGTGCTGGCGACGTCGTCAACGTGCAGCTTCTGCTTCACCGCGATGGAGATAGGGAAGATCAGTTCGGACGCGTTCGGGCCCACCACCACACCGCCGATGACGGTGCCCGAGCCCTTGCGGGCGAAGATCTTGACGAAGCCGTCCCGGTGGTTGCGCATCTTGGCGCGGGCGTTGCTGCGCAGCGAGAGCTTGATGACGTCGCCCTGGTACTTGCCGGAGTCGATCTCGGCCTCGGAAACCCCTACGTTGGCAATTTCGGGCGAGGTGAAGATGTTGGAGGCCACCTGGTGCAGCTTAAGCGGGGTGACGGTGTCGCCCATGAAGTGCGCCACCGCAATGCGCCCCTGCATCGCGGCTACGGAGGCAAGCGGGAGCACGCCGGTGCAGTCGCCTGCAGCGTAGATGTTGGGGGCGGAGGTGCGCGAAACGCCGTCGACCTTGATATGGCCGCTCTCACTGAGCGCCACTCCGGCCTCCTCAAGGCCGATCCCGGCCGTGTTGGGGATGGAGCCCAGGCACAGCAGGCAGTGGCTGCCGGTGACCGTGGACCCGTCGCTGAGGGTGACCAGCACGCCGTCGTCCGTCCGTTCGACGCTCTCGGCGCGGGATCGGGACAGGACGCGGACGCCGCGGCGCTCGAACACTTCCTCCAGCACCACTGCCGCATCCACGTCGGACCCGGGAAGCACGCGGTCACGGCTGGAAATCAGGGTCACCTTGGACCCCAGCCCGTTGTAGGCAGAAGCAAACTCAGCCCCGGTGACGCCCGAACCCACCACAATCAGTTCCTCGGGGAGTTCGTCGAGGTCGTAGATCTGCGTCCAGTTGAGGATCCGCTCGCCATCCGGCCGGGCGGTGGCAAGCTCGCGCGGGTGGGCACCCACGGCCAGCAGGATGGTGTCCGCTTCGACTGTTTCGGTGCCCTCCGCCGTGAGGACCTCGATGGTGTGGTCGTCCACCAACTTGCCTGACCCTGCAAGGATCCGCACGCCCTGGTGCTCCAGGCCGTCATGGATGTCCTTCGACTGGCTGCGCGCCAGGTTCAGCAGCCGGTCGTTGATGTGCTTGAGGTCCGCGCGCATTACCGGGACAAAGTCGCCGCCGTCGACATCGAACTTCACTCCCAGCTCGCCCGCCTCGCCGACGCGCGTCATGAGGTCGGCGGTGGCGATCAGCGTCTTTGACGGGACGACGTCGGTCAGCACGGCCGATCCGCCCAGCCCGGCCCGCTCGATGATGGTGACCTGCGCCCCGAGCGAGGCGGCAACCATGGCGGCTTCGTATCCGCCGGGACCACCTCCCAGGATTGCGATCCGGGGCGAACTGAAATCTGGATGCGTAGTCACAATCAACCATTGTCCTGCAACTCCCCCGCACCGCCAAAGAAAACGGTCTCTCGGCAATCCGCGCGAAGGTGGGCGGCACCACGGGCGGCAGGATAGCTTGTACCAGTGAGTACAACTGACTTCCTGAACACTGATCCCTTCGCGGCCGCCCATGCTGCCGCTGACTACATCGCCGAGGAAACCGGCGTGGACAGCCACGACGTCGCCCTGGTGCTCGGCTCCGGCTGGGCCGAAGCAGCGGACCTGATCGGCGAGACCACCGCCACGCTGTCCGCGGAGGAGGTTCCCGGCTTCCACGCTCCTGCGGTGGAAGGCCACGTGGGCACCATCCGCTCGGTGCTGACCAAGGGCGGCAAGAGGGCCCTGGTCCTGGGCGCCAGGACGCACTACTACGAGGGCAAAGGCGTACGCGCGGTGGTGCACGGCATCCGCGCAGCAGCGGCGGCTGGCTGCAAGACCCTGGTGCTCACCAACGGCTGCGGCGGGCTGCAGGAAAACTGGACCCCCGGAACCCCGGTGCTCATCAAAGATCACATCAACCTCACCGCCGCCTCGCCGCTGGAGGGCGCCACATTTGTGGACCTGACAGATCTTTATTCGGCCCGGATCCGCGGCCTGGCCCGTGAAGTGGACGCCACCCTGGAGGAAGGCGTCTACGCCCAGTTCCCCGGCCCGCACTACGAGACTCCTGCCGAGGTGCAGTATGCCAAGCGCATCGGCGCGGACCTGGTGGGCATGTCCACGGCGCTGGAGGCCATCGCCGGGCGGCACGCCGGGATGGAGGTGTTCGGAATCTCACTGGTCACCAACCTTGCCGCCGGGATTAGCCCCCAGCCCCTGAGCCACCAGGAAGTCATCGAGTCCGGACAGGCGGCAGGGCCCCGGATTTCCAAGCTGCTCGCCGAAATCATCGCCCGGCTCTAAGGCGGGGCACCGCTTCGGTGAATTTTCCGCTTTCCGCGGGAGGCGGCACAGCTTCGGCGCCCAATGACGATAGGTTTATGCCCATGACGTCTTCCGATGCCGATTTCCGCCTGCTCAATGAAGCCCGCGAATGGGCTGCCCAAGACCCGGATCCCGTCACGTCGGCTTCCCTCCTGGAACTCGTCCAACTCGTTGACAACGGCGTCCCCGCCGCACGCCAGGAACTGGCGGACAGCTTCCGCGGCACGCTGCAGTTCGGAACGGCGGGACTCCGCGCCGCCCTGGGTCCGGGCCCCAACCGGATGAACCGGGTGGTGGTGCGCCGCGCTGCTGCCGGCCTGGCGGACTTCCTGCTCTCGGCGGTGGGCGACGCCTCGCCGGGAACGCGGCCGCGCGCCGTCGTCGGCTATGACGCCCGCTACAACTCGGACATCTTCGCGGAAGAAACGGCCGCTGTCTTCACGGCCGCCGGGATCGAGACCTTCCTGATGCCGGCGGCGCTGCCCACGCCCCTGCTGGCCTACGCCGTCCGGGCGCTGGAGTGCGACGGCGGGGTCATGGTGACAGCCAGCCACAACCCTCCGCAGGACAACGGCTACAAGGTGTACCTGGGCCGCCACGCCGTCACGGACAGCGGCAACGGCGCCCAGATCGTGGCCCCCTATGATGCTGAGATCGCGGCCCGGATCAACGCCGTGGGCCCGCTGGAATCCATCACCCTGGCCCCCTCCGGCTGGACCGTCCTGGACGGCTCCCTTGCGTCGGACTACGAACGGGACACCGCCGCGCTTGCCCTGCCGGAACACTTCCCTGCCCGCGACCTGCGCATCGTCCTGACCCCCCTGCACGGCGTGGGCGGCGGGACTGCACTGGCCGTGCTGAACGCGGCAGGTTTCACGGACATCACGCTGGTGGCGGAACAAGCCGAGCCGGACCCGGACTTCCCCACGGTCAGCTTCCCGAACCCGGAAGAGCCCGGGGCGCTGGACCTGGCACTGGAAGCCGCTGAGCGGCAGGCCGCGGACATCGTGATCGCCAATGATCCCGACGCCGACAGGGCCGCCGTTGCGGCAAAGGACCCGGACACCGGCGCGTGGCGGATGCTCCGCGGGGACGAAGTGGGTGCGCTGCTTGGCGCGCACATCGCCGCGCGGCTTGCCGCACGCGGGAGCACGGACGACGGCGGCACTGACGAGGGCGCCAAGGGAGTGTTCGCGAATTCGATTGTGTCCTCAAGGCTGCTGGCCCGCATCGCCGCTGCCGCCGGATACGCCCACCAGGAGACCCTGACCGGGTTCAAGTGGATTTCCCGGGTTCCCGGACTGGTGTACGGCTACGAGGAGGCGCTGGGCTACTGCGTGGCGCCGGACCTGGTGCGGGACAAGGACGGCATTTCCGCTGCCCTCCTGATTGCGGAACTCGCCGCGGCGGCCAAAGCTGACGGTAAATCCGTCTTTGACACCTTGGACGAGCTCTACCTGCAGCACGGCCTGCACGCCAGCGACCAGCTCAGCATCAGGGTTGCAGACCTCGGGCTCCTGGACGCCATGATGAACCGGCTGAGGGTTTCCCCGCCGGAGACGTTCGGGTCGTCCGCAGTCGAGGTTTACGCAGATCTTGCCGAGGGCAGCGACGGGCTTCCGCCTACTGACGGCCTGCTGTACGTCACCCGCAACCTCACCAGGGTGATTATCCGGCCCAGCGGCACCGAGCCCAAGCTCAAGTGCTACCTCGAGGTAATCCACCACGTGGGCTCCGCGGCCGAACTGCCGGCTGCCCGGCAGGCGGCGCGGGCGGCGCTGGACGAGGTGCTCCGCGACGTCAGCGAAGCCCTGGGGCTCTAGCCCCTGCTACAGCTCGATCTCGATGACGCCGCCTGCAATGCGGGTCCGGAACGTGGCAAGGCTCAGGTCCGGGCTGCTGAAGCATTCCCCGGTTTCGAGGTCGTAGACCTCTTTGTGGAGCGGCGAAGCGATGGTGGGACGGGCACCCCGTGATCCCAGGATTCCGCGTGCCATGACATGCGCACCGGTTGCAGGGTCCTCATGGGCCACGGCGAAAACCTCATTGGCGCCGGTGCGGAAGAGGGCCACCTGGCGTCCAGCGACCAGGGCGGCTTCACCCCAGGCAAGCTCCAGGTCGTCCACCCGGCAGACTGTGTGCCAGCCGGATACGGCCTCGTCCAGGCCGGCTTCAAATGCCCCAAGTTCCAGTGTTGCCGTCATGTCCGGTTCCTCTCCCTCTGCGTGTAATCCTTCTCAGCAGCCACCTCTGCGGCCGTGTTCCACGCTAGGCTCCGGGTGTTTCAGCGGCATGCGCTGAATGTGTCCAGCGCGTAAAAGACACCTAACCCGGCCGGAAATGCGTTCGTGATGCAGAAGTTAAGTTGGCGAAACAATTGGGAAACTGAAGCGAAACTGCGTCTCCCTAGTCTGGATGGACAGCTCGTCAGAGAAGGCTGCAGGAAAACTGCCTGCGGCCCATGCGAAAGGCCCATCAGTGACCGAACAGACTTCAAGCACAGAGACTCCGCGCCGCATCGTCGTCGCCGGCGGCGGCCCCGCGGCCCACCGTTTTGCGGACGCAATGCATGCCCGTGGCCTCAATGGCTGGCATGTCACGGTCCTCACTGAGGAAGCCCACCTCCCCTACGACCGCGTTGCCCTGTCCAAGGCCCTGACAGATAAGGACGTCGACCTGACGCTGGGGACGGCGTCCATGTGGGAGCATCCTTCCCTGGAGCTCAAGACCGGCGAGCGCGTCGTCAAGATCAACGCCGAAGCCAAGAGCGTGGAAACTGCGGCCGGCCACGTCTTCGAATATGACGAACTGGTGGTGGCCACCGGTTCCAATGCCGCCCGCCTTCCCATCCCCGGCGCGGACAAGACGCACGTCTACCGCACCCTCGAAGACGTGTGGGCCATCAACGAGGCCATTGCCGGGCTGAAGGAGAAGCTGGGCCGCAAGGTCAACGCCGTCACCATCGGGGGCGGGCTCCTGGGCCTCGAGTCCGCCGCCGGCACCGAGCAGCTGGGCGCCAACCCGATCGTCATCGACGGTTCGCAGTGGCTGATGGCCACCCAGCTGGACGAGGGCGCCGGCCAGGCCATGGGGAGGCTCATCAAGGCCAAGGGCTTCGAGGTGCACGGCGGTGTGTTCCCGTCCGAGGTTCTCTCGGATGACGACGGCCAGGTCACCGGCGTCCTCATGGCAGACGGCCGCATCATCGACGCGGACATGGTCATTGTGGCCATCGGCGTCCGGCCCCGCGACGAACTCTTCCGCGCCGCCGAGGGCGAGGAACAGGTGTTCAGCCTGGGTCCCCGCGGCGGCGTGGTCATCAACGACTACTGCGAAACCGAAGTGCCGGGCATCTGGGCCATCGGTGAAGTGGCCAACTACGGCGGAATGTGCCTGGGCCTGGTGGCCCCCGCCAACACCATGGCGGAGATCGTGGCCGACCGCCTCCACGGCGGGGACGCCACCTTCCCCGGCTTCGACACCGCCACCAAGCTGAAGCTCTCGGGCGTGGACGTTGCCAGCTTTGGGGACGCCTTCGCCAAGACCGAGCACGCCATTGAGATTGTCTACGCGGACCCGGCGCGCGGCGTGTACCAGAAGATCGTCACCACCGACGACGCCAAGACCCTCCTGGGCGGCATCTTCGTCGGCGACGCCTCACCGTACATGAGCCTGCGCCCCCTGCTGGGCCGCGAACTTCCCGCCGAGCCCGGCGCTTTCCTCAGTGCCGCCGGCGGCGGTGAGGCCCCCGAGACCGAACTGCCCGACGACGCCACCCTCTGCTCCTGCAACAACGTCACCGCCGGAACCATCCGGGACACGATCAACGGCTGCGGCGCCTGTGAAGGCAACGCGCCGGTCCAGGAACTGGGCGAGCTGAAGGGCTGCACCCGCGCCGGGACCCAGTGCGGTTCCTGCGTGCCGATGCTGAAGAAACTGCTGGAAACCGAACTGACCAAGTCCGGCGTCGAGGTCTCCAAGGCCCTCTGCGAGCACATCGAACTGTCCCGCCAGGAACTGTTCGACGCCATCCGCGTCCTGGAACTGACCTCCTTCGAGGAGATCATGGCCAAGTACGGCACCGGCGCAGGCTGCGACATCTGCAAGCCCACCATCGCCAACATCCTGGCCAGCCAGAACAGTGCCTACGTCCTGGACGCCGGCCGCGGCACCCTGCAGGACACCAACGACCGCGCCCTGGCCAACATGCAGAAGGACGGCACCTACTCGGTGGTCCCCCGCATCGCCGGCGGCGAAATCACCCCCAAGAAGCTCGGCGTCATCGCGGCCGTGGCCGAGAAGTACAACCTGTACACCAAGATCACCGGTGGCCAGCGGATCGACATGTTCGGCGCCCGCCTGGAGCAGCTCCCCGAAATCTGGAAGGAACTGGTGGACGCCGGCTTCGAATCCGGCCAGGCCTACGGCAAGAGCCTGCGCACCGTGAAGTCCTGCGTCGGATCCACCTGGTGCCGGTTCGGCGTCCAGGACTCGGTAGCCATGGCCATCCAGCTGGAACTGCGCTACCGCGGCCTCCGCAGCCCGCACAAGCTCAAGATGGGCGTCTCCGGCTGCGCCCGTGAATGCGCCGAGGCCCGCGGCAAGGACGTCGGCGTCATCGCCACCGCGGACGGCTGGAACCTGTACGTCGGCGGCAACGGCGGCGCCACCCCGGCCCACGCCCAGCTGCTGGCCAAGGACCTGGACGACGAAACGCTGATCAAGTACATCGACCGCTACTTCATGTACTACATTCGCACCGCGGACCGCCTCCAGCGCACCGCGCGCTGGCAGGAAGAGCTCGACGGCGGCATCAAGCACGTCGAGGACGTGGTGGTCAAGGACACCCTGGGCATCGCCGCGGACCTCGAAGCTGCCATGGCCAAGCACGTGGACACCTACATCGACGAATGGGCAGACACCCTCAAGGACCCCGAGCGACTGCGCCGGTTCCGCTCCTTCGTCAACGCGCCCGACCAGAAGGACGACTCCATCACCTTCGTCCCGGACGAGCGCGGCCAGATGCGCCCCGCCACGCCCGAAGAAAAAGGCAAAGTCCTGATCGGCGCTTCCATTCCAGTCCGGCCGGGCACGCCGGAACCCATCAGGAACGAGGTATAGGCATGCAGCTCAGCATTGATCTCACCGGACGGGAAGTACTGGTTACCGGCTCCGACCACGCCGCCCGGCAGGCCGTACGCCGTTACGAAGCCGCGGGCGCCGTCGTCTACCGCCTCAGCACCCCCCAGGGGGCAGGACATGATGGCCCGCTGCCCGAACGCCCCTTCCTGGTGGCAGCGGTCGACGACGGACAGCCCGGCTGGGAGTCCCTGCTGGACCGGTGCCGCACCACCGGCATCCCGGTGGCGGCTGAGCCAGCCGCCGGCCCTGCCGGCCATGTCACCCTGGTGGGCGGCGGACCCGGAACCACCGAGCTGCTCACCGTCGCTGCCATCAAAGCACTGCGCGATGCCGACGTCGTCTTCTATGACCGGCTGGCCCCGTACCAGGAGCTGCCGTCCATGACCTCGGCAGAGCTGGTGGACGTCGGCAAGAAGCCCGGCCACCACAAAGTAAGCCAAGGGGACATTGAGAAGCTCATGGTGGAAAGTGCCCTCGCCGGCAACAACGTGGTCCGCCTCAAGGGCGGGGACCCCTACGTGTTCGGCCGCGGGGGCGAGGAAGTTGCCGCCTGCGTTGCCGCCGGCGTCAAGGTCCGCGTCATCTCGGGCGTCACCAGCGCCATCTCCGTCCCGGCCGCTGCCGGGATCCCGGTGACCCACCGCGAAGTCAGCCACATGTTCACCGTGGTTTCCGGCCACGCCCCGCTGACCGAAAAGGAGCACAAGCACCTGGCCGGACTGGGCGGGACCATCGTGGTGCTGATGGGCATCGGAACCCTCCACCAGCTGGCCGCTGGACTGCGCAGGGCGGGAATGCGCGCTGACATGCCCATGGCCGTCGTCGAACGCGGCTACCGCCCCGGCCAGCGCACCACCATCGCCGATCTTGGCACCATCACCGCGGCAGCCGCCGGGTGCAGCAACCCCGCCGTGCTTGTCATCGGCGAGGTGGTTCGGGTGGCTGAGGCCAACCGCGGGCATGCCGAGGCCGCCGCCGACCTGGACAGGCTGGCGGCCTCGCTGCTCGGTTCATGAAAGGATTGACCCCCATGACTGCACTTGCACCGGCCGAAACACCGCAGGTCGAACAAAGGGCTGAAGAAGCACCGGACACCGCCGAGTCGCCCCTGGAGGGCTTCCGCATCGGCGTAACCTCGGACCGCCGCTCCAGCGACCTCATCGAGGCCCTGGAGCGCCGCGGCGCCGAAGTACTGCACGCCCCCGCGCTGAAGATCGCCCCCGTGCAGGAGGACATGCGGCTCATCGAGGACACCAAGGCCATCATCGCCGCCAGGCCTGACCTCTGCATTGCCACCACCGCCTACGGCATGCGCCGGTGGTGCGAGGCAGCGGATTCCTTCGGGATCGGCGAGCAGCTGCTGGACACCCTGGGCGCCTGCCGGATGTTCGTGCGTGGGCCCAAAGCCCGCGGCGCCGTGCGCGCGGCCGGCCTTGCCGACGTCGGAATCAGCAGCGACGAAACCACCGCAACACTGGTGGACATGCTGCTGGCCGAGGGCGTCCGGGGCAAGACCGTGGCCGTGCAGCTGCACGGCTACACCGACGTGCGGCAGCTGGAGCGCCTGCGGATGTCCGGCGCCACCGTCCTGACAGTCACGCCCTACCGCTGGGTCAAGCCCGACGGCGAGGACCGGCTTCCCCGGCTCATTGAAGCTGCGTGCAGCGGAAACCTGGATGTCCTCACCTTCACCAGCGCGCCCGCCGTCGATGCCCTGTGGAGCACTGCCCACGAGATGGGCGTGTACAAGCAACTAATCGACAGCCTGAAGACGAACGTCACCACTGCCGTGGTGGGCCCGGTCACGGCGCAGCCGCTGCTGGATGCCGGCGTGACCCCGCTGATCCCGGAACGCTTCCGGATGGGCGCCCTGATCCGGCTGGTGTGCGAGCACCTCGCCCTGAACCACGTCCGGCGGCTGGACACCAGGTCCGGCAGCATCGAACTGCGCGGCCGCAGCCTCCGCATCGACGGCCAGGTGGTGGAACTGGCGCCCGCTCCCCTGCTGCTCCTGCGCGCCCTGCTCGGTGCGGGCGGCGCGGTCCTGTCCCGCGAATCGCTGTCCGACCTGCTGGAACTGCGCGGGTCCGTCCACGCACTGGACATGACCGTGAGCCGGCTCCGCTCGTCCCTGCCGGACGGGCGGCTCGTGGAGACCGTGGTGAAGCGCGGGTACCGGATCCGCGTCTAGTTGTACTGCTCCAGCTGCGCGGCGGCGGGCAAATGTGTCCGCTGCGCGCGCGGATGAGAGGCAGGTCACTGGTTCTGTTACCGGCCGGTAAACACTGGCGAACACGGCCCTGATAAACAGCAACTGCGGGGAAACACCCCGGAAAAGGCGCGGGCCTACGCTGGGTTCCACCACGAAGTTCCGGCCGCTTCCGGCCGCCAGCGAAAGGGCCAGCACATGTCCGCTCCGGCACCCTCCACCTCCACCGCCGCCGCCACCACCCGCATCGTCATTGCAGGGGCCGGCCCAGCTGCCCAGGCACTGGTCAGCCAGCTTGACCGCGCCCGTTTCACCGGCACCATCACGGTCCTGAGCAACCGGGACGACACGCCGGCCGAACTGCTGGAGCTGGCCATGCTGCCCCAGGTTTCCGTCCGGTTCGGGCAGCCAGCCAGCCACATCGACGCCGTGAACCGTACAGTAGCCACGGCGGACGGCCTGGAATTTGCGTACGACCAGCTGGTCATCGCCACCGGCTCGGCACCGGTGGCCAGCCCCGTCCAGGGCGCAGGCCAGTGCCTGAGCTACTCCACCATCGACGACGCCGCCCGGGTCGGCGAGGCCGTCAGCCAGGTGGCCAGGGAGCTGGGCCGGCGTCCGCTGGGAATCCTGGTGGGCACCGGTGCCGCGGCTGGCCAGGCGGAGGCCGTTCTCCGGGCCCGCGGCGTGCGCCCCATCCGTACGACGGCCCGCCCAGCCTCCGTGATCCCTGCCCCTTCAACGACGGGCTTTGCCGCCTCCGGTGTGGTTTTCGAGGACGGCAGCAGCATGTACGGCGACCTGGTGGTCCTGGCCGAGGAACGCGAATCCCGGGACGACCTCGCCGCCAGTGCGGGCCTGGAGACAGCGGCCACCGGCGGGATCGTCATCAGCCAGGACTTCCGGACCTCCGTACCGGGCATCTGGGCCATCGGCGACGCCGCAGCGTTCGACGGCGTCCGGCTGGGCCTGCTGGTGGCCGCAGCTTCTGCTGCGGGCGCCTGCGCCACCCAGCTGCTGACGGCCTCCGCTCCAGTTACGCTTCCAGCCGCGGCCTGACTGCCCGCCAGGCTGCCGGGGCTGCGCGTCCTGGTGACCTGCGCCGGCGGCTCCGTGCGGCTGTGGCAAGATGGTTCCGAAACGAGTCGAGGGCGTTACAACGCCCGGCCCACAGGCCCTTGGAGAGGACCATCATGAGCAACGAAGCCACCCCTTCCGTTCAGGCAGCAGCCACCGGCGCCGCAGGTTCAGGCAGCATAGCGTCCTTCATCGACCACACGCTGCTGAAGCCGGAGGCAAGCGAGGCTGACGTCCTCAAGGTCTGCGCGGAAGCCGCGGAATACGGCTTCAAGTCCGTCTGCGTCAACCCCATCTGGGTCAAAACGGTGAAGAAGGCCCTCAAGGGATCCGGCGTCCTGACCTGCTCAGTGGTGGGGTTCCCGCTGGGTGCCACCCCCACCGACGTCAAGACCTTCGAAGCCCGTGGCGCAGTGTTGGACGGTGCGGACGAAGTGGACATGGTCATCAGCATCGCCGCCGCCCGGGCCGGGGACAAAGGGGCGCTTGTCGAGGACATCGCCTCGGTGGCGGAGGCGGTCCACGCCAGCGGGGCCATCCTGAAGGTCATCATCGAGACCGCGTTGCTCACCGACAGCCAGAAGGTCATCGCCTGCGAGGCAGCAGTGGAGGCAGGCGCAGACTTCGTGAAGACCTCAACGGGGTTCAATGGCGGTGGCGCGACGGTGGAGGACATCGCCCTGATGCGCAAGACTGTGGGCCCTGGTTTGGGCGTCAAGGCCTCCGGCGGAGTGCGGTCCCTTGCAGACGCGCAGGCTATGATTGCAGCAGGTGCAACACGTATTGGTGCCAGCTCCGGAATTGCCATTGTCAAGGGTGAACAGGGTTCATCCGCGTACTGAGGGAAACCGGACGCGGCACACAGATTGAGCCCCGCGGGGCCGAGGAGGAATTAATGTCCAGCAAGATTACGGCGTCCAACGACGGCACGGATTCCGGCCGCGGAGCACAGCAGGGCACGCTGCAGACTCCCCAGAATGAGAACAAGCTCGGGACCAGCATCCTCCTGTTCGTGGTCTGCATCGCCCTGTTCTTTGGTGCCGTGTACTCGCTTTCCTTCCTCACGCTGGACAACCCCTGGCCGATGGCTGTCTGCATCGTGCTGTTCGCCCTGGCCTTCTGGATTCCGCAGACCGTCCTGGGACGCTCCGACTCCGCCGGCGAGCACTAGCCCACCCCAACCAGGTAGCGCTAAGTGTCGTTTTGACGCTCCAAAACGACACTTGCCGCTACCTACTTGGGCACCACGGAACCCCTGGACACCGTCCGGGGGTTCCGTCGTTTCTCCGGCCCGGGTACCGCCCGGGCTACAGCCAGAGCCGGGCCCAGGCCAGCGCGGCGTCTGCCGCGCGGCCCCAGTGGCTGTGCGCTATGGACCAGCCGGCCACGCACATTCCCACCATGGCGTAGGCGCTCACCGGGATCAGGACCAGCCATTCGCGTTTTGACCCCGCCCGGCCCAGCAACGGGAGGGACAATGCACCGTTGGGCCGCCAGACCTGGCGCAGCAGCGGGATCCGCCGCAGGGGTTTGGGCGGCCTGACCACCAGCGGCCACAGCAGCGGCACGCCGCCCGTGGTGATCAAGTCCCCCACGATGTGGACCACCACGCCGGTCAGCATCGAAACCGGGAGCCAGGTCCACTGGTCCGGGGCGAACCACGTGACCAGGCCGGCCATGGTCAGCGCAAAAATCCAGTTGCTGATGAAGCCCGCCTTCGGAAAGAGCTTCAGGGCCTTGGCCGCGATGTTGATCATGAACATGCACAGCAGCCCGGCCCCCACGGACAGCAGCCCCCAGTCCGTCTGCACCTGGAATTGCCCCGCCAGCGTAGCCAGCAGGACAAAGAAAGCTGCCCCGAGGACGGAATGCGTGCCCTGGCGATGCCCGCCGCTGGCATTCTCAATCCCGACGGCGATCACGTTGGACAGCGGCGGCAGGGAATTCGCCACGGTGCTGTGCCGGTGGTCCCAGTCGCACACCAGGGCGGTTCCCGCCGTCGCCATCCCGCCGATCAGGATGCCCATGGCGTCCAGCGGGTACCAGCCAAGCGTGTATGGCCCGGTCGAGGCAATAGCTACCCACGCCGCGGCTCCCGACGCGGCGTGGTGTCCTCCCATCAAGTGCTAGCTCCCGGCGGGCGAAACAGAAACCGGCTGGTCCGAGAAGATGTTCCGGATCACCCCGTTGGCCCACTCCAGGATCTCCGCGTCCTGCAGGTCCCGGCCGCCGATCCTTGCGGTCTTCGGCTTGGGGATCAGCACGGCGTCGAGGGCAGGCTTGGACTGGGATCCCGGGTACAGCCGGTTCAGGCGCATCACCTTGGATTCGGGAAGGGTGGCCGGCGAGAACTTGATGAAGTTGCCTTGCAGGGCGACATCGGACAGCCCCGCTTCGCGGGCACCCACCCGGAAGCGGGCCACGGACACCAGGTTCTGGGCCGGCAGCGGCGGCTCGCCGTACCTGTCCACCAGTTCCGCCAACACCTCGTCGATGGCCTCGTTCGTCAGCGCGGACGCGAGTTTCCGGTAGGCCTCCAGGCGGAGCCGCTCCCCTGGCACGTAGTCGTGCGGAAGGTGCGCGTTGACGGGCAGTTCGATCTTCATCTCCGCGGCCTTCTCCTCCGCCTCACCGCGGAAGTCAGCCACGGCCTCGCCCACCAGGCGGATGTAGAGGTCGAAGCCGACGCCCTGGATGTGGCCGGACTGCTCACCGCCCAGCAGGTTGCCTGCTCCGCGGATTTCCAGGTCCTTCATGGCCAGCTGCATTCCGGCACCGAGCTCGTTGTGCGTGGCCACGGCCTTCAGCCGTTCCAGCGCCACCTCGCCCAAGGGCTTCTCCGAGGGGTACAGGAAGTAGGCGTACGCGCGCTCACGCCCGCGGCCCACGCGCCCGCGGAGCTGGTGCAGCTGGGACAGGCCGTACTTATCCGCGCCGTCCACGATCAACGTGTTGGCGTTGGAAATATCCAGGCCGGTTTCGATGATGGTGGTGCACACCAGCACGTCAAAGCGCTTCTCCCAGAAGTCCACGATGATCTGTTCCAGGCGGCTCTCGGACATCTTGCCGTGTGCCACCTCCACGCGGGCCTCGGGCACCAGTTCGCGGATTTTCGCAGCGGTGCGCTCGATGGTGGACACCCGGTTGTGCACAAAGAAGACCTGGCCTTCGCGCATCAGCTCGCGGCGGATGGCGGCGGAGGTCTGCTTGTCCGTGTAGGGGCCAACATAGGTCAGGACCGGGTGCCGCTCCTCCGGCGGGGTGGCCAGGGTGGACGTCTCCCGGATTCCTGTCAGGGACATCTCCAGGGTTCGAGGGATGGGGGTTGCGCTCATGGCCAGCACGTCCACATTGGTGCGCATTTTCTTCAGCGCCTCCTTGTGCTCCACACCGAAGCGCTGCTCCTCGTCCACGATCACCAGGCCCAGGTCCTTGAACTCGAAGTCCTTCGACAGCAGCCTGTGCGTGCCGATCACCACGTCCACGGTGCCGTTCTTGACGCCCTCCGCCGTCTCCTTGGCTTCCTTGGACGCCTGGAAACGGGAGAGCGGCTTCACTCGCAGGGGGAAACCGGAGAACCGTTCAGTGAACGTCTCATAGTGCTGCTGGGCCAGCAGCGTGGTGGGCACGAGCACGGCCACCTGCTTGCCGTCCTGCACGGCCTTGAACGCGGCGCGCACGGCGATCTCGGTTTTGCCGTAGCCCACGTCGCCGGAGACCAGCCGGTCCATGGGGATTTCCCGCTCCATGTCCGCCTTGACCTCGTTGATGGTGGTGAGCTGGTCCGGAGTCTCCACGTACGGGAAGGCTTCCTCGAGCTCGCGCTGCCAGGGGGTGTCCGGCGCGAAGGCATGGCCGCGCGACGCCATCCGCGCCGAGTAGAGGCGGATCAACTCACCGGCGATCTCCTTGACGGCCTTGCGTGCTTTGGACTTGGTGCTGGCCCAGTCCGCGCCGCCCATCTTGCTCAGCACCGGGGTGTCGCCGCCCACATAGCGCGTCACCTGGTCCAACTGGTCCGTGGGAACGAACAGCCGGTCCCCGGGCGCGCCGCGCTTTGACGGTGCATACTCCAGGACCAGGTATTCCCGGACACCATCACCACCGCCGGCCACCTTGCGCTGGATCAGCTCCACGAACTTGCCGATGCCGTGCTGCTCATGGACCACGTGGTCACCGGCCACGAGCTGCAGCGGGTCCACCGCGTTGCGGCGCTTCGAGGGCATCCGCCGCATGTCCTTGGTGGACCCCGCAGAGGTCCTGCCCAGGAGATCGGCTTCAGTGAGCAGCCCAAGTTTGAGGCCGTCCAGGACAAAACCGCGTCCGACGGCGGCAGTGGTCACCTCGATGATGCCCGCCTGGGGTTCGTGGTCCAGGCTGTCCACGCGGGCGCACGGGATATCGTTTTCGTGGAACAGCTCCGCCAGGCGCTGGGCAGGTCCGGGTCCTTCGGTGGCGACGACGATCCGCCACTGGTCCCGGACGTGCGAACCGATGAACTCCATCATCTCGGCCACATCGCCCTGGTAGCCCCTGGGTTCGCGTGCGTGCAGGTTCAGGACGTCGATGTCCGGCAGCAGTTCCTCGTCCTGTGCCAGGGATGTGATGGACCACCAGGAGACGCCATGGCCAAGGGAGGAGCTGCGGGTTTCCGTGAGGGAGCGGAAACTGGCGGAATGGAGCGCAGCGCTGGCCTGCGACGTGAGGTCCAGCGGCGCGGTCCCGCCGTCGGACGCTGTGGACCAGGCGGCCTCCAGGAATTCCTCGTTCGTGGCAGCGAGGTCATGGGCGCGGGTGCGGACCTTCTCCGGCTCGATGACCACCGAAATGGAGCCGGCGGGCAGCTGCTCCACCAACGGGACCATGGAGTCCACCAGCACCGGCGCCAGGGATTCCATGCCCTCCACGGCAATGCCGCCCGCAATCTTTTCCAGCATGTCGGCAGCGGCCGGAAGCTGTGCCTTCAGCGTGGCGGCGCGGGACATGACGGACGGGGTGATGAGGATTTCCCGGCACGGCGGCGCATGCAGTTCGGTGGGGTGGTGCAGCCCTGGCGAGGACAGCGAGCGCTGGTCTGCCACCGCGAACCAGCGCATCTGGTCGACCTCGTCACCGAAGAACTCCACCCTGATCGGGTGGTCCTCGGTGGGCGGGAAAACATCGATGATTCCGCCGCGGACGGCGAACTCGCCGCGGTGCGTCACCATGTCCACGCGGGCGTAGGCGGCGTCCGCCAGGCTTCGGACCACCTCAGTGAAGGGTTTCTCCTGGCCCACTTTCAGCGTGACCGGGACCAGCTCGCCCAGGCCGGCCACCAGGGGCTGGACCACGGCGCGGACCGGCGCAACCACTACGCGCAGCGGTCCCGCCGTCGAACTTTCCGGATGCGCCAGGCGGCGCAGCACGGAGAGGCGGCGGCCCACGGTGTCCGAGCGCGGCGAAAGGCGTTCGTGCGGGAGAGTTTCCCAGCTGGGGAATTCGGCGACGCAGCCGGCCGGAAGGTACGCCCGAAGCGCCGCTGTCAGGTCCTCGGCCTCGCGGCCGGTTGCGGTGACGGCCAACACCACACCCGGCATGCCGTCGTCGTGCCCTTCGCCTGCGGCGGCAGCCAGGCCGTCCGCCATCTCGGCAAGCAGAAGCGGGCGGAGCCCGGCGGGCGCACTGATCTGGTAGTCCTGGCCCCGGACCTCGAACCCGCGTGCCGCCTCGGCGCGGACGCGGGCGAAGGTCTGGTCCGCGGCGAGGGCGCTGCGCAGTCCGTCCAGCGACGGGGCGGTTTTGGATGCGCTAGCGCCGGATGTGCCGGCGGCGGACGGGCCGGGAAGGCTCATGGCAGAAAGCTCCTGTGGTGTGCAACGAAAGGCAGGCAACGCGAAAACCCGAAATTCTCTTCGAATCCCGGGTAAACCCAGCCTACCGCGCAGGAGCGACAATACGAGCCGCCCCAGGGCTAGGCTGGCAGGGCGGGACCTCCGGCCAACGGGCAAGAAAACAACCCGCCCGGAAGAACGGGCCGTCCAAACGGCGAGCCACTCCGAATGGCCTATGGACAAAAAGGAGTCAGCATGACCGAACCCGGCAACACCACGCGAACATCCAGAACCGTCCTGGTCACCGGTGCTACCGGCTACATCGGCGGCCGGCTGGTGCCCAAGCTCCTGGAGGCCGGCCATGCGGTCAAGGTCCTGGTGCGCTCACCGGACAAGATCGCCGGTGTGCCCTGGCGGGACCGGGTGGACGTTGTGGAAAGCAGCCTCGACGACGACGGCGCCCTCCGCCAGGCGCTGGCCGGTGTCGACGTGCTGTACTACCTGGTGCACTCGATGGCGGCCGGGGCGGGGTTCGAGGCGAAAGAACAGGCGATGGCACGCATCGCAGCGGACGCCGCGGCTGCGGCAGGAGTCGCCAGGATCGTCTACCTCGGCGGGCTCCACCCGGCGGGCGTGGAGCTGTCCACCCACATGCGCTCAAGGGAGGCCGTGGGACAGGTGTTCCTGGACAGTCCGGTGGACGCCGTCGTATTCCAGGCCGGCGTGGTCATCGGCTCCGGTTCGGCGTCCTTCGAGATGATCCGCCACCTCGCCGAAACACTCCCCCTGATGCCGGCGCCCAGCTGGGTCCGGAACCGGATCGAGGCTATCGCCGTGCGCGATGTCCTGTACTACCTGGTCTCCGCTGCCTCCTTGGCCGGCCCGCTCAACCGCACGTTCGACGTGGGCTGCCGCCAGGTCCTCACCTACGCCGGGATGATGCAGGAGTACGCGGCCGAGGCAGGCCTGCCCTACCGCCCGGTGCTGGCGCTGCCCATTCCCGCGCCCAAGCTCGCCGGCATGTGGGTTGCCCTCACCACGCCAATCCCGTTGTCCATGGCCATGCCGCTGGTCCAGTCCCTGCAGCACGACGCCGTGTCCGACGAACACGACATCGACCAGTACATCCCGCAGCCCGACGGCGGCCTGACCGGCTATCGCACCGCCGTCGCACTTGCGCTCGGCAAGGAACGTGACGGGCAGGTGGAAACCACCTGGGCCAATGCCGGCGCCGCATCCGATCCCCTGCCCAGCGACCCCGAGTGGGCCGGCCACAAGGTGTACATCGACGAGCGGACGTTCCACGGCGATGTGGACCCCGCGAAGGTGTGGACGGTCATCGAGGGCATCGGCGGCCGGAACGGCTGGTATTCCCTGCCCCTGGCATGGCAGGTACGCGGCTGGCTGGACAAGCTGACAGGGGGCGCCGGGCTGCTGCGCGGCAGGCGGCATCCCCACACCCTTGCGGCCGGGGAGGTGGTGGACTGGTGGCGTGTTGAACGGATCGACCGCGGCAGGCTGCTGCGGCTCCGCGCGGAAATGCGTGCGCCGGGCAGGGCCTGGCTGGAGCTCTCCGTGGAGCCCGACGGGAACGGCAGCCGCTACCGGCAGCGGGCCATCTTCTTTCCCAAAGGACTGAGCGGCAGGCTGTACTGGCTGGCGGTCCTCCCGTTCCACAGCCTGATCTTTCCCGCCATGGCCAGGAACATCACCAGCGCGGCACAGGAGATCGCGGATGCGGAGCGCGCGGCAAGGACCCCGTAGGATGTTTGGAGCCTAATCCGACCCCCATGTCCCAGGAGGACCCATGGCCTTGAGTGCAAACACCACCCTTCCCCACTCCGTCGACAGCGTCGCAGCCGTGCTGGTGAACGAGGACTTCCAGCGCCACGTCAGCCAGTTGGTGGGCGGTTCGCTGGAGTCATTCACCGTGGACGGAGATGTTGCCGGAGCCTTCAGCGCCACGTCCGTGCGGACCCTTCCCACCACCCGCCTCCCCGAGATCGCCCGGAAGTTCGTGGGTGAGTCCCTGAAGGTGACGCAGGTGGAAAACTGGGACGCCCCCGCAGCGGACGGGTCCCGCCAGAGCAACATCTCCTTGAAGATCGCCGGCGCACCGGTGGACGTCACCGCTGTGCAGCGGCTGGTAGCGGCCGACGGCGGGACGCGCGTAGAGCTCGAAGGTGCGGTTTCGTCTTCTGTGCCGTTCCTCGGCGGAAAGATTGCCGACGCCGCCGAGCCGATGGTGGCCAAGGCCCTTAACCTGCAGGCCCAGCAGGCCCAGGCCTGGCTGGAAAGCCACTAGTCCATGGAACTGCCCGTCTTCGCCTCACTGGTCCTGGTCATTGCGGGGGTGTGGTCCCTTGTGGTCTGGCCGCAGTTCCTGCGCCGGGTCATGAAGGATCCGCGTGCCAGGGACTCCGCCGGCAAGGCGACGAAGTTCCTCACGGTCCACGTGGTCCTGGTGGGCGTCTCCATGGTGCTGGGCGCGGCCACCGCCGTGATCGGCATCATGGCGCTGGCCAGCTAGGGAACTGCAAAAGGAAGGCCCCCGTCCCGCCGGGACGGGGGCCTTCCTCTTTTTCGCCCGGGCACCCGCGCGATGGCAGGCCTGGTTCAGGCGGCCTGATTGAGCGCGTCCTCCGCCGCAACCCAGGAAATCATTGCGCATTTGACCCGCGCCGCGTAGCGGGCCACGCCCTCAAACGCGGCGGCATCCCCCAGCAGCTCCGGATCCGCCGGGACCTTTCCCCGGGAGCGCAAAACCTCACGGAAGCTGTCAATCACTTCGTGCAACTCCGCCACGGTCATTCCCTCAGCCATTTCGCTGAGCACGGAGGCGGATGCCATGGAGATGGAGCATCCTGCCCCGTCCCACGAAACCTGGGCCACTCTTCCGTCAGCCACGGCGAGCCTCACGGTGACCTCGTCGCCGCACACCGGGTTGAGCTGGTGCGACTGGCCGGTGGAAGCGCCTTCGGGGGCCGCTGTTCCGGCAAGTCCGCTGCCGTGACGGGCCTTCGAATGGTCCAGGATGATCTGCTGGTACAGCTGGTCAAGGCTCATGGGTGTCCTTCGGTTTCCCCGCTAAGCGCGGAAATAAGCCCGCACGCCGGCTACGGCATCCAGGAATTGGTCGACGTCGTCCGTCGTGTTGTAGAGGTAGGCGCTGGCCCTGGTGGTGGCGGTAAGGCCCAGCCTGCGGTGCAGGGGCTGCGCGCAGTGGTGGCCAACGCGGACGGCGATTCCCCGCGAGTCCAGGAACTGGCCCACGTCATGGGCATGGACCCCTTCGACGTCGAAGGCAGCCAGTCCGATGCGTTCCTGGCCCGCGGCGGGGCCCAGGACCCGGATTCCGGGAAGGGACTCCAGCCCGGTGACCATGCGCTGGCCGAGCCCGGCTTCCCACTGGTGGATCCGGTCCAGCCCGGTTTCCGTCAGGTAGTTGGCTGCAGCCGCCAGCGCCACGGCCTGGGAGATCCGCTGCGTTCCGGCTTCGAAGCGCTGTGGTGCCGGCAGGTACTCGGCCCGTTCCATCGTCACGGTGGTGATCATGGAGCCGCCCGTCAGGAAGGGCGGCAGGACATCCAGCAGATCCTGCTTGCCGTACAGCACCCCGATCCCGGTGGGGGCGAGCATCTTGTGGCCGGAGAACACGGCAAAGTCGACGTCCAGGGCCTTGACGTCCAGGGCCAGGTGCGGGGCGGACTGGCAGGCGTCCAGGACCACCAGGGCGCCGGCCCGCCTGGCAAGGGCCACGAGGTCGGCGACCGGGTTGATGGTGCCCAGGACATTCGACGCGTGGGTGAACGCCAGCACCCGGGTCCGGGCGCCGATGATCTCCGCGGCCGCATCCATGCGGAGGTGGCCGGCGTCGTCGATGGGGATGTACCGCAGGGTGGCGCCGGTACGGAAGGCCAGTTCCTGCCACGGGATCAGGTTGGCGTGGTGCTCCATCTCGGTGACCACGATTTCATCGCCCGGGTTCAGGGCCAGCTCCTTGAGCCTGGCGTCGCCCCTGCCCTGGGCGGCCCATAACCCGGCGTTGGACAAGGCGTAGCTGAGCAGGTTGAGGCCCTCGGTGGCGTTTGACGTCCAGACAGTCTCCGCGTAGTCAGCGCCGATAAAGTCCGCGATGGTCTGCCGGGCATCTTCGAAGGCCTCGGTGGCCTCGACGGCAAGGTGGTGCGCACCCCGGTGCACGGCCGCGTTGCGCTGTTCGTAGAATTCCTGTTCCGCTTCGATGACGCTCAGGGGGTTCTGCGACGTGGCGCCGGAGTCGAGGTAAACGAGCGGCTTGCCGTTGACCAGCTGGTGCAGGACCGGAAAGTCATTGCGGATGCGGAGAACCTCTGCATCGTCCATGGCCGGCAAGGCGCGTTCCAGTGTGGCTGGCGTTGATACTACGGCCAAAACTAACTCCTTGAGATGCCAATGGATGACACTCAATTGTCCCACAGCACGGCTGTGGCGGCCGCCCGGGAAGGGCAGCCGCCACAGCCGCTCCGGGCTTCAGCCCGCGGAATGGAGGGCCGGCGACGGCTGGGGGGAGAGTCTCGGTCTCAGAAGACTCTGACGCCGCCGGCCCCGTCTGGCCCGGTCACGGGGACCGGAAACTTGAGGAGCCTTGTACTGCTTTCGGCATTCTCTGCGGCTTTTGTTCGCCGCGTCCTTTGCTTCCTTAAGTAAATACTGCGGCGGCGGGACGTACACGAGTAGGCAGTACTCGAATTCTCGGACCAGGTACTACCGGGACCGCCCGGCTGATACCCGGGCGGGTGATGTGCGACGGCGGCCGGTGCCCTGTGCATCAGGCGGCAGCGGGCAGGGCAAAGTGCGGCTGTGCCGCGACGGCGCCGGGGCCGGTGTTTTTTGTACCGCTACTTGGCTACTTGGGGAGTGCTGCGTCGAGCTCATCCCGGCTGCGTACACCAAGTTTCACGTAGGTGCGGTACAGGTGTCCCTCAACTGTGCGGACGGACACCATGAGCCGCTGGGCGATCTCCCGGTCCGTGAGGCCCTGCACGGCGAGCTCGACAATGTCCTGTTCGCGGCGGGTGAGCTGGACGGCCGGGGTCGCGGCAATGAAACGGCCCTCCCGGAACCGCTCGCCGAGTTCGTGGTCACACTTTTCGCGCTGGGCGACGGCCTGCCTGGACCGGCGGCGCTCCCCTGACTGTTCCAGCACGGTGCTGGCGCGGGCGTAGGCCTCACGGGCGAGGTTGACGAAGCCGGATTCCTCCAGCGCGGCCGCGGTATCCATCAACGCATCCCCGTCGGCGGCTTGCCAGTCCGTGGCCAGTTTCAGCATCGCGGCTGCCCAACGGCCTTCCACGCCTTGCGCTGCGGTCTGCACCATGGGGATCACCGAGGGGTCCCCCAGGTCCCAGCCGAGTCCGAGGAGCTCCAGCAGCGTACCCGCCCTTGTAGAGGCCTCATTGGTCGTCATGAGCGTGTGCAGTGCAGCCAGGCCCTTGCCGTCCCGTGACAGGTACTCTGATGCGGCGGCAACGTAGGCGCGGGCAACAAAATCGTGGGCGGGCGCGCCTGCCACGGCGTCCTTGTAGTCCTGTTCGAGCCGCTTGCCCTGGGCAGTGTCCCCCAGCCGCGCCGCAACATAGAAACCCAGCGCAGACCCGAAACGGAACAGCTGGAGCGGATCGTTCAGCCGCAGCGCTTCGACCGCCGGCAGCAGCAGCTGGTACGCCCGTTCCATCCGGCCCTGCCGCAGCATGGAATAGCCGCGAAGCACCTGCAGGCTGCCGTTGAAGGTGGCGGCCGAGTGCGCATGGCCTGCAGCGTAGCTTTCGAGCTCACGCTCTGCGGATTCCCACTCCCCCATGGCAAGGTAATCGGCAACCAGCCGGCCCAGGACGTACTCCGAAAAGAAAAAGAGCCTCCCTTCCAGCGGCCGCAGGTCCGAGGCCGCGAACAGTGCGGCCTCAAGTCCTTCGGCAGCCTTACCAGCTGCGGCCAGGGCGTGTGCCAGGACGGCCTCTCCCACAACCCTGGCAACCGGCGCCTCTACCTCGGTGGAGCTGCGGTTCCTGAGGTCTGCCACGCGGCCGCGCAGTGCCTCCGCATCCAGGTCCGCACCGAGCTGCAGCAGCTGGAGAAGCTCCTCCCGCCACCCCGCAGCTGCCTCCGCCGGATCGGGGTGTTGTTCCCCCATTTCCTCTGCCAGGACGGCAAGGGGGCGGCCCGTCGCCTGATGGGCAGCAGCCCTCAGGAGCAGGACGGAAGGGCCCTCGGGGTGGCCTGCCAGCTGCTGCCAGCAGGAGTCAAGCAGGGCCGCAGCCTCGGGATACGAGGCCTCGTTGTACAGGGCGCGCGCTTGGATGGCACGGGCAAGCGGCAGGAACTCCGGGTCCTGCACCTTGGCAGCGATGGCGCGGGCGCTGTGGTTCCGGAAACGGGTCAATGCCTCGCGCGCGGCGTCCAGCATCTCGGCGTCGGGCACCCGCAGGCCACACTCGAGGGCCCATTCCACGGACCGCAGCCGGCCTTCGCCGCGCAGTGTGGCGGGGTCCTTGTGCTCCCGGATTTTTTCCAGGAGCTGCAGGCTGCGGGAAACCGAGATGGTGTTTCTGATGGCCTCCGCGAACAGGCCGTTCCAGACGGTCAGTTCAGCGGGAACGCCCGAGTTCTCGACCACCATCTGCTGGTCCAGCAGCGAGCGGACCACCGGCGCCCCGCAAATGTCCTCGATGACCTTCCGGCCCACCGGCCCGCCAAGCGCAATGAATTTCAGGGCTTCCTGTTCCTCCGGCCGGCGCCGGAGGTGGTCTTTTGTCACAACTGCCGTGAGCCGGACACCGTCCGTGGGCAACGGACCCAGCAGGACCCAGATTCCGTTCCGCTTGGCCAGTATCCCGGCTTCTGCAGCATCATGGAGCAGTGCGTCCAGGATCCGGGGGTTGCCGCCGGAGGCGCTCCAGACGGCGTCCACGGTGGCGTCCGGCACAGTCCCGTCAAGGACGTGGTCCAGGACTTCCTCGATTTGTTCACGGTTCAGCGGACGCAGGTCCACGCGTTCGGCAAGGCCGTCGTACCAGAGCTGGTCCAGCGGCTGCGGAAGGCCCGGCCGCGGCCTGGCAGCGGCAACCACTGTTGCCCAGCCGGCCGAAATCAGGTCCGCCACCACGCCGGCCGAAGCCTCGTCCAGGTAATGCGCGTCATCCACCAGGAGCAGGACAGGTGCTCCGTTTCCGGTCTTCAGTTTTTCGAAATAACTCCACATGGACCGCAGGACGGCAACCGGAGACACTGACTCCTCCGCAGTCAGCTCGCCGGTATAGGGAGTAAGGACGCCGAACGGCACGGCAGCAAGGGCAGAACTGCCGTGCAGCTGCAGAACGTTCAGGTCACCGCCGAAGCGTTCCGCGATCCCCTCCGTCAGGGATGACTTCCCTATGCCCGGCCCTGCCATGACAAAAACCGCCTGGCTGGAGTGGTTCCGGACTATGGTGCAGATCCGTTCCAGCGGCTCCCGCCGTCCGGTGAGGAGCCGGTGCGCGGTGGCAGGCTTATGGCCGTTAGACGAGTCCAGTCAGATCACCCCTGGAAGTTACACCGAGTTTCGTGAAGACCTGGTAAAGGTGGCCTTCCACGGTACGGACCGAGACGCCCATCTCCAGGGCGATGTCGCGGTTGGAGGCACCCCGGCCGGCCAGCCGGGCAATCTGGCGTTCCCTGCTGGTCAGCAACGGGCTTCCGCTGCTGGGCACGATGGGCAGGTTCGAGACCGTGGCGGCGAGGATGTCCAGCCGGGCCTGTGCGGTCCGTGCGGTGAGTGAGTCGCCGTCCTGGCGTGCAAAGTCCACGGCCAGGGCCATGCACCGCGCCTCCACGGCATCCAGTTCGAGGGTGGCGGCCAATTCGCCACCTGAAAGGAGGGTCCTGGCGTCCTTCGTCCTGCTTCCCACAGCGATCAGCCGGGAAACCTCCGCGAGCGGGCCCTGGCGGTGGCCGGCAAGGTCCTCGAGCAGGCGGAAGTCGGCATCACTGCCGTTCACGGTGGCAGCGAGCAGGTTGATTCCGGCCAGGGTAAAGCGCCCGGCGTCCATGTCCTGCCGGGCGCACCGCTTGAGGCTGGTTACTGCGTCCGGATCGCCCAGCCAGCGGCCCGCCAGGAGCGAGCAGAACTCAACGATGCTGTCGGTGATGAAGCTGGACTTTCCCGGCGTCCTTTGCAGTTTGGCCAGGTACTTGCGCGCCTGGGCTGCGTTTCCGGTCTGGGCGTGGGCCAGTGCAGTGGCCGCGTACGCGCAACGGAGGGCCGCCTGGACCGGCTGAAGCTCCAGCTGCGCAGCGGCGGAGATCAGGGGGTCGAGGGCAGCCATGCCCCGGCCCGAATAGACGTAGGCGATGCCCGCTGCCAGTTCGGTTGCTGCGCTGCGGAAGGGAAGGCTGTGCGGCTCCTCCGTGGCCTGCGGACCCAGGAGGTCGATGCAACGCCGCCACTGACCCGCCGTCAGCAACACCAGGTAGGCCTCCCTGGTGTAGCGTTCCCGCAGGCCGACAATATGGGAGGCATCGCTGATCTGGCCGCCGAGCTGGCGCATGAGGCTGAGGGCGTCCATCTCGCGTCCGGTCATGGCGAGTGCGGTCATCAGCAGGATGGCCGAATTCATCCGGTAGCCGGTGTCCGGGTTCAGCGCAGGGTCCGCAGCCTTTTCAAGGTCCGGGATGATGGCAGCGTAATCGCCCACGAAGGCGCGGTATTCGAACCCGCTCAGGGCCACCCGGTTCGCCGCCGCGGCCGCAGGGTCCGGCCACGCACCGCTGTTGGGGGCCCTGTCCAGCCTTTGCCTGGCTTCGCCGAGCAGGTCCGGCACCTTGCCTGCAGCCTCCGGGAGCCGCATCATCACGTGCGACTTGGCGGCTATGACGTCCGCATATTCTTCGACGCCAAGGCTTTCCAGTTCCGGTTGCGAGATGTCGTCAAGTGCGGCCATGGCCTGGACCGGCATGTCCAGTTGCAGGTATGCGGCGGCTTTCTGCCGCTGGCCGGCCGTCCATTCCCGGTCCGTCCGCTGAAGCATTTCGGCGTACGTCAGGGCAAACCGCGGATCGAACAGCTGGACTGCCGCTTCAGCCGCCGCCAGTGCCAGGGCGGGATTCAAGTCCGCCTCGCATTCGTGCGTCCACGCCGCGAAGGCCATCAGCTCCTCCACGGTCATGGCGGCAGGATCAGGTTCCAAACCCGCCAGGAGCATGCTCCGCAGTTCCCTGCGGCGGGCAATGCTCAGCCATGTGCGCACCACGTCACCGATGTATTTTTCGCGCAACGAAACCCAGCGGTGGTCTGACTGGTCGATCTCCAGCAAGCCGCCGTCTTCCATGTCGGCCACCACTTCGGCCCGATAGATGGCCGTCAGCCTGGACAGCTCAACCTTGCGGGCGCAGGAAAGCATTTCAATGACTTCCCGGGTTTCCGGCGTTTCCCTGGACCACCTGGACCGGACGATGTCGTCAAGGCTGGCCGCGCCGTCCAGCACCACTTTGTCCCGCAGTGTCCAGACCGAATCGGAGAGCACCAGGTTCCCGGACAGCTGCTGTTCGGTGACGAGCGCCTTCAGCAGCAACGGGTTGCCGCCCACCATGTGGTGGTAGGTGCTGACCAGGGATGCCGAGACTCGGTGTCCCAGCAGGGACAACAGGACCTGGCGGGTCTGCAGTTCATTGAGGTTGCTCAGCCGGACTTCGGTCAGCCGGTGGTCCGTGAGCAGCCAATGGAAATCGGCGGGAAGATCGCTGATCTTGGGGGCCACAGCAATGATTTTTGCCGTGCCCGTCAGCAGCACGTTGAGCAGCACTCCGGCGCTCATGTCGTCAATGCTGCCGGAGGTATCCAAGGTGATGACGCAGGGCCGGCCGGCCGCATCACTGCGGATCAGGGATGTAATGCCCCGGAGGATGGCCGTGGGTGAGCCCATGTAGGCCTGCGGAAGTCTCGCCAGGAGGAAGGAAAGGCAGCCGTAGGGCGTGGTGGAGCCCGCGGGTCCGCTGCGGAGCTGCAGCGACCACACGTCGGGACCGAGGTCCATCACGGCGGCACGTGCCAGGGAGGACTTTCCCACGCCGCGGCCGCCGGTGATCACCACCCCAAGGGAATCTGCGCTGGTCAGGGCCGTGCGGACTGTCTCAAGGTTGGCGCCGCGGGCAGGGGCAGACCAAAGCTTACCCTCCCGCCTCTCGGAGGTGTCTGTGTTCAGCCCGACGTGGTGAGGTGTTGACCCACGTCCCCAGCTGAGTGGCTCGATTGACATGAACTTTTCCCCTACATCCCGCTCTAGCGGGATGTAGCCCCATCGCTCCCCCGCATAGGTAGAAGACTACCCCGCCCCAGAGACAAGGAGACAGGGCCAAAGGCCTTAAGTTTGCAAAGTTACCGGAGATTTCAAGTTGATGGAGTAATTGAGTTACTGGAGTGACGCGTTACTGGCTCCCGGACTTCGCGGGGTGGAACTTCTGCTGCGCCGCCGTGAGGCCGTCACGCACCAGCGCTTCCACCGCGTCAGCTGCATCATCGAGGAGGAAGGGCAGTTCCTTGAGCTCGGCAGTGCCGAAGTCGCGGAGGACATAATCGGCGGTATCCATGCGTCCGGGCGGCCGCCCCACCCCCACCCTGACGCGGAGGTAGTCCTTGGTGGCCAGGGCCTTGGAGATGTCCCGCAGCCCGTTGTGGCCGCCTTCTCCCCCGCCGATCTTGAGCTTGACAGTATTAAAGGGGATGTCGATCTCGTCGTGGACCGCCACCACATGGTCCGGGGTGATGCCGTAGAAGTTTGCCAGGGCCGCTACGGGGCCGCCGGAAACGTTCATGTAGCTCATCGGCTTGGCCAGCACGAGGCGCGGTCCGCCGATGCCAAGGCGCCCTTCGAGGACCTGGGCGCGGGCCTTGTGGCTTTTGAAGCCGGCACCCATCCGGCCGGCAAGTTCGTCAAGAACCATCTGGCCGACGTTGTGCCGGTTGCCCTGGTACTGGGCTCCGGGGTTTCCGAGGCCGACAATCAGCCAGCTATCAGTCATGAGTCAATCCTAGGTGGGTGTCCCGCCGGGCTCGGCGCCGCAACGGGCAGTAGACGCAACGGGCAGTGGACATGCCAATGGCCGGACCCCGCGGGAGTCCGGCCATTGGCAGGGAATGCGGCTGATTACTCGGCTGCGGCTTCCTCGGTGGCTTCGGGAGCGGCCGCGGAAGCGCCTTCAGCTTCGCCGGCTTCTTCCTCGGGGGCTTCGATGGCCTCGGAGATGTTCACCACGAGCGCCTCGGCGTCGGTCAGCAGGACGGAGCCCTTGGGCAGCACCAGGTCCGAAGCGTGGATGTGCTCGCCGGCGCCACGGCCTTCGATGCTGACCTCAACGGCCTCGGGCAGGTGGGTTGCCTCGGCCTCGAGGGACACCACGGTCAGCTCCAGGTTGTGCACGGTGCCCGGGGCGGTTTCGCCGGCTACGTGTACGGGAACGTCAACGGTGACCTTCTCGCCCTTGCGGACGGTCAGGAGGTCGATGTGCTCGATGATCTGCTTGATGGGATCGCGCTGGACGTCCTTCACCAGGGCCAGGTGGCCTTCGCCGTTGATGTCCAGGGACAGCAGGGCGTTGGGGGTGCGGACTGCCAGCGTGGTGGCCTTGGCCGGAAGCGTGACGTGGACGGGCTCTGCGCCGTGGCCGTAGATGACGGCGGGGATGAGGTTGGCCATCCGGGCGCGGCGGGCGTAGCCCTTGCCGAATTCGGTGCGCAGTTCTGCTGCGAGCTTCTGCTCAGACATGGAAATCTCCTTGAATCCTAAACGGTGTTCAGCAAGGGCGGAGGTCTGTTGCGACCTTCAACGCCGGGCGGCCGGAGCCGGCCCATCCTAGAAGGGAGATTCAGACCCAGTCGATAACGGAGACCTGCAACGGGTTCCCGTCCATACGGTTACCGGTGCTCTCCCTCGCCAAGGTATCGCTGAACAGCTTACCAGCGCCGGGCCCGTTTCCTGAAAACGGGCCCGGCGCCGGCCAAGCGGAGTGTCAGGCGTTGCCGTCAAAAAGGCTGGTGACTGAACCGTCGTCGAACACTTCCCGCACGGCGCGCGCGATCAGCGGGGCGATGGAAAGCACCGTCAGCTGGGGGAACCGCTGGGACGCGGTGAGCGGCAGGGTGTTGGTGACTACCACTTCGCGGGCGCCGGACTCGGAGAGGCGCTTGGCGGCGGGATCGGAGAAGACGGCGTGGGTTGCGGCGATGATGACATCCTTGGCCCCTGCGTTTTTCAGCACCTGCACGGCGCCCGAAATGGTCCCGCCGGTGTCGATCATGTCGTCGATCAGGACGCAGGTGCGCCCCTCGATCTGGCCCACCACGGTCTTGGATACAGCCTGGTTCGGCACGGTCAGGTCGCGGCTCTTGTGCACAAAGGCGAGCGGCGCCCCGCCCAGGCGCTCGGCCCACTGCTCCGCGACCCGGACGCGTCCGGTGTCCGGGGAAACGACGGTGACGTTTTCGGCGGCAACCCGGGTGCGGATGTAGTCAGCGAGGAGCGGGATGGCCATGAGGTGGTCCACCGGGCCGTCGAAGAAACCCTGGATCTGCGAGGTGTGCAGGTCCACGCTCATGATGCGGTCCGCGCCGGCGGTCTTGTACAGGTCAGCCACAAGGCGGGCGGAGATGGGCTCCCGGCCCCGGCCCTTCTTGTCCTGGCGGGCGTAAGGGTAGAACGGCGACACCACCGTGATCCGCTTGGCGGAGGCACGCTTCAGCGAATCAATCATGATCAGCTGTTCCATCAGCCAATTGTTCAGCGGCGCGGGATGGGCCTGGATGACGAAGGCGTCCGTGCCGCGGACGCTTTCACCGGCACGTACATAGATCTCACCGTTGGCGAAGTCATAGGCGTCCACCGGCAACAGGTCCGTACCCAGTTCCTTGGCGATCTCCTTGGCCAGCTCCGGGTGGGCCCGGCCGGTTGCGAGCACCAGTTTCTTCTCGCCGCGCGCCGTAATTTCGCTCATGGTTACTTGCCCTCTTCTGTAGGTGCCGGGGTACTTGAGGAATCTGTGGTGGCCGCCTGGGCCAGTTCAGCGGAGCGGGTCCCCGGGCGGTTGGCCGCGACCCATCCCTCGGCATTGCGCTGGACGGCAACGGTCACCGCGAGCGCTCCCGCCGGCACGTCCTTGCGGATCACGGCGCCGGCGCCGCTGTAGGCCCCGTCCCCCACGGTGACCGGGGCAACGAACACCGTGTTGGAACCTGTCCGGACACCCGAGCCGATGACCGTTCGGTGCTTCTTCTCGCCGTCGTAATTTGCCGTGATGTTGCCGCAGCCGATGTTGGTGTCCTCGCCGATTTCGGCATCGCCGGCATATCCGAGGTGTGACAGCTTGGAGCCGCGCCCAATGGTCACGTTCTTGGTTTCGTAGAAGGCACCGATCTTGCCGGTATCCCCCAGGACAGTGCCCGGACGCAGGTAGGTGAAGGGCCCGACGGCGGCGCCCGCACCGATGATGGCGCCGGATCCGTGGGTGCGGGTGACCTTTGCGCCCTCGCCGATGGCGACATCCGTCAGGGTGGTGTCGGGGCCGACGACGGCGTCCCTCGCCACGGTGGTGTCGCCGTGCAGTTGGGTGTTGGGAAGGATCCGGACGTCCTCGTCCAGGGTTACGGACGAGTCGATCCAGGTGGTGGCGGGGTCCACTACCGTGACGCCGGCGCGCATCCAGGCCTCAACGGTGCGGCGGTTCAGTTCTGCGCCGAGGGCGGAAAGCTGGACGCGGTCGTTGGCGCCTTCCACCTGCCAGCGGTCCGCGGTGACGACGGCGGCAACGCGGCCGCCTGCCTTCCGTGCGAGTCCGAGCACATCAGTGAGGTATTTCTCGCCCTGCGAGTTGTCGGTGGTGACGTGGGTGAGTGCGTCCCGGAGTACGGCGGCGTCAAAGGCATAAATGCCGGAGTTGACCTCACGGATCAGGCGTTCGGCGTCGGAAGCGTCCTTGTGCTCCCGGATGCCCGTGACGGTGCCGTCCTCACCGCGAAGGATCCGGCCGTAGCCGGTGGCATCGTCAAGATCGGCGGTCAGCACAGTCACGGCGTTGGCCTCGCGCTGGTGCGTGGCAACCAGTTCCGCGAGCAGTTCGCCGGAGAGCAGGGGCACGTCGCCGTAGGTGACCACCACGGTGCCCGTAAGGTCCTCTTCCGCGTCCAGGGCCTGCAGGGCCACTTCCACTGCCCGGCCCGTACCGGGAATGTCGTCCTGGTCCACGATCAGGGCCGCAGGGTCCAGTTCGGCGACGTGGCGTGCCACCAGGTCGCGTTCGTGGCGGACCACGATGGCCAGCTGCCTGGGGTTGACGCTGCGGGCGGCCAGCAAGGCGTGGCCCACCATGGACCGGCCGCCGATCTCATGGAGGATCTTGGGGGTACGCGACTTCATCCGCGTACCGGCGCCTGCCGCCAGGACGATTACTGCGGCCGGGCCGGTATTCTCGGGGATCACGTACGGGCTCTCCTTGCTTGGTTACGCTTGGCGCTTACGGTATCCGGCCAGATTTGCGGGCGGCACCGTATGTCATCCTACTGAACGCTCCTCGCACAGCAGTTCCGCCCATAGGATTCGAACCTATACTCCACGGCTCCAAAGGCCGGGGTGCTGCCATTACACCAGAGCGGACCATGCCCTGGCGCGCGGCCGGGCACAAGTAGTTATTTTGCCACGGGTTCGGGGCGCCGCGCGACACGGACCGTTCATCCCCCGTTCCCGTCCCGCCCCTCCGCTTTCCCGGTGCGGCCCGAGCGCCGCGAATTCCGCCGGGAACGCTTAGTGCATGATGGAACGGTGAGCAACAACCCCCCGCGGAGACGGATGACCGGACTTCAGCGGCGGAGCCAGCTGATCGACGTCGGACGCGGCCTCTTCGCTGTCCGGGGGCTCGACGGCACCACCATCGAAGAAATTGCGGCCTGCGCCGGAGTGTCCAAACCTGTCATCTACGAACACTTCGGCTCCAAGGAGGGCCTGTACACCCAGGTGGTGGACCACGAGTTCCGGCTCCTCCTGGACTCGATCAACGCTGCCCTTACCGAGGAAGCGAAGCCGCGCGTCCTGGTGGAACGTGCCGCCCTGGCCCTGCTCACCTACATCGAGGAGCGCACGGAAGGCTTCCGGATCCTGATGCGGGACGCGCCGCCGTCGCAGCCGGAAGGCGCCTTCTCCACGCTGCTCTCGCACGTGACCGCGAAGGTGGAGCACATCCTCTCCGACGAGTTCGACCGCCGCGGCTTCAGCGCGCGGGACGGCGCCATGTACGCCCAAATGCTCGTTGGCATGGTGGCCATGACCGGCCAATGGTGGCAGGACTCCCGCCAGCCCGACAAGCACACGGTGGCCGCCCACCTGGTCAACCTCGCCTGGAACGGCCTGACCGGCCTCAAAAAGGACCCGGAACTGCAGTCTGAACTCTAGGCCTCGCCGTGGTTCCGTCCGCGGCGAAGGGGGTCATCCTCTGCATGCTGGCTCGTTCCTCGCCTCTGACGCATGCTGCCGGATAACCCCCTTCCCCGCTTGTGAGGGTCAGTCGCCCAGGAGTTCCGAGGACTCCAGCCATTCGAGTTCCAGGGCGTCCTTTTCGTCGGCCAGGTCCTTGAGCTGCTTGTTCTGTTCTGCCAGGGCGTCGAAGTCGGACTTCTCCGTGCTCTTGACCATGTCGTCGTGAAGCTTCTTTTCCAGCTGGTCCAGCTTCTTGATCTGCCGTTCGATCCTGTTGAGGGCCTTCCGCGCGTCGCGCTTCTCTGCTTCTGAGGCGCCGGCGGGGGCTGCGGGGCTGCTGCCGGCGCTGGTGGCGGGGTTGCCGCCGCCGGTGACGGTGGATCCGGCCAGCGCTGATTCGCGCAGCTCGAGGTACTGGTCCACGCCGCCGGGCAGGCCGCGGAGCTTGCCGTCGCCGAGGAGTGCCATCTGGTGGTCGGTGACCCTTTCCAGCAGGTAGCGGTCATGGCTGACCACCACCAGCGTTCCGGGCCAGCCGTCCAGGACGTCCTCGACGGCGGCGAGGGTGTCGGTGTCAAGGTCGTTGGTGGGTTCGTCCAGCATCAGCACGTTGGGTTCGCCAACCAGCAGCCGGAGGAGCTGGAGCCGGCGGCGTTCGCCACCGGACAGGTCCTTGACCGGGGTCCACTGCTTCTCGTTGGTGAAGCCCAGCTGTTCCACCAGCTGGCCGGCACTGAATTCCTTGCCGCCCACGTTGAAGGACCGCTTCTCCCGCTCAATCACTTCGATGACGCGGAGGTCCTTGACGTCGTCGAGTTCCTTGACCTCCTGGGTCAGGACAGCGGTAACCACGGTCTTGCCCCGCTTGACCTTGCCGGCGTCCGGCGTGATCTCACCGTTGAGGAGCTTCAGGAGCGTGGTCTTGCCGGCACCGTTGACGCCCACCAGCCCCAGGCGTTCGCCGGGGGCAAGGCGCAGGGTGATGTTGTCGAAGAGCTTCCGCCCGTCGTCGGCGCCCTGGAAGTCGAGGGAAACATTCTCCAGGTCCAGCACGTCCTTGCCCTGGCGCGCCGTGGCCATCTTGCTGAGGGCCATGGAGTCCCGGGGCTCAGGCACGTCGGCGATGAGGGCGTTGGCGGCCTCGATCCTGAACTTCGGCTTTGCCGTCCGCGCCGGTGCACCGCGGCGGAGCCAGGCGAGTTCCTTCTTCACCAGTTGCTGGCGCTTGCCCTCAACAACCGACGCCATACGGTCCCGCTCGGCACGGGCCAGCACGTATGCGGCATAACCGCCTTCAAAGGGGTCAACGATCCCGTCGTGGACTTCCCAGGTCTTATTGCAGACTTCGTCGAGGAACCACCGGTCGTGGGTCACCACCAGGAAGGCGCCCTGGTTGGCCCGCCAGCGCGTCTTCAGGTGGCGCGAAAGCCAGGCCACACCCTCCACGTCCAGGTGGTTAGTGGGCTCGTCCAGCATGATGACGTCGTGGTCCTCGATCAGCAGCTTGGCCAGCGCCACTCGCCGCTTCTGGCCGCCGGAGAGCGCGTGGACGTTGGCATGCCAATCGACGTCGGACACCAGCCCGCCCATGATCTCGCGGATCTGCGGATTCCTCGCCCACTCGTAATCCGCCTGGTCCCCCACGATCGCCGCGCCTACCGTCAGGTCGCCGTCGAGCACGTCGCTTTGGTCCAGGTAGCCCACGTTGACGTCGCCGCGCTTGGTGACGCGGCCCGAATCCGGAGTGGAGCGCAAGGCCAGCAACCGCATCAGGGTGGATTTACCATCGCCGTTGCGCCCCACCATGCCGATCCTGTCACCCTCTTCGAGCCCCAGGGTGATGCCGTCAAGGACGGTTCGGGTTGCGTAGGAGACCGTGAGGTTCTCGCCGCCAAGAAGGTGTGCCAAAAGGAACTGCTTTCTGCTTCAGGTAAAGACTGGAGTTTTAGAGGAGGGTGTCGGAAATGATGCGCGCCCCCGGGACCGGGCCGTGGACGGCGAGGGCCGTCAAGCCGTAGTGCCGCAGATCCGTGGCCAGGCCTTCAGCGGCCACCGAATCATCAGCCAGCAGGGCCACCGTTGGCCCCGATCCGGAGACGATGCCCGCAATAGCTCCGTGCGATTCTCCGATACCCAGCGTATCGCGCAGGGCGGGCGCCAGTTCAATGGACGCCCTCTGAAGGTCGTTGACCAGGACGCGGCTCAGCGCTTCGGCGTCACCCCCGCGCAAGGCGGTAAGGATCTTCGGGTCCACCCCGGTGGGTTCGGCGGCGTTGATGCCGGCCGCTTCCCGGAGGCGGTCAAGGGTTCGGTACACCTCGGGCGTGGGGAGTCCGTAGTCTGCGGTTACTAAAACCCAGTGGGTCTGCGCTTTGGCCAGCGCCGGCGAGAGCTCGTCGCCAACGCCCAGGCCAACGGCTGTGCCGCCGAGGAGGGAAAAGGGGACGTCGGCACCCAGCTCGGCTGCCAGGTGCGCCAGCTCTTCCCGGGACAGCCCACTGTTCCAGAGGGCGTCGCATGCCAGCAGGGTTGCGGCAGCATCGGCCGATCCGCCGCCCATGCCTCCGGCCACAGGCACGCGCTTGGTGATTTCCAGGTGGACTCCGGTGGTGTGCTCGGAGACGTCCGCCATGATCGCGGCTGCCTTGTGGGCAAGGTTGCTTCCGTCGAGCGGGATGTCTGCGGCATCCAGGTCCACCGTGCTGGCGGGGCTGAGGCTGATGGTAATCCCGGGCGCCTCCGTGCTGGTGGCGGCCACTTCCTCGTAGAGGGAAACCGCCAGGTAGACGCTGGCGACCGAGTGGTAGCCGTCCGGACGCAGCGGCCCCACTTCCAGTGAGACGTTCACCTTCCCGGGGGCTTTGACGCGGACAGTCCTGGCAGCGAACCGTCCCGCCAGGGCGCTCATGCCAGCGCCTGCTTGGCTTCCGCGATTTTCGCGAAGGCTTCGATGCCGATGACCTCGCCCCTGGCGGTGGGGTCGACGCCGGCCGCGACGAGGCAGCGCTCTGCTTCCGGCGCCCCGCCGGCCCAACCGGCCAGGGCGGCCCTCAAGGTCTTGCGCCGCTGGGCGAAGGCGGCGTCCACCACGGCGAAGACCTGTTCCCTGGTGGCTGTGGTGACCGGGGGCTCGCGCCGGGTGAAGGCCACCAGACCCGAATGGATTTTGGGGGCCGGCCAGAAAACGTTCATGCCGATCACTCCGGCTTTGCGCATCTGGCTGTACCAGGCGGCCTTGACCGACGGAACACCGTAGGTTTTGGAACCCGGGCCTGCGGCCAGCCGGTCCGCAACCTCGTCCTGGACCATCACCAGCCCGTGCTGGAGGCTGGGGAAGTGCTGGAGGAGGTGCAGCACCACAGGAACGGCGACGTTATACGGCAGGTTGGCCACCAGCGCGGTGGGCTGCACCGGCAGCTCCGTGACCTTCATGGCATCGGCGTGCACAAGGTGGAAGGACCCCGCGGCGGCCGGGCGCCACTCCTTAACTGTTTCCGGCAGTTTGGCGGCGAGCACCGGGTCAATTTCAACTGCCACCACCGAGGCCGCGGCATCGAGCAGTCCGAGGGTCAGGGATCCCAGTCCCGGTCCCACCTCCAGCACGGTCTCGTCCGGGCGCACGTCCGCGGCGGCGACGATCCTGCGGATGGTGTTGCCGTCGATGACGAAGTTCTGGCCGAGGGTCTTGGTGGGGCGGACGCCGATCTCCTCCGCGAGCCGGCGAATGTCGGATGCACCGAACAGCGGTGCGGGCGCGGGGATCGGTTCAGTCACCTAGGTATCCTATCCCGCGCGGCATATCGGGCCCCGCCGGGAGAACAACCAGGGCGAAACAGGCAGGGCGAAGCAGGCACGGAGAAACTGCCAACGAGAAACCGGGCCGGAGGAATCTGACCCGAAAGCCGCCCGGTTAAACGGCTGCGGCCGGGCCCGCGTATCCGGGACCGGCCGCAGCGCCCTGGCGGGCGGGCAAAGACGTTGGTCAGCTGGTGGCAGCCCAGCCGCAACCCCAGGGCTGCAGGCCGCGCTGGGCGTAGACGCGGTTGGCGATGTCGATCTGCTGGGCCTTGGTGGCCAGGCTGGCGTTGGGGGCGTACGCGCCGCCGCCGGAGCCAATCCAGGTCCGGATGTCGAACTGCAGGCCGCCGTAGTAGCCGTTGCCGCTGTTGATGCTCCAGTTTCCACCGGACTCGCACTGGGCAATCTTGTCCCACATGGCTTCGTTCATCATTGCCGGAGCAGCTGCGCCGGTGTTGGTTCCTGCGGCTGCGGGGCCAGCCTGCGCAACGGGCTTGGGCTTGGTGCCCACGGTGACCTTCTCAGCCACGGGCTGGACCGAAACAGTCTCCGACACCAGGGTGCGGGAGGCTTCGCGGCCGTCCACCATGACCAGCTTGAAGGTCTTCTCCAGCTTGCCGGCGGCACCCTTCTGGGTAACTTCCTTTTCGCCCTTAAGCAGTTCAGCGCTCTCACTGGCAACCGTCTCGAAGGGGACGGCCTCGCTGGTCACCGCGGTCTGGCTGTTGTCCACGCGGGAGACCTTGATCACCATGTTGTTCACCACGTGCGCGTTGGCCGGCTGCGAGGTGCGGTCGTTGGCACCAAGTGTCAGGCCGGCATCTTCGAGGACCTTGCCCACGGTGCCGGCGGTGGTGGTGGCAGTGTCCACCTTGCCGTCGGCAACAATGCTGACGCTCTTGGGGGTGGAGATGGAAACGTAGGATCCGGCAACGGAAAGCTGGGCATCCTTGGGGACGGAAACCGAGGACGCACTGGCCACACCAAGTTCAGTGACCAGGCCCGCGACGTCCTGGGCCGTGGTGTTCACCGTTTTCTCGGCGCCATCGAGGCTCACCTTGACTTCTTTGGCCTTGTTGACGTTGATGACCGTGCCGTTCTGGACCGACGCATCGACGGCAGGGGACACACGGTCCGCAGGGTTGAGTTCCAGATTGGCGCTCTTGACCACCTGGCCAACCGTTCCGCCGAACGTCTGCACGGACGAGACCTTGCCGTCAACATTGAGTGTGATGGTCTTGTTATTGCCGACGAAGGCTACTAGGCCCACCACCAGTGCGCAGAGCACCAGCAGTTGCGCGCCAACCTTGACGAAGCTGAACTTGCCGTCCGACGTAAAGAACTTGATCACGATTGCCCGTAACTTTAGGTCCATCCGGGCACGGGGAAACGCGCAATAAAATGCCCGGTACCGCCGTGAAGGGCAGTCCGGGCACCGTTGCACCGCCAAAAACTCCGCTCAACGCGCAGGCCGGGGCAACGCCCGGCAGCCTGCTGCAGAAAGAAGTGAATTACCCGCTGGCCTTCCCCGACCCCGGCTAATATTTGTCCACTGTAACCGTAGCGTTATAAACCAGCCAACAATTCTGCATACCGGGTATCTAGATGGTAACGCCTGGCCAACGTCGGCTTAGTCCCAAGTTCCGTATGCCCGCACGGTATTTTCCCCGATTACGGCGCACAGCTCCGCAAGGTCTGTTCCTGTCAATTCGGCCATGGCCCGGACCGTGTAAGGGACCATGTAACTGGCGTTCGGCCTCCCGCGGTGGGGATGCGGCGTAAGGAACGGCGCATCGGTTTCCACCAGGACCAGGCCGGGGTCCGCAGCGGCGAGGGCCCGGCGTAGATTCGCCGCGTTCCGGAAGGTCAACGTACCTGCGAAGGACATCCACCACCCTTCCTCGTTGCAGATCCTCGCCAGCCCTTCATCACCGGAGAAACAGTGGAAGACCACCCGCCCGGGTGCGCCTTCTTCCCTTAGTACCTGGACGACGTCGTCATGCGCGTCCCGGTCGTGGATCTGGAGCGTGAGGTCCAGGCGCTTGGCGATGTCGATATGGCGCCGGAAGGAGTACCGCTGATGCGCCAGCCCCTCCCCCTCGGTGCGGTAAAAATCGAGTCCGGTCTCCCCGATCGCCCGGATGCGGGGGTGGGAGGCGAGCTGCTCAATCTCTGCGAGCGCTTCTTCCAGTTGGCCCCGGGCGGCGTAGCGGGGGGCGTCGTTGGGATGCAGCGCCACCGCCCCCAGCAGCCGTTCGTCCAGGTCCACCGCCCGGACAGTGAAGCGGGACGATTCAAGGTCGCAGCCCACCTGCACTGCCCCCTGGACGCCCACAGCCGCGGCCGCATCCATCGCCGCCTTCACCCCGACAGGGGCGTGTCCATCCGGGAAGTCAAGGTGGGTGTGGTTGTCCATAACGGGCACCGGCAGGGGTTCCGGGGCTGGCGGAAACGCCTTTTGCCGCGAACTCCCCGGTTCCGGTGCGCCTGCCGTTGCAGGGTCCTGGTAGGCGGCGGGAGGAAGCGAAGTGCACATCCGTCCAGCCTAGCCGCGGATGGTGCCGCATATTTGTCGGAACTCTCTGTCTGCCGTGGCAGTTGTGTTAGTAGTCTGGTACGAAGACATGCGAACGCCCACCCGACGGGCGAAGGCAGGCTTGCTGTCCCGTCCAGGTGAACCCGGGCTGAAAGGTTGCCGATGGAACCCCACCGACGCATTGCCAACGATGTGAGCGCTGTGAACCGGAACCTGGCGGGCATCGCGGACCCCGTCAGCCATTTGAACGGCCACCGCCCCGCAGCCATGGACGCTGCTTCCTTCCACGCGGCGAGCCAGCGCATCCTCACGTCCGTTAACACTGTCATCGATGGGAAATCCGACGCCGCCAAACTGGCGCTGACCGTGCTGCTGGCCCAGGGGCACCTCCTGCTGGAGGATGTCCCTGGGGTGGGTAAAACACTCCTCGCCAAGACGCTGGCGCGCACCATCGACTGCACCGTCAACCGGATCCAGTTCACCCCGGACCTGCTGCCGTCCGACGTGACGGGTGTGTCCATCTACAACCAGTCCACCCGGCAGTTTGAGTTCCGCCCGGGCGCTGTCTTCGCCAACATAGTCATCGGCGACGAAATCAACCGCGCCTCGGCCAAAACCCAGTCCGCGCTGCTCGAATGCATGGAAGAGCACCAGGTGACGGTGGACGGCAACTCGTACCGGCTCGACGAGCCGTTTATGGTGGTCGCCACCCAGAACCCCATCGAAATGGAAGGGACCTACCCGCTGCCGGAGGCCCAGCGGGACCGTTTCATGGCCAGGATCTCCATGGGATACCCGGACAAGGACGCCGAGATCGAGATGCTCGAAACGCACCAGGCCACCTCCCCCCTGGCCAAGGTCTCTGCCGTTGTCACCGCCGCAGAGGTGGCCGCCATGGTCACCACCGTCCAGCAGGTTTACGTGTCCCAGGCGGTCAAGGAGTACACCGTGTCCGTGGGCAGGGCCACCAGGGAAAGCCCACTGCTGCGGCTGGGCGCCAGCCCCCGGTCCATGCTGCAGCTGCTGCGCGCGGCGAAGGCCACCGCAGCCCTCGACGGGCGCGACTTCGTCCTGCCGGACGACGTCGTCCACGTCGCCGAAGCCGTCCTGGCACACCGGATCATCCTGGACCGCAAGGCTGCGGGCGCCGGCGAAACCCCACACAGTGTCCTGAGGGGGATCCTGTCCCGCCTTCCCGTCACGCCCGGGACCGCGGGAGCCGGCACCAGGGCTCCCGGGTCCGCCGGCAGGACGGCTGCCCCGGTCACCGGCCTGGGCAGGAACCACTAGGCGGCTGCCATGGCGCTGCTGGACCGGGTGCCCCGGCACCTCTTCACCACACGCGGCTGGGGCATGATCTGCGCCGGCGGCATTGCCCTCGGGGCCGCGTACATCATGGGCCGCCGGGACCTGCTGACCTTGAGCGTGCTCCTCATTGTCCTTCCCCTGGTTTCCCTGGCCGGAATCCGGCTGGTGAAGCCCCGGTTCAAGGTGTACCGCGAGTTCAACCCCTCCCCCGTGGAAACGTCCGCGTCCACAACCGTGCGGCTCGCGGTGGCAAGGACGGGAACCGGCAGCGGCAGGGCCACCATGGAGGAGCGGCTGCCGGCCCGCCTGGGCGAGTCGCCTGCCTTCCGGTTCCCTTCCCGGTCCGCCACCGGCGGCATCAGCCGGTACGAGTACCACTTGCGGTCAGCCCGGCGCGGACAGTTCCTCATTGGCCCGGTCACGGCGGAGTTCACGGACCCGTTCGGCCTATCGCTGCATCGCCAGGCGATAGACGACGGCGACGTCCTCACCGTGACGCCCGCCGCCGTCGTGCTTCCCTTGACGGGGCTGGCCGGTGCCCGGGGCAACGACGGCATCACGGCCACCCGGATCCGGGCCAATCCCAGCGACGACGACGTCATGACCCGCGAGTACCGGCACGGGGACCCGATGCGGCGGGTGCACTGGGCCGCCACTGCACGCCATGGTGACCTCATGGTGCGGCAGGAGGAGTCGGTCACCACTCCCGAAGCAACCATCATCATGGACCACCGGCACGGTGCATTCTCCGGCGGCTCCGGTGCAGGTCCTGCCGGGCAGGAGGGCCCGGACGGGCATCCGGTGGCCAGCAGCGCGGCCTTTGAATGGAGCGTCGTGGCGGTCATGTCGATCAGTGCGCACCTGGCGGAGCGAAACTACGCCCTGCGCCTGCTGGACACCGCGGGCGGGCCGGCCTTCCTGCACTCGCCGTCCGCCCCCGAACCTGAGGCGGAGGAGTACAGCGGTGGTGCCGGGCTCCAGTCCATCGGGGAAAGCCTTGCCGCCATCCACCTGACCGGATCCCACCACGCCCGCCGCGACGATGTCCTTCGCGGCTGGGCGGGCAAGGCGGCCAACGGCGACCGCACCTCCCATGACCCGGGGCCGGAAGCCTTCGACGACGTCCTCATGGACAAGCTGTCCGCGCACCGTATGCGGGGTCCCGTGATCGCGGTCCTGGGATCCATTTCGCGCATGGAGGCCCTTGCCCTGGCCCCGGCGGCGGGCTATGCCACCAATGCTTTTGCCATCATCGCCACCGAAAAGCCGGCAGAGTATGCGGACGTCCTGGAGGTGCTTCGCCAGGGAGGCTGGCGGGCTGTAGCCATTGCCCCCTCGGTTCCTGTTGCGGCGGCGTGGAGCCAGTTCGACCAGGAACTGGCCATACCCGCCCCGACCACGGACGTTCGCCGCGGGACGGGGGTGGCCCTGTGACCATGGCACCGGCCCGCAAGCATGGAACGGGACGGCCGTCCGGGACCCAGGGGGAAGAGCCCGCCGTACGGCCCCGCGTTGGCGCTTATCCCTGGGCCATGGCCGGTGCTATTGCCCTGGCCGTCTGCGGCGCCGCTCTCTCGCTGAATGGAGTGCTTCGGGGCTGGGGCTGGTACTGGCCCGTACTGACCACCGTCCTGGTGGTCAGCTTCACCCTGGCTGCCCTCCGGTCCCTGCGCGCCCAGCCACTGCTGGTGACGGCAGGCGGTTTCCTCTCCCTGGGTGCCATCCTGACGCTGACCTTTTTCCGCAGTTCGAGCTTCGCCGGGGTTTTCCCCACCGGGGGCAGCTTTGGCGAACTGGACCGCCTGATCCGGCGCGCCAGCGAGACCGTCCTGTCCGAGACCGCCCCTGTGGCACCAAACGTAGGCATAGTCATGGTTGTCTGCGCGGTCCTGGGCCTGGCGGTCATCCTGGTGGATGCCCTTGCGCTGCCGCTCGGCATGCCGGCTGCTACAGGGGTGGGGCTGCTGGCCATCCTCGTGGTGCCTGCGATGATCAAGCCGCAGAGCGTGGGCTTGTGGGGATTCGCCGCCACAGTGGCCGGATACCTGATGATCCTTGGCTGCAGCCAGTATTTCGCCCCCGACGCCCGGTTCCAGACCGATGCTTCCCGGAGCCCGGGACACCTGCGGCGCGCCCTGCTCACCGGGTCCGTTGCACTCGCTGCGACCCTGGTGGTGCCCCTAGCCATTCCCGGCTTTGACCAGGGCACCTTTCCGCAGGGGTCCCGCCTCAATCCGTGGGGCACGTCAACCGGGCTGAACCCCATGATCACGCTGGGCAACAGCCTGCGCACCCCTGACGGAAGCGGACGGATCACCTACGCCACCAATGCATCCATGCCGCTGTACCTTCGCTCCGTCACCGTGGACAATTTCGACGGCGACTCCTGGGGCCCGGACGACCGTGACGCCTCCCGCCTGCCGATGGGCGGCCGGATCGACCCCGGTTATCCGGTCCTTGCCGACGAACAGCTCCGGCTGGTCACGGCCATCGACGCCGGCAGCTTCAACAGCCCCTACCTTCCTGCGCCCTATGCCCCCGAAACGGTCCGCGGGCTTAGCGGCCGGTGGACCTGGGACCCGGCCACCTTGAGCATCAAGGGGTCCGACACCACAACGTCACGGAGGCAGGAGTACCTGGTCACGTCCTCCGTGCCGAAACTGACGGCCGGGCTCCTGGCGCAATCCTCGGCAGCCGTCCAGGGCATCCCGGAGGACTTTACCCGGATCCCGGGCAACGTTCCCCAGATCGTCCGCACCACTGCAGATGCCGTGGCCGGGACAGGCACGCCCTACCAGAAGGCGATGGCAATCCAGAAGTACCTGCGCTCGGCCGAGTTCACCTACTCCCTGCAGTCTCCGGTGCAGGGCGGCTACGACGGCAACGGGCTCTCGGTGCTGGCTGACTTCCTGCAGCAGAAGAGCGGATACTGCATCCATTACGCGTCCGCCATGGCCGTCATGGCAAGGCTGGAAGGGATCCCCAGCCGGATCGCCGTAGGGTACGCCCCCGGCAGGCTCACCGGCGCCACCGTGACCGTGGCCGGGCAGGGAGCACTGCCGGAATATGAGGTGGACGCACGCGATGCCCACGCCTGGCCGGAACTTTACTTCCAGGGGCTCGGCTGGGTGCCCTTCGAGCCCACGCCTTCCCGCGGTGTGGTTCCCGAGTACGCTACGGAATCATCGGTCTCTGCGGCCCCCGACGCACTGGACAACAACCAGGACCTGATCCCGGGCGCCACTCCCACTCCCCTTCCCGCGCCGAGCGCCGCCCCGCTGCCCGCCCCGGGCGGTGGCGGCGGAAGCACCGATACTGGCTTCCTGCTCCTGCCGTGGCTGCTGGGCGCCGGCGGCCTCCTGGGAGCGGTGCTCCTTGTGGCCGCCCCCCGGCTGGTGCGGGCGGGCATCCGGGCAAGGCGGCTCCGGCCCCAGGACCCGGGCAAGGCTGTGCCCCTGGGATGGCGCGAATTGCTGGACCTCGGCACAGACTACGGGCTGCGACCCGGCGCCAGCGAGACACCCCGGGCCTATTCGGCGCGGCTCCGCGGCACACTGCTGGGCGACCCGGAAGGCCTGGACCGGCCCGCGCACCAGGCAGCCGTTGCGCTCACGGAAGACTTCGAACGCCACAGCTACGGCCGCCCGCCCCGCCCCGTCCCTGAACAGGAAGCCGGCGGTGCAAAGTCCAGCGTCGCCCGTGGCGGGGCAACCATAGCGGCCGAGGTGGCGGCCGTGGAAGAAACACTGCGCGCCAACGCCCCGTTCAGGCGGCGGCTGCAGGCGGCGTGGATCCCGCCGTCGGTCATGCACGCGCTGGGGCGCTTTCTCACCGCCCCGTTCCGCGCCACAGGCCGCGTCCTGGCCAAGACGGCAAAAGCCGCCGCGCGCTCCTGGCCTGTTCATTCCAGGCAAGGACCGCACGACGGCGTCCACCGGCGAAGCGGGGGCTGACCCGCTACCAGTGGAGGGCGTTAGCCGGCGTAGGGGTCGGCGATTCCGATGTACTGCGTGTAGAGGTACTCCTCGATGCCTTCAAGGCCGCCTTCACGCCCCAGGCCGGACTGCTTGACCCCGCCGAACGGGGCAGCGGCGTTCGAGATGACGCCGGCGTTCAGGCCCAGCATGCCGGTCTCGAGCCGCTCACCCATCCGGATGCCGCGGTTCAGGTCCTTGGTGAAGACGTAAGCCACCAGGCCGTATTCGGTGTTGTTGGCCAGGCGGACGGCGTCATCCTCGCTGCTGAACGTGATGATCGGTGCCACGGGGCCGAAGATCTCCTCTGAAAGGATGCGCGTGCCTTCGGCGACACCGGAAAGGATGGTGGGCTGGTAGAAGTAGCCCGGACCCTCCACGGGCCCGCCGCCCAGGACGGCCTTGGCGCCGGAGGCAACGGCGTCGGAGACGAGTTCATGGACCTTGTCCCGGCTCTTGGCGTCGATCAGCGGGCCCACCTTGGACTCTGGCTCGGTGCCGCGGGCGGTGGTCATTTCCTTCATCTTCGCCGCGAATTTTTCCGCGAACCCGGCGGCGATGGACTCGTGCACGATAAAGCGGTTCGCTGCCGTGCAGGCCTCGCCCATGTTGCGCAGCTTGGCGAGCATCGCCCCTGCGACGGCGGCATCCAGGTCTGCGTCCTCGAAGACAATGAAGGGTGCGTTGCCGCCAAGCTCCATGGAGGTGCGGAGGACTGTTCCGGAGGCGTCGGCGAGAAGCCGGCGGCCCACCTCCGTGGACCCGGTGAACGAGAGTTTCCGCAGCCGGGAGTCCTTGATCAGCGGCCCGGTAGTGGCACCTGCCGTTGAGGTGGGGATGACATTCAGGACGCCGGCCGGCAGGCCCGCTTCCATCATGACGGCGGCGAACAACTGGGAGGTCAGCGGGGTGAGGTTCGCCGACTTGAGGACCATGGTGCAGCCGGCGGCGACGGCAGGGGCGATCTTGCGGGTGGCCATGGCCAGCGGGAAGTTCCAGGGCGTGATCAGCAGGCAGGGTCCCACCGGCTTCTTGGTCACCAGCAGGCGCGACTTGCCATCCGGAGACACGGAGTAGCGGCCGAAGGCACGGACGGCTTCCTCCGAGAACCAGCGCAGGAACTCGGCGCCGTAAGTGACCTCGCCGCGGGCTTCGGCCAGCGGCTTGCCCATTTCCATGGTCATCAGCAGCGCGAAGTCCTCGGCGCGCGCGGTCACCAGTTCGAAGGCCCGCCGGAGGATTTCGCCCCGCTCGCGGGGAGGAACCTTGGCCCACGACTCCTGCGCGGCTGCGGCGGCGTCCAGGGCTGCGGCACCGTCCTCGGGTCCGGCGTCGGCGAGGCTCAGCAGCACTTTCCCCGTGGCGGGATCTTCGACGTCGAAGGTCTTCCCGGAGACGGCGTCGCGCCATTCGCCGTTGATGAGCAGGCCAGTGGGGACAGAGGCCAGAAGGGCGCTTTCGCGGTCTGCGGAAACGGCCGGCTGTGCAGTGACAGTCACGATGACTCCCTCGTCAGTAGGGTTGGTGCAGCCCTTCGGCAGCGGCCGGAGTGACCGGGGCCATACAGGCTGGATTACTGCCAGACTACTGCGGCGGCTTCACGCTGGTCTACGCCGTTGCGCACTGCCGGGCCGCGCTGGTGCTGTGCAGCTGCACAGCCGGCAGCCGCCCGTGCGGGGACCTCAGCGGGCCGCCAGCACCGCCGAATAGAGCTCCCTTTTGCTCACGCGGACGTCCTCCGCAACGGCTGCCACGGCCTCCTTGAGCCGGATGCCCTGGGCCACGAGTTCGTTCACCGCTGCCACATGGTCCTCCGGCGTGCCTGCCGCCTGCTCGGGCGCCCCGCCAAGGACAACGGCGATCTCTCCCCTGATCTCAGTGCTTTCCGCCCAGGCCAAAAGTTCACCGAGGGTGCCACGGATGACTTCTTCATACGTTTTGGTCAGTTCGCGGCACACCGCAACGGGCCGGTCCGGCCCAAACCGTTCCCGCAGTGCCCTGAGCATTGCCTCCAGCCGGTGCGGTGCCTCGAAGAACACCATGGTCCGTTGCTCCCCGGCAAGGTCCGCCAGGCGCGACGCCCTCTCCCCGGCCTTCCGCGGAAGGAAGCCTTCAAAGCAGAAGCGGTCCGTGGGCAGGCCGGACAGCGCCAGGGCGGTCAGGACTGCTGAGGGTCCAGGGACGGCGGTGACCGTGAGCCCCGCCGCCACGGCACCTTGCACCAGCCGGAACCCGGGGTCTGACACCGAGGGCATGCCGGCGTCGGTAACCATCACCAGGGTGCTCCCTGCCCGGACCTGGTCCAGCAGTTCGGCGGTCTTCGCAGCTTCATTGTGTTCGTGGTAGCTGATAACGCGTCCGGCCACGGTCACGCCCAGGCTCTGGACCAGGCGGTGCAGGCGGCGGGTGTCCTCGGCGGCCACGATGTCAGCGGTTCCCAGCAGCTCCACCAGCCTTGCGGAAGCATCCCCGGTGTTACCGATTGGAGTAGCGGCAAGCACGATGCGCCCTGCAGTTGCCGGGCCGGATTCTGGAGGGGTGCTGGGGTTAGGGTCCACGCCACCAGCCTACTGCTGCGGGGGACCGCCAGCCGCAAACGGTAGCATGGGGCTCGTGACGCAGACCTCGACGCGGCCGGGCGGGACCGGACACGCCGCCCCCGCAGCACCGGGCAGTGGAACAGGGACGACGCCGGGCAGTCCGGGGAGTACCGCGAAGCGGCCGTGGGTCAGCCGCCCCGCCGAGGCGTTCACGGTGGAAGCCCTCACGGCCAGGCTCCTGGGAAGCGCCCAGACATGGCGCGACTATCCGCCGTCGCTGCGGCTGTGGCTCCTGCTGGTTCCCGTCCTGACCGCCCTTGCCGGCGGAATCCTGCGGTTTGTCCGGCTTGACGCCCCGCCCAAGCTGGTCTTTGACGAAACGTACTATGTGAAGGACGCGTACTCCTACCTGGTCAGCGGCTACGAACGAAGCTGGCCGGACAAGGCCAACGATGCGTTCAACGCCGGAAACCCGGGAGTGCTGCTGGAGACCCCCGAGTACGTGGTCCATCCGCCCGTGGGCAAGTGGATGATCACCGCGGGGATGTGGCTCTTCGGCCCGGACAACCCCTTTGGCTGGCGCTTCTCGGCCGCACTGACCGGAACGCTGTCTATCTTGCTGCTGTCCCTGATCGCCCTGAAGCTGTTCCGGTCCCTCCCCCTGGCGGGCGCCGCGGGACTTCTGCTGGCCGTCGACGGCCACCACCTGGTGATGTCCCGGACCTCGCTGCTGGACATCTTCCTGATGTTCTGGGTGCTCGCCGCGTTTGGCGCCCTGCTGCTTGACCGGGATGACGGCCGGCGCCGGCTCGCGGTCCGGCTGGCCCGGGCTGCCGCAGGAAACGGCGGCCGCCCCACCGCCGCCCACCTGCTCTCCGGGCCTTGGCTGGGCGTCCGCTGGTGGCGGGTGGCAGCAGGAGTCTGCCTGGGGCTCGCCGTTGGGACCAAATGGTCCGGCCTGTTTTTCCTGGCCGGGTTTGGACTCCTTACCGTCCTCTGGGACCTGAGCGCCCGGCGCGTGGCAGGCATCCGCGGCTGGATCAGCGGCGGCCTCATCAAGGACGGTATCCCGGCGTTCGTGGGCATGGTTCCGGTGGCCGGCGTGGTCTACGCGGCGGCCTGGACCGGCTGGTTCCGGTCCGACAACGCCTACTTCCGCCGGTGGGCGGAGACCAACCCCTCCGCCGAGTGGGGCTGGCTGCCGGACTCTGTCCGTTCGCTGGCCCACTACCACCAGGAGGCCTATACGTTCCACCAGGGCCTCGGCTCGGAGCACCCGTATGAGGCATCCGCCTGGAGCTGGCTGGTACTCGGCAGGCCGACGTCGTTCTTTTACGAATCGCCGCAACAAGGAACGCCCGGCTGCGCAGTGGAAAAATGCACCTCTGCGATCCTCTCCGTCGGAAACCCCCTGATCTGGTGGGGTGCAGCGATATCCCTGGTGGTCGTGCTGTTCTGGTGGGCCGGACGCCGGGACTGGCGCGCCGGGGCGGTGCTCGCCGGTGTGGCCGCGGGATACCTGCCGTGGTTCCTGTACCCCGAACGGACCATGTTCTACTTCTATGCGGTGTCCTTTGAACCGTTCCTCATCCTGGCTCTGGCGTACTGCCTGGGGCTCGTCCTGGGCAAAGCCGCTGACCCGCCCTGGCGCCGCCGCTCGGGCCTGTACCTGGTTGCCCTTTTTGTGGCCGCCGCCGTCCTCCTGTCAGCCTTCTTCTACCCCATCTGGACTGCCGAAGTCATCCCCTACGAGGACTGGAAAGTCCGGATGTGGATGCCGTCCTGGATCTAGGGCAGGATGGCATCAGACCCCCGACGGAGCCGCTGCCGCGGCGTGGCAGCGGAAACGGAGACCTGCTGTGAGAGAAGCGAGCACCGAACTGCTGGTTGAGCTTGACGCCGCCAGCAACGTGACCGACCTGCTGCTGGAGCAGCATGCGGCCAACCCCGCCCATGCCCTGTACCGCAGGAAGGGGCCCAACGGCTGGGTGGACGTCACTGCCCACAAGTTCCTGCAGGATGTCAGCGCCCTGGCCAAGGGCCTGATCGCCGGCGGCATCGAACCGGGCGACGCCGTGGCCGTGATGTCCCCCACCTCCTACGAATGGACCCTGGTCGACTTCGCCATTTGGTTCGCGGGCGGCGTGACAGTGCCCATCTATGAGACGTCCTCCGCGCGCCAGGTGGAGTGGATCATCCAGGATGCCGGCGTGCGCCGCGTGTTTGCCGGGGACCGGGCCACAGTGGACCTGGTCACCGGCGTACTGGAGGGGTCCTTCCTGCTGAGGGACCGGCTGGTCAACGTGGTGCGGATGGATTACGACGGCGAGGCACCGGACCTTGCCAGCCTCGCCGCTGCCGGCACCGGGGTTACGGACGCGGAGCTTGAGCGGCACCGCAGCCGCGCCGGGCTGGACGACGTCGCGTCCCTGGTGTACACGTCGGGCACCACGGGAAATCCCAAGGGGTGCGAGATTACGCATGGAAACTTCGCGCTGGTGGCGAAGAACATCGTGGCGTTCCTTCCGGAGCTGCTGCTGCAGGACCAGGCCCGTACCCTGATGTTCCTGCCGCTGGCCCATGTCCTGGCCCGCGCGGTGCAGGTAGTGTGCCTGGCCGCCGGCGCCACCCTGGGCCATACCCCGGGAGCCGCCCAGCTCCTTGAGGACCTGGGCACGTTCCGGCCCACTTTCCTGCTGGTGGTCCCCCGGATCTTCGAAAAAGTCAGGGCCACCGCCGCGCACAAGGCGGCCCTCGCGGGCAAGGCCGGACTCTTCCGGGCCGCCTCTGCCGCGGCCATCGAGTTCTCCCAGGAAGAGGATAAGCGCAACCGCGGGAAGGGCAGCGGACCCGGGCTGCTCTGCCGGATCCGCCATGGAATCTTTGACCGGCTGCTGTATCCGCGCCTTCGCCAGGCCCTCGGCGGGCAGGTGGGGTACACGGTATCCGGCGCCAGTCCGTTGGCCCTCGAGGACGCCCACTTCTTCCGCGGCGCAGGGATCCCGGTGCTGGAAGGCTACGGGCTGACCGAAACCACGGCGCCGTGCACGGCCAACACACCGTCGCGGACCCGGGTGGGCTCGGTGGGGATACCCATCCCCGGCACCACCATCCGGGTGGCGGAAGACGGTGAGATCCTGGTCAAGGGGATCGGCGTCTTCAAGGGCTACCACGCCAACCGGGCCGCGAACGCCGAGGCTTTTGTTGACGGGTTTTTCCGGACCGGCGACCTCGGGGAACTGGATCCGGAGGGGTTCCTCACCGTCACGGGCCGCAAGAAGGACCTGCTGGTCACTGCGGGCGGCAAGAACGTGGCGCCGGGTCCGCTCGAGGAAAAGATCCGTTCACACCCGCTGGTGGCCCATGCCGTGGTGGTCGGCGACGGGAAGCCCTTTGTGTCGGCGCTGGTCACCCTCGACCCTGAGGGCCTGGACAACTGGCGCTCCGAACTGGGCCTGCCCGCCCTGGCCGCCGGCGACGCGGTCAAGGACCCGGACGTCGTCGCGGCGGTCCAGGGTGCGGTGGACCAGGCCAACCTGCTGGTGTCCAAAGCCGAGTCCATCCGGAGCTTCAGGCTCCTTGACGCCCAGTTCACCATGGAGTCGGGACACCTGACCCCTTCGCTCAAACTGAAGCGTGCCGCCGTCGTGCGTGACTACGGCGACGAGATCGCGAAGCTGTACGCCTGAACCCCCGGTTTCGGCCAGGCTGCGGTGGAGCCAGCTGGCCGGACCGCCGGCCTGGCCTGGTTACTCGGCCATGGTTGCTCGGGGCCTCGTTACTCCTGGATTGGTTACTCCTGGCTTGGGGCGGGAGCCGGTTCGTCCTTCACCAGGCCGCGCCTGCGGCGGGTGGGCCAGGTGAGGATGAGCGTCACGAGCGCCGTCAGCAGCACCAGGGCGGCGATCACCATCCCGGCATCGATCCAGAACTGGCCCGGGAAGAGCCGGATCAGGGTGTCATCCATGCTGAAGGTCCAGGTGCCGTCGGCGAAGAAGATCCGGTGGAACTCGGTAAAGAACTGCTGCCAGCCCAGGAACGCCAGCGTCCCCAGGCCCAGGATCAGGACCAGGGTGACGATGGAACCGGCGAACAGGCCCCGCCGGACTCCCCCGATGCTTCGCTTGCGCAGGTAAAGGACGGCAATAAGACCCACCAGGAGCAGCAGGACGCCCGCGCCGAAGGTTGACAGGATCACCAGCTTGACGTCCGCCATGTGGCTGACCTCGCCGTCCTTGAACAGCTTGTCTCCGCCCCGGTGCACCAGGTCGCCCAGGTAACGGGGGCCGGACCAGTTGCTGAGGTAATCCACGGCATAGGAGCCGTAGGTCATCCGGTCATCCGCGCTGAAGCCGTACCCGTCGCCGGGGAATCCGGGGCGGTTGTATTCCACCCACAGGAACAGCGGGCTGGTCACCGCCCGGACAGCCAGGATCAGCAGGATCACCGGGAAGAAGATGGCGAGCAGCACCTGCATGACGCGCGGTGCCACCGGTTTGGCGTTCGCGGCACTCTCCCGCTGGGCGTTGCGCCGCTCCACCTCTTCCTCCGGCGGCCGGACCTGCAGCGCGGACGTGGCCAGGGGCTCCCTGAAGACCGGCGAACCGTCCTCGCCGTCGGGGCCGGCGGCGGCTTCGGCTGCTTTCCTGTCCGCCCTGGTCTCCGGACGGCCGGTCCCCTCCGGAACGCTTGGCTTCGCCTCTTCATCGCTGGCAGGGCCAGCGCCCTTCGTGCCAGTGGTGGCGGAAGCAGCGGCGGAACGGTCAGCCGTGGATGAGGCAGGGGCTGCGGTGGCTGGAGCGGCCGAGGACCCGGAGGTTGTGCCGGAACCGCCGGCTGCGGTGGAACCGCTGCCGGGTGTCAGCCAGGAAAACGCGGGCTCGTCGGAGTCCCCGGAGGTATCCAGGAGGGGTTCCGGCTGCGGCTCCGGGCTTTTGGCGCGGGCCGGTGTTTCGTCTTTCACAGCAGGTCACTTCCGTCGAATGTCCGCGCCGGGCAGGGGTCAGCAGGCGCGCTTTATCTGTTGACGAGCCTACCGTCCGCGCCTTCTGCTGGGCGAGGAACCACCCCGGACGGATTACAACGATTCAGGCAGCGATTTCCTGGTAGCCCGCGTCCTCACGCCGCAGGTCCCCGCGTTCTCCGGCCAGGTAAGCCGGCCTGCCCCACCTCAGCACGTAGAACCAGTACGCGGCCAGGACTGCGGCGCCGATGGCGATCTTGGCCCACACGGGCAACGCGCTGGGGGTGACGAATCCTTCCACCAGGCCGGAGACGAACAGCACCAGCACCAGGCCCAGTGCCACGGTGATCAGGGACCGGCCTTCCTCGGCCACCGCCCTCCCCCTGGTACGCGGGCCTGGCGAAACCATTGCCCAGAAGATCCGGAGGCCGGCGGCGCAGGCGATGAAGACCGCCGTGAGTTCCATCAGTCCGTGCGGCAGGATGTAGCTGAAGAAAACGTCGCTCTTGCCGGCAGCCGCAAAAATCCCGGCGGCAATTCCCACGCCCTGGGCGTTGCCGAACAGGATCATCGGAACCCAGAAGCCCGTGATCCCCAGGGCCACAGCCTGGGCACTGATCCAGGCGTTGTTGGTCCATACGGCGCCTGCGAAGGACGCAGCGGGGTTCTCGGAATAGTAATTGATGAAGTCTTCCTCGACGTACTGCCGCGCCGCCGCCTCCGAGGCTACTGCCCGCAGCGCTTCCGGGGACGTGCCGATCCACAGGGCATACGCCGCACCGATGAGGGTGAACGCCGTGCCGCAGGCAAGCGTCAGCCAGGTCAACCGGTAGAACGCGGCCGGAAGAGCCACCACGAAAAACCGCGCCAGGTCCGCCATGGGGTTGGACCGGGCACCGGTGAAGCGCGTCCTGGCCTGCGCAAGGGTGGCGGACAGCGAGGCGGAGAGCCCGCTTTCGGGCGCAACCGAGCGGATCAGGGACAGGTGCGCGGACGTGGACTGGTACAGGGTCAGCAGTTCATCAGCCTCGCGGCCGCTGAGCCTGCCCTTGGAGGCAAGCTGGTGCAGCCGTGCCCACTTGTCCGCGTTGACGGCGGAGAAGGCGTCAATATCCACGGGACCAGCCTAGCGCCACCGCACTAGACTGTGAGCGACCACACCGGAAGCCTGGAGGAACGGGAAAGATCTGTGAGTTCGATTGTCACCGGCGAGGCCGTGGTGCTGGAACTGCGGCCGGCCTCCTTTGCTGCCCGTGCCCTTGGCCTGCTCCTTGATGTTGCCTTCAACGCCATCCTGCTGGTGGCGATCCTGTTTGGTTTGGCGGCTGCCGGTGAGGACCTGGACCAGGCGGCCGCGCGCGCCCTGGCCCTGGTGGGCGTGGTCTTTTGCCTGGTGATTGTTCCGGTGGCTGTTGAAACGCTGAGCCGCGGCCTGTCACTGGGGAAGCTGGCCACCGGCCTCCGGGTGGTCCGGGAGGACGGCGGGGCCATCCGTTTCCGGCATGCGGTAATCCGCGGGCTGACCGGATTCCTGGAGATCTACCTGACCTTCGGCGGGATTGCGCTGACTGTTGCGCTCTTCAACGACAAGTCGCGCCGGCTCGGTGACCTGATGGCCGGAACCTACGCGGTCCGTACGCGCGTCCCGGTGGAGCAGCCGGTTCCGGTCTTCGTTCCGCCACGGCTGAAGGGGTGGGCTGCCGCTGCTGATATTGGAAGGATTCCCGATGCGGCCGCGCGCCGGGCCACGCAGTTCCTCCGGCAGGCCGGGAGGATGGCTCCCCTGTCCCGTTCGGAAATGGCCGCGTCCATCGCCACGGAACTGTCCGCCCACGTGGCTCCGCCCCCGCCGCCCGGGACCGGGCCGGACGACTACCTTGCCGCCGTCGTCGCTGAACGCCGCAACCGGGAGCTGACCCGGCTGGCGCAGTCGCGCCGGCGGAACACCGAGACGGGCGAGCGGCTGCAGCGGCTGCCATTCGGCAGCTGACCGCTAGTTGTCGTACTCACTCCACGGAATGTTCCAGTCTCCGAACCCGTCGTCGTGGGCGGCGTAGTCGCCCTCTGTGTTCACGATCTGCACTACATCCCCGGTGCCCATGTTGTCGAAGACCCAGGCAGCGCCGTCGGGAGCGAAACCGATGCAGCCGTGGGAGACGTTCGCGTTCCCAATGAAGGGGAACGCCGACGGCAGGGCCTGGTGGATGTAGGCGCCGCTGAGGGTGAGGCGGATGGTGTATTCCACGTCTACGTCGCCGTAGTAGGCCGGATCGTCGGGCTTCAGGCCGATGCTTGAGGCCCGGAAGTGGTCAAAGCGTTTCTTTTCCATCAGCACGCCGTAGCCACGGGCTGACGGGAAGCGCTTGTCCCCCATGCTCACTGGCAGGGTCTTGACCACCTGGTCGTTGACGCTCAGCGTGAAGGTGTGGGCGGCGGCGTCGGCAACCGCCACCTTCTTGTCGCCGATGGAGACGTTGACCTTCTTGTTGAAGTTGGCAATCTGGCCGTTGCCCAAGTCCACCCCGAAGAGCTTCATGTCCATGCTGATGGTGGAGTTGGCGGCCCAGAAGTTCTCTGGCCGGTACCGGACCATGGTGTCGCTGTACCAGTGGAACGCACCAACCTGGCCGGCACTGCTGGTGATGGCGATGGCCTTTTCCACGGCGTCGCGGTTGACCACGGGCTCGCTGAAGATGACCTGCAGCGGCTGCCCGACACCGACCTTCATGCCATCAAGCGGGTAGATGGCGGCGTCCGCCTCATGCGTGCTGGATACGGTGCTGAAGGACTGCGTTGTGCTTGTTTCGCGCCCTGCCCCGTCCTTGACGACGTACGTATAGCTGTAGTCGGTGTTGAATTTGAGCGGTCCGGACGCGGACCAGCCGGTGCCCTCGGCGTCGATGCGGCCCTCGACGATTTCACCCGAAGTACTGGTGAGGGTGACCCGCTCGATGGTGCCGTTGGTGACCTTCAGCGATACCGGGGCTGCCGGGTTCACCTGCTTCGCGCCGTCGGCCGGCGCGGCGACGGACTTGACGGGAGGAACAACGGGCGCGGCGATGCCCGGGGAGGTCCTGACGGCGGATCCGGCCTCGGATTCGATGGCACCGCGGGCAATGCCCGGCGCAACCGCCGCGAAAACGCCGCCCATGGCGGCGAGGACGCATACGGCCACCACGAGGAGGATTCTCTTGAGGGTTCCCGGACGGCGGGACTGGACTTCGGGCTCCATATGTTGATCCTAGGCGCAGAAAGTAACGGCCCGGGCGCGCTGGGCACCCGGGCGCTTTACTTCTTAGTAACGATAATGCTCGGGCTTGTAGGGGCCGGCGACGTCAATGTCCAGGTATTCGGCCTGGTCCTTGCTCAGCTCGGTCAGCTCAACACCCAGGGCATCCAGGTGCAGGCGGGCCACCTTTTCGTCCAGGACCTTGGGCAGCACGTAAACCTGGTTTTCGTATTCGCGTTCGCCCTCGGGCTGGTCCTTCTTGGTCCACAGCTCGATCTGCGCAATGGTCTGGTTGGCGAACGAGTTGCTCATGACGAAGGACGGGTGGCCGGTGGCGTTGCCCAGGTTCAGGAGCCTGCCTTCGGAAAGGACGATGATGGACCGGCTGGCCTCGCCTGTGGCAGGGTCCTCCTCGAAAACCCATTCGTGGACCTGCGGCTTGATTTCGACCTTCTTGATGCCGGGCACCTTCGCAAGCCCGGCCATGTCGATCTCGTTGTCGAAGTGGCCGATGTTGCCCACAATAGCCTTGTTCTTCATGCCCGCCATGTGCTCGGCCATGATGACGTCCTTGTTGCCCGTGGTGGTGATGAAGATGTCGCCCTGGGCAAGGACCGACTCCAGCTTGGCCACCTGGTAGCCATCCATCGCGGCCTGCAGCGCGCAGATGGGATCGATTTCGGTGACGATGACACGCGAACCCTGGCCGCGCAGCGCTTCCGCTGCGCCCTTGCCGACGTCGCCGTAGCCGCAGACGACGGCGACCTTGCCGCCCATGAGCACGTCCGTGGCTCGGTTGATGCCGTCCGGGAGGGAGTGGCGGATCCCGTACTTGTTGTCGAACTTGCTCTTGGTGACGGAGTCGTTGACATTGATGGCCGGGAACAGCAGTTTGCCCTGCTCGGCCAGCTGGTACAGGCGGTGGACGCCCGTGGTGGTTTCCTCGCTGACGCCCTTGATCGTGGCGGCAGTCCGGGTCCACTTCTTCGGGTCCGCTTCGAGGGAGCGGCGGAGGACCTCAAGGAAGATTCCGTATTCTTCGGAATCGGTGGGATCGGCGGACGGCACGTTGCCCACTGCCTCGAACTCCACACCCTTGTGGACGAGCATGGTGGCGTCGCCGCCGTCGTCCAGGATCATGTTGGGTCCCAGCTCAGGATTGGACTCGGCGCCCGGCCAGGTGAGGATCTGTTCGGCGGTCCACCAGTACTCCTCGAGGGTTTCGCCCTTCCAGGCGAACACCGGCACACCCTGGGGGTCCTCCACGGTGCCCTTGCCAACCACCACGGCGGCAGCGGCTTCGTCCTGGGTGGAGAAGATGTTGCAGGAAGCCCAGCGGACCTCCGCGCCCAGGGCGGTGAGGGTTTCAATCAACACGGCCGTCTGCACTGTCATGTGCAGCGATCCTGCAATCCGCGCGCCCTTCAGCGGCTGCGTGGGGCCAAACTCCTTGCGCAGCGACATGAGCCCGGGCATCTCGTGCTCGGCAAGGCGGATCTGGTGGCGGCCGGCTTCCGCCAGGGAAATGTCGGCAACTTTGTAGTCAAAAGTCATGGATGGTCCTTAATTCGTGCCGGAGGCTGGGTCATGTTGGTCGGATCCTGCCGCGGAGGCTGCTGCCAGCAACTCGGGGGGCAGGAGCAGCGGGATGCCGTCCTCGATGGGATAGCGGGGTTTGATCCCGGATTCCGCAGCGACGGCGGCAACCAGTTCCTCGCCTTCCTGCACCAGGGGCGAACCGGTCACGGGACAACGCAGGACGGACAGCAGTTCGGGACTGATCTTGGGCATTTCTTGGTGCTCCCTGGCGGGCGCGCTCGCGCCGGTAGCGGACTAATGTGCAGCTTCCAGCCTACCGTCACATGGCTGTCAGGAGGGTTCACGCAGGACGCGCAAGTGTCCCCTGCGGGTGCCTTCGGCGCCGGCCGGCGCTTCAAGGGCTGAATGGGGGCCGCGCTGCACCGGCGGCTGCTTCGCCTGGTTGGGCAGGGCAGCAGCATCCCGGACGGCATTGGCAAGGGCGAGCAGGTCGTCCGGGCCGGGCTGCTGGGGGGTGGACGGCATGGCCAGCCGCAGCACCTCCCAGCCCCGCGGGACGGTCAGGGAGCCGGCATGCTGCTCGCACAAATCGTAACAATGCGGCTCGGCGTAGGTGGCGAGCGGACCGAGGACTGCGGTGGAGTCTGCGTAGACGTACGTCAGGGTAGCCACCGCTGACTGGCGGCAGGCAGATCTTGAACACTGACGGATAGCTCCCACGACATCCCAGACTACTCCGTGCCACCACCAAAACAGCGCATTGCCGCCCCGGGCCGACGCGTGCCTGCCGTGTGGGGAATGTATCGCGTAAATGTTCCCCCGGGTTTACAGTCGATGTATGCAGTCATCGAACCAGAAATCAGGTTTTACGGTCCGGTTGGCTGACCCGGATGCCCGCAGGGATTCGGCCGCCGGCTCCTCGGGCAAAAGCTTCGCCATGCGCCGCCGCAACCGCCACGGGCGCGGCCTCCGCGGGGAAGTGGTGCTCCCAACCCATCCCGGCTACCGGACCCGCTCGGACCGCTTTGATGACATGGTGATGGATTCCGCCCAACGGCTTCACGACATCTGGGGCAAGACGCTGGATGGGGTCCGCTTCGGCGTCGATGAGATCCCACCGGACCTGGAGCAGCTGGCGGCCAACCCGTCGCCCGTGCCCATGGGCTCCTACACTCCCGCCGCCGGCGGGGAAGGACCCATGATTACGGTGTACCGGCGCGTGGTGGAACAGGCGAGCCCCGGCCCGGAAGAGCTCCAGGACCTGATCCACGACGTCGTGGTGGAGCACACCGCGGAAATGCTCGGAGTGGCTCCGGAGACACTGGACCCGGTTTACCGCCGCCGGTACTGATCCGGCCGCAGCAGCAGTCCGCCCAGCCTAGTGGCTGAGCGTCACGGGCACTGTTTCCTGGCCGGCGGCTGCGGCGAGGAACGCCAAGGTTGAGACGTCGTTCCTGCCGTCCTGCTGGACCAGCACCGCGCCGTAGGCGGCATCGCCGGAGGCGGAAACCACATAGCCCACCACATCAGCGTCCTCGACCTTGGCCGGCACAGCAATGGAAGACGTGGTTCCGCCCGCGATATCGGCGGAGGACGGGGCGCGGACTTTCCCGTCCGAGGTGATGGCGGAATAGGTGATCGTTGCCCTCGCGTCCAGGGCACCGAAGACCAGGATGCTGTTGCCGCCCTGGGGAACCGGAACCACATGCTGGCTGCCCAGCCGCACTCCGGACGCTGCCCAGGCTACGTCTGACGGCTGGTCCTCCTGGAGCCCGCGGGTGGTCCGCGCCGCGGCGACAAACGAGACATCCGAAGTCGCCGCCACCGTGTACTGCCCGGCGGGAACGCCCGCGAGCGAAACTTCCGTGACGGCGCCGGCCTTTGCCGTGATGACGCCGCCGGAGGGCAGCGCTTTTTGGCCGTCGCGGCCGTAGAGCTTGACCTCCACCACTGCGTCCGACGGGCCCGGAACCGTCAGCTGGAGCGCCGGACCGGCGTCCTCATATCCTGGCTTCCCGGTCAGCTGGGCCACCCCTGCGGGGTCCTGGATGTCCACGCCCGTCATCACCTGGCGCACCGCGGGAGCCGCTCCCGGCCCAATGAAGTCCACTCCCCCGGGGGTGAGTCCGCGCAGGACGCCCTGCTGGATCACGGCCGCGACAGGGCCGCCGGCGCTGCGGACATGGACGCTGAGCTGCGGCTCCCCTGGCGCCAGGCCGGCCAGGACCACGGATCGGGAGGTGCCCGGGGCGACCAGCAGGCCGCGGCTGCCGGGTGCCTGGATCTGCCCTTGGGCGCCGAAGAGTTCCAGGCTTACGGTTGCCGGCGTGGTGGAGGCATTCGTCAGCACCAGGACGGAGGCACGGCCCACGGTTGTGGTGGCCCCTGCAAGCCATTGGTCGTTGGAGGGCTGCTGGCAGTTGGATGCTGCGGTGCCCTGGAGGTCTCCGTCCGTGGCAGTGAACTTCATCGCCGCTGCGGCAGAGGCTTTCTGGTTTGCCAGGGCATCCGCGCTGAGTACGGTGGCCTGCGTTACCGGGCGCGCGGCCACCACTCCGGCGAGGAGTTCCTGGGCGGGGCCGGCAGGTCCGGCCTGGCCGGGTTCCTTTGAGATTTCGACGGCGGTTGTGCCGTCAAGCTGGGACAGCCGGCTGGCGGGCAGCACCCCCGCCGAGCCGAGGACAGCGCCCGTGACAGCGGTGGCGGCCGTAGCTGACACCGGGCTGAATTGGGGATCCGTTCCTGCCTCGGTGCCTTCCAGCAGCCGGGCCGGGCCCGGGCAGACACCCAGGCTTGTCCCGGCAGGGACAGCTACTGCCGGGGCGGCCACCGCGCGGCTGGAATCCGCCTGTGGCAGGAGCGATCCACCCGCCACCACGGCCCCTGCTGCGGCAAGGATCACTGCGGCCGAGGCGAAGCCCACCAGTGCCGCTTTGCGGCTTGGGGTTGAAACACGCTGGGGAGCCGGCTGGTCATTGTCCGAGGTGTGTTCGGCGCCAGTGGCGCCCTGCGCACGGCCGGCGGCTTCCGGAGCTTCAGCGGACGTGGTGTGCTCATGCATTCTGGTGTTCCTTACGCAGGGAGCCCTCGTCCCGTGAAAGGCCGGTCCGTGCCCTCCGGGCGGGCATCGGGATGGCGAGCAAGACCGTCAGGCCAATCACCGTGACCTGCGCAATGGCCGTCCACAGCGCCCAGGGGTTCTCATAGCGGATGGTCAGGTGCCCTCCGGAGGCGGGGAGCGTGAAGGCCTGGGCCCAGCCGGAGGTGGTTGCCGTGAGCCTGCGTCCGTCGATCCAGGCGCTCCAGCCCGGGTCCGCGCGTTCCGCCAGGACCACGAGGCGCCCTTCCGGGCCGGCGTCCACAGGAGCGTCGACATCGGTGTAGCCGGAGGGAATCAGTCCAATGGCAGCACCGCTTGCGTCCACGATCCGTACCCGGTGGGCAACATCCGCAGCTTGCAGTACCGGCTGGTTCAGCGGCGAGATCCGCCAGAGCCATCCCACGTCCGTCTGGCCCACGGCCACAAGTCCGGGTACGGCGTCCATCCTGCTGGCTGTCAGTTGCGCCGCGGTGTCCGCCGACCGGAGCACGAGGAACCCGACGCCCAGCTGTTCGAGGTCGTTCCGCGGGTCCACGCCCTGGCCGGCAACAAGGGTGGCCACCACGCGTCGGACTGCAGCGGCGACGTCATCGTCGTCGCGTACCGATTCTGCCCCCGGCGCGCCGATGATGTTCCGTGCGGACGCAATGGCCGAGAAACTGTCCAAGGTGGTGCCGGCGCCCCGCATCAAGGTTGCATCAAAAGTGCCGTTGTCCCGCGTACTGATCAGCAGGGTGCGGGTCTGCTCCGGACCGGTTCCCCGGTCGATGGCGGTGGCCGGGAGGGTCCGCGGGTTGGCGGGCTCCACCAGGCGGGGGGTTCCCAGCGCATCTGCGGCGTGGGCAACGCCGGTTTCCGTGGTGCCGGCGTCCGCCTGGGCCGTCCCGGCGGCACTGGCAGGACGAAGCAGGTTCTGCGCCGACCATGCCGCCATCCCGGCCAGGGGCCCGGCCAGCAGCAGGACCATGCTGACGGCAGCAATTGCCCGCAGGGCCGTCTTGTGCTTGGTGGTGCCGGCCACGGCCTTGTCGGTGATGGCCAGGAGTTGCTCGGCTCCCAGGATGCCTGCGGCCAGGAGTGCGAAGGCCGCGGCGGAGACGGCGGGGCCCGTGAAGGGGGTCACCAGGGTCTGCGCGTTCAGCCCGGTGGCCACGTGGCCGGCCAGCCAGCCGCAGGCCAGCGCAATGACGCCCGCCGCCCAGAAAGACCTGACTGTTTTGGCTCGGTGTCCCGGGAGCAGCAGCCCGGCAACGGCCAGGGCCAGTACCGGGACGGCCACAAGCAGTGCAAGCAGCAAGGCCGAGGGAAAAGCGCCGCCGGTGAAGTAGGGAAGGCCCGCCAGGCCGCCCAGCGGATCGAACTGCAACGGCTGGCCCAGCAGCTGCTGCCACAAAGGGGCGGCGTCAAAAGCCAGCGGGGGGCCAGGATCAGCCAGCAACGCCCTCGGCCTGTCGAGCACGGACACGCCGAAGGGAATGAACAGGGCTGCGGTGGGCAGCAGGGCCCACCAGACCGTGCGGCCGCGGCGGCCAAGCAGGAGGCCGCAGAGCACGATGACCGCGGCGGCCGGGACCAGGAGCGACGGTGCTGATGCAACAACAACCGCCAGCGCAAGGCCCGCGGCCGCGGCAGCCGTCCAGGAGGGCGTGCCGTTGATGCCTGGCCTGACCGGCGGCCTGTCGCCAAGGCGCCTGTCGGCAGGGGCAGGCAGGGTGAAACGGCCGTGCCCTACAGCCGAGCCGGTGGCGCGCAGCAGCGCAAGGACCAGTAAAGGAAGCATGATGTGGGCAACCAGGGCACCGGCCCGGCCCTGGTTAAGCGCCACCTGGAGGGCTGGGGCGGCAGCCCAAAAGACTGCCGCGGCCAGCCGCAGCCGGCGGCGGACCGTCAGCCCGCCCGCAGCGAACCATGCCGTCAGCCCGGACAGCGGAGTTGCGAGCAGCAGGAGCCAGGCGATGGCAGGGTTGGCGTCGCCTCCGCCGAGTACGCCCAGGATCCACAGGACGTATCCAAACGGGTCTCCGCGCCCGGGCAACCCTGCGCCGAGCGTGATCCACCAGCTTGAGGCGTGGTGCCACAGATCCCCGAGGTTGCGGGAAACGGGAATGAGGGCGCCGCCGGAGACGGCGTCGGCGCGGAAAAGTCCCGTAAGGGCAAGCAGGGATGCAACGGAGGCGATGATGACAGTGGCCAGGGCTCCGTTGCCCACCCAGCCGCGTTTTGAGGTGGCTAGTGCCGCGAAGTCGTCCGACGCGTCCCCCGTGGGCTGGTGGGCCAGCGGATCCTGTTCAAGCTCGTCGGTGGGTGAATTGTCCGAGCCGAGCGCTTCCATCAGCGACCGGCGGTGGCTCCAGACTTCGCGCCTGGGGGTTTGGAGCTTGCGGATCACGGACCGGCGGATCCGGCGTGTCCGGCGGGCGCTCCGGCGGGCCTTGGCCACTGCGCGGGGCCTGCCGAGGGCGGCGCAGGTGGCAACCAGCTGGGACAATCCGTGGCCGGGATCCTTTACCAGGATGCTGAGCACCAGCTTGAACAGGCTGCCCAGGAGTGCCCCGGCACCGTGGACGGGGACCATCCACAGCGGTGAGTGCTTCAGGCGCAGATGGACCTGGGCTTTCCGGGCGGCCGCGGCGTTGCCCAGTGCCTGCGGCCGGTGTGCAACATGGAACATCCTGGCCGAGGGCACCACCACAACACGGTGCCCTGCCAGCCGGTTGCGCCAGCAGAAGTCGACGTCGTCGCCGCTGCCGGGAAGGGCAGGATCAAACCCGCCCAGCTGTTCCCAGATGTCGCGGCGGATCAGCATGCCGGCTGAGTTCACGGCAAAGGTGTCGCTGCGTCCGTCGTACTGCCCCTGGTCCAGTTCGTCAGCGTCGATCAGGGTGAGCCTCTCGGCCCACCGGCTGGTGGAAAGCCCGACGTCGATCAGCTTGCGTCCGGCGTCCCAGTCCAGCTGCTTGCAGCCGGCAACGGTGACCGAGGGCGCGCGTTCGACGGCGCTGAGCAGCTCGGCGAGTGCTTGCGGGGCGGGCGCTGCATCGTCATGGAGCAGCCAGATCCATTCAGCTTTGCCGCCAGCGGTGCCTCCGCGCCACGGCGCCAGTTCGGCCAGGCCGGCCAGCACCGCGGCCCCCATGCCGCCTTTTCCCCGCTGCTGGCTGACCACGTGGGCCGCGCCCAGGGCCCGCTGGAGGAGGGCCTTGGAGTCGTCCCGGGAGCCGGTGTCGACGCCAATGGCGTAGTCCACGGGCCGGGTCTGCTCCGCCAGGGCTGAGAGGGTTCTGGGCAGGTAGGCACTGCCGTTGTGGGCAACCACAACGGCAGTGACATGGACATCCTGGTGAATTAGATTGCTCGCTTCCTAAGCCGCCGGCGCTCGCGCTCGGAAAGGCCTCCCCAGATGCCAAACCGCTCGTCGTTTGCCAAGGCGTACTCCAGGCACTGCGAACGCACGTTGCAGGCCCCGCACACCTTTTTCGCGTCGCGGGTGGAGCCGCCCTTTTCGGGGAAGAATGCCTCGGGGTCAGTCTGGGCGCACAGGGCGTCTGTTTGCCAGCCCAGCTCGCCTTCGTCGTCGAAGTCCTGCTGGAAGGGCAGCCCGATCCATACTGGCTGGGTGGAGCCTGCCGCGGCAAGCTCCATGGGAGGGTCGAGTTCATCCTCCGGCTCGGCGCCGCCGTCCAGCAGGGCCTCATGCGCGGCGAGGAAGGCAGTGGCCTGGTCTTCCAGGACGCCCCCCGCGTTCCTGTTGTACCGCTCGGCGGCATGGGGATCGGCCGGGTCGACGTACCAGTCGCTCGGCACCCCCCGGGCGCGGTATCTTGCCGTAGCCTGGCCGGCCACGACGGCATCTTCCTGGATACGCTCTGCTTGCCCCATGGCGACCCTCCTGATGTTGCAGCCCCTGCCTGGATACGTGGCACTCGGTTGTGTGCCGGCATTTACGCAGTTGCCTTTAGTTATCTAATTACACGTGTGTAACTTGGGCGAGTCAAGCCGCTGCCGGATAATAATCACTGTGGATGATGAACAAGGCGTACGCCACGCCCGCTAATTTATTACGGGCGCGCAGCGCTCCCCTCCCGAACCGCGGACCAGGGGTCCCGAACCCCGGGATTTCCGCCAATTGCGGGCAAAGTACCCGGAGCGGCAGGAAATAGCAAGCAGGCTGAGTATCTAATGTGAGATATGTCACGTCCAGGTTTTTGCCGCAAGGTGGTGCGTTGGGCTGCGGAGCCGGGGAACCGTGTCCAAGGACCGTCCCCGGTGGCAGGATGTAGCCATGACCAATCCGGCAGCTGACCTCATGGCAACCCTTCGTTCAGGCAACTCCACCGCCCCGCGCCTCACTTGGTACGGCCCCGGCGATGAACGGGTTGAGTTATCCGGCAGGGTGCTGGACAACTGGGTTGCCAAGACCAGCAACCTGCTCCAGGACGAACTGGACGCCGCTCCCGGCATGCGCCTTCGCCTGGAACTGCCGGCGCACTGGAAATCCATGGTCTGGGCACTTGCCGCGTGGCAGCTCGGGCTGCAGACCGTGCTTGACGGCAGCACGGCGGATTACCTCGTCACCGCTGATCCGGAAACAGTTGAAGGGAAGTACGACGCCGTCGTCGCCGTTGCGCTGCCGGCACTGGCCATGCGCTGGCCGGGTGAGCTGGGCGCCGGGTACATCGATTATGCAGCGGACGTCCGCTCTCACGGGGACGTGTTCATGGCCCACGCCGAAGCTGATCCTTCAGGTTGCGCGATTGTGGCCAGCGACGGCCGGCGCCACCTTCACCAGGACCTGCTCGACGGCTTCGCGGTGCCCCATGACGAGGGCGTGCGGCTGCACATTCCTGCCGGGAACGGCCTTGAGGCAGCCCTGGCCAACGCCCTCGGCGCCTGGCGGCGCGATGGCTCGGTGGTGGTCACCCATCCGGACGTACAGCTGACGGAAAAACTGCTCACAGCAGAACGCATCCACGGCAGCTGACCCAGCTGCCGGCCAGGCCGGTACGGCTAGGCCTTGCCCTGGCCTTCGGCCGAGGTTTCCCGTTCGGCCGAGGCGTCCCGCTCGCCGGCGACGGCGTGCTCTTTGTGGTGGTGGTGCAGCTCGATGAGCTCGTGGTCGTGGGAGAACTCCGGCTCCTGGTCCAGTTCCTGGTTGAACACCAGGAACCGGTAGGCGAAGAAACGGACAACAGTGGCCACCAGGATGCCCACCACTCCCGCGAAGAACAGCATGTTCTTGTCCGTCACGCCCATCCCGTACTTGGCGAGGGCGGTGAAGCCGGTGGAGATGCCGATGCCGATGCCGTTGATGAGGACGAACATCAGGAATTCCCGGAGCACATTGGCCTGCCGCCGGTGCCGGAAGGTCCAGAGCCGGTTGGCGATCCAGGAGAAGACCGTGGCCACCGAGGCACCGACAAACCGGGCCTTCGCCTCGCTGTCGGTCATGGGCCCGTGCATAAGGTAGTAGGTGAGGCCGTTGTCGATGACGAACGCAACACCGCCCACAGCTCCGAATTTGGCTACTTCACGCCAAAAAAGGGACGCGAGTCCCCGGGTACGGTCTGCAAGTGCGGTAAACATGGCCCTCCATGGCTGTCTGAAATGTGGGCCATCGGGCCAGACGCCCATTTTAGCCCCCAAACCTGCGTGGCAGCCTCCCTAACCTGCGCCGGGGGCTGGCGGCGGCCGAAACACTCTTACCCGCCGGGGACAGGAACGTGGGATACCGGGCTGTCTTCGGTAGGCTGGCCAATGTGACTTTTCCAGTAATAGGCGTGGTGGGCGGCGGCCAGCTTGCCCGCATGATGGCCCCGGCCGCTACCGCACTCGGCTTTGAACTCCGCGTCCTGGCCGAAGGTGATGATGTCTCCGCTGTTTCGGCAGTGCCCTCCTCGCCCGTGGGTGACTACAAGGACCTGCAGACACTCCTGGACTTCGCTGAAGGCCTGGACGTCATGACCTTTGACCATGAGCACGTCCCAACAGCCCACCTTCGTGCCCTGCAGGACGCCGGCGTCAACATCCAGCCCGGACCCGATGCGCTCGTCAATGCCCAGGACAAGCTGGTGATGCGTGCAGCCATCGACAGGCTGGAACTTCCCAACCCCGCCTGGGCCTCCGTGGAGGATGTCGCCGAACTGGTCGGCTTCGGGGAGCGGACCGGCTGGCCGGTTGTCCTGAAGATGCCGCGGGGCGGGTACGACGGCAAGGGCGTCCGCATTGTTGGCTCAGCGGAGGAGGCTGCGGACACAGGGGAATGGTTTGATGCGATGAGTCCCCTCCTCGCCGAGGCAAAGGTCGAGTTTACGCGTGAGCTGTCTGCGTTGGTTGCACGGACGCCGGACGGCGAAGCCCGGGCCTGGCCAGTGGTGCACACCATCCAGGTGGACGGCGTCTGTGACGAGGTCATAGCGCCCGCCCTGGACATCCCCGTGGAGGTTGCCGCGGCAGCGGAAGACGCCGCCCTGCGCATTGCCGGCGAGCTGGGGGTGACCGGCGTGTTGGCCGTCGAGCTCTTCGAGACTCCCGGCACGGGGGCGGGGTTCCTGATCAACGAGCTCGCCATGCGCCCCCACAACACCGGGCACTGGACGCAGGACGGCTCCGTGACAAGCCAGTTCGAGCAGCACCTCCGCGCGGTCCTCAACCTTCCCCTGGGCGCAACCGACATCCTCGCGCCGGTGGTGGTGATGAAGAACTTCCTGGGCGGTGAGAACCAGGACCTGTTTTCGGCCTATCCGCTGGCGCTTGCCAGCGAACCTGCCGCGAAGGTGCACTGCTACGGCAAGTCCGTCCGGCCTGGCCGGAAGATCGGCCACGTGAACCTGGTGGGTTCATCAACCGCTGACGTTGAGTCTGTCCGCCGCCGTGCCACCATGGTGGCCAGCATCATCCGCGATGGGCGGGTAGCGGCGGAGGAAACGCCCAGCACTTTCGAGGAGAACGCATGAGCGCCCAAGCCACCCCAGCCACCGCTTCGGAGACAGCGCCCCTGGTGGGCCTGGTCATGGGGTCCGACTCGGACTGGCCTGTCATGGAAGCCGCTGCCGACGCGCTGGCGGAGTTCGGCATTCCGTTCGAGGCCGACGTCGTGTCCGCCCACCGGATGCCGACGGAAATGATCCGCTACGGGCAGACTGCCCATGAGCGGGGTTTGCGGGTCATCATCGCCGGCGCCGGCGGTGCGGCCCACCTGCCGGGCATGCTGGCCAGCGTTACCCCGCTCCCGGTCATCGGCGTGCCCGTTCCCCTGAAAACCCTGGACGGCATGGATTCATTGCTGTCCATCGTCCAGATGCCGGCCGGGGTTCCAGTGGCCACCGTTTCCATCGCCGGGGCACGCAACGCCGGACTCCTGGCCGTGCGGATGCTGGCAGCCGGCACGGACGAGCTTGCGGCGTCGCTTCGAGCAGACCTGCTTGACTTCGCCGCGGACCTCAACGCCGTCGCTACCCGCAAGGGCGCGAACCTGCGGCAAAAGGTCAGCGAGGTCTTCGCTGAAGGCAACGGCGCCCTGCGGGGCAGCCGCTAGGCGGCGCGTATGTCCAGCAGCAAGCTGCAGCAGTCTGCTCCCGGCGCAATGACGGACCCCGTCCGGTACCCGGTCAGCGCTTCCCCGCCCGTCCGCACCAAGCGGGCTTTTGTGCTTATCCTCCTGACCCTCCTGGTCCCGGGCAGCGCCCAAATCGTGGCCGGCGACCGCAAGCTGGGCCGCGCCGCACTGACCGTGACGCTCTGTGTCTGGGCGGTGCTGGCCCTCACCGTGCTCCTGCTGCTGCTCAACCGGACCCTGCTGGTCAACATCATTGCCAACCCCTTCGCTTCCCTGGCGATCGTGATCCTGCTGGTTGCCCTGGCCATCGGCTGGGCAGCGCTGTTCATCAACACCCTGCGGCTGATCCGGCCCGTACTGCTGGCACCATCGGTCCGGCCCGCCGTCGTCGTTGCCCTGGTCCTGGCGATGGTGCTGGGCAGCGGCTCGCTCGGCTATGCGGCGTACCTGCTCAACGTCAGCCGCAATGCCATCGGCAGCATTTTCTCGTCCGGACCCGCGATCGATCCTGTGGACGGGCGCTACAACTTCCTGATGATGGGCGGTGACGCCGGTGAAGACCGCACCGGACGGCGCCCGGACAGCCTGTCCGTGCTGAGCGTGGACGCAGAAACCGGGCAGACTGCCATCATTTCCGTCCCGCGCAACCTGCAGAACGCACAGTTCAGCGAGGACTCGCCCATGCGGTCCATCTACCCTGACGGCTACGACTGCGGCGACGAGTGCCTGATCAACGCGATCAACACGGAAGTCACCAATGAGCACGCGGACCTCTACCCCGGAGTGGCCGATCCCGGCGCGCAGGCCACCATGGAGGCGGTTTCCGGAACCCTCGGCATGGAAATCCAGGCCTATGTCCTGGTGGACATGCAGGGATTCTCGTCGCTCATCGACGCCATGGGCGGGATCAGGATCAAGGCCGGCGGCTGGGTACCCATGAGCGGTTATTTCGACGATTTCAGCCAGACCCACGGCATGCCGCTCGGCTGGATCCCGGCAGGCGAGCAGACGCTCGACGGCAACCAGGCGCTGTGGTACGGCCGGTCCCGCGAGTACGTGGATGACTACTCCCGGATCCAGCGCCAGCAGTGCGTGCAGCAGGCCATGCTGAAGCAGCTGGATCCCACCACGCTGCTGGCCAAGTTCGAGGACATCGCCAACGCGGGGACCAAGGTGGTGGAATCGAACATCTCCTCCGCGCAGCTGGGCAGCTTCGTGGACCTTGCCATCAAGGCGAGGGGCCACGACGTCAAGCGGCTGACCATCGGACCGCCCGACTTCGACGCCTCCTTCTCCACGGTTCCGGACTTCGACCAGATCCATCAGCGCGTGGACCAGCTGCTGGCATCGGCCTCCGCCCGGGGCGCCCAGTCAGCAGGAACTCCCGACGACGCCATCGCCGTCCCGAAGGCGGGTGCCGGGCGCATCCAGGCCGCCGGGGCCTCCCCCGCCGCCCTGCTGGCCGGCAGCAGTACAGCGCCGCAGCCCTCGCCGTCGGACTTCACGCCGGTGACCACAACGCCCGACGGTGAGCCGATCACCGCAGAGCTGCTGAACCAGCTCAAGCGCAATGGCGATGAAGAGGCCATCCGCCAGCTGGTGGCCACCAACGGCCAGTGCGCCCCGCTCTAGCAACCCACGAAGGAACGGAACGGTTTTTGTACCAGATTCACAACGTCCTGCGGGACTACGCCTGGGGTTCGACGACGGCCATCGCCGCCTTGCTGGGGCGCCCGGAGTCCGGCGGCCCCGAAGCTGAACTATGGATCGGCGCGCACCCCGATTCGCCCTCGGTCGCCAGCGTCCCTGAGGACGGCTCGGCGACCACGGCCCTGGACGCCCTGATCGCGCGCGATCCGGAACATTTCCTGGGGGCGGACTCCGTTGCCCGCTTCGGTCCGCGGCTGCCGTTCCTGGCCAAGATCCTGGCTGCAGCCCAGCCGCTGTCCCTGCAGGTCCATCCGAGCCTTGAACAGGCGAGGGCGGGCTTTGCGCGGGAAAACGCCCAGGGCCTCGCCCCGGACGCTGCCAACCGGAACTACCGGGACGACAACCACAAGCCGGAGATGATTCTCGCCCTGACGCCGTTTGAGGCACTGTGCGGTTTCCGTCCGGCAGCCCGGACGGTGGAGATCCTGCACCACGTGGCCGCCGCCTTCGGCTCGGTGGAGGGCGAGGCGCCCGCGCTGGTCAATGCCCTGCTTGCGGACCTCCAGTCAGGCGACGAGGGCGCGGGCCTGCGCAAGGCCTTCGAGCGCCTGATCAGCGGCGGCCAGTCCGTGGCTGATGATACGGCGCTGGTGGTGGCGGCGCTCCTCTCCGGGGCGCCCCTTGCCCCGTATGAGGCCGAGCTCAATACGGTGATCAGCCTGAATGAAAAGTACCCCGGCGATCCCGGGGTCCTGATCTCCCTGCTGCTGAACCGCATCTCGCTGGCACCGGGTGAGGCGGTCTACCTGCCAGCCGGCAACGTCCACGCGTACCTGCACGGCCTGGGCGTTGAGGTGATGGCATCCTCGGACAACGTCCTGCGCGGTGGCCTCACGCCCAAGTTCGTGGATGTGCCCGAACTCCTGCGGACCGTTGACTTCCAGCCCGTCGCCGTGCCCATGCTCGCTGCCGAAAGGACAGTCCTGGACCAGGAGCTGTTCCGCCCGCCGTTCGAGGAATTCCAGCTGCAGCGCATCGTGCTCCCACCCGACGCGGGACCCGTTCCGCTGGCACAGTCCGGCGCGGCAGTGGTGATAGTCGTGGCCGGGGACATTTACCTGGATTCGCCCAAGGGCGACCTGCAGCTCTCCCGCGGCGGCAGCGCCTTCCTGGCCGCCGCCGAGGCTCCGGTCAACGTCCACCCGGTGGCCGGGAGCACTGAGCCTGCGCTTGCTTTCGCCGTGACCACGGGCCTTTCGCCGTCCTCCGCCCGCAGCTAGCGGCTCCGCCAGCAACAGTAAAGGGCGACGGCGGCACCCCACTCGGGTGACGCCGTCGCCCTTTATCTTGGCTGGCTGCGCGTTGCGACCGGCTGCGTTAGCTGCCCGGGCGCAGCTTCCGGAGCATGGGGCGGGCCTTGCCGGCAGCAGCCTTCAGCAGCCGCCGGCCGGTCTGCAGCCCGCGGCGCGCCAGCGGCATGGCCTGGGCATAGGCGGGGTAGAACGGCGAGAGCGGCTTCTCCCAGGTGCCCAGGAGCATGTTCTCGTGCTTGGCGAACTGCTTCTTGAAGTCCGAGATGCCGTCGTTGAGCAGGCCGTTAAAGTCGTAGCGGGAGCAGCCGTCCTCCCGCATTGCCTGCAGCGCCGCCCACTTCACGCCGTAGTTGACCCGCTGCTTCTGCCCCTCGGCGGAAACGCCGCCGTAGAGCTCGAAGGCGGTGGAGGCGCTCCTGGCGAGCCAGACGAACGCCAGCAGCTGCTCGCCGTCGAACGCCCCGATGATTGGCGAGCCGTCCCCCATGTTCCTGAAGATGTCCCGGTAGTACTGGTCCTCGTGGATCCCGAATCCGGCACGCTCCGCCGTCTCGTGGTAGATCGCCAGCACCTGCTCAAGCTCCGCGTCGTTCTTCACCTTGCGGAACTCCACGTCGCTGCGCATGGCCTTGCGGATGTTGGCGCGGGTGGACTTGGACATGTCCGCCATGAGTTCGTCATCAGTCCGGGTGAGGTCAAGGATCAGGGTCCGCGGGATCAGCACCGTATTGCTGGAGGGCCGGAAGCCTGCGGCCGCCACAGCACCGGCGAAGACGGAATCCTGGTCCCAGTCAGGTTCGATGCTCAGGGCCACTCCGCGGTGGCGGGCGGCGGCATGCCCGGCCAGGCTGTTGAGGACCGCTTGGGCATTCTCCGGCGCACACATGGGGCCACGGGGAATGTACACCAGCGCACGGAACGGAAGGGGCAGGCGCCGGACCAGCAGCTGTGCGCAGCCAATGGTGTTTCCGCCGTCATTGATGAGCACCCGGTCCACGGACCAGCCGTGCATTGCCTTGGTCTCGCCCCACCCCCAGAGCTGTTGCGGATGTCCCTGGAACCGGTCAACGTGGTCATCCCAGAGGGCGCGGTCAGTACAGGGCACAACAGCAGGAATCATGGCTTCAACCCTATACCAACGCCTTAACGGGAGAGCCCGGAGTGCGCTGTGCACTCCGGGCTCTCCGGGCGGGGCCGGGCTGGACGTCAGCTCTTGCGGGCGTACCCTTCCCACTTGTCGGCGCGGTGCTCGCCGTCCACGAAACGGATGGTGCCGGACTTGGAACGCATCACGATGGACTGCGTGAGGACCCTGTCCTTGGAGTACCGCACGCCCTTGAGCAGGTCGCCGTCGGTGATGCCGGTGGCCGCGAAGTAGCAGTTGTCGCTGGAGACGAGGTCGTTGGTGGACAGGACCCGATCAAGGTCGTGGCCGGCGTCGATGGCCTTCTGCTTCTCTTCGTCGCTGGTGGGCCAGAGCCGGCCCTGGATCACGCCGCCGAGGGACTTGATGGCGCAGGCCGCAACGATGCCTTCGGGGGTGCCGCCAATGCCCATCAGCGCGTCAACGCCGGTGCCGGACCGGGCAGCGGCGATGGCGCCTGCAACGTCGCCGTCCATGATGAACTTCGTGCGCGCGCCTGCCTCGCGGATTTCCTCCACCAGCGGCTTGTGGCGGTCGCGGTCAAGGATCATGACGTTGAGCTGGTTGACCTTGACGCCCTTGGCCTTGGCGATCAGGTGCAGGTTCTGCTTGACCGGGAGGCGGAGGTCCACCATGTCCGCGGCTTCCGGCCCGGTGACCAGCTTCTCCATGTAGAACACGGCGGAGGGGTCGAACATGGAACCTCGCTCGGCGACGGCAAGGACGGCCAGGGCGTTGTTGATGCCCAGCGCGGTCAGCCTGGTGCCGTCGATGGGGTCAACGGCGACGTCGCATTCGGGGCCGGTACCGTCGCCAACGCGTTCGCCGTTGAACAGCATGGGGGCTTCGTCTTTTTCGCCTTCGCCGATGACCACAACGCCATTGAAGTGGACGGTCTGCAGGAAGGAGCGCATGGCGTCGACGGCGGCGCCGTCGGCCTTGTTCTTGTCTCCGAAGCCAACCCAGTGGCCGCCGGCAATGGCAGCGGCTTCGGTCACGCGGACAAGCTCGAGGGCAAGGTTGCGGTCCGGCTCATCGTTGCCCACTGCAAGGGACGGGGAGAGCGTGGAGTACTTCTGGGTCATGGACGCTGGTGACACGTGAACCTCTTCTTCGAGTGGCGATCATTGAACCCACCCAGCCGGTGCAGCAGGGCGGTGATTCCTCTGATACCGATCATAGTCGCGGCACCGCCTGCCCGGCGGCGGATGACGCAACGGCGCAATGTGCCAGCAGGCCGATCCAGCGGGCCGACGGCGGCCAAATGGAAGTTGGCTGCCGGCATGGGCGACTATAGAGGGGTGAATGACATGCAGGAAAAGACCACTCCCACTCCCGAGCCGCACGGATCCGGAGGCAGCAGCGGATCCGGCGCCACGGCAGGGCAGGGGCAGGTTAAGCCCGTCATTCCGGCCGCAGCCGCCAAACGCGCCAACGCCTCGGTGCTTGGCATGGTCATCGCCTTGGTGGTGAGCATTGCCGCGTTCCTCCCCATCATCCTCATGAATCCGCTCCCCAAGAGCGACGGCTACCGCCCGAACATCGACGTGGCGGCCAGCGCGCGGAACGCCACTGATGTGGCGGGATTCACACCGGTGGCGCCGGATACCGGCAACGCTTTCCGGCCGAACTACGCCCGGTGGGAAGCCGGAACCGGAAGTGGTGTCCCCACGTGGGAAGTCGGCTACCTGACGCCCAAGGAGTCCTTCATCGGCCTGGTCCAGACCCGGAGCGCCAATCCCACCTGGCTCCTGCAGCAAACCATGAACGCACCCGTCACCGGCTCCCGGAACGCCGGCGGGCAGGACTGGCAGCTTCGGGACACCGGAAAGGGCGAAAAGTCCCTGGTGCTGGATTACCGCGGCACTACCGTTGTCCTGTCCGGGGAGGCCCCACTGGACGAGTTCGCCGCCCTGGCGGACGCCGTCGTCGTGGCCCTGGAAAGCAACCCGGCTGTCACAGTTTCACCCTCCGCCGCCGCCGCCCCGTAAGGTAGGCGCGTGGCTACCTATCTGACTCCCGCACTCGCCTGGCGCCGTCTGCGCGAAGGAAACGAACGCTTCGTCAACGGCGAGACCTCCCATCCCAACCAGGACGCCTCACGGCGGTCCTCCCTCGTGGAGAACCAGCACCCCTTCGCCGTGATCTTTGGCTGCTCCGATTCGCGGCTGGCCGCCGAGATCATCTTCGACGTGGGGCTTGGCGACGTCTTCGTCGTCAGGACGGCCGGCCAGGTCATTGACGACGCCGTCCTGGGGTCGCTGGAGTACAGCGTGGCAGTGCTGGGGGTGCCCTTGATCGTGATCCTGGGGCACGACAGCTGCGGCGCCGTCAGCGCCACGAAGTCCGCGGTGGAAACCGGTGAGATGCCGGCAGGCTTCATCCGGGACCTGGTGGAGCGGATCACCCCGTCGGTCCTCACTTCCCTGCGCAACGACGAAACCGAGGTCAACGACATGGTGGTGGAGCACGTCAAGCAGACCTCGCAGCGCCTCGTGGACAGCTCCCGTGTGATTTCCGACGCAATCGGCTCCGGCCGGACCGCGGTGATCGGCCTTTCGTACAGCCTTGCCGAAGGCCGCGCAAACCTTGTTTCCGGAATCGGTGAGCACTAGGAACTCCGCAAAACTCCCGTGGCCCGGGGGCTCGTAGCAAGCAGTTCACGGTTTTCGATGCGGCGCCCGTGCGTCCTAAGCTAGCCCCATGACTTCCACTGAAGAGTTCCGCATTGAACATGACACGATGGGCGAAGTCCGCGTCCCCGTGAACGCACTGTACCGCGCGCAGACGCAGCGGGCAGTGGAGAACTTCCCCATTTCCGGCAAGACCCTGGAACGTGCGCACATTGAAGCACTGGCCCGGGTCAAGAAGGCTGCCGCCCAGGCCAACGCTGAACTGGGTGTGCTCGACGGCGAGCTGGCCAAGGCGATCGCAGGCGCAGCCGATGAGGTTGCCGCCGGCAAGTACGACGGCGACTTCCCCATCGACGTCTTCCAGACGGGCTCCGGCACGTCCTCCAACATGAACACCAACGAGGTCATCGCCGAGCTTGCCTCGCGTGCCCTCAAGGCCGCCGGCAGCGACAAGGTTGTCCACCCGAACGACCACGTCAACGCCTCGCAGTCCTCCAACGACGTGTTCCCCACGTCCGTCCACGTAGCTGCCACCTCCGCGCTGATCAACGACCTCATCCCGGCCCTCGGCTACCTGGCCGAGTCCTTGGAGCGCAAGGCTGTTGAGTTCAAGGACGTGGTCAAGTCCGGCCGCACCCACCTTATGGATGCCACCCCGGTGACCCTCGGCCAGGAGTTCGGCGGCTACGCCGCGCAGGTCCGCTACGGCATCGAGCGCATCAACGCCTCGCTCCCCCGCGTTGCCGAGGTTCCGCTCGGCGGCACGGCCGTGGGCACCGGCATCAACACCCCGGCCGGCTTCCCGGAGCGCGTCATCGAACTGCTGGCAACGGACACCGGGCTTCCGCTCACCGAGGCCCGCGACCACTTCGAGGCGCAGGCCAACCGCGACGGCCTGATCGAGGCGTCCAGCCAGCTGCGCAACATCGCCATCTCCTTCATGAAGATCAACAACGACCTCCGCTGGATGGGCTCCGGCCCCAACACGGGCCTGGGCGAGATCGCCATCCCGGACTTGCAGCCCGGATCCTCGATCATGCCCGGCAAGGTCAACCCTGTGATCTGCGAGGCGTCCATCATGGTCTGCGCGCAGGTCATCGGCAACGACACCGCCATCGCCTGGTCCGGCACCAACGGCGCCTTCGAGCTGAACGTCGGCATCCCCGTCATGGCCGCCAACCTGCTGGAATCCATCCGCCTGCTGGCCAACACCAGCCGGGTCATGGCGGACAAGATGATCGACGGCATCACCGCCAACGTGGAACGCGCACGCTTCCTGGCCGAGGCTTCCCCGTCCATCGTCACCCCCCTGAACAAGTACATCGGTTACGAGAACGCGGCCAAGATCGCCAAGACGGCCGTAGCCGAGGGCCTCACCGTGCGCCAGGCCACCGAGAAGCTGGGCTTCGTCGGTGACGGCGAGGGCCAAGTCTCCGAAGCGGATCTGGACAAGGCACTGGACGTCACCACCATGACGGCCCCTGCCCACAAGGCCAAGTAAACAGCCAAACCCCAGCTAAAGCACGACGGCGGCCGGTACCTTTTGCAGGAAAGGTACCGGCCGCCGTCGTCCCCAGCACGGCGGGACTCAGGGTTCGAAGTGGGCTGCTTCCGCCGGAGCCAGGGCACGGCGGATGCTGGTGAGGTGACCGGCCATGAGCTCAGGCAGTTCATCAATGCCGAACCAGCCGACGGCAACGGATTCGTCGTCGTTCACCCTGGCGGTTCCGGACACGTAGCGGCAGAGGAACACCACGTCCAGGAACTCGCACACATCGCCGTTCGGGTAGGTGAAGGGGCCAACCGCCCCTACGGAAACAACTCGCTCGGGTTCGGCCACCACCGCCGTTTCCTCGAAGATCTCCCGCACCAGGCCGCGTGCCGGCTGCTCCCCGGGCTCCAGCATCCCGCTGACCAGTGCCCATTGACGGTTGTCCGCCCGCTGCGCGAGCAGGACGCGGCCCAAAGCGTCCACCACCACGCCGCGGACCCCCGGGACCCAGAGGGGATCGTTCCCGATTTTCTTACGGAGTTTCAGGACATAGTCAGGCGCTGGCATCCCGCCAGCCTACCGAACTGCCGGGCAGGATCAGGCCGGAAGCAGCATGGCCGCAGCAGTTCCGGCGAGCATAAACGGCCCGAACGGGATGGAGGACTTCAACGTCCCCCTGCGTGCAGCCAGGAGCATGATGGACCACAAGCCGCCCAGCAGGAAAGCCAGGAAGGTACCGGCAAACAGGTGGCCCCAGCCGAGGTAGCCGAGGTACATGCCCAGGACTCCTGCAAGTTTTACGTCGCCGAATCCCATTCCGGGTGGATAGGCCGCCCGGAGGATGAAGTAGAAGAGCCACAGGATGGCGGCTCCCGCCACCACCCGGAGCACCGGAAGCGCCAGGAGGCCCGCGGGGAATCCGGGAGGGCCTGGGTCCGCGCCGGTACCGGTTCCGGGAAAGGCCGACGCCGCGAGGAGGAGCACACCGGCAACGGCGTAGGACGGGAAGACGATCCGGTTCGGCAGGAGGTGGTGGCGGACGTCAATGACCGTGAGCCGCACGGCCATCACCGCGAAGTAGGCGCAGGCAGCCAGCACCAGCCAGAAGGCCGGCGGGGTGTGCTGCCACAGTTCGCCCAGTCGTTGGATCACCCTCGGATGCTACTGGATTTCCGCTCCCCGGCAGTACTGGCCGCGCGTAAACTGTGGATATGGCGACGTGGGAATCCCGGCACCGGCCGGATCCGGACAGGAGTGCTGCCCCCACAGACCTCGCAGGGATGTTCCGGGACCTGTGCCGCTCCTCCCCCTGGAAGTGGCAGTCGTTGCGCTTTGAATACTGGGACGAGCCCTTCGCGGAGGCTCCCAGTCCCGCGGCTCCGCTTGTCCGCGCGTGGCTGCGCCGCCCCGGGGCACTCCGCCTCGAAAGCCCGGACGGACTGGTCCTCCACAGCACCACCGGAATCAATGATTCCAAGGACGGCTTTTACACCAGCTCCACCCGGAAATCGTGGCTCCTCCCGCCCCACCTGGTGACGCCCGTCTATGACGACCTGGGCCTGGTGCGCCGCCGCCCGGAGGCAGCCTACGGCGAGCCGGGATTCGGCAACGGTCGCTTCTCCGCAGCCCTGGACCCGGTGGAACTCGCAGGCAACGCCCCCGTGCCCCTTGAGTTCCCGGGCAGCAACGCCGTAGAGATCCACGAGGTTGGCCGCCGGGAGCATGAGGGCCGGCCCGCTCTTGAAGCTGTTGTGTCCCCCACCGCCGCCTACCACCCCGTGGATCCCGCCGCTCCGCTGTGCCTGCCGGGCCGTACCCGGATTCGCGTGGACCTTGGGACAGGGGTCTGCGTCTCCAGCCGCTCCCTGGAGTCCGACACGGACCAGTACGGGCACTGGCTGCGGATCATCGCCGTCGACGAATACATGCTGGACGACCTGTTCCTTGCCCAGTCCATGAACCTCACCGACGTCCGCCGCCACATCAGCTGGGATGTCTCAGCCTGACCGTGACATGCCAGGCTGCCGTCCTTCGGCTAGGCTTCGCTGATGATTCCACTGAACGACGTCTGGCCGCTTTTCGGCCTGCGGCTGACCACACCACGCCTTGAACTCCGCCCCATCCGGGACGATGACATCCCGGCGGCCGTCGAAGCCGCCCGCAGCCGGATCCACGAGCCCGGCCTGAACCCGTTCAGCACCCCTTGGACCGAACTTCCTGCCGATGAACTCGGCCCCAACATGGCCCGCTGGTACTGGCGCTGCCGCGGTGAATTCACACCCGAATCCTGGACCCTGCTGCTCGGCATTTGGCACGAGGGCGGGTTCATCGGCTGCCAGGACATCGGTGCCAAGGACTTCGCCGCGCTCAAGACCGTCTCCACCGGGTCGTGGCTAAAGCAGTCCGTACAGGGCCGCGGCCTCGGCAAGGAGATGCGTGCCGCCGTCGTCCTTTACGCCTTCGACTGGCTGGGCGCCGAAGTAGCCGAGTCCGAAGCGGCCCTTTGGAACGAATCCTCCATCGGCGTCTCCCGCTCCCTCGGCTACGACCTGAACGGCGTGACCCGCAAAGCGTGGGGCCCCAAGGTTGAGACCGTCCAGCACGTCCGTCTCACCCCGGAGACGTTCAAACGCCCCGACTGGGAGCTGCGGGTAGAAGGCCACGAAGCAGCAGTGAAGTTCCTCAAGGCCACCTGAGTCCGTTTCCTCGGCTGGGTTCGTTCGGGCCACGCGGCTTGTGCCCCTTGGCCCCCGCAAGGCTCACCCTGGCACACGTCCTGCCCGGGTGCTTCGGGTAGGAGCGCATCGCCGACCAGAGCGTCACGCAGGTCGCGCAGCGACCGGAGCGGTGCGGCGGGAGGTGTCCAAGCGACGGCGAAGGACTCGGGGCGGACGAACCCAGCCACTGCCAGGCACGAAAGGGCCGTGGCCCGGCAAACCGGCCACGGCCCCCTTGTTTAGGCGGCTTATCCTTCGAGCAGTTCTGTCACCAGTGCTGCGATCGGCGAGCGTTCGGAGCGGGTCAGGGTGATGTGGCCGAAGAGCGGGTGTCCTTTCAGGGTTTCGACGACGGCGGCGATGCCGTCGTGGCGTCCGACGCGGAGGTTGTCGCGCTGGGCGACGTCGTGGGTCAGGACGATCTTCGAGTTCTGGCCCATGCGGCTCATGACGGTGAGCAGGACGTTCTTTTCCAGGGACTGGGCTTCGTCGACGATCACGAAGGCGTCGTGGAGGGAGCGTCCGCGGATATGGGTGAGGGGCATGACCTCGAGCATGCCGCGGTCCATGACCTCCTCCACTACTTCCTGGCTGACCAGTGCGCCGAGGGTGTCGAAAACCGCCTGTGCCCAAGGGTTCATTTTTTCGGACTCGGAGCCGGGCAGGTAGCCCAGTTCCTGGCCGCCCACGGCGTAGAGGGGACGGAACACGATGACCTTGCGGTGCTCGCGGCGTTCCAGCACCGCTTCCAGGCCCGCGCACAGGGCAAGTGCGGACTTGCCGGTGCCTGCCCTGCCGCCGATGGAGACAATGCCGACGGCGGGATCCATCAGCATGTCGATGGCCAGCCGCTGCTCCGCGGACCGTCCGTGGAGCCCGAACACGTCGCGGTCGCCCTTGACGAGCCGGACCTGCTTGTCTGCGCCCACCCGGCCCAGCGCGGAACCGCGGTTGGACAGCAGCACCAACCCGGTGTTGACCGGCATCTCTGCGGCGGCGGGGATGAAGACGGGCTCGTGGCCGTACAGCGTGGAGATCTCCTGTTCACCGACCTCAACTTCGGCGACGCCGGTCCAGCCTGAATCCTTCACCAGCTCGTTGCGGTATTCGTCGGCCGTGAGGCCCATGGCGGAGGCCTTGACGCGCATCGGAAGATCCTTGGACACCACGGTGACGTTGCGGCCCTCATTGGCGAGGTTCTTCGCCACTGCGAGGATCCGGCTGTCATTGTCACCGCTGCGGAATCCCAGCGGAAGGACGTCCGAGGATATGTGGTTGAGCTCCACCATCAGGGAGCCGCCGTCCTCACCGATGGGGATGGGCTGGTTGAGTCCGCCGTGCTTGACCCGGAGGTCGTCCAGGAGCCGGAGCGCCTTCCGGGCGAAGTAGCCCAGTTCCGGATCGTGCCGTTTAGCTTCGAGTTCCGTGATGACCACCACCGGCACAATCACCTCGTGTTCCGCAAAGCGGAGCAGCGCACGGGGGTCGGAGAGCAGGACGGAGGTGTCAATGACGAAGGTGTTAATGGTGGCTTCCCTTCCGGAGACAGCAAAACCGGCCGCAGCATCTTCTGCCGCACCGGTTTGTGTGGTGGCTCGCATGGCGCGAGAGGTAGCTTTCTCTCCCTGGTCGAAAAGGACCTCGGGCAGTTGTTCAGAAGTAGCCACATCGACTCCAGCCCCGGGCGCCAGCCCGGATTTGTTATTGGTGAGGCGGCTCGGCCACGAGGCCGGGTCCGGCCTCCCATACAACCGGTGCGATGTTTCGCTCCATGTACTGGCCTCCCCGATCAGCCGGCGGTTTTGCCTGCTGATGGATATAACGTAAATCCACGCCAAGTAATTTCCGCAACCATTACGTGGCGATTCCTGTTGCGGGACTGTGAACTCGTAATTAACCGGACATGTCAGGAGCCGAAGCGGCGCTGCCGGCCGGCGTAATCGCGGAGGGCGCGCAGGAAGTCCACCTTGCGGAATGCGGGCCACAGGGCCTCACAGAAGTAGAACTCGCTGTAGGCGCTCTGCCACATCAGGAAGCCGGAGAGCCGCTGCTCACCCGACGTGCGGATCACGAGGTCCGGGTCCGGCTGGCCGCGGGTGTAAAGGAACCGGGAAATGTCGTCCACGCAGAGGTCGTCCGCCAGTTGGGAGATGTCCGCTCCCCGGGCTACGGCGTCGTGGAGGAGCTCGCGTACGGCGTCGACGATCTCCCGGCGGCCGCCGTAACCCACGGCCACGTTGACGTGGATCTTCTCCTTGACGGGCGTCCGCGCGGTCAGTTTGTTGAGCCGTTCCGCCAGATAGTCCGGAAGGAGCTCCGGCGCGCCCATTGCGTGGACGGAGATGTTGGCGTCCTCGTCCAGGCGGTCAAGGGTGTTGGCGATGATGCCCATAAGCAGGTCCAGTTCCTCACTGGACCTGTTCATGTTGTCCGTGGACAGCATGTACAGGGTGACCACCTTGACCCCAAGCTCCTGGCACCAGCCAAGGAACTCGTGGATCTTGTCTGCGCCCGCCTGGTGGCCCTGGCTGGTTGGCGCATTGAACTGCTTCGCCCAGCGGCGGTTGCCGTCCACCATCACGCCGATGTGGCGGGGTATCCGGTCGCGGGGAAGGTCCTTGAGCAGCCTGCGCTCGTAGAAGCCGTAGAGGAACCCGGGCAGCTCCACGCGCTCACTCACCTGACTTCCTTGCTCTACCTACTTGCCACATCCTAGGCTACCGTCCGAAGCGGCCAGGACCTGCCGGCGTTCGCTGCAACACCCTCCAGCGCCCTACCTACTCACCGGTAACTTACTGCGCCGTAGGTTATTCTGGGAGCATGAACAGCGACACCCCGGACGCCCCGCGGACGCCGCACCGCAAAGAGAGCAGCAGCGCGAAGGCCGGCCACGAAACGAGCGCGGTGGACGAGGCCGCCGTCCGGCTGGCCGAGCTCCTGATGATCAAGCCGAAATGGCGGGGGTGGATACACACAGTCACCGCGCCGCTCGCCCTGGTGGCTGGAATCGTATTGGTGGTGCTTGCCCCCACGACGGACCGAAAAATCACGTCCGCCGTTTACGCGGCCACGGGCGTCCTCCTGTTCGGAGTGAGCGCGGTGTACCATCGCGGCAACTGGTCGCCCCGGGTGAAGATCGTCCTCAAGCGCCTGGACCACACGAACATCATGCTGGTGATCGCCGGCAGCTACACGCCGCTGGCCTGGACCCTGCTGGAGCCGCCCCAGGCGGTCCTCCTGCTGTGGGTCATCTGGTCCGGGGCCATCCTCGGGGTACTGTTCCGGCTGCTGTGGACGGATGCCCCGCGCTGGCTCTACGTACCCATCTACATCGCCCTGGGCTGCGGCGCACTCTTCTACCTGCCGCAGTTCTTCCAGGCGAGCATTCCGGCCGCTGTCCTCATCTGCGTGGGCGGCATCCTGTACATCACTGGCGCTGTGTTCTACGCGCTGAAAAAGCCGAACATCAGCTACCACCACTTTGGCTTCCACGAGCTGTTCCACGCCTTGACCGTGGTGGCTTTCGCGGCGCACTTCACGGCCATAGCCATGGCTGTCCTCAGCTAGCCGGCCGCCCCCGGCGGAACCGGGGGCGGCTACCCGCGCCGCGGCAGGTGCCGCTGTGTCAGTGGCGCTGGTCCCCCTGCACGGGCCCGGTCCCGCCGTCGGACGTTCCATGTACGGTGCCAGGCCCCTGCCCGCCGGACGCACGCTCGGCGGCGTCCGCCGCCTCCACGTCGGCAGCGGCCGCGGCCGCCAGCCGCTCCTCCTCCGCCTGCGCGCGGTACCGCACCCTCCGGATGCGGCGCACCATGTCCACGATCAGCAAGGTGGTGGCGATGACGAAGAAGGCCGTCATGATGAACCCCCACAGCCCCGGGGTTACCTGGTCCTCGGAGATCCCCTCACGCAGCGTCGGCGAAGGCAAGGGCGTAGGGGTGGTGGCCAAACTGAGGAGCAGATAATGCACGGTTGTATACCTTCTGTGGTGCGGGTGGCAGCGGCCGCGGCCGGGACGGCGAGGCGCCGGGCCCAATTCTTCTAGGCGGCAATCTTCTACAGGACGTGTCTTCTACGGATGTTTTCTTTTATAGGACGCATCTTCTACGGGGCATAGAAATTGCCGGTTGCTTCTATCTTAGCCCCGCGAACAGGTCGCGCTCGGGGAGCTCCGAGGGAACCCTGGAGTGGATCAGGGAGTAGTCCTCCCACGGCCAGGCCCGGCGCTGCATCTCGGGCGAGACGGCAAAAAAGAACCCCAGCGGGTCCACCTGGGTCCGGTGGGCCCGGAGGGCGTCGTCGCGTACTTCGAAGAAATCCCCGCAGTCCACCTGGGTGGTGGTGGGATGGGTGGCGGGAGGCGGAGTGTGGCCCTCGGCGTCCGATTCCAGCCAGGCTGCCAGTCTTTCAGCGTACGGAGACTGGAGGCCGGCCTCCTCCAGGGCAAAATGCAGCGCCCGGAACCGCTCCGGACTGAATGCCCTGTCGTAGTAGAGCTTGCTGGGTTCCCAGGGCTCACCTGCGTCCGGGTAGCGGGAGCCGTCACCGGCGGATTCGTAAGCTTCCACTGCCACCCGGTGGGCCATGATGTGGTCCGGATGGGGGTACCCGCCGTTTTCGTCGTAGCTGAGGATGACGTGCGGCTTGAAGGACCGGACCAGCCGCACCAGGGGTGCCGCAGCGTGGTGCAGGGGCAGAGTGGCGAACGACCCGGCGGGAAGGGGCGGAAGCGGGTCACCTTCGGGCAGGCCCGAGTCCACGAAGCCCAGCCACCGCTGCCTGATGCCCAGGATGGCCGCTGCCCGTTCCATTTCCAGGCGCCGGGCGCCTGCCATGTCCCGCTTGGGGTGCGGTTCCCCCTCGACTGCAGGGTTCTGGATGTCCCCCCGGGAGCCGTCGGTGCACGTGGCTACCAGGACGTCGACGCCCGACGCGGCGTATTTGGCCATCGTCGCAGCGCCCTTGCTGGACTCATCGTCCGGGTGGGCGTGGACTGCGAGCAGCCGTAGCGGCGCCGGTGAGGTGCTGGACGCTGTCATCGAAGGACGGCTCCTTGTTCTTTTCTGCTGCCTGTGGGCGCTGGACGGATTACTTGGGCGGGCGGAGGCTGACCCGGGGCTGGGGCCAGCAGGCCTCCGCCCGGAAAGGGCACTAAACTGGTCTGGTGACTTCCCCGGACCAGCCGGCCCAATCCGCGCCCGCAGACACTAGCCTAGCCAATCGCTATGGTGCTAAAAAGCGCACGCTCAAGCCCGGCGCCAGGCGCGCCATCGGCGGGGCGGCGCTGGCCGCAGGAATCGGGTTCCTGGCCTGGGTTTCCACCTCCCAGTCCCTGTCCGACGTCTCGTTCAAGGACATCGGCTACAGCACCACCGACGCCACGCTTGCGGAGGTCGACTTCCAGGTGACGCGGGAGCCCGGAACCGCCGTCAAGTGTGCGGTCAAAGCACTTGATGCCAAGTTCGCGGTGGTGGGGTGGAAGGTTGTGGACATTCCGCCCGCACAGGCCAACGGAACAGCCGACGGCGGGCGCACAGTCGCGCAGCGGGTGGCCGTACGCACGGAATCGCTTTCCGTCTCCGGCGTTGTGGACAGCTGCTGGGCTGCCGGCGCGTAAGCCAGGGCCCGGAAAAGACGGCCGGAGTATGTGACGTGCACCGCTTCCTTGTTGGGTTAACTCCAAGGGATTGACTACAATGGAGGCATACCTTTACCCCGCTGAGCTGGTTACTGTTCCACAAGTGGCCACCGTGGCGGGGTCTTTTGCATGTAGGACCACTAGAGGAGAAGTCCGTGTCTACCACCAACAGCGCAGCTGCAGCCTGGCTCACCCAGGAAGCTTTTGACCGCCTGAAGGCAGAGCTGGACCACCTTTCCGGCGCTGGCCGGGCAGAGATCGTCCAGAAGATTGAAGCAGCCCGGCAAGAGGGTGACCTCAAGGAGAACGGCGGCTACCATGCAGCCAAGGAGGAGCAGGGCAAGATCGAGGCCCGCATCCGCCAGCTGACAGCGCTGCTCCGCGACGCCCACGTTGGCGCGGCCCCCGCGGACGACGGAATTGTGGAGCCCGGCATGATCGTCGTCGCCAGGATCGCCGGAGACGAAGAAACTTTCCTGCTCGGTTCCCGCGAAATCGCCGGCGATTCCGATCTTGACGTGTTTAGCGAAAAGTCGCCCCTGGGGGCCGCCATTCTTGGACACAAGGAAGGCGAAACCCTCAGCTACGTGGCACCCAACGGCAAGGACATCAAGGTGGAGATCCTCTCCGCCAAGCCTTACGCTGCATAGCCGTCCTGTTTCGAGGAAACGCCGGCCGCCCCGCAAGGGACGGCCGGCGTTCCGCTTTTAAGCGGCAGGAACCTAGGGCGGGCCCATGACCCGGGTGCGGCGGCGAAGCAGCAGGGCGGCCACCACTCCCCCGGCCGCCCCGCCGAGGTGCGCCTGCCACGAGATCGATCCCGCCACGATGGGCAGGATCCCCAGCAGGATGCTCCCGTATCCCATGAAGAGGACCACGGCCAGGAGGATCTGCCGCCAGCTGCGGTTAATGAATCCCCGGACCAGGAGGAAGGCAAACAGGCCGAAGACCAGGCCTGACGCGCCCACGGTGATGCCGCCGTCGCCAATCAGCCAAACGGTGAGGCCTGAGCCCAGCCAGCTGAAGGCCAGGGCAGTCAGGAATACCCGGAGGCCCGAGAGGAACACCAGGAAACCGAAGATGATCAGCGGCAGGCTGTTGGAGAGGAGATGGTTCAGGTTCGCGTGCAGGAGCGGGAAGGTGAAGATGTCCAGCAGCCCGTCGGCGCTCCTGGGCCGGAGTCCGAACGTCGCGTTGAGCGAGCGCAGCATCACCATGTTGAAGAGTTCGATGACAAAGAGGAGCACCACGAAGCTGCCCAGTACCAGCAGCCCGCCCTTGGCCCGGGCAGCAACCGTCCGCCGCTGCCCGAAGCTTCCGTTTCCCGTCAGTCCGGCCACGGAGCGTCCTAGTGCACCACAATGGGCTGGAAGCCCTCGGCACGGAGGGCGCTGAGCACCTGTTCCCCATGCTCGTGGCCCTTGGTTTCCAGGTTCACCGTGATGGACACGTCCCCCATGCTGATGGAGCCGCCCACCCGGGTGTGGTCCAGGCCGGTGACGTTGGCATCGTTCTCCGCGATGATCCTGGCGATGGTGGCCAGGGAACCGGGGCGGTCATCGAGCATCATGCGGACGGTCATGTAGCGCCCGGCCGCGGAAAGGCCCCGCTGGATGACCTTGAGCATAAGCATGGGGTCGATGTTGCCGCCGGAAAGGACCACCACCGTGGTTCCCGGGTTCTCGATCTTGCCGTCCATCAGCGCTGCCACGCCAACCGCACCGGCCGGCTCCACCACCATCTTGGCCCGCTCCAGCAGGAAGATCAGCGCACGCGCCAGGGAGTCTTCGCTGACCGTCACCACATCATCCACAAGTTCACGGATGATGCTGAAGGGCAGCTGCCCGGGCCGGCCGACGGCGATGCCGTCAGCCATGGTGGAGACCTTCTTCAGGGGCACCAGGGCATCGGCGGCGAGGGACGGAGGATAGGCGGCGGCATTTTCGGCCTGCACCCCGATGATGCGGATGTTCCGCCCCAGTTCCTTGGCCCTGGCCTTGATGGCGACGGCGACCCCGGCCAGGAGCCCGCCGCCGCCGACGCCCATGAGGATGGTGTCCACGGTGGGAACCTGCTCGAGGATTTCCAGGCCGAGTGTGCCCTGGCCCGCGACGACGTCCACGTTGTCGAAGGGGTGGACAAAAACGGTTCCCGTCTCGTTGCTGTAGCGCTGGGCCTCCGCGAGCGCCTCATCCACGTTGTGGCCGTGCAGGATTACTTCGGCGCCGTGGCTGCGGGTGGCGGCCAGCTTGGGCAGCGCTACGCCGAGCGGCATGTAGATGCGGGCCTTGATGCCCAGGCTCTTGGCCGCAACGGCTACTCCCTGGGCGTGGTTGCCTGCCGAAGCGGCCACCACTCCGCGCTTCTTTTCCTCGGGGGAAAGCCTTGCCATGCGCACGTACGCGCCGCGGACCTTGAACGATCCGGCCCGCTGGAGGTTTTCGCACTTGAAGTAGACATCCCCGCCAACCATGGCCCCAAGGGCGCGGGATGATTCCACCGGTGTCCGCGCAATAATCCCGTCGAGCAGCTTCTGCGCCTCCAGGACATCGTCCAGCGTGACGGGAAGGGTTTCAAGGATGTTCACGGACTATTCTCCTCTGGATTCGGCCCCGGCGCCCCCATCCGCAGCGGGAGGGGCATCAGGTTGTTCTGCTGTTGTGCCGGCGGCGGCGCCCTTGCCGCGTTTGAGTGCTGCGGGCGGCTGGACATCCCGGATGGTGTTGTCCACTCCGGCGCCCGCCGTCAAAGGCTCTCCGGTCAATGCCGGCACTTGTTCATGTTCCCACGTTCTGGCGGCGATGTAGCGAATGGCAGTGTTTGCGACGGCGAGGATGGGCACCGAGAAGAGGGCGCCCGGGATGCCGGCAAGGTAGGACCCCGCGGCCACCGAAAGGATTACCGCCACCGGGTGCAGGGCGACGGCCTTGCCCATGACGAGCGGCTGGAGGATGTGGCTTTCCAGCTGCTGGACGAGCAGCACGATGCCGAGCATGATCAGGGCATTGATGGGGCCGTTCGCCACCAGGGCAAGGAGGACTGCGATTGCGCCGGTCACCAGGGCGCCCACGATCGGGATGAAGGAACCGATGAAGACGAGCACGCTCAAGGGAAGCGCCAGGGGGACGCCGATGATCGCGGCGCCCACGCCGATGCCCACAGCGTCAACGAACGCAACAAACATCTGGATCCGTGCGTAGCTGACCATTGATGCCCAGCCCTTGCGCCCGGCCCCGAACGTTGCCGCCCTGGCCTTCCTGGGGAGCAAACGGACCAGGAACGCCCAGATCCGGTCCCCCTCCAACAGGAAGAAAATCAGGATGAACAGCGCCAGGATGAGGCCGGCGGCAAAGTGCCCCGCCGTACTCCCGAAGGACAGGGCCCCGCTGACAATGCTGCTGGTGTTGCTTTGCAGGGCGGCGGTGGCCTCCTTCAGGTACTGGTCCATCTGGTCCGCCGTGACATGGAGCGGCCCGTCAGCCAGCCAGTCCTGGATCTGCTTGACGCCGGTGAGCGCCTCGGACCAGAGTTCGCCGAACCCCGCGACCAACTGCCTGCCCACCAACGCCAGGGACCCTGCGATCAGGCCGATGAAGCCCAGCACGGTGATGGCAACAGCCAGCCCGGACGGCAGCCGCTGTTTCTTGAGCCATCCCACCACCGGACTCAGGAGTCCCGCCAGCAGGGCAGCCACCATCACCGGGATGATCAGGAAGCTGATCCTGCTCAGCAGCCAGACCAGCGCACCTCCCACCAGGAGGATCAGGCCCACTCGCCAGGCCCAGGACGCCGCGATCCGCACGCCGTAGGGTATGTCCCGGTCCAGTTCACGGTCCGCAAGGACCCTCAGGGGCTGGTTCGTGGCAGGCAGTTGCCGGCCTGGCGAAGGGCTGGGGGAGGTAGCGGCATCCTCTGCTGGCGTCATAGCCTAATACTTCCCCAGCCGCGGCCTATTCGGAAACCGCTACCCTTCTCTGCCCGGAGTGTAGTCAATCCCCCACTCGATGGTGAAGGATTCACCGGGGTCCAGCCAGCGCAGGCCATCACCGGAGTTGAAGGCGTTGGCCGGCCCGGTCATCGGTTCAACGGCCACCGCCCGGCTGCGTCCCGGGTACTCCGTGCTGACGAAGACGTGGACATACTGGCATGCTTCGTCCTGCCAAAGGCTCACCTGCCGGCCGTCCGTTGCCGCGAGCGTGTGGCGCGCTTTCCCCGCTTCGAAGTGCAAGCCCGTCAACGCCACGTCCACCGCGAGCGCCGCGATGTTCAACCCCGCCCGAAAGTCTGTATCCCCCTGCACCGGTGCGGTGCTGCGCGGAATGAGGCGTTCGTCGGCAACCAGGCGCGTGCCGGCAGCAACGGTCAGCACCAGCTCCTCGACGGGCGTATCGCCGAGCCGCAGATAAGGATGGGCGCCCAGGACGAAGGGCGCGGGCTCCTTGGCATCATTGAGCAGGGTTTGGCGGACCACCAGCCCCAGGTCCTCCCCGAGCTGGTACTGCACGCGGTGCCGCACCAGGAAGGGGTACCCGTGCTGCGGAAAGATGGTGGCCTCCAAGGTGACGGAGTGCTCCGACTCGTCCACAAGGGCATAGGCCGAATTGCGCAGCAGTCCGTGGCTGGCGTTATTCCTGGCCACCTCGGTGATGTCCAGCTGCTGCTTTTTCCCGTTCAGGAACCACTTGCCGTCCTCGACGCGGTTGGCCCAAGGAGCCAGGGTGATGCCTGCGGCGCCCGGTGCGATCTGGTCGTCGCCGTAAGTCTCGGTCAGGAGCGTTCCTCCCCTGGTGAAAGACCGCAGGCCGGCGGCAAGCTCGGTGACCACGGCCAGGGCATCGCCCCGGCGGAGCTCATACTGCCTGCCGGTGGCACAGCCCCGCAGGGCGGGCGCGCTGTTGGATTCATGGGGAGAACTGGAAGTCATGGGCAACACCGTACCCCGGCCGGACCCCTGCCGGCAGCACCCGCTGATGTTAGATTTTGTTGTTAACTATTCTTTTTTGAGCGAACGTGTCACACTTTCTTGCATGACAGCTATCACGAGCACCAGGCTCTCCGACGGCAGGGAGCTCATTTATTTCGACGACGCCGCGACTCCCAAGCCGCGCTCCGCCGAATTCACCACGGACCACCGGGGACTCCCCCCGCGGGGAGAACCGGGCGAGATCCGCTACGACGCGCTGGCGGACGAATGGGTTGCCGTCGCGGCGCACCGGCAGACCCGCACCCACCTCCCGCCTGCGGACCAGTGCCCTATCTGCCCCACCACCCCCAGCAACCCTTCTGAAATTCCGGCCTCAGACTACGACGTTGTGGTGTTTGAAAACCGCTTCCCTTCGCTGGGCCCTGCGCTGGGACCGATACCGGACGAGCCATCCTGGGGTACCAAGGGGCCGGCGTACGGGCGCTGTGAGGTAGTGGCGTTCACCCCCTCACACACCGGATCCTTCAGCGAACTGGGCGAGGAGCGGTCCCGCACCGTCATCGAAGCCTGGGCGCAGCGCACGGAGGCCCTGAGCGCGCTGCCCGGAATCAAACAGGTCTTCCCATTCGAAAACCGCGGCGCGGACATCGGCGTAACACTCCACCACCCCCACGGCCAGATCTACGCCTACCCGTACATCACCCCGCGCGCAGGCGTCCTCGGGGCCGCGGCACGAAGGTTCTACGATGCGAAGGGCGGCACCGCCACCCTCACCGGCTCCCTGCTGCGTTCCGAGCGGGAGGACGGCAGCAGGATGGTCCTGGAAGGGGAGAATTTCAGCGCGTATGTCCCCTTCGCCGCCCGGTGGCCGCTCGAAATCCACCTGGTGCCCCACCGCCAGGTCCCGGACCTGGCTACGCTGAGCGGTGAGGAGAAGGACGAACTCGCTTCCGTCTACCTCGACCTCCTCCGGCGGGTGGACGGCCTCTACCCCACGCCCACCCCGTACATTTCCGCCTGGCACCAGGCTCCCCTGGATCCGGTGCTGCGGCCCGCCGGCTACCTCCACCTCCAGCTGACCTCCCCCCGGCGGGCGGCCGATAAGCTGAAGTACCTGGCAGGATCGGAGGCGGCCATGGGCGCCTTCATCAATGACACCACCCCGGAAAGCGTGGCCGAGCGTCTCCGCGCGGTGACCCTTCCGCCTTCCACGACCCCCGCTGTCCCGGCAGCTGCACCTGAAGGAGCCCACGCTTGAACTCCGCACCAGATCCCCTGACCGCGAGCGCACCTGCCGGGACCGAGGACCTGGCGGCACGGTTTTCGCGGGAGTTCGGCAGCGCTCCAGACGGAATCTGGCAGGCCCCGGGGCGGGTCAACCTTATCGGCGAGCACACAGACTACAACGAAGGCTTCGTCCTGCCCTTCGCCATCGACCGCACTGCCCGGGTGGCCATCAGGGTCCGCCCCGATTCCTCGGTGCGCCTTCTCTCCACCTACGGCGACCAGGGCCTGGTGAGCACCACGCTGGATTCGTTGGAGCCGGGCTCAGCCAAAGGATGGACCAAGTACCCCCTCGGCGTGATGTGGGCCCTGAAGGAACGTGGCGTCACGGTCCCGGGCGTTGACCTGCTGCTGGACTCAAACGTCCCCCTGGGTGCGGGGCTGTCCTCCTCCCACGCGATCGAATGTGCTGTCATCTCGGCGCTGAACGACCTGGCCGGGGCGGGACTGGAGGCCCAGGAAATGGTGCTGGCCACGCAGCGTGCCGAAAACGAATTTGTCGGCGCTCCCACGGGGATCATGGACCAGTCCGCCTCGCTCCGCGGGTCGGAGGGCCACGCAGTCTTCCTGGACTGCCGGGACCAGAACGTACGCCTGGTTCCCTTCGAGACGCGGCCGGCGGACCTGGTGATGCTCGTGATCGACACCAAGGTCTCGCACTCGCATGCCGACGGCGGTTACGCCTCCCGGCGCGCATCCTGCGAACTCGGCGCGGAGGTGCTGGGGGTCAAGGCGCTCCGTGACGTGCAGGTGGGCGACCTGGAGGAAGCCAGCGGCCTCCTGGATGAAGTCACGTTCCGCCGCGTACGCCACGTGGTCACGGAAAACGACCGCGTGCTCCAGACCGTGGAGCTCCTCGCAAACCAAGGGCCTGCCGCGATCGGTCCCCTGCTGGACGCCAGCCACGCGTCCATGCGGGACGACTTTGAGATCTCCTGCCCCGAACTGGACCTGGCAGTGGATGCATCCCGCGCCGGCGGCGCCATCGGTGCCCGGATGACCGGGGGCGGGTTTGGCGGAGCGGCCATCGCACTCACTCCCGTGGCACTGGAGCAAAGGGTGCGTGACGCCGTCGCCACGGCATTCGCGGATGCCGGCTATAAGGCGCCGGACATCTTCACGGTCTCACCCGCGGCCGGGGCCCGGCGCATCGCCTAGCACCTGCCGGAGTGCGGTTAACAGTTGAGGGCCCCACCGGATGGTGGGGCCCTCAACTGTTAGGAACGTACGACGGCGGCAGCCGCCTGGTGCGTTATTCGTCCCCGCGCAGGATGGCCAGCAGGCGGATGATTTCGACGTAGAGCCATACCAGCGTGACCGTCAGGCCGAATGCGGCCGTCCAGGAGAAGCGCTGGGGAGCGCCGCTGCGGACACCCTCCTCGATGCTGGTGAAGTCCATGACCAGTGAGAATGCCGCGAGGCCGATGGCCAGGATGCCGATAACGACGCCGATGATGCCGCTTCGCAGCCCGAAGGGTTCCGTGGTCAGGCCCGTCATCATCATGACGAGGTTCACCACGGAGAACAGTGCGTAACCAACCAAGGCGATCATGAAGAACTTCATGGCCTTTGGTGTGGCGCGTACCTTGCCGCTCTTGAAAAGGAGGAGCGTCACGGCGAAAACGGACAGCGTGCCGACGACAGCCTGGAGCCCCACTCCCGGGTACATGGTGTCCAGGACGCGGGTGAGCCCGCCCAGGAAGAGGCCTTCAAGGCCTGCGTAGGCAAGGATCAGCGCCGGTGACGGCTGCTTCTTGAAGGTGTTGACCAGCGCAAGGACGAACCCGCCGAGCGCACCGACGATCATCAGCATCGAGGCCAGCCCCAAACTGACAGTCAACGTGACAGCCGCACCCAGCACAACAAAGCCCAGGCAGGCAGCCGTCTTGACGATGACGTCGTCGAACGTCATCCTGCCGGTGTCCGCCGGACCCGCAGCAGGCTGGCTGTACATCTGCCGCAACTGCTCGTCAGTCATGGGCTGCTGTCCGTAGCCCTGCTGGCCGTAAGGGGCCTGGCCATACGGCTGCTGGCCATACGGCTGCTGGCCGTACGATGCCTGCCCGTACGGCTGCTGGCCGTAGGGCGCGTGTCCGTAAGGAGCCTGCGGGACAGGCGGTGCCTGGGTGGCTCCACGGAAGTTCTTTCCGTTGAAGATCGGGTTGCCGCCAAGTGCCATTACTGGATTCCTCCGTTGGGGATGTGTTGAAACCTTAAGGTTTACGGTACCAATTCTCACGTAATTGCACCTCTGAAAGTTCCCCGCCCCCACGCCGGCCACGGAGTTGTTATCCGATCGCTACAATCGGCGCCTGAACCGCGGCATACCGCGCACCGTCAGCGCTGTAGCATAAGCCAAGCAGGGTGACGGACCTCACACATGTGGCGGGGTGCCGGCACGGCACCATCCTATCCCTGTATCCGTTCGCAGCGGCTGCAATGGCGCAGCCGAGACCGCCCCCCAAGTGGAGGTTTTTCAATTTGAGAAGTACACCCCAAGGCCGGCCGGCCGGAGGACGCCGCGGGTTGCTGAGATTAATGGGAGCCATTAGCGCATCCATCCTGGCGATCCTTCTCGTGGCAGCACCGGCATCGCAGGCCACTTCCCCGTCTCCGACACCATCCCCGTCGAACCAGACATTCCAAAACAACATCAGTGGATTCCTCCGCGATGACACCCGCGCACCCCTGGCGGATGTGACCATCACGGCCAAGAAGGACGGCTTCACCGGTACGGCCAAGTCGTCCGCGAACGGAGCCTGGAACATCGGGGTGCCCGATCAGGGCACCTACACCGTTGAGCTGGACGAATCGACCCTTCCCGAGGGGATCAAGCTGGCTGAAGGCCAGGAAAACCCCCGCCAGGTCACCTTCAGCCAGACCTCGAACCTGTCGGTCATCTTCGCCTTCGGCAAGGGCATCGTGGTGCAGCAACAGGACTTCGGCCAAAACCTGCTCAACCGCCTCGTGGCCGGCCTGAGCTTCGGCCTTCTCCTTGCCCTCGCCTCGGTGGGTCTTTCCCTGATTTTCGGTACCACCGGCCTGACCAACTTCGCCCACGGCGAGATGGTCACGTTGGGTGCAGTGCTCGTGTTTGCCTTCAATGCCGTCGGCCTTCCCTTCTGGCTGGCGATCATCCTGTCCCTCCTGGGCGGCGGCCTGTTCGGATATGCCCAGGACAGGGGGCTGTGGCGGCCACTGCGCCGGCGCGGCACCGGCCTGGTGCCCATGATGATCGTCAGCATCGGCCTTGCCCTCGCTGTCCGGTACGTCATCCAGTTCTACTTCGGCGGCGCCACCCAGCAACTGCCGTTCGCGCAGAGCCCCGAAATCCAGCTGGGGCCAGTATCCATCTCGCCCAACAATCTCTGGTCCCTCGGAATCAGTGCGGTGGTGATCGCCCTGATCGGCATCGTGCTGCTGAAGACCAGGCTTGGCAAGGCAACCCGTGCAGTAGCCGACAACCCCGCCCTTGCAGCCGCCTCAGGCATCGACGTCGACTCCGTCATCCGGATCGTCTGGATCACGGGCGGCATGCTGGCCTCCCTGGGCGGGATCCTGTGGGCCTACTACCGTCCAGGCGTCACCTTCGACATGGGCTCGGCCATCCTCCTGCTGATCTTCGCCGGCGTCACCCTCGGCGGCCTCGGTACGGTCTTTGGCGCCCTGATCGGTTCCGTCATCGTAGGCATCTTCGTGGAGCTGACCACCGTGTTCGGCCTCGCTGCGGACCTTAAGTACGTAGGTGCCCTGTTCATCATGATCGTTGTCCTATTGTTCCGGCCGCAGGGAATCCTGGGCCGGCGCGAGCGCGTGGGTTAGGAGACAGCCATGGACTTTGGATTCATTCTTGCCAGCGCTGCCGGTGAAATTTTCAGCCCGACGACGGCGGCTTACGCCCTTGCTGCGCTCGGCCTCGCCGTACACTTCGGTTACTCCGGCCTGCTGAACTTCGGCCAGGCCGGCTTCATGGCGGTGGGAGCCTACGGCTTCGCAATCTCCACCCTCACCTTCGGCGTCCCCTTCTTTGTGGGACTGCTGATCGCCATCATTGCCTCGGCGATTTTTGCCCTGCTTCTCGGTATTCCCACCCTGCGGCTCCGGGCAGACTACCTCGCCATCGTGACCATCGCAGCGGCGGAAATTGTCCGGTACATCGTCACCACCAACCAGCTCACCTCGGTGACTGGATCAGCCAACGGGCTGGCGGCCTTCGAAGGCGGGTTCTACGCCATGAACCCGTTCCCCGATGGCTCCTACTTCGGCATGAACAACCGTGACTTCTTCATCCGCGTGGTGGGCTGGGCACTGGTTGCCCTCTGCTGCACCCTGGTATGGCTGCTGATGCGCAGCCCGTGGGGACGCGTCCTCAAGGGCATCCGCGAGGACGAGAACGCTGTCCGTTCGCTGGGCAAGAACGTTTATGCCTACAAGATGCAGGCACTTATTATCGGTGGCGTCCTCGGCGCACTCGCCGGCATGGTCTTCACCCTCCCCCGCGGAGCGGTGCAGCCGGCCAACTACGGCACGGAGCTGACGTTCTTCCTCTATACGTGCCTCCTGCTGGGAGGCCTTGGCACCGTGCTCGGACCGGTCATCGGCGCCATGATCTTCTGGGTTGTCCTGTCCCTGACCCAGGGCATCCTCTACGGCCTGATCGAGTCGGGGGCCATCACGTGGCTGAATACGGTCCAGGCCGGGCAGCTGCGCTACATCCTGGTTGGCGTCGCCCTGATGCTGCTGATGATCTTCAGGCCCCAGGGCGTCTTTGGAAACAAGAAGGAGCTGGCGTTCGCATGAGCATGCACAGCGAAGAACCCGCAGCCGCCAGTGAGGCTGGCGTGGACTACATGACCGACACCCGGCCCATCGCGGCGGGTGAAGCAGCACCCGGCTGCAAGAAGCGTGATCCTATCGTCGTGGCGGAGAACGTGACGCGCAGTTTCGGCGGTATCAACGCCGTGGATGTCGAGTACCTCGAAATCCCCCGCCACAAGATCACGGCGCTGATCGGACCCAACGGCGCAGGCAAAACCACCCTCTTCAACCTGCTCACCGGCTTTGATACGCCGAACACCGGCAAGTGGCAGTTCGAAGGCAAGAGCCTGGCCGGAGTGTCCCCCTACAAGGTGGCGCGGATGGGCATGGTGCGCACCTTCCAGCTCACCAAGGTCATGGGCAAGCTGACCGTCATGGAAAACATGCGCCTCGGCGCTGCCAACCAGCCCGGCGAACGGCTTTCCAAAGCGCTGTTCAAGGGCATGTGGGGCGGGCGGGAGAAACAGATCACCGACGAAGCCAACGTCCTGCTGGAGAAGTTCAAGCTCGACGCCAAAAAGGACGACTACGCGGCGTCACTCTCCGGCGGCCAGCGCAAGCTCCTGGAGATGGCCCGGTCCCTCATGGTGCGGCCCAAGCTGGTGATGCTTGACGAACCCATGGCAGGCGTGAACCCGGCCCTCACCCAGTCGCTGCTGGACCACATCAAGAACCTCAAAGCCGAAGGCATGACCGTCCTGTTTGTGGAACACGACATGCACATGGTCCGCCACATCGCCGACTGGGTGGTGGTCATGGCCGAGGGGAAGGTTGTTGCGGAAGGCCCGCCCGGTGAAGTGATGAAGAACCCCGCAGTCATCGACGCCTACCTGGGCGCACACCACGACGTCGACCTCGGTGACTCCGAAGGCCTCAAGGAGCTGGCAGCAGAACTTGTGGCGGACGAGGAATCGATCGTCGGAACCGAAAATGCGGGCATCATCTCGCTCGACGTTGTGGCCAAGGAAGCGGACGAGGACCGCCCGGACGGGCCCCACGGCCGCCACGGCAGCACGGACACAGGCAACACAGGGAAGGACAGCCAATGAGCAGCACCAGCGCGGCACCGGCCGCACAGCCCGTGAGTGACAGCGGGTCCGTCGTCAAGGTCACCGACCTTGTTGCGGGCTACCTGCCGGGAGTGAACATCCTCAACGGCTGCAGCATCGAGGCCCGCAAAGGCGAACTGATTGGCATCATCGGCCCTAACGGTGCCGGCAAGTCCACCCTCCTGAAGGCCATGTTCGGCCTGGTGAAGATCCATTCGGGCACGGTGGTGGTCCGCGGCCAGGACATCACCGGGCTGAAGGCGAACAAGCTTGTCAGCCGGGGCGTGGGCTTCGTCCCGCAAACCAACAACGTGTTCGCCACGCTGACCATCGAGGAAAATCTTCAGATGGGCATGTTCCAGCGGCCCAAGGATTTCGCCGAACGGTTCGACTTCGTGGCCGGCCTCTTCCCGGAACTTGCCAAGCGGCGCTCGCAGCGTGCCGGCTCGCTCTCCGGCGGCGAACGCCAGATGGTGGCCATGGGCCGCGCCCTGATGATGGATCCTGCCGTGCTGCTGCTTGATGAGCCGTCCGCAGGCCTCTCCCCCGTCAAGCAGGACGAGACCTTCCTGCGCGTCCACGAGATCAACCGCGCAGGCGTCTCGGTGATCATGGTGGAACAGAACGCCCGGCGCTGCCTGCAGATCTGCGACCGCGCCTACGTCCTGGACCAGGGCCGGGACGCCTACACCGGCACCGGCCGCGAGCTCATGAAGGATCCGAAGGTGATCCAGCTCTACCTCGGAACCCTGGCGGACACCGTCGAGTAATTCCCACCGCCACACAAAGGAGCCCCCGTCCAACAGGACGGGGGCTCCTTTGTGTGTCAGGAACGGCTGTTAGAGCTTGCCGAACTCTTCCTTGACTGCCTTGTACTTGTTGTCATCCTGGTACTCGTAGATGCCGATGTAGGCTTCCGTCGGGTCTCCGGCGTCCGAGAAGGTCACAGGACCGGACTGGCCGTCGTAGTCAGCGTCCTTGCCCTCCCTGATCAACGTGACGCAGGCGGCGTAGGACGTGCACTTCTCGCCGCCCTCGGAGACTTCCTTGAGCTTGGCCGCAATATCCACGCCCTTGGTGCTCTTCGCCGACTCGGCTGCCAGCGAGATGAGGTTCACGGCGTCATAGGACTCGCCCGCGTAGCTGTAGTCCTTGAGTGCCGGATCGACGGCCAGCAGCTTCTTCTTGAAGTTCTCCTGGGCGAACGTGCCCGGGATGGTGCCCCGCGCCCCCTTGAGGGTGCCCGGCTGGAAGTCCTTGCTGTAGTCGGACGTGTTGCCGTCCACCAGGAACATCTGCGTGGGCTTGACGCCCTTGCCCGTCATCAGCGGGACGATGCTCTTGGCCTGGTCAAAGGTGATCAGGGCAATGGCATCGGGCTTTGCCGCGATGACCTTGTCCACCTGGCTGCTGAACTGCGTGTCACCCTCGTTGAAGAGTTCCTCCGCCACAACCTGTCCGCCTGCCGCTTCAAAGGCCGACTTGATGTTCTTGGCCAGCCCGGTGCCGTACGCGTCGTTCAGGACGATCATGCCCACAGTCTGCGCGCCGCAGGTGGCCATGTAGTTGCCAAGCACCTTGCCCTGGAGAACGTCGGACGGCGCTGTACGCCAGTACAGGCCCTTGTCATCCCAGGTCGTGAAGTCCGGTGAGGTGTTGGCCGGTGAGAACTGGATAACGCCCGCGCCGGTGATCTGGTTGATGACCGTCTTGGATACGCCCGAGGATGCTGCACCGATAATGGCGCTGACGCCCTGGCCCAGCAACGCGGACGTGGACTGCGTGGCGATGTCCGTCTTGGTGTCACCGGAATCGCGGTGGATCACTTCGACCGGCTTGCCCAGGACGCCGCCAGCCTTGTTGACTTCCTCGATGCCGAGGTTGACGCCGGCGATTTCGGGCGGGCCAAGGAAGGCCAGCGAGCCGGTGGTGGGAAGGAGCGAGCCGATCCGCAGCGGAGATTCAGTAGTGCCGGTTGACGGCGGCACGGAAGGGGTCTCGGCAGGCTGGCTGGCGGCCGCGCCTCCGCCGCCCTCAACTGCCGGACACGCGATTCCAGCTGCAGATCCGGTGGCGGAAGATTCGGTTGCCGTAGGTGTGGACGAACCGCCGCATGCCGTTGCCATGAAGGCAACGCCGATGCCAAGCGCTGTCAGCTTGGCAACGCGGGTTCCCGCCTGGGGGAATAAAGTCATTTACGAGCTCCTCGATCTAAAGGTGCGAACGGCCTTTGACACGAAAAAACCAGGTGTTCCTGATTTAGTTTTCAAGCTAATGCATATACACAGGGAAGATAAGTGACTGAGGTCACATCCTTATAACAGTAGTTGCATATGTGGAATTAAACGCCGGAAGCCGTCCGCTGCGTGCGGACGGCTTCCGTTCCCCGGGCCCTGGACCTGCTCTTGTACCCCAGGTGGGACTCGAACCCACAACACGCGGATTTTAAGTCCGCTGCCTCTGCCAATTGGGCTACTGGGGCGCCCGGTCAATGGTATCCCGTCAAACGAGCGAGAACGGTGCTGCGTACCGGAAGGTGCCGTGGATTCCGCCGGGCCAGAGTGCCAGCGGCAGCAGCTGGAAGTGGCCTCCCCACGATTCCTCGGGCGGCAGGACCCCCAGCGAGCTGGCGGGGACAAACCCAAACCGGGAGTAATACGCGGGGCTGCCCAGGAGGGCGATGCCGCTCTCCCCCGCAGCGTTCGCCCGGCCGATGGTCTCCTTCATGAGCGCCGAACCAATCCCGTGCCGCTGGAGCCGCGGCGTGACCGCAAGGGGGCCCAGCCCCAGAAGCGGGTGCTCGCCCACCCAGCCCCGGGTGCTGATAACGTGGCCCACCACCTCACCGTCCTGGACCGCCACCACACTGAACTCGGGCAAGTACTCCTCGGACTCGAAGAGCCCGCGCAGCACCCGTACTTCCACCGGCTCGCCCTCCACGGGCAACCCCGTCACCGGCGAGACGGCAAAGGCATCGGCGGTGAGGGCCAGGATAGCGTCCCGGTCCGACGGTGTTTCGCCCCGCAGCACCAGCTCCGGCGGTGTCTGCGTCGGAGCCTGCCGGCTTTGCGCGGAAAGCCCGGCAAGGACCTCCAGGGCACGGGGAGCATCCGCGACCGGCACCAGCAGGTGGTCATGGTGGAAGCCGGCCAGGACGTTGCAGCTGATCCTGGCTTCGGTCAGCGCCTTGCTCACAGCGGCGGTGAGGCCCACCGCCTCCAGTGCGGAATGCACCTCGAGGGTGATCCACGCCCCCACGAAGTCGTAGGACAGGCCTTCCTTGTCCGCTACCGCCCGGGGCAGCACCACCGTGAGGCCTTCCGCTTCGCGGACTGCCGCCTCGATACCCTCCACCAGTGCCCTGCCGTAGGGCCACAGCACGTACACGTACTCGCCGTCGCGCTGTACCGGGTGCAACCCGGCCAGCAGTGCCTCGAGGTTCTTTTCGCCCGTCATGGTGCCAGTCTAGGAGTCCGGCCGCGCCGTTGGCGGGAAGTGCCGGCACGCCGGACGCATCCTGCCGGCCACACGCAAACGGCGGCTGCCCCCTCGAAGGGGACAGCCGCCGTCGGACGCTACTGAGCAGGGCGCGGCGCAGGCATTACTTGGCCTTGGCAGCAACCGCTTCCTTGGCGTCGGCAGCGGCTGGTGCCGCTGCCGAGGAACCGGACCCGGTGGACACCGGTGCGGGCTCCGGAGCGGGTGCAGGAGCAGCCGCCGGCCTGGGTGCCGGGGTGGCTGCTGCCACGAAGGCGCCGCGCGGGTTGTCCAGGTCCAGCAGCTGCGTGGTGTCGCGGCCTGCGAAGAAGGCGAGGATCCAGTTGAGGATCACACGGAACTTGCGCTCGAACGTGGGCATGGCCAGGCCGTGGTAGCCGCGGTGCGCAAGCCAGGCGAGTCCGCCCTTGAGGCCGATGCTGCCAACCAAGTTGATGTTGGCAACGCCCTTCCACTCGCCGAAGCCGGCTACGGCGCCCAGGTTCTTGTGCTTGTAGTCCTTGAGCGGCTTGTCCCAGCGGGAGGCCCACAGGTTCTTGGCGAGGCGCTTGGCCTGGCGGAGGGCGTGCTGGGCGTTGGGGACGCAGGTGCCGTCCGGGAGGCCCTTGCCGGTGAGGTCCGGAACGGCGGCGACGTCGCCGGCAGCCCAGGCGTTGTCGATAATGCCTTCGTCACCGGCGATGCGCAGGTCCGGGAGGACGCGGACGCGGCCGCGGGGCTCAAGCGGGAAGTCGGTGGAGCGGACCATGGGGTTGGCCTGCACGCCGGCGGTCCACACGAGGGTGTCCGCTTCGAATTCCTGGGCAGGAGTCTTGTCCGGCAGGTTGATGAGCTTGAGGGCGCCTTCAGCGCTGTCCAGCGAGGTGTTCAGGAGCACCTCGATGCCGCGGCTGCGGAGGTGCTCCACAACCCATTCGGCCTGCTTGGCGGTGACCTCGGGCATGATCCGGCCCATGGCTTCAACCAGGACGAAGCGGACTTCCTCCTGCTTGATGCGCGGGTTGTTCCGGACGGCGGCCCGGGCGAGGTCCTCCATCTCGGTGATGCACTCGATGCCGGCGAAGCCGCCGCCCACCACCACGAAGGTGAGGGCCTTGGCGCGGGCAGCGGGATCGGTCATGGTGGACGCCAGTTCGATGCGCTCCAGGACCTTGTTGCGGAGGGCGACAGCTTCCTCGATGGTCTTCAGGCCGATGCCCTTGTCCGCGAGTCCCTTGATGGGGAACGTGCGGGTGATGGCACCTGCGGCCAGGACGACATCGAAGTACGGAACCTCGAATGGTGCCCCGCCGTCGGCGGGAGCCACCACGGCGGTCCGGTTCTCGTGGTCGATCGAGGTGACGCGGCCCTGGATCAGTTCGGTCTGCTGGAGGTGCTTGCGGTGGGAGACCACAGCGTGGCGGGCCTCGATGTTGCCGCCGGCTACCTCGGGGAGGAAGGGCTGGTAGGTCATGTAGGGCAGTGGATCCACGAGGGTGACGATGCCACCGGCATTCGCGATCTTCTTCTGCAGTTTGAGTGCTACGTACAGGCCGACGTACCCGCCGCCGACGACGAGTACCCTGGGACGGTCCTGGAGCTCTGGGGTGGTTGCCATGGGTTTAAGAATACAGCAGTTTGTGAAAATCTTCACTAACTGGGAGTTCGGCCCGTAATCTGGGTTTTGCCCTTGGGTTCCACCATCTCCACAACGCCGGTTTCCGCTTCCTCACGGAGCAGGGCCGGGTTCCTGGCCGCCCGGCGCAGCTGGACCGCGGCGGCCGCGATGATGGCCACGAACAGCAGGGCAAAACCAATCACGACGGCGGCGCCGATGGCACTGTCACGCTTCGACGGCGCCTCAGCTGCGGGCACGGTGGGTTCGGGCAGCGTAGGAACTGCACTGGGGACGTCGGTGGTGGGCAGCGGCGCGGGAGAAGCCAGGTTTCCCCTGCGGTGGACGCGGATCCATTCCGCGATGGACCCAAGCGGGTTGCCAGTGACTTCCGGAACGTTCTCCTTCAGCGCAGCCTCCGCGTTCAGCACGCCGAAGCCGTACAGCGGATCCTTGCCCGGAGCCCCGGCATCCTTGGCTGTTGACACAATCCGGTTGATCACCTGCTCGGCGCTCATGGCGGGCCACTTGGAGCGGATCAGTGCCGCCACGCCGGAAACGATGGGGGCACTGCCGGAGGTTCCCGCCCATTCGGCGTAACCGCCGCCCGGAAGGCCGCCCAGCAGGTTCTCCGCGGGCGCGGCCACGCCAATACTGATGCCCTGGGAGGACGCGTCGACACTGGCCACGCCCTTGCGGTCCAGGCCGGCCACCGTGAGGACGCCGGGGATGGTGGCCGGAGCCCCCACCTGGATGTTGCCGCCCACCCGGTTCCCGGCGGCCGCAACGATGACCACGTCCTTCTGCTCGGCGTAAAGGAACGCCGCATCCCAGCTTTGCGGCCACTGGGGAGTGGTGCTGCCGAGCGAGATGTTGATGACCTTTGCCCCGTTGTCCACCGCCCAGCGGACTGCCTCCGGGATCTGGTCCTGGTCGCTCTTCCCCGAGGGGTTGGTGGAGCCCAGCCAGGTGGAGACGGACAGGAGCTCAGCTTCGGGGGCCACTCCTACGATTCCCTCCGGGGGCAGGCCGGCGGGGCCCGGCGTCGGACTGGGGCTGGCGCTGGCCGGCTGGTGGCCGCGCCCGGCAAGCATGGTGGCCACCAGGGTGCCGTGTTCCGGCTTGACGCCCACGCTCTTCTGTCCGTCCGGCTGGCCCGAGCCGGAGGCGTCGTAGCCGCCGGTCACTGCGCCCTTCAAGTCCGGGTGCTGCGCGTCAATGCCGCTGTCGATGATGGCCACCTTCACCCCGGCGCCCTTGGAAACTTCCCAAGCCTTGGTAATGCCCGATTCAGGCAGCCAGTACTGCTTGTCCCGCCACTCATCCGCGTGCGCCGCAGGGGCCGCGAGAAGGCCGGTAAACAGGCAGCAGGCAGCCAGGATCAGGGCCAGCACCGCAGCTGCGGCACGGCGGAAGGGGGATGTTGCCGGTGGAATGAAGTGCCGCATCCGCTCAGCCGATGCTCAGGGCAATGCCGTCGAGGATGTCGTGCTCACTGGCGGTAGCCGTGGCGACGCGGCCGCCGGTCAGCTCCCCCAGCTGTTCGAGGATGCGCCGCCACACAAGCCCGCCGGCTCCGATCACGTCAACCCGCCCCGGGTGCATGTAGGGCAGCGCGGCCCGCTCCGACCTCGTCATTTGCAGGAGGCCGGTGGAGGCCTCCCGGACGGTTTCCAGGGGCAGTTCAGTGCCGTGGATTGCATCAGGCGAGTACTCGGCCAGTCCCAGCGCGTGCGCGGTGATGGTGGTGATGGATCCGGCCACGCCGACGACGGCGGTGGCACGTTCCAGCGGCACGTCGCGGCGGGCGCGGGCGATGGCTGCGTCCACGTCCGCTTCAGCGTCCGCTATCTGTTGGGGAGTGGGGGGATCGTCCTGGAGGTGCCGTTCCGTGAGGCGGACGCAACCGATGTCCACGGACTTCGCGGCGGTGACTCCCGCAGCGGTGCCCAGGACGAACTCGGTGCTGCCGCCGCCCAGGTCCACCACCAGCACTTCGTGTCCGTCCAGGATGGGCAGCACGCTGCTGGCACCGGCGAAGGACAGTGCGGCTTCCTCGTCGCCGGAGATTACCTCCGGTTCCACGCCAAGCAGGTCGCGGATACCGTCCACGAAGACCTGCCGGTTGCGTGCGTCGCGGCTGGCTGAGGTAGCAACAAACCGGACCTTGGCGGCGCCATGTTCGCGGATCAGCGCAGCATAGTCAGCTGTTGCCGCAAAAGTGCGCTCCAGCGCCTCCGGTGCCAGCTCGCCCGTTGCGTCCACTCCCTGGCCCAGCCGCACCACGCGCATTTCCCGCCATACGTCCTTGAGCGACGCGGTGCCGTTGGTCCGTTCAACGTCGGCAATCAGGAGGCGGATGGAATTGGTGCCGCAGTCGATGGCCGCCACGCGTGTCACTCCGCGGCTCCTGCCGTGTTGGCGGATTTCCGCACGGGGGCCGGCCGGCCCACAATGTCCGGCAGGCCCTGCGGCCCGTGGCGGCTCAGGTCCCTCGAAGGTGCCTCACCCGTGGTGTCCCAGGCGCCGTCGCAGTAGCACCTGTCCGCCGTCCACCATTCACTGATGGCGGCCAGCGCCTGGTCCCCGAGCGGGTTGATGCCGGGCCCCGCGGCCAGGGAGTGCCCCACCAGGACGTGCAGGCATTTGACGCGCGTGGGCATGCCTCCGGCGGAGATTCCGTCGATCTCGGGGACAGCGCCGATGCCGGACCGCTCCCCGATCGCGTTGCGGGCCGCGAGGTAATCTTCGTGGGCGGCGCGGTAGGCTGCGGACAGCTCTTCATCGCCGGCAAGCTGGTCGTTCATCTCATTCATGACGCCTGCGGCCTCGAGCCGCGACACCGCCGAGGTGATGACCGGGTGCGTGAGGTAGAAGGTGGTGGGAAACGGGGTCCCGTTGCTGAGCCGGGGAGCCGTGGCGGCCACGAGCGGATTGCCGCAGATGCAGCGGGCAGGAATCTCCACCACATCACGGACCGGCCGCCCCAACTGGCGGCTCAGGACTTCAAGGTCGTGCGCTGATGGTTGGCGGGATTCGTCCCGGGCGGCTGCCGTGTTGTGTTCCACTGTGGCGGGCCGTCCTTCCTTTTGCGGTTCAGTCTGTAGCCGCGCGCGTGATGGACTCCCACAGGGAATCCACCCACGGCAGATCGGCGGGGTCTTGTGCTGCTGCGCCGGCCTGGCTGCTGGTTTCTCCGGCCGGCAGATCGCTGCCGAAGACCCAGTAGCCGGTTTCTCCCGGCATAACCATGTTAATGCGGTCCCGGGCCTGCTGCTTCACGTAGTTGGGGTCCTGCCAGCGGGAGACCTGCTGGCGCAGGATGTCGCCTTCCGCCTGGCGGGCAGCGATATCGGCGTTCAGCGCGTCGATCTCGGCCTTTTTGTCGAAGAAGATCTTGACCGTGGGCGCCAGCATGATGGTGATGGCAATCATCACCACGGCAAGGGCGAGCATCCGGCCGGAGAAGGCCTTGGCCGGTACCGGCTGCTGGTCTTCGTCGTCTGCGGGACCAGCCGGGCCTGCCTTGTCGGCGGTGGCGCTGCTCCCCTTGCGGCTTGCCTGTTCGGTTCCCTTGCGGGAAGCCTGTTCCCGGCGTCCGGCTGGGGGATTGGCCGGTTGTGCGCTGCCAGGCTGTGGGCCCGCAGCCCCGCCGGCCTTGATGTCCTTGCCCGGGCCGAAGTCCGCGCGGATGACGTCCGCGCCCCCGGAAGCTTCCTTTGTGGAACGTGATGGGGCGACCTTGGGAACTTTGGGACGGCGGGTAGCCATGACACTCCTGAAACGCGCAGCCTGCCGGGGCCGCCACTATCTGGGCTGGAACAAGTGCTGCCGAAACAGCAACGGTGGCTATGGTCTTTCAACCATAGCCACCGTTGTTTGCTTTACGCGGCTACTAGCCCTTGAAACGCGGGAAGGCGCTGCGGCCGGCGTAGCGGGCGGCGTCGTCGAGTTCCTCTTCGATGCGCAGCAGCTGGTTGTACTTGGCCACGCGCTCGGAGCGGGCCGGGGCGCCGGTCTTGATCTGGCCGGCGTTGGTGGCCACCGAGATGTCGGCGATGGTGGTGTCCTCGGTTTCGCCGGAGCGGTGCGAGGTGATGGTGGTGTAGCCGGCGCGCTGGGCCAGGCTGACGGCGTCCAGCGTTTCGGTCAGGGAGCCGATCTGGTTGACCTTCACCAGCAGCGAGTTGGCGGTCTTGGTGTCGATGCCGCGCTGCAGGATGGACGGGTTCGTGACGAAGAGGTCGTCGCCCACCAGCTGGACCTTGTCGCCGATGGAATCGGTGAGGGTCTTCCAGCCGTCCCAGTCGTTCTCGTCCAGCGGGTCCTCAATGGAGACCAGCGGGTAGTCCGCCACAAGCTCGGCGTAGTAGGCGCTCATTTCGGCGGACGTCAGGGCCTTGCCTTCGAACTGGTAGGCGCCGTCGGTGAAGAACTCGGAGGAGGCAACGTCCAGGGCCAGTGCAATGTCCTTGCCCGGGGTGTAGCCGGCGTTCTTGATGGCTTCCTGGATCAGATCCAGGGCCGCACGGTTGGACGGCAGGTTCGGCGCGAAGCCGCCTTCGTCGCCCAGGCCGGTGGCGAGGCCCTTTTCCTTCAGGACGGACTTGAGCGCGTGGTAGACCTCAACGCCCCAGCGCAGGCCCTCGGAGAAGGTCTCGGCACCCAGCGGGACAACCATGAATTCCTGGATGTCGACGTCGGAATCCGCGTGGGAGCCGCCGTTGAGGATGTTCATGAGCGGCACGGGCAGGACGTGCGCGTTCGGTCCGCCGAGGTACTTGTAGAGGGGCAGGTCCGCGGAGGCGGCGGCTGCGTTGGCGACGGCCAGGGAAACACCCAGGATGGCGTTGGCGCCCAGCTTGCCCTTGTTCGGGGTGCCGTCCAGGTCCAGCATGGCCTGGTCGATACTGCGCTGGTCGGTGGCGTCGAAGCCGGTCAGGGCCGGAGCGATCTGGTCGATGATCGCGTCAACAGCCTTCTGGACGCCCTTGCCGAGGTAACGGCCCTTGTCGCCGTCGCGCAGTTCAACAGCCTCGTGCTCGCCGGTGGAAGCACCGGAGGGAACTGCGGCGCGGCCGATCTGGCCGTCGGAGAGCAGGACCTCAACTTCTACGGTCGGGTTGCCGCGGGAATCGAGGATTTCGCGGGCGTGGATGGCATCGATAAGCGCCATGAATTTGCTCCTTATGGGCGATTAACGGGGGGATCTTGCAGAAAGACTCGACGTACTCGTCACAGACCAGCGTAGTCGAGAGTGGTGCGGGTTACGGAAAACTATCCAGCCCCCGGACGTCATGATGGCGCGGCTACCCCTGGTGGTTGCGCCGGGGCCACGCGCTGCTGGTAACGCCGGACCGCGCCCCGGAGGGCGCGCTCGGCATCGAATCCGCCTGCGTGGGCGGAATTTACGACGGCAAGCAGCATCTCGCCGAGTTCTTCTTCCGTTTCGGGAATGGGAGCGGTGGGCGGCAAGGCTGCCCCGGCCCTGGCCGCGCGGTCGATCGACTTTTGCGCCCGGGCCAGCGCGGGGAGCGCCTGGGGAATGCCCTCGAACGGATCCCGCCGCTCCGGACGCTCCGCCCGCTTCACGGCATCCCACTTCTGCACGATCTCCCGCACCGTGGCGGGAAAGGTGTCCTGCAGCGAGCCGTCAGGGCGGAACACGTGCGGGTTGCGCCGGACCATCTTGGCACCCAGGCCGCGTGCGACGTCGTCGAACGTGAAGGCGCCGCGTTCCTCGGCGAGCCGGGCGTGCAGCACCACCTGGAGCAGGACGTCGCCCAGCTCGCCCTGGAGCTCGGCATCGGAGTCCTTCTCCCCGGGCACGCCGGCCTCGATGGTCTCTGCCACCTCGAACGCTTCTTCCAGCAGGTATTCCACCAGGGAAGCATGGGTCAGGGCACCCATCCAGGGGCAGTGCTCGCGAAGTTGCGCTATGACCGTCACCAGTCTCTCCGCGGGTGTTTCAGCCAAGGTTCGCGTAGGTGTCGTTGATGTACTCCACCAGCGCTTCCTTCTCCTCGAGCGGCAGGAAGGCAGCTTCCGCTGCGTTGAGGGTCAGCTCCAGCAGGTCATCGAGGTCGTAGTCGAAGGTTTCCACCAGCAGTTCAAACTCGTCCGTCAGGGTGACGCCGCTCATCAGCCGGTTGTCGGTGTTGATGGTGACGTTGAAGCCCAGCTGGTAGAGCATGTCCAGGGGGTGGCTTTCGATGCCCTCGCCGAATCCGGCGATCGCACCCGTCTGGAGGTTGGAGGAGGGGCAGATTTCCAGGGCGATGCCGCGGTCGCGGATCCAGCTGGAGAGGTCGCCCAGGGTGACCAGGCCGATCGTCTCCTCTGCGTCGTCGTCGAACTCCACCATGATGTCCTCGGCAAGCCGGACGCCGTGGCCGAGTCGCAGGGCGCGGCCGTCCACCAGGGCGGACTGGATGCTTTCCAGCCCTGCTGCCTCGCCGGCGTGCACGGTGGCCGGGAAGTTCTGCTGCGCCAGGTAGGTGAAGGCGTCCCGGAAGCGGGAGGGCAGGAAGCCGTCCTCGGCTCCGGCGATGTCGAAGCCGACGGCGCCCTTGTTGCGGTGGCGGACGGCGAGCTCGGCGATTTCCTGGCCGCGGTCTGCGTGGCGCATTGCGGTGATGAGCTGGCCCACCTGGATCTCGCGTCCGCTCTCCCCTACGGCTTCGACGCCTGCTTCAAGCCCTTCCTGCACCGCCTCCACGGCCTGGTCCAGCGTGAGGCCCTTCTGGAGGTGCTGCTCAGGGGCCCACCGCACTTCTCCGTACACCACGCCGTCGTCGGCGAGGTCCTCTACGAACTCCTTGGCCACCCGGTACAGGCCTTCGTGGGTCTGCATGACGGCCACCGTGTGGTCAAACGTTTCGAGGTAGCGGACCAGCGAACCGGAGTTTGCGGACTCCCGGAACCATTCGCCCAGCGCCACGGGATCGGTGGAAGGAAGCGTGTGGCCAACGGCTTCGGCCAGCTCGATGATGGTGGCCGGACGCAGTCCTCCGTCCAGGTGGTCGTGGAGGGAGACCTTGGGCAGGTTCTTCAGGTCGAAATCGATGGCAGGGGCAGCGTCAACAATGGGCTCAGTCACGTTCCCACCTTAGGGTGGGCAGGAGTTCAAAGCCAGCCGCTAATTCGCGGCAGGTTTGCCGTCCCGGGCCGCGGGAGCGAGGATGGCGGAGCTGCCGTTGGCCGGGTCCCGGGCGCCGGAAGGACCGCCGTCAAGCCACTCATCAACCTCTTCGGCGTCGTTCCGGGCCAGGTGCTTGTGCCACCAGCGCAGGACGTGGTCAATGACGATTCCGAGCACGATGGCGAACACCACTGCTATGCCCGCGCTGAGCAGCGGGTTGTGGTGGAGCCAGGGGAAGGAACTGGCCAGCAGGCCGATGCCGATCGAGTAGCCCACCCAGGTGATGCAGGCGAAGGCGTCCAGCAGGAAGAAACGGCGGTGGGCGAAGCCCGTACTCCCGGCAACGTAGTTGACGGCCACCCGGCCCCACGGGATGTAGCGGGCGGTAAAAATCAGCACGGCGCCGCGTTTTTCCAGCTCGTAGCGGGCCCAGCCGAAGGCCTTCTGGACCTTGGGGCGGCGCATCCACTTCCACCGGTCAAGGCCGATCCGCCGGCCGAGCATAAACGCCATGTTGTCCCCGGCGATGGCCCCCACCAGGGCCGTCAGGCCAAGGATCCAAAGATTGGGTTCACCGCTGTGCCGGGAAAAGGCCGCCAGCGCCACGATCAGGGTCTCGCTGGGGACCACCATCGCGAAGCCGTCAACGAAAAAGAACACGAGCAGTATGGGGTAAATCCACCACTGACCAGCTGCATGGAGCACGGCCTCATTAATAAACTCCACGCGGGTCTTGCTCCTATGCAAAATGGCGTAGCCGTAGGTGACGCAGCCAAAGGCGGAAATCGTTACTTAGTGTCCCACGGCCAAGGCGCGATTCGCTACGCCCTGGCCTTTACGGAACAACGCTTCAGCTACGCTTCCGGTTCCTTCATCCGCTCCACCATCGGAGGCCTCCGGCGCAGGCGGTTGATGACCATGTCCACCACGATCCCCAGGGCCACGGCGCACACAATGGCGATGGCTGCCCCCAAGAGGTGGTTGTCCTCGAACCACTGCCCGAAAAACAGCCCGATCCCCACGGAGTACCCGGCCCAGAGAGTCGCCGAAAGAACGGTGAGGCCGATGAAACGCAGGTGGGGATAATGCGTGAAGCCCGCGGTGAGGTTCACTGCCACCCTGCCGATCGGAACGAACCTGGCCACGAGGATGAGCGAGGCCGGGCGCTTCCGCAGTTCCCGGCCTGCCCACCGGAAGGCGCTCTGCATCCGGGAGTTCCGCATCCATCCCCATCTCCTGGTGCCAACCCTGCGGCCGATCAGGTAGGCGATGTTGTCCCCCGAAAAGGCCCCCAGCGCCGCCACCAGCATCAGGACCCAGGGGTTGGGAACGTCGGCGGTGGCGGCAACAGCTGCGAGGCCCACCACCACCGATTCGCTGGGGATGGGCGGAAAGAAGCCGTCAATGACGCAGCAGGCCAGCACCAGGACCAACACCCAGGGCTGCCCGGCTGCGGCGAGGATGAAGTCATTGATGGCCTGCATGGATCACTATGCTATTCGGTCGATGACCAGCCGCTGCGCGGGCCGGGATCCCTCGGGCGCAATGACCACCGCATGCTCCAACGCCTCCCTGGCCCGCGCGAACCGTTCGGGCGTGTCAGTGAGCAGGGTCATCAGGGGCTCACCGGCCCGGACCACGGCGCCGGGCTTGGCATGCATGCGGACGCCGGCGCCCGCCTGCACGGCGTCCTCCTTGCGGGCACGTCCGGCTCCCAGGCGCCAGGCTGCCACACCCACGGCCAGGGCATCCAGTTCCACGAGCACCCCGTCCGCGGGGGCGTAGACAACCTCGGACTCACGGGCCACCGGGAGCTTGGCCCGCGGGTCGCCGCCCTGGGCCTCGATCATGCGGTTCCAGACGTCCATGGCGCGGCCGTCCTTGAGGGCGGCGGCCGGATCGGCGCCGGACACTCCTGCGGAGGCGAGCATTTCCTCGGCGAGCCTGACAGTCAGCTCCACCACGTCCTCCGGGCCGCCGCCGGCCAGCACCTCCACGGATTCTTCGACCTCGATGGCGTTGCCCGCGGTCAGACCCAGCGGGGTGTCCATGTTGGTCAGCAGTGCCACGGTGTTCACTCCCGCGTCCTTGCCGAGCGCCACCATGGTCTCGGCAAGCTCGCGGGCCCTGGCCTCATCCTTCATGAACGCGCCACTGCCCACCTTGACGTCCAGGACCAGTGACCCGGTCCCCTCCGCAATCTTCTTGCTCATGATGGAGGAGGCAATCAAGGGAATGGCTTCAACCGTGCCGGTGACGTCCCGCAGCGCGTAAAGCTTCCTGTCCGCCGGGGCCAGCCCCGCGCCCGCCGCGCAGATGACGGCACCGACGTCCTGGAGCTGGGCCAGGATCTCGTCATTGGAAAGGTTGGCGCGCCAGCCCGGGATGGATTCGAGCTTGTCCAGGGTGCCGCCGGTGTGGCCAAGGCCCCGGCCGGAGAGCTGCGGAACGGCAACCCCGAAGACCGCAACCAAAGGCGCGAGCGGCAGGGTGATCTTGTCCCCCACCCCGCCGGTGGAGTGCTTGTCCGACGTGTACTTCAGGCCGCCGTCGGGCCTGCGGAGGCTGGAGAAGTCCATCCGTTCACCAGAGGCGATCATGGCGGCCGTCCACCGGGCGATCTCGGTGCGGTCCATGCCGTTGAGCAGGATGGCCATGTTCAGGGCTGCCATTTGCTCGTCCGCGATGGCGCCGCGGGTGTAGGCGTCGATGGTCCAGTCGATCTGCTCCGGGCTGAGGGTGCCCTTGTCCCGTTTGATGCGGATGATGTCGACGGCATCGAACGGTTCGGCAATGTTGTCCACTGCGCGGGTCTCTGTCACCTTGTGAGTCACTGTGCTTCCTTCAGGTGTTCGGGACCGAAGGCGTCGGGCAACACCTGGTCCATGGACTTGATGCCTTGGGTGGTCATGAGCTCCATGCCCGGGCCGCGGAACTCGTACAGCAACTGGCGGCAGCGGCCGCAGGGCATGAGGACATTGCCGCTTCCATCCACGCAGTAAAAGGCGCGCAGCAGCCCGCCGCCGGTCATGTGCAGGTTGCCCACCAGTGCGCACTCGGCGCAGAGGGTGAGGCCGTAGCTGGCATTCTCAACATTGCAGCCGCTCACGACGCGGCCGTCGTCGGTCAGTGCCGCCGCGCCCACCGGGAACTTCGAGTAGGGAACGTAGGCGTGGCGCATGGCGGCGACGGCGGCGGCTTCCAGCACGGCCCAGTCGATCGCCTGTGCCGTGCCTGCGCTCGTAGTGCTGTCCACGCCGTCAGCCCTTGACATAGGGGATGCCGCTGGCCGCCGGCCCCCGGGATCTGCCCACCAGCCCGGCCACGGCAAGGACGGTCACCAGGTACGGAAGCATGGCCATGAACTGGCTTGGAACGGGTGTGCCGATGATCGTGACGATGCTCTGGAGGTTGTCCGCGAACCCGAAGAGGAGGGCTGCGAAGAAGGCTCCGATCGGGTTCCACCGGCCGAAGATCAGGGCCGCCAGGGCTATGAAGCCGCGGCCGCCGGAGATCTCTTTGGTAAAGCTGTCGATCGCCACCAGGGTGAAGAACGAACCGCCGATGCCGGCAACCGCCCCGCCAAGGGTGACGTTCCAGAACCTGGTGGCATTCACGTTGATGCCCAGGGTGTCGGCGGCCTGCGGGTGTTCGCCGACGGCCCGCACCCGGAGGCCCCAGCGCGTCTTGAACAGGCCCACCCATACCACCAGGACGGCGATGTACATGAGGTAGCCCACCAGGGACTGCCGGAAGAGGATGGGGCCGATGACGGGGATGCTGGACAGGACGGGAATTTCGATGATGTCCAGCCCCGGCGGCGAGTTGAACTGCGCCTTGTTCGCCTGCATGACCGTGCTGAAGAGGAACCCGGTCACGCCCGAAACCAGCACATTCAGGACAACGCCCACGATGATTTGGTTCACCAGGTACTTGATGCTGAACAGTGCCAGCACCATGGATACCACCGCGCCGGCCACAGCGGCCGCCAGCAGGCCGATGAACGGGTTCCGGGTCATGCTGGCCACAATGGCGGCGGTGAAGGCGCCGCCCAGCAGCTGGCCTTCGATGGCGATATTGACCACGCCCACCCGTTCGCAGAGGACACCGGACAGTGATCCGAATACCAGCGGAACGGCGAGGGTCACCGAGCCGGCGATGAGGCCCGCCAGGGAGATGTTCGGGGTGCGGGCGCCGCCCACCACCCAGATGAGGAACGCGGCCACGAACAGGACGATGAACGTCACCGTCAACCAGCCCGGGGCCGGCATGCCCTTGGTCTTGAGGTACACCGCATAGGCGGCGAGCCCCAGCAGGAGGATGGACAGCACGATGCCTCCGGCGGCCGCATTGACCGCGAGGGCTGGCAGCTGGAAGAAGTCCTCCCCGGTGGAGATGCCAAAACTGGCGGTCTGGTTGGGGGCCATGAGGCCAAAGAACACCAGGGCGATCAGGCCGAAGGCCGCGAGCATCGCCGGCGTCCGCCAGGTGACGGGTTTGGTGGAGACGGCGGAACCTGCCTTCGTTGAGGCGTCCTTCGGCTGCGGCTTTCCGGAGCGGGGCGAGGAAACTGTTGTGCTCATGCTGCACCTCCGGTGGTTGCTGCCTTGCGGGACTTGGCGGCCTTGGCCGGCTTCCTGCGCTGCGGATTGAGGCCGAACACGGCCCTGACGAGGGGCGGTGCTGCGATAAAGAGCACGATCAGGGACTGGACCACCAGGACGATGTCGATGGGCGTGCCGGTCTGGATCTGCATCTGGACTGCCCCCGCGCGGAAGGCGCCGAACAGCAGGCCGGCAGCGAAGGTGCCCCACGGCGTCGAACGCCCCAGCAGGGCCACTGTGATGGCATCAAAGCCATAGGTGGCGGCAACGCCGTCGGTGAGGACCTTCTCGGTGCCCGCCACCTGCGCGACGCCGGACATGCCCGCCAGCCCGCCGGCGAGGGCCATCACCAGGATGGTGGAGCGGGACACGTTGATGCCCGCCGTCTGCGCCGCCTTGGGGTTTGCCCCAACTGCGCGGAATTCGAAGCCGACGGTGGACCGGTTCAGGAGCCACCAAACCAGGACGGTGGCGGCGATGGCCAGGAGGAAGCCGAGGTGGAGCCGGTACTGGGTGCCGAAGATCTGCGGGTAGACCGCTGTGGGGTCCAGGATGGGCGAGATGGGGTTCGACTCCCCCGGCCGCTGGAACGCCGGTGTGTTCAGCAGGTACCGCAGGAAGTACAGCGCGATGTAGTTGAACATGATGGTCAGGATGACCTCGTGGGCCCCGGTGCGGGCTTTGAGGAGCCCGACCAGCCCGCCCCAGAAGGCCCCGCCGATGATCCCGGCCACCAGGACCAGGAGCAGGTGCAGGCCCATCGGCAGGTCGAGCGCGAAACCAACCCAGGCGGCCAGGATGCCTGCCACGATGATCTGGCCTTGGGCGCCGATGTTGAACAGCCCGGCGCGGAAGGCCAGTGCCACGCCCAGGCCCGCCGTGATGAGCGGGGTGGCGATGGTGAGGGTCTCCATGAACGGCGCGAATTGGGCCGCAAGGCTGTTGCCGCGGGGGTTGAAGACCGAGCCCTGGAACAAGGCGACGTAGGACCGCGTGGCCGCGTTCCAGACGGCAGAGAGGAAGTCGGTGGGCCGCGCGAAGAGGTATGTGGAGGTGGTGGCCACCTGCTTGTCCGTGCTGGCGATGAGCAGCCCGCCGATAATGAGGGCCAGCAGGACCGCCAGGACGGAGACCATGCCGCTGCCGGTGAAGATTTTCCGGAGCACAGTATCGGGACCGCCGGGGATCTTCCCGCTTTGCGCGGTGGCGGGAACTGCGGAAGGTCCCATGGCACCGCCGGCGGTATCAACGGATACGACGGCGGCCGTCCGGTCATCCGTCGCGGCGGGCTCCTGCGCTTCGGGGCCGGGCTCGCCGGCGGCGTGCTTGGGGGAATGCGTGTCAGACATGGTCGCCTCCTTCGGCGTCGGATGCGGAAGCCGTGGTGGCGGCGGAACTGTGTTCACTGCCTGTTGGCGCGGGATGTTCCTCCGGCGGGATGCCGGCCATCATGAGGCCCAGGACGTCTCGGCTGGTTCCGGCCGGAACCACGCCCACCAGTTTGCCCTTGTAGAGCACGGCAATCCTGTCGGCCAGTTCCATCACCTCGTCAAGCTCCGTGGAGACGATCATGACGGGCGTTCCGTGGTCGCGTTCAGCCACGATCCGCTTGTGCAGGAATTCGATGGATCCCACGTCCACGCCACGGGTGGGCTGGGAAGCGATAAACAGGCGCAGCGGCCGGGAGAGTTCGCGGGCCATCACCACCTTCTGCTGGTTGCCGCCGGAAAGCGTTCCGGCAGCAAGGGCTCCTGAAGGGGTCCGGACATCGAATTCCTCGATCCGGCTATTGGCGTTTTCCAGCACCTTGGCCGGGCTCATGCTGATGCCATTGGCAAAGGGGGCTTGATCGTACCGGTCCAAAATCAGGTTCTCGGCAATCGAAAAAGTGCCGATAAGGCCGTCAACGGAGCGGTCCTCGGGCACGAAGCCCACGCCTGCGTTCAGCACCTCCTTGACGCTGCGGCCCACGAGCTCCTGCCCATCCAGCAGGATGGAACCGTGCACCCGGTCCTGCAGGCCCAGGATCGCCTCCGTCAGCTCGGTCTGGCCATTCCCCTGGACGCCGGCAATCGCCAGGATCTCGCCCCGGGCTATCTCAAAACTCAGGCCGTCCACTACGTGCTGGCCGTTGGGGGCGATGACGGTGAGGTCCCGGACCTCGAAAGTCTTCTCCTTCGGCTGGGCCGGCGCCTTGTCCAGTTTGAGGTTGACTGCACGGCCCACCATCATGGAGGCCAGTTCGGTAGTGGACGCCGCAGGGTCAGCGGTGCCAACCACTTTGCCGCGGCGGATCACCGTGATGGTGTCCGAGACTGCCTTCACTTCCCGCAGCTTGTGGGAAATGAAGACGATGGACGTTCCGCCGGACTTGAGCTGGCGCATGATGTCCAGCAGCTCGTCCGTTTCCTGCGGTGTCAGGACGGCGGTGGGTTCGTCCAGGATGAGGACCTTGGCGTTGCGGACCAGTGCCTTGATGATTTCCACGCGTTGCTGCACGCCCACCGGCAGGTCCTCCACCAGGGCGTCCGGGTCCACGTCGAAACCGTACTGGTCCGAGATCTCCTTGATCCGGCGGCGCGTTTCGTCCAGGTTGAGGAAGCCGGCCGCCTTGGTGGGCTCGGCGCCGAGCGCCACGTTCTCGGCGACGGTGAAGACAGGGACCAGCATGAAGTGCTGGTGCACCATCCCGATGCCCGCCGCCATGGCGTCCCCCGGCCCGCGGAAGGAAACAGGTTTGCCGTCAACAAGGATCTCGCCCTCGGACGGCTCGTAAAGCCCGTACAGCACATTCATGAGGGTGGATTTCCCCGCCCCGTTCTCACCCAGCAGGCAGTGGATCTGTCCGGGCTCCACCACCACGTCGATGTGGTCGTTGGCCACCAGGGTGCCAAAGCGTTTAGTAATCCCTCTGAGTTCAAGTTTCAAAACTCTGACCAATCTCGATGCGTCCGGTGATCGACCGGACGGGACATGTGGCTGCAGCACCAAGCCTAGTGGGTGCAGTGATGGGAAAGGCAGGCTGCGGCCCGGTAGGGGCAGCCAGCAAAAAAGCGCCACCGCCCGGCCAGTCGGTAACCGGCCGGGGGTGGCGCTCAGGCGGGGGTCAGGCCTTGGGGCTTGCCGCGGACTCGACCTTCAGCTTGCCGTCGATGATGTCCTTCTTGATCTGGTCCAGCTCGGACTTCAGTTCGGCCGGGACCTGGGAGTCGAGGTCGTGGAACGGCGCCAGCTGGACGCCCTCGTTGGCCAGGGTGCCAACGTACGGCGTGTTGCTGAACTTGCCTTCCTTGTCCTCCTTGACGACTGCCTCCACGGCGTCGCCCATCTGCTTCATGACTGAGGAGAGCATGATGTCCTTGTAGTCAGGCGCCGTGAGGAAGCCGTCGGAGTCAACCCAGATCAGCTTGACGTCCTTGCCGGCGGCCTTGGCTTCCTTGAGGGCGGAGCCCGCGCCCTTGCCGACCGGACCGGCCACGGGCATCACGATGTCCGCGCCCTGGTCCAGGAAGTTCTGGGTCAGCTGCTTGCCGACGTCCTGCTTCTCGAAGTCGCCGGTGAAGCTGCCGTCCTGGGCTTCCTTGTTCCAGCCAAGGAGCTTGACGTCCTTGCCCTTCTTTTCGTTGTAGTACTTCACGCCGTCAGCGTAGCCGTCCATGAAGATGGTGACGGTGGGGAGCTTGATGCCGCCGAACGTGGCAACCGTCCCGGTCTTGGTGGTCCCTGCGGCGAGGTAGCCGGCAAGGAAGGCTGCCTGGGCGGTGTCATAGATGATCGGCTTGACGTTGCTGATGGGCGTCGCGTAGCCGAAGTCGATGATGGCGAAGTGGCTGTCCGGGTTGGCCGTGGCCTGTGCCTTGGTGGCGTCGCCCAGCAGGAAGCCCACAGTGACGGTGAGGTCGCACCCTGCGGTGACCATCGCGCGGAGGTTGGGTTCGAAGTCGTTGTTGGTCTTGGACTCCACCTGGTTGACCTTGATGCCCAGGTCCTTCTCGGCCTTCTTGAGGCCCTCGTAGGAGGACTGGTTGAAGGACTGGTCATCGAATCCGCCGGAGTCGGACACGATGCAGCCGGTGTAGTCGCTGGCCCCGGCTGTCGAGCCGCTGCCCGCCTCGGGGGGCGCACCACAGCCGGCCAGCACGAGCGCGGTGGCGCCCATCGTGGCCAGTCCCGCAACTGAACCGCGCTTGAAACCTGCACGCAGTGAGTTCTTCAATTTTCCTCCAGGATGAAGAGAGTGGCGCTACGGCTCGAATTCAATGAGTGTCCGTTTCTGCACTGAAATTCTGTTTTCACTGAGGGCACGCAGCGCTGCGCCGGAGCGCACTGATGCCACCCACTTTAGTGGCCTGCGCCACGTCCCATCAGCACGGCCGCAGGCTATCCCGAAGATTGTTTACAAGTTGTTACCAACCAGTAGGGGCACCGCCCCCAAGCGGCACCCCCACTGGTGTTTCAGGGCCGCCGGTTGTGGCGGCACCTGGCTAAAGGCGGACCAGCATCTTCCCGGTGTTCGCCCCGTCCAGGAGGTCCATGAACGCCTGCGGGGCGTTCTCCAGCCCGTCCACGATCGTCTCGTCATAGCGGACGGTGCCGTCAGCCAGCCAGCCCGCCATCTTTCCCGCGAACTCCGCGGCATGCTGCCGCTGGCCGCCCACCAGGAAGCCCTTGAGCGTGAGCTGCTTGCCGATGGCCAGCATCAGGTTGCGGGGCGCAGGCGTCGGTTCGGTGGAGTTGTACTGGGCAATGGCCCCGCACATTGCCACGCGCCCGCCCACGTTGAGGACGGCCAATGCCGCCTCGAGGTGCTCGCCGCCCACGTTGTCGAAATAGACGTCGATGCCGCCGGGGCCGGCGGCCTTTTCGAGCTGGCCGCGTACGGGCCCGTCGTGGTAATCGAAGGCTGCGTCGAAGCCCAGCTCGAGGAGCCGAGCCACTTTGGCCGGCGAACCTGCCGAGCCGATGACGCGGGAGGCTCCCATTGCCTTTGCTATCTGGCCTACGAGCGAACCGACGGCTCCTGCTGCGCCGGAGACAAAGACCGCGTCTCCCGGGCTGAACTCGGCTACTTTGAGCAACCCTGCGTAGGCGGTGAGTCCGGTCATGCCCAGCGCGCCGAGGAAGGCCGACGCCGGCGCCAGGTCCGTGCGGACAGTTTTCGTGGCGGCCGCGTCCACCACCGCATAGTCGCGCCACCCAAGGGAATGCACGACGACGTCCCCCTCCTTGAGCCCGCCGGAACGGGACGCGACCACCTCACCCACCGCGCCGCCGTCGAGCGCTTTATCCAGGGCGAAGGGCGCTGCATAGGACTTCACGTCATTCATGCGCCCACGCATGTACGGGTCGACGGACATGAACAGGTTCCGCACCAGGACCTCGCCGTCACGGAGTTCGGGCAGCCGCGCTTCAGCCAGTCGGAAGTTCCCCGGCACGGGCCGGCCCACCGGGCGGGAGGCGAGCTGGATTTCGCGGGCGGTTGCGGGAAGGCTCATACGGCGAACTCCAGGATCTTGATGTCAACGGTGATGTTGCCGCGGGTGGCGTTGGAGTAGGGGCAGATTTCGTGCGCCTTGGCCACCAGCTCCCCGGCGGCTGCCAGGTCCATGGCAGGGAGCGCCACTTCCAGTTCAGCGGCGAGCCCGAGGCCGGCGCCGTCCAGCTGGCCCAGGTGCACTTTGGCGGCAACGGCGGAATCCGTCAGGTCGGCGCGTTCCTTGCGGCCCACCAGTCGGAGTGCCGAGTGGAAGCACGCGGCGTAGCCGGCGGCGAAGAGCTGCTCCGGGTTGGTGCCCTGGCCCGTTCCGCCGAGCTCCACGGGGCTGGCGAGGCTGACGTCAAGCTTGCCGTCGCTGGTGCGCGCGGTGCCGTCGCGCCCTTCGCCCGAGGCAAGGGCCTGGGCAGTGTAAAGAGTCTTCACGGTAAATCCGTCCTTGTAGGGGTGGGAGAAATGTCGACGATGCGTCAGTGGGCCGCATGGAGGGCGGCGGTGAGCTTGCCGAGCGTCCGGCGCAGCTGCTCGAGCTCCGCGGCGGAAAGTCCGGCGGCATCCGCCAGCCGCTGCGGGATGGCTGCCGCGGGGCCGCTCAGGCTGCGGCCCGCGGTGGTCAGGTGGATGGCTACGCGCCGTTCATCCTCGCCCGAGCGGCGGCGCTCCACCAGCCCCAGGGCTTCCAGCCGCTTCAGCAGCGGCGAAAGGGTGCCGGAGTCCAAACCGAGTTCCTCGCCGATTTCCTTCACGCCGCGCGGTTCGTTCTCCCAGAGCACCAGCATCACCAGGTACTGCGGATAGGTCAGGCCCAGTTCCTCAAGGACCGGACGGTAGACGGCGGTGGCGGCCCTGGAGGCGGAATAGAGCGCGAAGCAAACCTGGCGGTCCAGCCGCGGGGCATCAGTCATGGTTCAACCATAGGGCACAAGTAAGTTGTGCACAACTTACTTGTGCCCTCAGCCGCCCTCGAAGCGCGCAGGAGGTACGACGGCGGCGTCCGCCCCTCGGATTACAGGTCGCGGATGGTGCGCAGCGCCGCTGCGGTAAGAACCCGGATGCCCAGGCCGAGGGCCCGCTCGTCCACGATGTAGTCCCCGCGGTGGAGGTCGTATTCCTCGCCGCCGGGCGTCTTGGTGCCCAGGCGCATCATGGCTCCGGGAAGTTCGGCCAGGAACCAGGCGAAGTCCTCCCCGCCCATGGACTGCGGCGTCAGCACCACGGCGCTTTCCCCGATTTCGGCGCGGGCAGCCGCCTCGATGATGGCGGTCTCATGCTCCGAGTTCACCACCGGCGGCACTCCCCTGGTGTGTTCCAGGCGCACGTCCACGCCGTAGGGCGCAGCCACCTGGTGGACAACCTCGTCAAGGAGCTCTCCGGCTTCATGCCACGCGTCGCGGTCCAGGCACCGCATGGTTCCTGCCATGTAGCCGGTGCCGGGAATCGCATTGGGTGCTGAACCTGCGGAGATCTGTCCCCACACCACGGACACGCCGCTGCGGACATCCACGCGGCGGGAGAGGACGGCGGGCACGTTCACCGCAATCTGGGCGAGCGCGAACACCAGTTCCTCGGTCAGGTGCGGGCGCGACGTGTGGCCGCCGCGGCCGGAAAGTTCGATCCGGATGGTGTCCGAGGCGGACGTGATGGCGCCGATGCGCGTCCCGATTTTGCCCACGTCGATCCGGGGATCGCAGTGCAGGGCGAGGATCCGCGGCACGCCGTCCAGCACGCCCTGCTCGATGCAGGAGTGGGCGCCGCCGGGCATGGTTTCCTCGGCCGGCTGGAAGATGATGCGGACAGTGGCGCCCAGCGGCTCGTCCTGGTGCATCCGGTGCAGCACCAGGGCGATGCCCAGCATAGTGGTGGTGTGGACGTCGTGGCCGCAGGCGTGGGTTACGCCGTGGTTCTTCGAGGCGAACGGCAGGCCGGTCTCCTCGATGATGGGCAGGGCGTCGATGTCGCCGCGCAGGGCGGTGGCGATGGGCCCTTCGCCCACATCTACGGTGAGTCCGGTCCCCTCCAGGCGGCGGGGGGTGAGGCCGGCAGCCTCAAGCCGCTCAGCAAGCTTGTCGGTGGTGCGGAATTCCTTGAAGGAGAGTTCCGGGTGCGCGTGCAGGTCCCTGCGGAAGTCGATCAGTTCCGGCAGGAGCGGCTCGAGCCACGGAGCCACCAGGGCGGTGGGCTCGGCTTCAGTAGTGTAATTGCGCACTGCTTCACTCTAGCGAGGGTGGCGGCATTAGCGGCCATCACGGTCGCCGCGTTACATCAGAGGACGTCTGTATCGCCGCTGGCCTTGAGGGCGTCAACGGCGGCCTTGACCCGCTGGGAGTTGGCCATGGTGGTCACCAGCAGCGCGTCCGGCGTGTCCACGATGACCACGTCCTGGATCCCGATCAGGGCGATCACCCGCTTGGTGTCGGTCACAACCACGCCGCTGGAGTTTTCCGTGAAGACGCGCGCGCCTTCCCCCAGCACCGTGACGTCGTCAACCTCCTTGGCACTGTTGAGCCGGCCCACGGAGGCGAAGTCGCCGACGTCATCCCAGCGGAAGGAACCAGGTACGACGGCGACGTCCCCGGCTTCTGCGGCAGGCTCGGCCACCGCGTAGTCGATGGCGATCTTCGGCAGGGTGGGCCAGACGCGGGCGGTGACCTCGTCACGCTCAGGGGTGTCCCAGGCCCGTGCGATTTCCTGCAGGCCGCGGAACAGCTCCGGCTGGTTGGCTTCCAGGTGCTTGAGCAGCAGGGCCACGGGTGCCACGAACATGCCCGCGTTCCAGACGTAATTGCCGCTGTCCACGTACTGCTGTGCTACCTGCTCGTCCGGCTTTTCAACGAACTCCACCACGTCCTGGGCGCTCGGAGCGCCTTCAATGTGGAGGGCCTGGCCGGAGCGGATGTAACCGAACCCGGTGGACGGGTGGGTGGGCTTGATGCCGATGGTCACGATCTTGCCGGCGGCGGCGGTGTGGATTGCCTCGCGGACTGCCTGCTGGAACAGGTTGTCCGGGCTGATGACCTGGTCCGCGGCGAAGGAACCCATGATGGTGTCCGGGTCACGCTCGTGCAGGATCGCCGCGGCAAGGCCGATTGCGGCGGCGGAATCCTTCGGCTCCGATTCGAGGACGAGATCCGAATCCCCGACCTCCGGAAGCTGGCGGCACACGGCTTCCCTGTGGGCCTTCCCGGTGACTACCAGCACCTTGCTCCCGGCGAGCGGGTGCAGCCGGTCGTAGGTGGCACGCAGCAGCGTGCTGCCCGAGCCGGTGAGGTCGTGAAGGAACTTGGGAGCTGCGGCGCGTGACAGGGGCCAGAGGCGGGTCCCCACGCCGCCGGCCGGGATCACCGCGATAAAGCGGTCAAGGGGTGATGCCGGGCTTGTCACTTTGTGTGTAATCATCACCGCCTACTTTAGCGGAACGGGCCCTGGGCCCTCCGTCAGGCGGTTTCGGCCCAAGGAGGGCGGCAGTATGGCAGGCTCCCGGCGCCGGTCCGCGGCGAGTGTGTCCTTTGTCTCAAAATTTCGTGGGTTCCGCGCCACTGCTGGTCACCAAGGAACTCCTAAATTGAATAAGCTGTCAGCGAAGCCTAGATTTAGGCCTGAGCTACGAGTGCTCTCGCAGCAGGCGTTCCCCCCGCGTGGATCTCATGCCAGCGCCGCTGTGTTGCAGGGAGGTTTATCAGTGCCGACAAAACCAGCTGGCACCTTGTACCGCGGCCGTGAAGGCATGTGGTCTTGGGTAGGACACCGTATTACCGGTGTAGTGATCTTTTTCTTCTTGTTGGTCCACGTATTGGACACCTCCTTGGTGCGCGTGTCTCCCGAGGCCTACACCACCGTGATCGGTGCCTACAAGAACCCCCTCATGGCCCTGGGCGAGACCGGCCTTGTCGCCGCCATCGTCTTCCACGCCTTTAACGGCCTGCGGATCATCGCGGTTGACTTCTGGAAGAAGGGTGCCAAGTACCAGCGGCAGATGCTGTGGGCAGTCCTGGCCCTCTGGCTTGTCACCATGGTCGCCTTCGCCATCCGCCACCTGTCCCTCGCCCTGGGAGGGCACTAAGCCATGAGTGCAACCATCGAAAATCCACGTAGTGGACAAATGAGCGGGCGGATCGCCCCGCAGTACCGCCGCCATGGCGGGAGCAAGGGAAACTTCGAGATGATCGCGTGGCTCTTCATGCGGCTCTCCGGCGTGGTCCTTGTGGTCCTGATCTTCGGGCACCTCTTTGTGAACCTCCTGGTCGGCGAGGGCATCCACGCCATCGACTTCGGTTTTGTGGCCGGCAAGTGGGCCGATCCGTTCTGGCAGTTCTGGGACCTCGCAATGCTGTGGCTGGCCATGCTGCACGGAACCAACGGCGTGCGCACCATCATCAACGACTACGCCGAAAAGGACTCGACCCGCCGCTGGCTGAAGACGGTCCTCTACTCGGCCACCGTCGTCATCATTGTCCTGGGCACCCTGGTGATCTTCACCTTCAACCCTTGCCCCGTCGTCGACGGTGTGCCCCTGCCTGGCGGATTCTGCCCTGCCTAGCACCGGCACCATCCCGGGCCCGCGGGTACAACCGCGGGCCCTGTTTTGCGGCGCAGGCAACGCCGGCCCGTTGTTTTATAGCGAATTTTGAGAGAAAGAGCATCTGGTATGCAGGTCCATAAGTACGACGTCGTCATCGTCGGTGCCGGTGGCGCTGGCATGCGCGCCGCGATCGAATCCGGTCAGCGCGCCCGCACAGCAGTACTGACCAAGCTCTACCCCACCCGCTCGCACACCGGTGCGGCGCAGGGTGGCATGTGTGCGGCCCTTGCCAACGTCGAGGAAGACAACTGGGAATGGCACACCTTTGACACCGTTAAGGGCGGCGACTACCTGGTTGACCAGGACGCCGCCGAGGTCATGGCCAAGGAAGCCATCGACGCCGTGCTTGACCTCGAAAAGATGGGCCTGCCGTTCAACCGCACGCCCGAAGGCCGGATTGACCAGCGCCGGTTCGGCGGGCACACCCGCGACCACGGCAAGGCCCCCGTCCGCCGCGCCTGCTACGCCGCGGACCGCACCGGCCACATGATCCTGCAGACCCTGTACCAGAACTGCGTCAAGCACAACGTCGAGTTCTACAACGAGTACTATGTCCTGGACCTGCTGACTGTCGAGGAGGACGCTGTCCGCGCGGACGGTACCCCCTACAAGCAGAAGCGTGTTGCCGGCGTCGTGTCCTATGACCTCGCTTCCGGCGAGCTGCACGTCTTCCAGGCCAAGTCCGTGGTGTTCGCCTCCGGCGGCGCCGGCAAGGTCTTCAAGACCACCTCCAACGCGCACACCTTGACCGGTGACGGCATGGGCATCGCCTTCCGCCGCGGCATCCCCCTGGAGGACATGGAGTTCTTCCAGTTCCACCCCACCGGCCTGGCCGGCCTGGGCATCCTCCTCTCCGAGGCGGCCCGCGGCGAAGGTGCCATCCTGCGCAACTCCGAGGGTGAGCGCTTCATGGAGCGCTACGCCCCCACCATCAAGGACCTGGCGCCCCGCGACATTGTTGCCCGCTCCATGGCCAACGAGGTCCGCGAAGGCCGCGGCTGCGGCCCGAACAAGGACTATGTCCTCCTGGACCTGACGCACCTGGAGCCGGCGCACATTGACGCCAAGCTTCCGGACATCACCGAGTTCGCCCGCACGTACCTCGGCGTTGAGCCCTACACGGAGCCCGTTCCGGTGTTCCCCACGGCGCATTACGCCATGGGCGGCATCCCCACCAACATCACTACCGAGGTCCTGCAGGACAACGACACCGTGGTCCCCGGCCTGTATGCAGCCGGCGAGGTTGCGTGCGTATCTGTCCACGGCTCGAACCGCCTGGGCACCAACTCGCTGCTGGACATCAACGTGTTCGGCAAGCGCGCCGGCATCGCCGCGGCTGAGTACGCCAAGACGGCTGATTTTGTGGAACTGCCGGAGAACCCGCTGGCCTACACCACCGAACTGCTGGATATTGCCCGCAACGGCACCGGCGACGAAAAAGTGGCTGTGATCCGCAAGGAACTCCAGGACACCATGGACGCCAACATGCAGGTGTTCCGCACCGCGGAGACGCTGAACCAGGTGCTCCGCGACATCGCTTCCTTCGAGGAGCGGTACAAGCGGATCAACGTCCAGGACAAGGGCAAGCGCTTCAACCTTGACCTGCTCGAGGCCGTTGAGCTCGGCTTCCTCCTGGAGCTGGCCAAGGTCATGACCGTGGCCGCCCTCTACCGCGAGGAATCCCGCGGCGGACACTTCCGCGAGGACTTCCCGGACCGCAACGACGAAAAATTCATGAAGCACTCCATGGCGTACAAGGATGACCACGCCCCGGCGGACGGATCGGCTGAGTCAATTGCCGGCATCCGCCTGGCCACCAAGCCGGTCGTCTTTACCCGCTACGAGCCGATGGTGAGGAAGTACTAAGATGTCAGCTGAACTTGCTGAGCCAGCCTCAAAGATCGAACTGCCTGCCGGCGTCGGCGGTGGCGGCGAGATCCCCACGTTCGATGTGCACCTGCGCGTCCGCCGGTACAACCCGGAGGTTTCCGAGGAAGCCACCTGGGACGACTTCCACCTGACCATGTACGGCACGGACCGTGTGCTGGATGCCCTGCACAAGGTCAAATGGGAAACGGACGGCACCCTCTCCTTCCGCCGCTCCTGCGCGCACGGTGTGTGCGGGTCGGATGCCATGCGCATCAACGGCCGCAACCGCCTGGCCTGCAAAACACTCCTCAAGGACCTGGACACGTCCAAGCCCATCACGGTGGAGCCCATCAAGGGCCTGCCGGTGGAGAAGGACCTCATCGTGGACATGGAGCCGTTCTTCCAGTCCTACCGCGAGGTCATGCCGTTCCTCATCAACAAGGGGCACGAGCCCACCCGCGAACGCCTGCAGTCCGCCGAGGACCGCGAGCGTTTCGATGACACCACCAAGTGCATCCTCTGTGCTGCGTGCACGTCCTCCTGCCCGGTCTTCTGGACCGACGGCCAGTACTTCGGGCCGGCCGCGATCGTCAACGCGCACCGCTTCATCTTCGATTCCCGTGATGACGCCGGCGACATGCGCCTGGAGATCCTCAACGACAAGGAAGGCGTGTGGCGCTGCCGCACCACCTTCAACTGCTCCGAAGCATGCCCCCGTGGCATCCAGGTGACCCAGGCAATCGCCGAGGTCAAGCAGGCCATTCTCTCCCGCAAGATCTGACAAAGGATTGAGCGGACGACGGCGCCGTCCCCCACTTAAGGGGGAACGGCGCCGTCGTTGTTTCCCGGTTTAGGCGCACAGAAGAAAGGGGACGCCATGTCCCGCTCCGAAAAAGTCAGCTTTGAAGGCTCCACCGGCGAGATGCTCTCGGGAATCATCGATGTTCCGGAGGGGCCCGTCAAGGGCTGGGGAGTTTTCTCGCACGGTTTCACGCTGGGAAAGGACAGCCCGTCCGCGTCCCGGATGTGCAAGGCGTTGGCGGACAGCGGCGTGGGCATGCTCCGGTTCGATAACCTCGGCCTGGGCGGTTCCGCAGGCGAGTGGTCCGCCGGCTCGTTCAGCCACAAGGTGGCGGACACGGTCAGGGCGGCTGAGTTCATGCGGAGCCAGGGGAAGCAGATTTCCCTGCTGGTGGGACACTCCTTCGGCGGCGCGGCCGTCCTGGCTGCCGCACGGGAGATTCCCGAGCTCGACGCCGTCGCTACCGTTGGGGCGCCCTTCTCGCCGAAGCACGTGGCGCACGTGTTCGATGCGGCCCTGGATAAGATCCTGAGTGAGGGCAGTGCCGAGGTGGACCTCGGCGGGAAGCGGGTGGAGATCCGCAAGCACTTCGTGGAGGACCTGGAAAAAGCGGACCTGACGGACTGCATCAAGCAGCTGCACAAGCCGCTGATGGTATTGCACTCCCCCACGGACAACACCGTGGGAATCGAAAACGCCAGTACGATCTTCCAGACAGCCCGCCACCCGCGGAACTTCGTCTCCCTCGAAGGCAGCGACCATCTGCTCACGGGCAAAGGCCAAGCGGCGCGGGCCGCACGCATCATTGCTGCCTGGGCCGACCAATACCTCGACGCCGGGCAGTAGCCGGGGCACCGGCATCGGCATGCGCGGGCACCTTCCCTGGCTGGACCTGGCGGGCGCCCCACGTGCCCTTGTCATGGCCTGTGGAGGCGGTGTGCAGGTCCGCCTCCCGGACGGCCGCCCAGCCGGCTGAAACCAGGTAGGCCTGGCTCACCAGGTTGAACCAGATCAGCAGGCCGATGATGATGGCGAACGGCGCCAGGATGGGATTCCGCCCTGCCCCGGCCAGCAGTTCGGTGCTGAACACCTGGAGGACCGTGGTGCCCACCGCAGCCAGGATGGTTCCCTCCAGCAGGGCGCGGCGGGAAAGTTTCAGGCCGGCCGCCAGCCGAAACATGATGAGGGCAGTTACCCAGTTCAGGACCAGCGGCACTGCGATCTTGATCGATGTGGTGAGCGGGCCGGCAACAGCGTCATCGAGCCGCAGGAAGCCGGTGACCCAGCCGGCGGCGGTTCCAAACACCAGGGACGCTCCGGCGCTGATCACCAGGGCCACGCCCAGCAGCACCAGGGTGCCCGCATCCCGGAGTTTCAGGAGGATGGGGTTGACCAGCAGCGGCGGCAGTTCCAGCACGCCGCGCAGCCCGTCCCGAAGTCCGGCAATCCAGCCCAGGGACGTGATGACCGTGACCACGGCGCCTATCAGGGCTGTCCAGCCAAGCCCGTCCGGGTTCAGCAGGTCCTGGGGGTCAACCAGCCCTTCGCCCCCATTTACCTTGAGGAGGCCCGGCGCACTTTGGGCAACACTGCCGATGATCGTGTCCAGGAGGGCGGGCTGTCCGCGCAGTACCAGGCCGGCAATGGAGAAGCCGGTGGTGAGGAGGCCGGTGATGGAGAAGAACATGTTGAAGCCGATGCCGGCGCTCATCAGCGGACCGTGCTGGAGCGTGTAGTGCCGGAAGGCGCGCATGGGACGAAGGGCGTTAAGGCGGGCCAGAAGCCACTGGACCATGGCCACCAGGCTGGGCACGGGCCCTTTGCCAGCCCTCCGTGCCTTGTTCCACTCCATCCTTTTCTGGATGACCGCGAGCTTCAGGCGGGCGTGATCCGTGGGGAGGGGCTGGTGTTCAGTCTGTTTCGCCTGGTGCCGGGACGGGGTCCGTGAGTCAGGTGCCGCCGTCGTTGTCAGTTTGGGTCCCAAAGTCCAGCTCTTCCCGTAGCTGCCAGATGCCGTCGGCATCGTGCTCGTAAAGTCCCATGCTAACCACGGGGAAGGTGGCCCTGTAGTTCCGCAGCACCGTTTCGGCTTCGTCGAGGCTTTCCGGCGGCACATCGTGGGCGATGGTGACGTGCGGGTGGTAGGCAAACGGCAACTCGCGGTGCAGGGGACCCTGCTGGAGCTTTTCGTGCAGGTGGACGCAGTCTTCGAAGCCGTCCTCAACGTTGATGAAGACCACGGGCGAGACCGGACGGAAGGTTCCGGTTCCGGCGATGGTGACCTTGAAGGGCCTCTGCTGGCGCGCCACCTCGCGGACGTGCTCGCGGGTGGCCTCCCAATCCTTGGTAGGGGTAGTGGTTACCAGCGTGATGTGGGCCGGAACCACGCCGGCCAGGGGATCACCGAAAGACGCCCGCCAACGCTGCAGCTCCTCCGCGATTTCGGCGGGAAAGCCAAGGATGACGCCCACGCTGATGTCCTCCGTACGGGACGGGCGGCCACGCGGGACAACGCGACGGTCCGCTGGGTCTCCGTGGGGGTTGGCGGGTGTCCCCGCCGTCCGGCGGGGGGAACGGGTGCCTTCCCTTGCGGTGACTTTGCTGGACGACATAGCGCTAGTGGACTCCGGCGAGGCTGAGGGACGGCAGGAAACCCATGCGCTCGTAAACCTGGGCGAGCGTAACCGAGGCAATCTCGCGCGCCCGCTCCGCCCCGTGGGCGAGCAGGCGGTCCAGCTCGGCCGGATCCTCCATCAGTTCGTTGGTGCGGTTCCGAAGCGGTGTAATGAAGTCCACCACCACGTCCGCAAGGTCCACCTTGAGATGGCCGTACATCTTGCCCTGGTATTCAGTTTCGAGCTGGGCCACGGTCTTCCCGGTCAAGGAAGAGTAAATGGTGAGCAGGTTGGAGACGCCGGGCTTCTCCTCCGTATCGAACCGTATTTCCGTTCCGGCGTCCGTCACTGCCGATTTGATGCGCTTGGCAGCGATCTTCGGGTCCTCCAGCAGTTGGATGGCCCCGTTGGGTGACTCCCCGGTCTTGGACATCTTGGCGCTGGGGTTCTGCAGGTCGTAGATCTTGGCGCTTTCCTTGACGATGGTCGCCTCCGGGACGGTGAAGGTTGGACCAAAGCGGGTGTTGAAGCGCTGGGCCAGGTTCCGGGTGAGCTCCAGGTGCTGGCGCTGGTCCTCACCCACCGGCACCAGGTCCGTCTGGTACAGCAGGATGTCCGCAGCCATCAGGGTGGGATAGGCAAAAAGGCCCAGGGTGGCGGCGTCAGCACCGGACTTCTGGGTCTTGTCCTTGAACTGGGTCATGCGCGAGGCCTCGCCGAAACCGGTGATGCAGTTCAATGCCCACGCCAACTGTGCATGTTCGGGCACGTGGGACTGAACGAAGAAGATGCTCTTGTCCGGGTCGATGCCCGCAGCGATGTACTGCGCGGCAACGATCCGGGTGCGTTTGGCAAGCTCGGCCGGATCGAAGTCAACCGTAATGGCGTGCAGGTCCGGGATGAAGAAAACGGCGTCGTACTCAGCCTGCATGTCCACCCAGTTGCGGACGGCACCGATGTAGTTGCCCAGGTGCAGGGAATCAGCGGTGGGCTTGGCGCCGGAGAGGATGCGCTTCTTGGCGGCGGGCGAAGTGGGGCTAGTCATCTGGGAGGAAACCTTCGGGCTCAGAGCTGGTAATCCACTACCAGCGGGGCGTGGTCGGAGAAGCGGGTGTCCCATGACGCCGCCCGGTCCACCACCGCGGAGATGGCGGAGGCGGCCAGCGCCGGGGTGGCCAGGTGGTAGTCGATGCGCCAGCCGGTGTCATTGTCAAAGGCCTTGCCGCGCTGCGACCACCAGGTGTACGGCCCGTCAACCGGTCCTGCCAGGTTGCGGTGGACATCGTGCCAGCCGATTTCCTCGCCGAAAAACCTGTCGAAGTAAGCGCGTTCTTCGGGCAGGTGGCCCGCCTTCTTGACGTTGCCTTTCGAGTTCCGGATGTCCAGCGGGGTGTGGGCCACGTTGAGGTCACCCACCACCAGGGCATGGTCGCTGTGCTTGGTCAGCTCCGGGAGCCGGGTGCTCATGACATCCAGGAACCGGAATTTGTCATCCTGCTTCGGTGTGCCCACCTCACCGGAGTGGACGTAGGCGCTTGCCACGGTGAGCTGGACGGGCTGTCCGGCCGCGTCCCGCAGGCGGAAGTCGGCCTCAACCCAGCGGCCGGCCGTGGCGAAGTAGTCGTCGCCGATGCCGTTGCGGGTTTCCAGTGGCTCTTCACGGGATGCGATGGCGACGCCGGCGCGGCCTTTGGCTTCAGCTTCCGCGTGCAGGATGTGCCAGCCTTCGCCCAGCAGCTGGCGCACGATTGCGTCGGGGGCGCGGACTTCCTGCAGGCAGAGGATGTCCACCTCGCGGGGCTCCAGCCACGCCGCCATGCCGTTCTTGAACGCAGCCCGGAGGCCGTTGACGTTGACGGATGCGATGCGAAGGTGGTCCTTGTTCAATGCCGAGCTCACCCGCTCCACTCTAGTCGATGATGGTTCCGGTGACCGGCTCTCCACTGCCGCCCGAGGACTTGATCATGTCCCTGGCGTTGGTGGCCGTAATCTCGATGGTTTCCAGGGCCCGGTGGATGGTGTCCTGGTTGGCGGCGGCACCCTTGGCACGCTCCTCCTCCACCACGCGGACCTGGACCTGGACAATCTTGAAGGAGTGGTCCAGCTTGAGGTCGCGGACTTCCTCAGCCTGGCCTCGCTCGGCCACAACCCGGGTTCCACCCTGGTCTGCCGCGGCGTAGGGGCCGCGCCCTGCAGCGGAGGTGAACGCATTCTGGGCTTCGCTCAGCTTGGCGCCGGCCTTCTTGGCCGCCTTCTGGATGCTGAAGACCACAAAGGACGCAAGTGCCAGCCAGAAGAAGGCGATGATGGCAACTACCCAGCCCACGACGTCGTTCTGGTTGGCCGCGAAGATCACGGCCACGATGAAGGCGGTGACCAGGACCATCAGTCCGGGCCCACTGATGCGGAACATGGAGAATCCGCCCCTGGCCGGTTTGGAGGATGACTTGGAGCTGCCCAGAGATTGCATGCACCCATTCTCTCAAACCCTGCGGTGTGCTCCCGCCGCCTTCCACCCCCGGCGAACACAGCCCCTCCCCTACTTGGCTGGGTGGGAGCTACTTCAGGAAGAGCTGGCGCAGGCGGAGCGTGGTGAGCAGCATGCCGACGGCGGTCATCACCAGGTAGTAGCCCACGTGGACGGGCGTCGCGGCCGAGAACGAGCCCACGCTGATCTGGCGCAGGAGTTCCACCCCGTGCCACAACGGCATCGCCTGGATGAACCACTGGATGGCCTGCGGGTAGACGCTCAGCGGATAGAACGTGGCGCTGAACAGGAACATGGGCAGCATGAGGAAGGTGATCCAGTCCATCTGCTGGAACGTCTTCATGAAGCTGGTGATCCCCATTCCGATGCTGGCGAAGCCGAAGGCGATGAGTACCGAGGCGGGAATCATCAGCAGCGCCCACGGTGTGGTGATCAGACCCATGACCCCCATGACGGCGGTAAAGCCCGTGGCGTACAGCATCCCGCGCAGGAGGGCCAGGAAGATCTCGCCCAGGGCGATGTCCAGCGGGCCAAGGGAGGTGTACAGCATGCCCTGGTACAGCTTTCCGAAGTTCATCTTGAAGAACACGTTCCAGGTGGAGTCGTACACCGCTCCGTTCATCGCCGAGACGGCAAGCAGGGCCGGGGCGATGTAGGCCGCGTAGCTGACAGGCGCCCCGCCGGGCCCTTCCACCTCCCCCACCAGCGCGCCCATGCCGACGCCCATGGAGACCAGGAACAGCACAGGCTCGAAGAAACCGGACAGCATAATCAGCCAGTGGCCGCCCAGCGTCGCCTTCAGTCCCCGCGAGATCACCGCCCGGGCATTGCGCGAATACAGGGCGCCGAAGGTCCTGGTCCTGGCCTGCTCCACAGCATTCGGTGCCGTACCTGCACCCGCGGCGCGGCTCATTGCGCCATCCTCGTCGCGAACCGGCGACGCGTCAGGATCCAGCCCAGTACCGCCAGGCCCGCCAGGACCGCAATATGGACAAGGGTGAGGACCAGCGGCTCCTTGTACCCGTAGCTGAGCACCCGGCCAAGTTCGGTGCCGTGCCAGATCGGCGAAATCCAGCCGACCCAGCGAACGGCCAGCGGGAGGGTCTCCAAGGGGAAGAACGTGCCGGAGAACAGGAACAGCGGCATCACAACGAGCCGCATTACAAGGGCGAACTGCCCCTTGTCCTCCGTCAGCGAAGCCGAGTAGGCCATCAGCGGCAGCCCGAAGGACAGCCCGGCCAGGGTGGCCGCCAGGATGCCGGCCCACGCCCAGCCCGACGGCGCGGCACCAAACAGGGCCACAACCCCGAAGTAGATCGCCGACTGCACGAGCAGGCGCAGCGTTACCGCCATGATGTGTCCGGCCGCGATCTGGCCGGGCGTCAGCGGCGAGGCGTGCGGGCCGTAATACGTCCGGCGCCACTTGAACCCGGCCATCACAGGGAAGGTGAATTCATTGGCCGCCGTCATAACGGCGGCAGAGACGAGCAGTGCCGGCGCAATAAAGGCCAGGTAGCTCCCGCCGCCGAATGCCGCAGCATCGCCGCTGTCCACCAGCGATGCCAGGCCCACCCCCATGGCAAACAGGTAGGCCACGGGCTGGCCGACGCTGTACATCAGGATTGACCAGCCGTAGCTCTTCATTACCCGGAGCACCTGCTCCGCATAATAGAACGCCCCCCAGCGCCGGGCCTTGGCTGCCGCCACTTCGGGGCTGTGGGCCCGCAAAGCCCCCGCGGACGCCCCCTCAGTCAACGAGGCTCCGGCCCGTGAGCCGCAGGAACACGTCCTCCAGCGAGGACCTGCGCACCAGCGAGGTCAGCGGGCGCAGCCCGCGGGACGCCACCTGCTCAAGGGCGGACTCGCCGTCGTGCGCGTAAATCAGCACGCGGTCCGGGAGGACCTCCAGCCGCTCCCCGATGCCCTCCAGTTCCGCGGCGATAGTGGTGTTCCGCTCGGAGCCGAACCGCAGCTCAACCACCTCCCGGGTGGAGTGCTCACGGATCAGCTGGGCCGGCGATCCTTCGGCCATGATCCGGCCCTTGTCCACCACGATCAGGCGGTCGCAGAGCTGCTCCGCCTCGTCCATGTAGTGCGTGGTCAGGATCAGCGTGACGCCCTGCTCCTTGAGCCGGAACAGGCGGTCCCAGAGGATGTGCCGGGCCTGCGGGTCCAGCCCGGTGGTGGGCTCGTCCAGCAGCAGGATCCGGGGTTCGTTGATGAGCGAGCGGGCAATGGTCAGGCGCCGCTTCATCCCTCCGGAGAGGGCATCCACCTTGGATTTCGCCTTGTCCGTCAGCTGCGCGAATTCCAGCAGTTCGTCGGCCTTCGGCTTCAGGTAGCTCATGGGCAGGCCGAAGTAACGGCCGTAGACCAGGAGGTTGTCGCGGACCCGGAGTTCCTCATCCAGATTGTCCTGCTGCGGGACCACGCCCAGGTGCGCCCGCACTTCCGGCCCGTGCGAGTCCGGGTCCAGGCCCAGGATGCGAAGGTTCCCGGAGGTGCGGCGCGTGACTCCGCCGATCATCTTCATGGTGGTGGATTTGCCGGCGCCGTTCGGGCCCAGCAGGCCAAAGGACTCCCCGGCCGGGACGCTGAAGGAGATTCCGTCCACGGCAACCACGTCCCCGTAGGTCTTGGTCAGGTTCTCCGCCGTAATGACCGTGCGGTGGGCTTCGTTGCGCGGCCCGGCTGCTGGCTGGGCTGTGCCGGCGGCTGTTCCCGGCGGCACGGTGGCTTTGTTGTGCACCCTCCGCAGACTAGTAGAGGGGCGGGGCAGGTGGAAGGGGACTGCCACTTTCTGCGCTTAAAGTCCGACGGCGGCACGGCGCCATTTGTGCGAAGGTGCCGGGCCGCCGTCGGGCGTGTGCGAGGGGAACTAGTGTGTGGCTCCCGAGCCGCTGTCCTGTGCCGCCTGGCGCTCCGCGGCTTCCACCACGTTGGTCATCAGCAGCGCCACGGTCATGGGACCGACGCCCCCGGGGTTCGGTGAAATCCAGCCGGCTACCTCAGCCGCGGCGGGGTCGATGTCGCCGTAAACGCGGCTCTTGCCCGTCTCGGGATCGGTTTCCCGGGTGACGCCGACGTCCAGCACGGCCGCGCCGGGCTTCACGTCGGAGGCCTTGACGATGTGCTTGGCACCCGCCGCACCCACAATGACGTCTGCCTGCCGGAGCAGCTCAGAGAGGTTCTGGGTGCCGGTGTGCGTGAGGGTCACCGTGGCGTTGACGGCGCGCCGGGTGAGCAGCAGGCCGATCGAGCGGCCGATGGTGACGCCGCGGCCCACCACCACAACATGCTTGCCCTTGAGGCTGTAGCCGTTGCGCTCCAGGAGCTCGATGACGCCGCGGGGCGTGCACGGCAGCGGCGAGGTGATCTCGCCGTTGACGTTGAGCACCAGCTTGCCAAGGTTGGTGGGGTGCAGTCCGTCGGCATCCTTGGCAGGGTCGATACGCTCCAGGATCGCATCGGTGTCCAGGTGCTTGGGCAGCGGCAGCTGGACGATGTAGCCGTGGCAGGCGGGGTCCGCATTGAGTTCGTCAATGAGTGCCTCTACCTGCGCCTGGGTGGCATCGGCCGGAAGTTCGCGCTGGATCGAGTTCATCCCGATCTCCGCGGACTGCTTGTGCTTCATGGACACATACAGCTGGGAGGCCGGATCCGCGCCCACAAGGACGGTGGCGATGCCGGGCGTGACGCCCTTGGCCTTGAGTGCTGCCACGCGTTCGGCCAGCTCGGCCTTGATGGCGGCGGCGGCAAGCTTGCCGTCGAGGACCTTCGCGGTCTGGGTGGTTTCAGTCATGGGTCACCACTGCTCGTGCTGCGGGTACAGCGGGAAGTCGGCGGCCAGTTTGTCCACGCGGGCCTGCAGGGACTCGATGTCCGCGCCGGTGCCGGCCTTCAGTGCGGTGGCGATGATCTCGGCGACCTCGGTGAATTCCTCGGCGCCGAAGCCGCGGGTGGCCAGGGCCGGGGTGCCGATGCGGAGGCCGGAAGTGACCATCGGGGGGCGGGGGTCGAACGGAACGGCGTTGCGGTTCACGGTGATGCCCACGGAGTGCAGGAGGTCCTCCGCCTGCTGGCCGTCAAGCTGGGAGTTGCGGAGGTCAACGAGGACCAGGTGCACGTCGGTGCCGCCCGTGAGGACGGAGACACCGGCATCGGCGACGTCGGCCTGGTTCAGGCGGTCGGCGATGATCTTGGCGCCTTCCAGGACGCGCTCCTGGCGTTCCTTGAACTCCTGGGTGCCGGCAATCTTGAAGGCCACGGCCTTGGCGGCGATGACATGCATCAGCGGGCCGCCCTGCTGGCCCGGGAAGACGTTGGAGTTGAGCTTCTTGGCCCACTCCTGCTTGGCCAGGATCACGCCGGAACGCGGACCGGCGAGGGTCTTGTGCACCGTGGAGGTGACGACGTCGGAGTGCGGCACCGGGCTCGGGTGCAGTCCGGCGGCAACCAGTCCGGCGAAGTGCGCCATGTCCGTCCACAGGAGGGCCCCCACCTCGTCCGCGATGGAGCGGAAGGCAGCGAAGTCCAGGTGGCGCGGGTAGGCGGACCAGCCGGCGATGATGACCTGGGGCTTCTCGGCGATGGCCTGCTCGCGGAGCTTGTCCATGTCGATGCGGAAGTTGTCTTCCTCCACCTGGTAGGCAGCCACGTTGTACAGCTTGCCGGAGAAGTTCAGCTTCATGCCGTGGGTCAGGTGGCCGCCGTGGGCCAGGGAGAGGCCCAGGATCTTGTCGCCGGGGGTGATCATGGCGGAGAGGGCAGCGGCGTTGGCCTGGGCACCGGAGTGCGGCTGGACGTTGGCGTACTCGGCGCCGAACAGGGCCTTGACCCTGTCAATGGCCAGCTGCTCGGCAATGTCCACGTATTCGCAGCCGCCGTAGTAGCGGCGGCCCGGGTAGCCCTCGGCGTACTTGTTGGTGAGTACGGAGCCCTGGGCTTCCATCACGGCGCGGGGTGCGAAGTTTTCGGAGGCAATCATTTCCAGGGTGCCGCGCTGGCGGCCGAGTTCCTGGTCCAGGACTGCTGCGATTTCGGGGTCAAGCTCAGCCAGCGGCTGGTTGCTGACGGCGGTGGTTGAGGTGGCTGTAGTAGTCACGAAAAACTCCTGGCTAGGCATACGGGCACTGCTAAGGTCAGGCTACCGGCTGGCGCACCTTCACACCGCCTCGATGACAGGGCGTGAACGCGCACGGCATGGCGCTGCGGTACTGACGGGGTGCAGCCCCAATTCCGGCAAGACATGACCCTCGGCCCAGGCGTACGATCCGTGGTCTTCGTGATTGCCGCTCCCTGGTGGTTAGCCACCCAACGCCAGTTGCGACCCCCTCAGCGTACCAAACCAGGGCCGTGCCACGCGGGTAGGCTTGTACGCGTGAGTGAAGAGCAGCTGAACCAAGCCTACGTAGTAACCCTGTCCTGCCCGGACCGCCCCGGAATCGTCCATGCGGTGGCCGGCGCCCTGCTGGTGGCGGGCTGCAATATTACGGATTCGCAACAGTACGGCAGCCCTGCAACGGGCAACTTCTTCATGCGGGTAGAGGTGACCACGGCGGCCGCCAAGTCTGTGCTGCGCGCTGCCCTTGAGCCTGTGGCCGAGGCATTCGGGATGCAGTGGAGCCTCAACACCGTGGGCCAGAAGGTGCGCACCTTGGTCATGGCCAGCACCTCCGCCCACTGCCTCAACGACATCCTGTTCCAGCAGCGTTCCGGGACGCTGCCCATCGAGATCCCCGCCATCGTCTCAAACCACCAGGACCTGGCCGGACTCGCGCAGTTCTACGGGATCCCGTTCCACTACATCCCCGTCACCCCGGACACCAAGGCCCAGGCGGAGGACAAGCTCCGTGCCATCATGGCCGAGCATGACATCGAGCTCACCGTCCTGGCCCGTTACATGCAGATCCTCTCCGATGAGCTCTGCACGGAGCTGACCGGCAAGGCCATCAACATCCACCACTCCTTCCTGCCGTCCTTCAAGGGCGCCAAGCCGTACCACCAGGCCCACGCCCGCGGCGTTAAGCTCATCGGCGCCACCGCCCACTACGTGACGGCAGCGCTGGATGAGGGCCCCATCATCGAACAGGAAGTCATCCGCGTGGACCATGCCCGGACGCCGGAGCAGTTCGTCCAGATGGGCCGGGACGTGGAGGGCCGCACGCTGGTCCAGGCCGTGCAGTGGCACGCGGAGCACCGCGTGCTCCTGGACGGCAACCGGACCGTCGTCTTTAACTGACGGCCGTCCCCAAACGGAAACGGGGAACGCGGGATGGAACCGGCCACCGGGGATGCCGAGCGGCGTCTCGCCGACTTCTACAACCGCCGCGCCGCCTCCGGGGCCGACCACCCGCCGTCGCACAACCGCGTGGAGCAACGCGACCGCTTTATTGCGCTGCTGAAGTCCGAGGGGCGGCATTCGGTCCTGGAGGTCGGGACGGGGACCGGACTTGACGGCTTGAAGTTCGTTGAGGCCGGCATCCACTACACAGGGGTGGACCTTGCCGAAGGGCAGGTCCGCCGGGCCAGGGGGCGGGGCCTTGACGTCTCGGTGGCCAGCGCCCGGGCCCTGCCGTTTCCCGACGGCGCCTTCCCAGCCGTGTGGACGATGAGCACGCTGCTGCACATCCCTGCCAGTGACATCGATGCCGTCCTGGCCGAGCTTGTCCGCGTCAGCACGCCTGGCGCGCCGATCGCCGTCGGCCTCTGGTCCGGTGAGGATGAGGAGGTGCTGAACCCTGAGGACGACGACGGCGAGCCCCGCTTTTTCAGCCGCCGCAGCGACGCCACGGTCCGGGAAGTCTTTGGGCGCCACGGCAGGATCGAGGACTTTGTCACGTGGCCGGAGGGAACAGGTGCCGAGTCGGGCCCCGGCGCCGGGCACTGGACGCAGCACTACCAGTTCCTGGTCCTGCGCACCCCCTCCTCCCCCAACTGAGTAGCGCTAAGTGTCGTTTTGGACCCTCAAAACGACACTTAGCGCTACCTAGTTGGGGTGGGAACGTGCGGGAGTCACATTGGGGCACCCAGGCCGCCGCGCGCAGGGGTGTCCTAGGCTTGGCGCATGGCTCCTCTTTACCCTTTCGCCGGAAACACCCCGGCTGTCCACGAATCCGCCTTCGTCGCTCCGACCGCGTCGATCATCGGCAACGCCACCCTCGCCCAGGATTCCAGCGCCTTCTACGGTGTTTCCGTCCGGGCTGACACGGCCGCCATCACAGTGGGCGCCGGCAGCAACCTGCAGGACAACGTGGTGCTGCACGCGGACCCCGGCTTCCCCTGCACGGTGGGCGAACGCGTGAGCGTGGGGCACGCCGCCGTCGTGCATGGCTGCACTGTGGAGGACGACTGCCTGATCGGGATGGGAGCGACAGTCCTTAACGGCGCGGTGATCGGCGCCGGCTCGCTGGTGGCGGCCGGCGCCGTGGTGCTCGAAGGCACCGTGGTGCCGCCCCGCTCGCTCGTGGCGGGCGTCCCGGGCAAGGTGCGCCGCGAACTCACCGATGAGGAGTACGACGGCGTCCGGTCCAATGCGGCGCGCTATGTCGAGTTGGCCATGGCGCACCGGGAGCTGCACAGCTAATCCAGCGGCATTGGCCCGATCGCGTCCAGCAGCTCGCCCGGCCCCGGGTTGCCCGGGGCCGACGCGCCGCCCAAATGGTTCACCACACCCCAGACTGCGTTGAGGCCGGTGGTCACTGCGCCTTCCGCCCACCCGGCAGTGAAGGACACGTCGTCGCCGGCCAGGAAGATGCCCCGCTGGGATTCGGGCAGCTTGTCCTGCTTGAAGTGCGTGAACAGCCTCTGCTGGTACCGATAATGCCCGGGCAGGTTCGCCTTGAACGCGCCCATGAAGTTGGGATCCGCCTCCCAGGAAACGGTGATGGGCTGGCCCACGATGTGGCTGGCGATGTCCACGCCCGGGTAGATCTGCTCGAGCGAATGCAGCATCAGTTCCACGCGCTCGTCGGCATCCAGCGCCAGCCACTTCAGCGCGTCATCGTTCCAGGTGTAGGAGAGCAGGATGACGGCGGGCTGGTCGGGGCCGTTGTCCAGCAGGTACGTGGCGCGGTTGAGCCGGTCCGTGAGGGTCATCGAGAGGACCTCGTTGCCGGTGTCCGGGTCGATGTCCTTCCAGAACGGTCGGTCCACCATGACGAAGGTCTTGGAGGACTGCATGTAGTGCGAGCGCTCGATCGCGGTCCACAGCTCGGCCGGGAACAGCGCCTCCTCCGTGTGGATGCGCGTGGACAGCAGCCAGGACTGGCACGTGGCCACCACTGCGGCGTACGTTGCTTCGCGGCCCCACCGTTCGCGGATCCGGAGGTTGCCGTCGGCATCGCGGCTGATCTTCCCCACGGCGCCGCGCGGCGAACCTGCGTGCAGCGAGGAAAGTGACGTTCCTTCCGGCCAGTGCACCATGCCCGACGGCGCGTGCTGCCACAGTGCCTCGGGCAGCCGCTGGGCTCCCCCACGGATGAGGCGGTGCTGGTCGTCCGCGTCCGTGTAGACCACGCGGAGGATCTCCAGGATGGAGTTCGGGAAGTCCGTGTCCCAGCCGCCGGTGCCGAAGCCCACCTGGCCGAAGGCTTCCCGGTGCGCGAACCCCGCTTTCTTAAAGGAGTCGCTGGCGGCGATGAACCCGTAGAAGGTCTGCTCGTCCATCAGCGGCAGCAGGTCGTTCCAGAGCTCCTTGATCCGGGCCGTGTCGCGGGCGCGGATGGCTTCCTGCATCTCCACAAACTTGGCGCCGTCGTTCACGGCGGCCTTCCATGCATCGGCCACTTCCCTGAAGAACGGCGGGAGGTCGCCGGGCTTTTCGGCATAGTGTTTCTTGCCGGCCAGCTCGATCACGGTGCTGGACGTTGCCGGGGACAGCGGGTTGGGGAACTCCTCGGTGTCCAGGCCCAGCAGGTCCACATAGTGGTAGAACGCCTTGCCGGATTCCGGGAACCGCATGCCGCCGAGGTCCGCCACCACTCCGGGCGCCGCGGGGAATGAGGCGGTGCGGAGGCGCCCGCCGATCTGGTCCGCCTCATAAACCACGGGCCGCAGCCCCAGTTTCATGAGTTCGTATGCCGTGACCAGGCCGGAGAGTCCGGCCCCGATGACGGCCACTTCGGTCCCCAGCAGTTCCGGCGGGACAGACCCCAGTCCGTCCGGGTGGGCAAGGTAGTGGTCGTAGCTGAACGGAAAGTCCGGGTTCAGCATGGTGATGGGGCCGGCCGCGGCGCCATCTGCTGTAGGGCCGGCGGCCCGGGTGGCGGTAGTGCTGGAGGGGTCTGAGGCCGGCAGTTCGGTCGCGATGGTCATGGAAGTTCTGCCTTCGACGGTTCGGGGGTGTGCTGTGGTGAAAGTTGCGGTCCGGAAAGTCCACGGTATTCCTCGTTGCTGAGGGCCGCCACCCGCGAGTTCCGGCGGCCGTAGCCGAAGTAGGCGGCAACGCCCACCAGCATCCACAGGGCAAAGACCACCCAGGTGTCCGTGCCGAGGTTGGCCATCAGGTAGGCGCACATCGCGGCCCCGAGGATGGGCGTGAGGGGGAAGAGCGGCACGCGGAAGGTCCGCTCCAGCTCCGGCCGGGTGCGGCGGAGGTAGATCACGGCGACGTTCACCAGGGCGAAGGCGAACAGTGTGCCGATACTGGTGGCGTCCGCGAGCGCGCCGAGCGGCACAAGCCCGGCGGTGAGTGCGACGGCGGCACCCACCAGGAGCGTGCCGGCCACGGGGGTGCCGGTGCGGCGGGAAACGCGTCCGAAGATTTTCGGGATGAGGCCGTCGCGGGCCATCGACATCAGGATGCGGGTCTGCCCGTACAGCACGGTGAGGACGATGCTGGCAATGGCCAGGACGGCGCCCACGGCGAAGACCAGGGCAATCCATGGCTGGCCTGTGGTTTCCTCGAGGATCTTCACCAGGGCGGCCTCGGTTCCGTCGAACCAGCCCCAGGGCCGTGCGCCGATGGCTGCCACCGCAACCAGGACGTAGATGGTGGTGACGATCAGCATGGAGAGCATGATGGCGCGGGGCAGGTCGCGCTTGGGGTTGCGGGCCTCCTCGCCTGCGGTGGAGGCGGCATCGAAGCCGATGTAGGAGAAGAACACCCGGGAGGCTGCGGCTGAGACGCCGGCGGCGCCCATCGGCAGCAGCGGCTCGAAGTTCCCGGCGTTGAACGCTGTGAAGGCCACGGCGCAGAAGAACAGGAGGATGCCCACCTTCACCACCACAATGGAGGTGTTGATCCAGGCGCTTTCCTTCGCCCCGCGGACCAGGAGGATGGTGGCGAGCACCACGATGACCATCGCCGGGATGTTGACCAGGCCGCCGTCGCCCGGTGGCTGCGACACCGCATCCAGGAGGACAGTACCGAACACCGCCAGGGTTTCGTTCACGTACTGCCCTGCACCCACGGCGACGGCGGCGACGGACACGGCGTACTCCAGCACCAGGCACCAGCCGCAGATCCACGCCATCCCCTCGCCCATGGTGGCGTAGGTGTAGGAGTAGCTGGAGCCTGCCACCGGGACCATGCCGGCCATCTCCGCGTACGAAACAGCGGACAGCAGCGCCGCCAGGCCGGCGATCGCGAATGAAATCCAGATGGCGGGCCCGGCCAGCGGAACGGATTCGCCCAGGATCACCAGGATGCCGGTGCCGAGGGTTGCGCCCACGGAGATCATGGTCAGCTGCAGCACCCCGAAACTGCGGACCAGGCGGGGGCCGCCGTCGTTCCCGGCTGCCTCGCTGACCATCTGGGCGATGGGTTTGCGGCGCAGCAGCTGCGCGGCCAGCGTTGGGCGGCTGCTTGTTCCGCTGCCGCCGGCCGGTGCGCGGCCGGTGAGTGTAGGCACAGTCATCGTTGACGTCCGTTCGTGTCGGTGATTGGTTGAACTGGTTTCCCCTCCCCCAGCGTAGGGTTGTGAGGAGCATCTCAACGGTGTGCAAAGTGACCTATAGTCTTCACTCATGAGACGCAATGCACCATCCGCCGGTGACCGCCGCGACCAGCTGGACGCCGTGACCCTGGATCAGTTCCTGGCCGCCCTGCCGCGGGAGGTGGTGGTGGTGAACGACGCCGGCAACGGGCAGGCGCCGCTGCGGTGGGTGGAACCCAGCGAACTGGAGGACCCCACGCCGTACCTGCTCGACGGCGAATTTGTCCTGACAGCGGGCCTGCCTTTCCGTGAGGGCGGCGGCAACGCCGCGGCAAGGGCGGATGGGTATGTGCGGCGGCTCGTGGCTGCCGGGGTTGCGGCCTTGGGCTTCGGCCTGGAGCCGTATTACGACACCGTACCTAACCAGGTGGTGGCAGCCTGCCGGCAGCACGGGCTCACCTTGGTGGAGGTACCGGCCAGCATTCCTTTCGCCGCCTTGGGCCTTGAGTTTTCCAAGCTCCTCGAATCCGGCAACGCGCAGGTGTTCCGCCAGCTGGCAGAAACCAACCGGCACCTCATGAGGGCGGTCCTTTCCGCCCGGCCGGAGCACGAACTGCTGGCTGCACTGATCCAGCGCGTGCCTGTGTGGGCCGTCCTTGTCGGAGCAGACGGGCGGGTGCGCGCACGGGCGGGGGCCGCCGTCGGCCTTTCCCAGCTCCAGCCGCTGCTCAAGCGGCTCGTCATGGGCAGCGGGCCGCGCGTCGAGACGGAAACGTTGGAAACCCCAGAAGGCACGGCGCTGGTGTTCGGGCACCCGCTCCGGAGCACCAGGGACGCCACCCTCGGCAGCCTGGTCCTGGGAACAGACAGGCCGCTCACCCCGGCGCAGAACAATGTGGTGTCCTCCGTGGTGGGCCTGCTGGAGCTGCTGGTGCGCCAGCGGACCAGCGGCTCGTTGGCGCCCAGCCAGCTGGCCACAGCCCTGCTCCTGCATCCCGAGAGCCTGTCCGGCGGCGGCCGGGGGTTGGACAGCCTTCAGGACCTGCTGGCCCAAAGCGTTTCGGGAACCAGGCAGGGCCCGGTCCGGGTGGTTCAGGGGGTACGGGCCCAGGCCGCCGCCGCCACCCCCGACGGGCCTGTACGGGAGCTGCTCCAATGGCGGAGGCTTTTCGACACCAAAATGGTGGAGCTCACCGATTACGGGTTCGCGGCCGTGACACGGCTGAAGGTGGATGAGCCCCTGCTGTCCGAGGTGGAACAGCTGGGCTGGCGCCTGGTGGTGGGTGAACCCACCGGGTTGCCGGGCCTCGCCGCCGCGTATCGGCGGGCCAGCGCCCTGCGCCCGCGGGTACTGAATGCCGGAAGGAGCCTCAGGGAAGAGGAGCTGACGTGGTCCGTCACCGGCCTGCTGGGCGGCGATGCAGGCGCCCTGCTGGCCGCGCGGCTCCTCGCGCCCATCCTGGAACTCGGCGGCGAACGCCGGGCGTCGCAGCTCCGGATCCTCCGGTCCTGGCTGGCCGCGCACGGAAGCTGGGACGCCACCGCTAAGGACTTGGGACTGCACCGGAACAGCGTGCGACGGCAGATCAATGCCGTGGCGGAGTTGCTGGGCATGGACCTGGGGCAGGCCCAGGCGCGGGCAGAGCTGTGGATCGCACTCCAGTACGCGGATGACGCTGCACCGGACGGCCTTGCGGAGGACGGCACGTAGCTGTGACCCAGGTTCAGAGGCCCCAATTCGGAGGCCCGGTTCAGAGGCCCCAGGACCGGTAGACGTCCGGGCGGCGTTCATCCAGGTACGGCACCGCCCGCCGCTCCCGGGCGGCGGCACCGGGATCCACCTCGGCATAGAGGAGCTGCGGTTCCCCGCGCGCCTCTGCCAGCAGCCCGCCGTCGGGCCCGGCAACCACGCTGCCGCCCAGGAATTTGCACCCGTCCTCTTCCCCGGAGTGGTTGGCGTAGGCGATGGTGAGCTGGCTCTCGAGCGCCCGCGCACGCAGCAGGACCTGCGGGACGTCGTCGAAGCCGTGCGCCAGCGCGGTGGGGACCAGCAGAAGCTCCGCCCCGCCCGTGGCCGCGGCCCTCACGGACTCGGGAAATTCGACGTCGTAGCAGATCACCAGCGACGTGGGGATTCCATGGAAGTCCACGACGGCGGGGCGCTCCCGGGCGGGGCTGAAGGCCGCACGCTCATGCGGGCCGAACAAGTGCACCTTGCCGTAGCTGAGGAGGCTGTTACCCGCGGCATCCAAAAGCGTGGCACTGATCTGCCACTCCCCTTGGCTGGTGACCCGCGGCAGGCTGTAGACCAGTCCGATGCCGTTGGTCCGCGCGATCGCGGCCAGCCTGTCCTGGAGCGCCGGCAGGAGGGACGGATCCAGTTCCGCACGCACCCGGCGGGGAGCATAGCCCACGGGAAAAAGCTCAGGGGTCACCAGGACTGCCGCGCCACGGGCCGCCGCGGCCTGGGCGGCGGCTGCGATGGTTCGGCAGTTTGCCTCGTTATCAAGGACCGCGGAGTTCGCCTGCAGGACTGCCAGCAGCACTGGTTCCACCTTCCGTCGTCGGGGGCCGCCCGAGTGGGCCCTCCGTCCAGCGTAGCGAGCCGGCCGCCGCGGCCCGGGGTCTGTTTGCACCCCGGGCGGACCGGCGGGGGTCAGATCGTCCTACCCACCCAAGGATGGTCCCAAACTGAACCATGCGTTAACTTCTTGACTACAAGGCCGCCCGTAGGGCAATCTTCTTAGCATGTCCGCAACCACGCGCTCAACGAGGAGCAAGCCGAAAAATCCCGGGTCCCAATCGGCCCTGCGGCAGCTCAACCAACAGCGGATCATCGAAACGCTGATGGTCGGCCCCGCCACCCAGGCTGAGCTCGCCCGGCAGACCGGCCTCTCCACCGCGACCGTTTCCAACATCGTCAAGATCATGCTGGACTCCGGACTGGCGTCCGCGGAACCCACCACCAGTTCCGGCCGCCGCGCACTGAACGTCAGGCTCAACAGCAACGGGGCCGTTGCCGTCGGAATCGACTTTGGGCGCCGGCATCTGCGGGTGGTCCTGGCCTCGCTCAGTTACCACGTGATCGCCGAGGAATCCGTGATGCTTCCGCTCGGCCACCAGGCCGAAGAGGGGGTCCGGGCGGCAATGGCCCTGCTGGAGAAACTGCTGCGGGAAAGCGGCGTCGAACGCACCGCCGTGGTGGGCGCCGGCGTCGGTATCCCCGGGCCCATTGACCGGCGCACGGGCACCGTGGCACAAGGGGCCATCCTGCCCGAATGGGTAGGGATCAACATTCTCCAATACCTTGAGGAAACCCTGGAAATCCCCGTATTCGTGGACAATGACGCCAATCTCGGCGCCTGGTCCGAGGTTACCTGGGGACACCACTCGGGGGTCAGCAACCTGCTGTTCCTCAAGATTGGCTCGGGCATCGGTGCGGGCCTCATCCTCAACGGCGCCCCCTATTACGGAAACGTGGGAATCACGGGCGAAATCGGCCACGCCACCATCCATGAACAAGGGTTGGTGTGCCGCTGCGGCAACCGGGGCTGCCTGGAAACCATCGCGTCCACCACAACCATGATCGAACTCCTCAGCCGCGGTGAAGACCGGCCACTGACGCCCGCAGACATCGTGCGCAAGGCCCTGGCGCGGGACTCGGCCACACTCCGGGTGGTCGACGACGCGGGCCTGGCCGTAGGCCGGGCGCTGGGCAACGTGGCCAACCTGATCAACCCGGAAGTCATTGTGGTGGGGGGCCCGCTCGCGGGCCTCGGCGACATCCTCCTGGACCCCATCAGGCGGGGACTTGTCAGGCATGCCGTGCCGGTCATTGGCGAGACAACAACACTGGCCATGTCCTCCCTCGGCGACCGCGCGGAAGCCCTCGGCGCTGCCGCACTCGTGTTCCAACATGCCGGAATCCGCGAAACCTAGACCGTTTCGTTACCCGCCGTTTGCGTTAAAGACTTGACGACAACAGCAGTGATCCAGTTTACTTTTGGATCAGACGGCCCTGCGCTTTGCCGGCCGGACAAAGAAGTCATTGCATTGGAGGGTTAGGGCTCATGACGTCCCAGACCACGCAAGCGGAACCGATCATCCTTGAGATGCGGTCCATTACCAAGGAATTCCCGGGCGTTAAAGCGTTGGACAACGTGAACCTGCGGGTAAAGGCCGGGGAAATCCACGCCATCTGCGGCGAAAACGGCGCCGGGAAGTCCACCCTGATGAAAGTGCTCTCGGGCGTCTACCCGTACGGCAGCTACGACGGCGACATCGTCTACCAGGGCCAGGTGCAGCAGTTTCGTGATATCCGGGCCAGCGAACACGCCGGCATCGTGATCATCCACCAGGAACTGGCGCTGATTCCCGAGCTGTCCATCATGGAGAACATCTTCCTGGGCAACGAACCCACCAAGCGCGGCGTCATCGACTGGGCGGAAGCCCGGCTGCGGTCCCTGGACCTGCTGGCCAGGGTTGGCCTGCGGGACGACCCCGACACGCCCATCAAGGAGATCGGCGTCGGCAAGCAGCAGCTGGTGGAAATCGCCAAGGCGCTGAACAAGTCCGTGAAGATCCTCATCCTCGACGAACCCACAGCGGCGCTGAACGAGTCCGATTCCCAGCACCTGCTGGACCTGATGCTGGGCCTGAAAGCCAAGGGCATCACCAGCATCATCATTTCCCACAAGCTGAATGAGATCGAGCAGATCGCCGACTCCATCACCATCATCCGTGACGGCAAGTCCATCGAGACGCTGGACGTGAAGGCTGACGGCGTGGACGAGGACCGCATCATCAAGGGCATGGTGGGGCGCACGCTCGAGTCCCGGTTCCCGGACCACACCCCCAAGATCGGCGAGGTCTTCTTCGAGGTCAAGGACTGGAACGTTGCCCACCCGCAGATCCAGGACCGGATGGTCTGCAAGAACTCAAGCTTCTTTGTCCGCCGCGGCGAGATCGTCGGGTTCGCGGGGCTCATGGGCGCCGGCCGCACCGAACTCGCCCGCTCCGTGTTCGGCCGCTCCTACGGCCACTTCGTCTCCGGACACATCTACATGCATGGCAAAGAGGTGGCCCTCAAGAGCGTCCACCAGGCCATCGAGGCCGGCCTCGGCTATGTCACTGAAGACCGCAAAACCCTTGGCCTGAACCTGCTGGACGACATCAAAACGACCACGGTGTCAGCCAACCTGGAGAAGATCAGCAAGCGCAGCGTGGTGGACACGAACAAGGAGTTTGCGGTCGCCGAGGAGTACCGGAAATCCCTGCGGACAAAAGCCCCGTCGGTCCAGGAAGGGGTGGCCAAGCTGTCGGGTGGAAACCAGCAGAAGGTGGTCCTCGCGAAGTGGATGTTCACGGACCCGGAACTGCTGATCCTCGATGAACCCACCCGCGGCATCGACGTCGGGGCCAAATACGAGATCTACGGCATCATCCAGCAGCTGGCCAACCAAGGGAAAGGCGTGATCGTCATTTCCTCTGAACTTCCTGAACTGCTGGGGCTCTCGGACCGCATCTACACCATCTTCGAGGGCGCCATAACGGGCGTCCTCAATAAAGAGGAAGCAAGCCAGGAGAACCTGATGAAACTGATGACTTCCGCCCGAAAAGCCGCCTAACCCTCTGGAGCCTTCCAGAACCTTCCAGATACGAGGACCGAAAACAATGAACGCGCTCAAGAAACTCTTCGGTGGCGACACCCGCCAGTTCGGGATGATCTTTGCCCTAGTGGCTCTGATAGTTCTCTTCCAGTGGCTTACGGGCGGCATCACCCTCACCCCGGGCAACGTCATCAACCTCTTCAACGGCAACTCCTACATCCTGATCCTGGCCATCGGCATGGTGCTCGTCATCATCGCCGGCCACATCGACCTGTCCGTGGGATCGGTGGCGGCGTTCGTAGGCATGGTGGTGGCCATCGCCATGCGCGACTGGAGCCTCCCCTGGTACCTGGCCATCCTGCTGGGACTGGGCCTCGGCGCCGCAATCGGCGCCTGGCACGGCTGGTGGACCGCCTATGTAGGCATCCCGGCGTTCATCGTGACCCTTGCGGGCATGCTGATCTTCCGCGGTGCGCAACAGTTTGTTGGCCAGTCCAACTCGATTCCCGTTCCCCGGGAGTTCCAGTACATCGGCGCCGGCTATCTGCCCGAAGTCGGGCCGGACACGGGGTTCAACAACCTCACGCTGCTCCTGGGCCTTGCCGCTGTCGCGTTCGTGGTTATCAGTGATGTCCGGCGCCGCCGCACCGCCAAAGCACTCGGCGCGGAGGTCCCGGAGGCGTGGGTCAGCATCCTCAAGCTTGTTCTCATCTGCGGCGCCATCCTCTACGCAACGTACCTGTTCGCCACCGGCCGCCCCGGGACCTCCTTCCCGGTTCCAGGCCTCATCCTCGCCGTCATGGTGCTGATCTACGGCTTCGTCTCCTCCAAGACGGTGGTTGGCCGGCACGTCTACGCAGTCGGCGGCAACCGCCACGCGGCGGAACTCTCCGGCGTGAAGTCGAAGAAGATCAATTTCCTGGTCATGATGAACATGTCCATCATCGCCGGGCTGGCCGGCATGATCTTCGTTGCCCGGTCAACCTCTGCGGGCCCCTCGGACGGCACCGGCTGGGAACTTGACGCCATCGCGGCGGTGTTCATCGGCGGCGCGGCAGTGACCGGCGGCGTCGGCACCGTCATCGGCTCGATCGTCGGAGGCCTGGTCATGGCCGTGCTGAACAATGGCCTGCAGCTTCTGAGCGTTGGCGCCGACTGGCAGTCCATGATCAAGGGCCTGGTGCTGCTGGTCGCCGTGGCCATCGATGTGTACAACAAGTCCCAGGGCCGCGCTTCAATCATCGGCTTGATGATGAAGAACTTCAGCCGGCCGTCCAGCGGAACCGGTACGCCGCTGCAGCCGGACGAAGTCACCTCCACCCGAGAAACCATTTCCAGGGAAGCCTGAGCATTTCAGCTTCCTGAACCAATACCCCAAAAAGAAAGTGGACACAGAAATGCGAATGTTTGGCAAAGCAGGAAAAGCAGCAGCAGTTGCTGCGATCGCAGCACTGGCGCTGACGGGCTGCGGACGTTCCGAGCCATCCACCTCAGGCGGCGGCTCGACCGGCGGAACCGGCGGCTTCGCGCAGGACTCCGCGATCGGCGTCGCACTTCCCAAGAAGACCAGCGAGAACTGGGTCCTGGCCGAAAAACTGTTCAACGATGGGCTGACCAGTGCCGGTTTCAAGCCCACGGTGCAGTTCGCCAACAACGGTGTCGCCGAGCAGCAGAACCAGATCAGCGCCATGATTGCCAAAGGCGCCAAGGTGGTTATTGTCGGCGCCCTTGATGGCTCCCAGCTTGGCACCCAGCTCCAGCAGGCCAAGGACGCCGGCGCCACCATCATCGCCTACGACCGCCTGCTGCTGAACACCGAGAATGTGGACTACTACGTGGCCTACGACAACTTCAAGGTGGGCGAGCTCCAGGGCAAGGCCCTGCTGGAAGGCATGAAGACCAAGAAGCCCAGTGGCCCGTACAACGTTGAGCTCCTGGCAGGGTCCCCCGATGACGCCAACGCGAAGGTCTTCTTCGACGGCGCAATGAGCGTCCTGAAGCCGAAGATCGACGATGGCACGCTGAAGGTACTCTCCGGCCAGACGACGTTTGAGAAGGCTGTCACCCAGGACTGGAAGGCTGAGAACGCCCAGCGCCGGATGGATACGATCTTGACTGGCTCTTACGGCACCGAGTCCCTGGACGGCGTCCTGTCGCCGAACGACACCCTCGCCCGTGCAGTCCTGACCTCCGTCAAGGCCGCCGGCAAGCCGCTTCCCGTGGTTACCGGCCAGGACTCCGAGGTTGAGTCGGTGAAGTCCATCATGGCTGGCGAGCAGTACTCCACCATCAACAAGGACACCCGGAAGCTCGTTGAGCACGCCATCACCATGGTGAAGGACCTCCAGGCCGGCAAGGAACTGGAAATCAACGACAAAGACTCCTATAACAACGGCGTCAAGACTGTTCCCGCCTACCTGCTGGAGCCGGTCATCGTCACCTCTGCAAACGTGAAGACCGCGTACGTCGGCGACCCGGTGCTGGAACCGATCACCAAGTAGGCAACCTTCTCACGGAAAACGCCCGGCCCCCTTTCTAAGGGGGACCGGGCTTTTCTATTGCCCAAAGTGAACTGCTCCCCGGAAGTTGGACTGAGAAATTCAGTTCCGACTCCCGGGGAGCAGTTTTATGCGTGCGTCTAGTTCGTTATCGGAGGATCAGCGCGAGGTCGTTGTAACGTGGTTTGAGAAGGGCGTTGCCGATACGGCGACGGCCAACTTGCTGGGCGTCGCCCGCTCGCCGGTCCGTCGTCTTTATCTGCGGTGGAAGATCCATGGCCGGGGAGCGTTGATGACTAAGCCGACAAAACGCGCATACTCGTTTGAATTCAAGCTCGGTCTGGTCAAACGCTTCGCTGCAGGCGAGACTGCGCAAGATCTCGCTTCAGAAGCTGGCCTGTCATCACCCAAACTTCTGGAAACGTGGGCTCGCGCATATCGCCGGGAGGGGGCGGACGCCCTGCGCCCGAAAGCAAAAGGCCGACCCAGTAAGACCGGCGGCCCGCCACCAGTGGAGCTATCGGAACTGGAACGACTCCGGCGGGAAAACGAGCGTTTGCGGGCCGAGGTGGCTTACCTGGGAAAATTGCGGGCCTTGAGGGCGCAGGAACGACGGTGAAGGTTCAAGCCCTCATCGCTCTCAAGGCTGACTTTTCCCTCTCGGCACTGCTTCAGGTCACAGGTCTTGCCAGGTCCACATTCTTCTACCATCAGGCCCGTCTCCAAGCTCCCGACCCCATGGAGGCGATTAAGGCCAAGGTCATCGACATTTTCGAGAAGAACCATGGCCGGTACGGGCACAGGCGGATCCATGCAGAGCTGGTCAAGCAAGGATGGACGATCGCCAAGAAGACCGTGCTGAAACTCATGCATGCGATGCGTCTCGTCTGCAAAGTCCGGCGAAAGAAGCGTTACAGCTCCTACAAGGGTGACCAGGGGAAGGTTGCCCCGAACATACTCAATCGGAAGTTTGAGGCCGATGGCCCCAACAGGAAATGGGTGACAGATGTAACCGAGTTTCGGGTCGGGGACCGGAAACTTTACCTCTCACCGGTCATGGACCTTTTCGACCGACAAATCATTTCCCACACCATCAGCTCGTCCCCGAACCTGGAGCTCACCAACACTTCGCTGCGCGAGGCCCTCAGCAGACTCGATCATGGCCAGCAGCCGCTGGTGCATTCGGACCAAGGCTTTCAGTACCAGCACGCTTCCTGGCGAACTCTCCTGAAGAGCGCCGGCGCCATCCAATCGATGTCCCGCAAAGCCAACTGCTACGACAACGCCGTAATGGAGAACTTCTTCGGACACCTCAAAGAAGAGCTATTCCACCGTGTCCGGTTCCTCAACACCGACGCACTCACCACGGCACTGCACGAGTACATCCGCTGGTACAACAACGACCGGATCTCAACAAAGCTCAAGGGCCTGAGCCCGGTGCAATACCGTGCTCAGGCCCTTGCGGCTTAGGCTCTTACTTAGCCAGTCCAGCTTTCGGGGACCAGTTCAAAGACCCCCGCGCCCTGTCGCTTTCCGCAGGTCAAGGCCGAACACGCCAACCCGGGAATGAGAGGATGGGCCCATGAGTGCGCCTATCGCGAAGCCGTGGCTGTCCAGCCAGCCAGACCAGGATCCCCGTTCCGCCACCGGAACTCCCCTCCGCTGGGGAATCATCGCCACCGGCGGCATTGCCCGTTCCGTGTCCCAGGACCTGGCTTTGCTCACGGATGCGGAACTGTATGCCGTGAGCTCACGGGCCCAGGACACAGCCGACGCCTTTGCGGTGGCATATGACTTCACGAAAGCCTACGGCGAGGACGGCGGCGTGCCCGGCTACCAGCGGCTGCTCGCGGATGAGGAAGTCGACGTTGTCTATGTGGCGACGCCGCATGCGCAGCACTACGAGATTGTGCTTGCGGCGCTCAACGCCGGCAAGCACGTCCTGTGCGAAAAGGCCTTCACCATCAACGCCCGCGAGGCAGCTGAACTCATCGACCTTGCCCGGAGCCGCAAGCTTTTCCTGATGGAGGCGGTCTGGAGCCGCTTCCTGCCGAGCATGCAGCGGGCCTTCGAGATCGCTGCGTCCGGTGAGCTCGGTGAAGTCCACTGGGTGACCGCGGACCTTGGCTTCCCCGCCCCCTACTCCCCCACCTCCCGGCTGTGGGCAAGGCAGGACGGCGGCGGTGCGCTGCTGGACATTACGGTTTATCCGCTGCTGTGGGCATTGGGCACCCTTGGTTTTCCGCAGACAGTGAGTGCCACCGGCTTCATTAACGACGACGGCGTGGACTCCCAGAACGCCCTCACCTTGGGGTACAACCACGGAGCGCAGGTGCAGCTGACGTCCTCACTGCTGGCGCACGGTCCCCGGACCGCTACCGTGGCCGGCAGCCTAGGCTTCCTCCAGAGCGTGGGCTCGATTAACAACCCCGGCGAATTGACGGTGTCCACGGGATGGGACGAACGCCGGACCGAGGCTTTTGACGTGGTGGGCCGGGGCTACGCCTATGAACTGCGGGAAGTGACCCGCTGCATCCAGCAGGGCCTGACCGAGAGCCCCGTCATGCCCCTGGATGACACGCTGAACACCATGCGGCTCTTTGACGGCGTACGTGCGCAGCTCGGGGTCAGCTATCCGAACGACCAGCACTGAACAGCCGGACTCCGGCCTGTGATCGGCTTGTTAAGCCCATGACCGGTCCCTACCCTGCTGTGATACCTGCGACCAGAAGTTTTTGACTTTGTCGAGTTGTTTTAGCAGACCCTAGACTTCCTGCAACATTCGGTCTTAGGCTGTAGCCATCGTCGAATGCATCAGTACTGGGGGTGGTACGCATGGCTGGTAATCGCTCGCCGTGGCGCGCCCTTCGGCCAGCGCTCCTTGCCGGAGCCGCCACGCTGACCTGGCTGACGTTTTCCACATCCACGGCTTCGGCCGATACCCTTCCGGACACAACTACCCTGTTGGGGGGCGTCACCAATTCTGTTTCAGCGGTGACGGAAAAGCTGCCCGTTCCCGTGGCTCCGGCACACGCGGCGCCCACGCCTGCACCGGTCTCCTCACCTGGCCTGCTGACACCCCTCGTGGGAGAGGTCTCAGGGGTTGCAGACCAGATCGTCTCGACGGTGCCTGTCGTGAACCATGTGGTCCCGGCCGGGGCGGTATCGGTCATTTCGATTCCTATTGCGCACGTCGCGGACGCGGCAACGGCGGAAGTGGCGGAGGCGGTAATTCCACCTGTCGCCGAAGCCCTTCCGGTGCTTGAACCTGTGCTGCAGCCTTTTTCCGGCCTGGTGACGGGCTCGGCACCGCTGCACGTTGACCTTCCCGAGCTGCCCTTGGTAGGCGGGGACCTGGATGGTCCAGCCACCGCAAGTGTTCCGGCAGGTTCGGACGCCGCACCCGGCGAAGCCATCCCCACGGCGAATGCTTCAGCTGTTCCGCTTGTTGCGGCGGCTTCGGGCGCCGAGCCTGGCGATGCCGCCCTGCCGGAGGCTTCTGCGGCTTCATGGGCGTATATTGCCGGGCCAGACACGGCGCGGGAGCAGCCGACGGCGGGCCCCTCGCCAGCCCCCGCCCTGGCTCCTGCCGTACCCGCTTCGGGCACGGGGAGCAGCGCGCCCTCGGCGGGCTCGTCTGGCGCAGCGGCCTGGCTAAGCGCCTTCAATTTTGACCCTGCATCGCCCGGCGCTGTCAGCGCCGGGGATATCACTGAGCCCGCCCCTGCACCGGTGTCATTCGACCCCGGTTCCCGTCCTGACTAGTTGAGACCCGCCTGCCCTTTTGCGGCAGAACGCGGCTATAGCGGGTTGCTGACCAAAGCACCCCGACACCTCAACTTTCTTCAGGAGACAACACCATGAGTGCGAACCTTCGCAGGGGGCTGCTTGGCACCCTCTTTGCCGGCGGGCTTTTGGCCCTCGGCTGCACCGCGGCGAACGCCGCGGACACCACCAGCGGATCGGATCTTTCCGCATCTGCCCTCATCTCGGCGGCGGCCGCTGACTCGACGTCGTTGGGCCTGCTGGGTGGCTCAACGCCGTCCGACTCGACGGCCGCCGCCGCCACTGTGGACGCAGCGGTCAACGTCGGAACCGCCACGGGCACCGACAACGGCGCCACCGCCGACCTCGCCGCGGCAGCCGCCGTCGACCTGGGCCTCGGAACCACCGGCACCGAGACCACCACTGCCGACGCGGTTGTAGCCGCCGACGCAACCCTCGGCCTCGGAACCGCCACGGGCACCGATAACGCCACCGCCACCGACCTCGCCGCGGCAGCCGCCGTCGACCTGGGCCTCGGAGCCACCGGCACGGACACCACCACTGCCGACGCGGTTGTAGCCGCCGACGCAACCCTCGGCCTCGGAACCGCCACGGGCACCGACAACGCCACCGCCACCGACCTCGCCGCGGCAGCCGCCGTCGACCTGGGCCTCGGAGCCACCGGCACCGACACCACCACTGCCGACGCGGTTGTAGCCGCCGACGCAACCCTCGGCCTCGGAACCGCCACGGGCACCGACAACGCCACCACCACCGACCTCGCCGCGGCAGCCGCCGTCGACCTGGGCCTCGGAACCACCGGCACCGACACCACCACTGCCGACGCGGTTGTAGCCGCCGACGCAACCCTCGGCCTCGGAACCGCCACGGGCACCGACAACGCCACCACCACCGACCTCGCCGCGGCAGCCGCCGTCGACCTGGGCCTCGGAACCACCGGCACCGACACCACCACTGCCGACGCGGTTGTAGCCGCCGACGCAACCCTCGGCCTCGGAACCGCCACGGGCACCGACAACGCCACCACCACCGACCTCGCCGCGGCAGCCGCCGTCGACCTGGGCCTCGGCACCGGTACCACTGCCACCAACGGCAACGACGCAGCCGCAACCGACCTGACCGTCGCTGCGGATGCCGTCATCAACCTCGGGCTCGGAACCACCGGCACTGAGGGCACAAACACTGGCCTCGGCACCGTCCTGGATGCCGCAGTCGACCTTGGCACCGGCACCACCGATCTCGCCGCGGCAGCTACCGTCGGCCTCGGCCTCGGCGCCACCGGCACTGGGGGCACAAACACGGGCCTCGGCACCGTCCTGGATGCCGCCGTCGACCTTGGCACCGACACCGGCACCAACGGCACCACCAGCGGACTGGATGCAGTGGTTGGGCTCGGCATCGACCTTGGACTGGGCGGCGTCAGCACTCCCGGAACTGGCAGTCCGGGCACTGCTGACCCCGGCACCGATGGCAGTACCGGAGGCACCGGCACCGTAGATCCCGGAACCAGCACCCCCGGCGTTGGCACGGGTACGGGCTCCGGCAAGGGTTCGGCCAACGGAACTGATGCCGGCACCTCAGGCGCCGGCGGCGTCTCAGCAGCACCTGCTGCCGGCTCCACAGCAGTTGGCGGCACAATCGCCGTCGACACCGCCGCGGGCAGCGCCAGCACCCGCAGCACCCCAGCCCAGGGCGGCGCCCCCGCCCTGGCCAAAACGGGCGTGGACGCGTCACTGGTCCCCCTCGCCCTGTTGCTTCTGGTGGCAGGACTCCTGATGTTCCGTAAGCGGAAAGTGTCCTGATACCGACCCCTCTGACAGTGCCTGCGCCACGCGCCTGAAGCGGCAGCAGCAAGCAGGCTGAAGGAAAGGAGGTACCCCAAGAACGAACGCAAGACCTTACACAACATGTCTTCAGCACACATGTCCTTGTGGCCGGTGGTCCGGCAGTGAAAGGCTTCTCTTTCGCAGCCGGACCGTCGGTGTGCCCGGCTGTCAAAGCATCATCGATCCCCGGTTCCACCAACCCGCCCGTATAATTTGAGGTACGACAGTGCCGCAGCGCACCGGGAGGAACGGGTCATGGTGGCGGAATCGCCTAGCTCCATCAAGAATGAAGTGCTCGGCGGACGTTATCGGTTGGGTGAGGTTATTGGCCGCGGCGGTATGTCGTCGGTCTACTGTGCCCGGGACGAAAATCTGGGCCGGGACGTAGCACTTAAGCTTTTCGCACCGCAGGCACCGGATGCCGACGAACTGAAACGCCAGGAAGCAGAAATCCAGCTTCTTGCCACCCTGAACCACCCGGGACTGGTCACACTTTTCGACGCCGGGATCGATACCCGGGTACCGGACGAACCCCGCCCGTTTCTGACCATGGAACTCGTGGAGGGCCAGGACCTCAGGAGCCGGATCCGGCACAGCACGGTTCCCCTTGAGGAGTTGGCCGTCATAGGCGCGGGTATCGCCGACGCCTTGGCCTACGTTCACGGACTCGGCATCATCCATCGGGACATCAAGCCCGGCAACATCCTGCTGGTCCAGATACGCCCCGGTGAGCCCCTGCGGCCAAAGCTCACAGACTTCGGCATCGCACGGATTGTTGATTCAACCCGGCTGACCGCCACCGGGACCATGGTTGGCACTGCCGCCTACCTCAGTCCCGAGCAGGCATTGGGCCAGCCCCTCGCTCCGTCCACGGACATTTATTCGCTGGGCCTTGTGCTGCTCGAATGCATCAAGGGCACCGTGGAGTACCCGGGCAGCGCGGTGGAATCGGCGGTGGCGCGGCTGCACCGCGCACCTGAAATTCCCGAGGACCTGCCGTCAGAATGGGCCAACCTCATCCGCTCCATGACCGCCATCGAGCCGCTTGAACGGCCGGCGGCCGCCGACATCGAGACTGCCTTGCGCCAGGCTCTGGTGTCGCCCGCGTCAACGCCCGGGGAACTTGCGCCCGAAACCACTCGGGTACTGCCGGCCATGCCGTTCCGCCCTCCCTCCATCACCGCGGAGGAATCGGTGGAGGAGATCCGGGAGGCCGCCGAACCCGGTGCTGCCGATGCCGGGGATCAAGGACCGGCCCGCCCAGTGGACGCCCTTAACCGCGACCGCGCGAAAGACATTAAGCCCAGGACCAAACGGTTCTGGCTGGCCGCCATCCTTGCCCTTGTAGTGGTTGTGGCCGCCGTAGCGGCAGTGATGATGACCTTGTCTGCCCAGTCCACGCCCGACGTCGTGCCCTATCCCACGGTGACCGGGGTCCTCGGTGAGCATCTGGAGGAACTCCAGAAGAGCGTGGAGCCGTGAGGTCGCTTTCCAGCCGCGGACGCCAGGCCGTGCTGGGATTTTCGGCCGTCCTGCTGGCGGCGGGACTGCTGACCGGCTGTGGCACAGCGGATTCGGGACTCCGCCGTGAAGCCGCGCGGCAGCTGCAGGCCCGCGTGCTTGAGGTGACCCAGGCTTCGTCACAGAACAATCCCGTTGCCGCACTGAAGGCACTCGAAGGGCTGGAGGCTGAGCTGGAGGCGGCGCAAGCCGACGGCAGGATCTCGGAAGAACGGCGCCGCAGCATCACCACGATCGCCACGGCCGTTCGCGCGGACCTTAATGAGGCCATCGCGGCTCAGAAGGCTGCCGCGGACAAGGCCGCCGAAGAGGAACGGATCGCCAAGGAATCAGCGGCTGCCCAGGCCAGCGCCCCGGCCGTCGAAACTCCCGCACCGGCTCCTGCGCCCGCCCCTGAAGGCAGTAACAGCAAGAGGGACAACGCGGGCAAAGGCAAGGGAAACTGACGCGAGTACCTTTAGCGCCGTCACGAGGCTGCGGTGCTCAGGCCTTCCCGCGGGCGGGAGCGGTATCCGGCAGCGCCGCGGCCTTCCCTGTGATCTGGCCCAGGACCGCGGCGAGGGCGGGCCAGGTGCTGTTGCCGCGCCGCGTACGCGCATAGGCACGCAGCCGGACGTCGGGGGTGTTCAACGGAACAAGGGCGACGCCGGCCCGCGGTTCCCGGTCGGCAGGCAGCAGGCCCACGCCCATCCCGGCCAGGATGAGGTCCTCCACCAGTTCAAGGCTGTCCGCTTGGTGCCTCACCCGCGGCTCGAAGTCCCCCATCGATGCGAGCAGCCTGAGGACATCCTCGTCCGCCCTGTTCCGTGAGTTCCCGATCCAGTCGCGGTCGCGGAAGGACGCGAGGACTTCGGGTGCGCTCCCGGCAACAGGTGCGGCCACCTCGGGAACGCCAAGGCTCCAGGGGGTGCTCCACAAGTGGACGGAATCGAAGGCGACGCCGGTGCTGTCCGGGGCCAGGTTGTAGTCGTAGGTCAGGGCCAGGTCCACGGAATCATCGGCAAGCAACGCGAGGGCCTCTGCAGGCTCGTGCTCCCGGACTTCCAGCTTGATGCCGGGGTGGCTGACGGCAAGCTCCTCGACGATGGGCATCAGGATCTTGCGTACAGCCGTCACGAAGCCGGCAACCCTGACTGTTCCCGCAGGCTCAGCACCCGGGTCCAGCTCCGCAGTGGCAGCATCCACCGCGGCCAGGATTGTCACCGCGTGATCGGCGAGGCGCCGCCCGGCGGGGGTCAGCCGCACGCGCCGGCCGTCAGGTTCCAGCAGCGCGGCGCCGGTTTCCCGCGCGAGCGCGGCGATCTGCTGGGAGACGGTCGACGTCGTGGTGCCCAGTGAATCTGCAACGTTTCGCATGGAGCCCTGCCGGGCCAGCTCAAGCAGGACTTCCAGGCGTCGCGTTTCCATACAGCTATTGTCCATAATTTGCGGACAATATGTGAAGAATTATCACGTGGACGTAGACGGTTGCGGTGCGCTCTACTGGCCCCATGCCATTTCCACAACAACACCTCAGCGGCGCACGATCCGGAACCGCCATGGCCGGAGCCGCCATGTGCTGTGTCCAGTTGGGCCTGGCCGCCTCCGTGGGACTGTCCGATCGCCTCGGCTCCGACGGCGTGGCATGGCTGCGCCTCACGTGGGCGGCGCTGATCCTGGTGGCCTGCACGCGCCCGTGGCGCTCCCGGTTCAGCCGCCGTGGTTTGGTCACGTGCGTGCTGCTCGGCCTGGTCACGGCGGGCATGACGCTGATGTTCATGGCGGCCGCCGTCCGGATCCCGCTCGGCACCGCCAGCGCCCTGGAGTTCCTGGGGCCACTTTCCGTGGCGGTCGTCCGCGGGCGCAGGGCGGGACGCTGGTGGGCACTTGTTGCCGCCGCCGGGGTGGCAGCCCTGACCGAGCCGTGGCACGGCGCAGCCGACCTCACCGGCGTCTTCTTTGCCCTCGGCGCCGCCGGCTGCTGGGCGGGCTATATCCTCCTGACCCAGCGGGCGGGCGACGAAGTAAACGGCCTCCAGGCACTGGCAGTTTCCATGCCGGTGGCCGCGATGGCGACCACCCTGTTTGTAGGGCCGGCAGCAGTGGCACACCTCGACTGGCAGTTGCTCCTGGTGGGCGCTGGCCTGGCGCTGCTGATGCCCGTGATCCCCTTCAGCCTCGAACTGCTCGCGCTGCGCCGCTTGAAGGCCTCCGCATTCGGAACACTGATGAGCCTGGAGCCTGCCATCGCCGTCGTGATTGGATTCCTGGTCCTGGGGCAGCTGCCCGGCGTGGCCGCCGTCCTGGGCATCGTGCTGGTGGTCGCGGCAGGGATCGGGGTGACGCTTCACGCTGGCAGGGAGAGTCCGGCGGCCTTTGTCGTTGCGGACGACGGCGGTCCGGAGGCGGCAGAGAGGGCGCCTGCCCGTTCCTGAACAGGTGACGAAAAAGAGGCGGCGCCCCGGACGTTGAACAGTTCAACTCCGGGGCCCCGCCTCTTGTGGCGCCAGTTCCAGGCGGGGCTAGCTCAGGGTAGCCAGGACCTTGTTCAGGGTGGCGGACGGACGCATCACGGCCGAGGCCTTGGCGTCGTCCGGGTGGTAGTAGCCGCCGATGTCCACCGGCGAGCCCTGCACCTCGGCCAGTTCGCCAACGATCGTTTCCTCCTTGGAGGAAAGCTCTCCGGCGACGGAGCTGAAGGAGGCGGCCAGGTCGGCGTCGTCCGTCTGCTTTGCCAGCTCCTCGGCCCAGTAGCGGGCCAGGTAGTAGTGGCTGCCGCGGTTGTCCAGCTCGCCGGCACGGCGGCTCGGGGACTTGTTCTCCAGCAGGAAGGTGCCGGTGGCACGGTCAAGGGTGTCCGCCAGGACCTGGGCGCGCTTGTTGTCCGTGGTGGTGGCCAGGTGCTCGAAGCTGACGGCCAGGGCCAGGAACTCGCCCAGGCTGTCCCAGCGCAGGTGGTTTTCCTTGAGCAGCTGCTGGACGTGCTTCGGGGCAGATCCGCCGGCGCCGGTCTCGAACAGGCCGCCGCCGTTCATCAGCGGAACAATGGAGAGCATCTTGGCGCTGGTACCCAGTTCAAGGATGGGGAACAGGTCCGTGAGGTAGTCACGGAGGACGTTGCCCGAAACGGAAATGGTGTCCTCGCCCTTGCGGATCCGCTCCAGGGTGAAGGCGATGGCCTTGACCGGGGACATGATCTGGATGTCCAGGCCCTCGGTGTCGTGCTCCTTCAGGTACTCGTTGACCTTGGCGATGAGGTTGGCGTCGTGGGCGCGTTCCTCGTCCAGCCAGAACACGGCCGGGGTCTGGGAGGCGCGGGCCCGGGTGACGGCCAGCTTGACCCAGTCGCGGATGGGCAGGTCCTTGGTTTGGCAGGCGCGCCAGATGTCGCCGACAGAGACCTCGTGCTCGATCAGGACGTTCCCGGAGCCGTCAACGATCTGGACGGTGCCGGCTTCCTGTATTTCGAAGGTCTTGTCGTGGCTGCCGTATTCCTCGGCGGCCTGGGCCATGAGGCCCACGTTCGGAACGGTGCCCATGGTGGTGGGGTCGTAGGCGCCGTTGGCGCGGCAGTCATCGATGACCACCTGGTAGATGCCGGCGTAGGAGCTGTCCGGAAGCACGGCCAGGGTGTCAGCTTCCTTGCCGTCCGGGCCCCACATGTGGCCGGAGCTGCGGATCATGGCGGGCATGGAGGCGTCCACGATGACGTCGCTGGGGACGTTCAGGGTGGTGATGCCCTTGTCCGAGTCCACCATGGCCAGGGCGGGACCTTCTTCGAGGCCCTTCTTGATCAGGTTCTGCACGCCTTCGCGGACATCCTCCGGCAGGTCCTCCAGGCTGCTCAGGATGGCGGCGAGGCCATTATTCGGGCTGATGCCGGCGGCGGCGAGCTGCTTGCCGTAGGTCTCAAAGAGCTCGGAGAAGTAGGCCTTCACCACGTGGCCGAAGATGATGGGGTCCGAGACCTTCATCATGGTGGCCTTGAGGTGTGCAGAGAACAGCACGCCCTCTTCCTTGGCGCGTGCAACCTGTGCCTTCAGGAACTCGTCCAGGGCGGCGGCGCGCATCACGGTTCCGTCGATGACCTCGCCGGCCAGGACCGGGAATGCCTTCTTGAGGACCTTTACGGAGCCGTCTTCGCGGACCAGCTGGATGGCGATGGCGCCCTCGGATTCGATGACAACCGACTTCTCATTGGAGCGGAAGTCGTCCTGGCCCATGGTGGCCACGTTGGTCTTGGAGTCCGGGGTCCACGGGCCCATGGAGTGCGGGTTCTGGCGTGCGTAGTTCTTGACGGACAGCGGTGCACGGCGGTCCGAGTTGCCTTCGCGCAGGACCGGGTTCACGGCGGAACCCTTGATCTTGTCGTACCGCGAGCGGATGGCCGTTTCCTCGTCCGAGGAAGGGTTGTCCGGGTAATCCGGAAGGGCGTAGCCCTGGCCCTGCAGTTCGGCGATGGCTGCCTTGAGCTGCGGGATGGAGGCGCTGATGTTGGGCAGCTTGATGATGTTGGCTTCCGGCGTCTTCGCCAGCTCACCGAGTTCAGCAAGGGCGTCACCGATCTGCTGCTCGGGGGTCAGGTAGTCACCGAAGACGGCGATGATGCGGCCGGCGAGCGAAATGTCGCGGGTCTCCACCTCCACACCTGCTGTCGAGGCGAACGCCTCGATGATGGGCAGGAACGAATAGGTAGCCAGCATCGGCGCTTCGTCGGTGTGGGTGTAGATAATCTTGGACATGCGCGGGCGTCTCCCTGTGGGTCGGCTTGGTTGTGAAAAATTCGGTCTATTTCACCACCTACAACTTACCCGAGGACAAGGATTTGAACCCTACCGGGGCCGCAGAGTTACCCCCGGCACCCGGAGGATTACAGCGATGGAGAATGTCCGACGGCGGCACGCACCCAGGCGGCAGGCCGCCGTCGCGCTTTTCATCCCGCGGCTGACGCCGACGGCCGTACATGATACGTCACTCCTATTTACATACCTGTCATATGACGATAAATTCGCAAGGTCAGTCAAGGCCCTCCGGGGGCCATTTCCCCGTTCAGACAGGACAACAATGACACGCACCAGGTCTCTGGCTTCCGGCATCCTGAGCCTCTCGGCCGCTGCCGTTCTGGCACTTACCTCCGCCGGCGGGGCCACCGCTGCACCGACTGCGACCGAGGATGACAAGAATCCCTCCGTGACCAGTGCGATCCTTGAGACTACCGGCGTGGCCGATTACTGGACGGCTGACCGGATGCGCAGCGCAATTCCTGGCGACGTCCTCGCCGGCAAAGCACTTGAACGGGGCAACCGCTCGAGTGACGCCACGGTGGAAAAGGGCAACGACACCAAGGTCAAAGCCACCAAGGGCAGGGCCACGATCGCCCAAAGCGAAACCCCGGTGAGCCACATTGGCAAGGTGTTCTTCACCATGGGCGGCGCAAACTACGTCTGCTCCGGCAACGCCGTGTCCTCGCCCAACAAGAGCACCGTCTCCACGGCAGGCCATTGCGTGAACGAGGGTCCCGGCGCGAACGCCACCAACTTCGTCTTCGTCCCGGCCTACCAGAACGGCGCTGCCCCCTACGGCAAGTGGACGGCCAAGGCCCTCTACTCCCCCACCGCGTGGAGCAAGAACGGTGACATGGCCTACGACACCGGCTTCGCCGTCATGAACCCGTTGAACGGCCAGACCCTCACTGCAGTGGTGGGCGGGTCCGGCGTTGCCTTCAACCAAGCGTACGGCCTCACTTACAAGTCCTTCGGCTACCCTGCGGCAGCGCCCTTTAACGGCGAGACGCTCAAGAGCTGCACCGGCACAGCCAGCAAGGACCCCTTCAACCCGCAGTTTGGAACCCAGGGCATCCCTTGCGACATGACCGGCGGTTCCTCCGGCGGCCCGTGGTTCATCGGCACCTCGTCTTCCGGCGTCCAGAACTCCGTCAACAGCTACGGCTACAGCCGCTCAGCCGTGATGTACGGCCCCTACTGGGGAGCCGTCATCCAGAAGGCTTACGCCAGTGCCTCAACGTCCTAAGGACATTCCCGGCCCCGATTCCGTCAGCCACGCGGACCTGGACCAGACGCACCAGGAGATCCTCGAGTACTGGACAGAGCACCGGATGGCGGAAGCCAGGCCCCGGGAGCTGCGGCTTCCGGAACCCGGGCCGCCTCCAGCCGACCAGGACTAAGCCAGCAGAACAACGACGGCGCCCGTCCCCTTCTTGAGTTTTAGCGGTCGTTGCAACACCCATAGATTTTGGGAGTTGCAACGACCGTGCCGTATTTAAGCGATGTTCCAGCGGAGTCCCGGAAGTACGCGAGATCGACTGTTCAGCAGAGGGAAGAGTTCTTCCAGGTTTTTGACCGACTCGGAAGTGCGACATCAGCCGCGGCAGAACTGGGTTTGAACCGGAACAGCTGCTATCAGTGGCTCCGCAGGGCTGGCCTCACTTCCGGGAACACCGCATCAACCCGCCAGGCAGCCAGAACCAAATACACATCCGAACAGAAACGTGAGTTCTTGTCCGTTCTCGAGCGGGAAGGGAGCGTGACTGTTGCCGCAGCTGAGATCAGCCTGAATGTAAACACTGCGTTCCGCTGGGCCCGCGAGGCGGGCATTTCCAGCCGGCCGGTGAGTCATCGCAGGCGAGTGGAGTACCTGCGCTTACGGGACCAAGGACTGAGCCGGCGCGATGCGGTCAAGGCCCTGGGCGTTCCCCGCAGCAGTGCACGGGAGTGGGAGCTTGGGGTGAGGAAATCTGGCGGTCGACGCATTTATCCAGGTGGACAGAGAATGCACTACAACCATGATGTGGATTCTTCAACACTTCCTGCCGTCCCCGGCAAAAGGCAGCAGACCCGGTCGGTATCGATCTCGGTGCTTGAACGGGCCATTGACCCGAGGTTTCTGTCGCTGCAAGAACGCGAGACCATCCGGGACCTGAACGCCGCTGGGGCCTCGCTGCGTACAATCGCGGCAGTGTTGCAGCGATCGCCGTCGACCGTTAGCCGGGAAATCGCCCGTAACGGCCACCCGGGTGTTGGCTACCAGCCGTATGCGGCGCAACGTCAAGCTGCCTCACGCCGCGCCCGGCCCAAAACCGGGAAACTCGCTGGTGAATCGGATCTGAGCAACTACGTGAAGGAGAAACTGCTCCTACGCTGGTCTCCAGAGCAGATCAGCCACACGCTGGTCGAAGATTTCCCCGAACTGCCGGAGATGCGTGTGTGCCCAGAGACGATCTATCAAGCCCTCTACGTCCAGGCCAGAGGGGGGCTCAAACGCGAAATTCAGGCGGCCCTGCGCACCGGCCGGACCCGCCGCAAACCCCATAACACCGGCGAACAGCGCATCTCCCGCTTCGCCGACCCCATGGTCATGATCTCCGAACGACCGCCCGAGGTCGAGGACCGCGCCGTACCCGGCCACTGGGAAGGCGACCTGATCACCGGCACACTAAACCAGTCCGCCATCGCAACCCTGGTCGAACGCACCACCCGGTACGTGATGCTCGTCCACCTGCCAAATGACCACACCGCCGAAACCGTCCGTGACGGCCTCGTCCGGACCATCAGTTCCCTTCCAGCGCACCTGCGCGGCTCACTGACCTGGGACCAAGGCGCCGAAATGGCCGGACACCGATCCTTCACCATGGCCACCGACATGCCCGTCTACTTCTGCGACCCCGCCAGCCCCTGGCAACGCGGCTCGAATGAAAACACCAACGGGCTACTGCGCCAGTACTTCCCTAAAGGCACCGACCTGTCCGCCTACGGCACTGAAGACCTCGAACACGTCGCCCAGGAACTCAACGGCCGCCCACGCAAAACGCTCGGCTGGAAGACCCCAGCCGAGCGTTTACGTGATTTACTACTAACCACCTAACCAGCAGGTGTTGCAACGACCCCTAGAAACCGCCCTTCGCGGGGGCGGGCGCCGTCGTCGTTAATCCATCATCGAACCCTAGTGGAAGAAGTGGCGGGCTCCGGTGAAGTACATGGTGATTCCTGCGGCGTTGGCTGCTGCGATGACTTCCTCGTCCCGGACGGAACCGCCGGGCTGGACCACGGCGCGCACGCCGGCGTCGATCAGGATCTGCAGGCCGTCGGCAAACGGGAAGAAGGCGTCGGAAGCAGCCACTGCGCCGCGGGCACGCTCGGGGGCGCCTGTTGCGTCGGCGTTCGAGGCGCCGCCGGCACCATCAACATCCGAGTCCACAGATACGCCCAGCGTGTTGGCCCGCTCCACTGCCAGGCGGCAGGAATCCAGTCGGTTGACCTGGCCCATGCCGATGCCCACGGCGGCGCCGTCCTGGGCGAGGAGGATCGCGTTGGACTTGGCGGCGCGGCAGGCGGTCCAGGCGAAGGCGAGGTCCGCGAGCGTCTTCTCGTCCGCAGCCTCACCGGCAGCGAGCGTCCAGTTGGCGGGGTTGTCGCCGTCGGCATCGACCTTGTCCGCCACCTGCACCAGCATGCCGCCGGACACCTGGCGGAACTCCGTGGGGTAGCGGCCGTAGCCCTCAGGCAGGGCGAGCAGGCGAATGTTCTTCTTCTTGGACAGGATCTCCACGGCCTCCGGCTCGAAGCCCGGGGCGATGACCACCTCGGTGAAGATGTCCTTGACCGTGTTCGCCATGCCGGCAGTGACCGTGCGGTTGGACGCGATGACGCCGCCGAACGCGGACACCGGATCGCAGGCGTGGGCCTTGGCGTGGGCGTCGGCGATGGGGTCGGCCGCATCTGCGGAACCGACGGCCACGCCGCACGGGTTGGCGTGCTTGATGATCGCCACGGCCGGCTCGCTGAAGTCGTAGGCGGCGCGGAGTGCGGCGTCGGCGTCCACGAAGTTGTTGTAGCTCATGGCCTTGCCGTGCAGCTGGTCCGCCTGGGCGATGCCCACCGGCGCCGCCTTGTCCACGTACAGCGCAGCCTGCTGGTGCGGGTTCTCGCCGTAGCGCAGCACCTCCGAACGCTCCAGCGAAAGGCCTGCGTAGGCGGGCCAGTCGATGACGCCGTCGCCGTCTTCATCCAGGAACTGGCTGGCGGTCCAGGTGGCCACCGCGTTGTCGTAGGACGCCGTGTGGGCGAACGCCTTGGCAGCCAGCCGCCGTCGTGTCTTCAGATCAAAGCCGCCTTCCGCGGCTGCGGTGACCACCTGCCCGTAGAAGGAAGGGTCCACCACAATGGCGACGGCGGCGTGGTTCTTCGCTGCGGAACGCACCATGGCGGGGCCTCCGATGTCGATCTGTTCGACGACGTCATCCTGGGCTGCGCCGGACTTGACGGTCTCCACGAACGGGTAGAGGTTCACCACCACCAGGTCGAATGGCTCGATCTCCATCTTGGTGAGGGTCTCCATGTGCGCCGGGACGCGGCGGTCGGCCAGGATGCCGCCGTGGACACGGGGGTGCAGCGTCTTGACGCGGCCGTCCAGCATCTCCGGGGAGCCGGTGACTTCCTCGACCTCCTGCACGGGGATACCGGCGGCGGCGATCTTCTTGGCCGTGGAACCGGTGGAAACCAGCTTCACGCCCGCAGCGTGCAGGCCCTGGGCGAGCTCCTCCAGACCTGTCTTGTCGTAAACCGAGATCAGCGCCCGGCGGATGGGAACACGGTCAATGGATACGCGCTCATGCTGCGTGAAGCTCACAAATGTCTCCGTCTTATCTCGCGGAACAATGCCGCGGTTGGTGGGGATAGGGCCCAGTTTATCCCGAAGCGGAGGCTGCCCGGCGTGTCAGCGGGAGTGTGAACGCCGGCGGGCCCGGCTAGAGTTTTCCCAGGAGGCTGCGATGAATACTTACACCACTGTGCCAAGCGGCGAACAGGTGGTCCAGGAACTGCCCTGGCGATGGAAAGTCCAGGGCAGGATCTTTTTGATCGGCGGCCTCGGCTTTATGTTCGACGCCTGGGATGTGACCCTCAACGGGATCCTGATTCCCTTGCTTTCCACGCACTGGGCGCTGACGCCTGGCGAGGTGGCCTGGGTGGGCACGTCCAACCTGATCGGCATGGCGCTGGGCGCGTTCGTCTGGGGCACCATCGCGGACACCATCGGACGCAAGAAAGCCTTCACGGCCACGCTGCTGATCTTTTCCTTGTTCACCGTCCTGGGCGCCTTCTCCCCCGACTTCATCTGGTTCTGCGCGTTCCGGTTCATGGCCGGATTCGGCCTGGGCGGCTGTATCCCCGTGGACTATGCCCTGGTGGGCGAGTTCACGCCGCGGAAGCAGCGCGGCCGCGTCCTCACGGCGATGGACGGCTGGTGGCCAGTGGGCGCCGCCCTGGCGGGCTTCGTCTCCGCCGGGCTGGTAGCCGCTTTCGGCGACTGGCGGCTGACCATGCTGGTGATGGTCCTGCCTGCCCTGTTGGTGTTCTGGGTCCGGCGCAGCGTCCCGGAGTCCCCGCTGTTCCTGATCCGCAAGGGCAGGCGGGAGGAAGCCGCCAAGGTCATTGACGGGCTGGTGGCCGCCACCGGTGCGGAGCCGCGCGCCTACAGCCTGCCCGACGCCCAGGAAGTGCCCAGGTTGTCTGCCGGCAGCGCCTGGACCCAACTCCGCTCTGTGTGGCAGTTCAACTGGAAGATCACGGCGGCAGCGTGGGCACTGTTCTTCAGCATCCTTCTGGTCTACTACCTGTCCCTCACGTGGATGCCCCGGATCCTGATTGGGGCCGGCTTTGCCGAGTACAAGGCATTCGTCACCACAGCGTCCATGGCGGCCGTCGGGCTTCTCGGCGTCATCGTGGCCGCCCTGCTGGTGGAGCGCGTGGGCCGCAAATGGATCCTTGCCATTACCGGGCCGCTGTCCGCGCTGACCCTGGTAATTGTGGCGTTCGTGGTGGACATCCCCACGGCCGCGGTGTTCTGGCTGCTTGTGTTCGGGTTTGTGGTACAGGTGGCCATCCCGGTGCTCTACGCCTACGTATCAGAGCTCTACCCGACGGAGCTGCGCGGCACCGGCTTCGGCTGGGCGTCCACGTTCTCGCGGCTGGGGGCCGGCTTTGGCCCGCTCATTTTCGCGAACTACTTCTGGCCCGAGCTCGGCCTGGCCACGTCCTTCGCCCTGGCCGGCGGACTGGTGCTGCTGGCCGTGCTGTGGATGGCGTTCTTCTCCCCCGAAACCAAACAGCGCCGCCTCGAATAGCCCTGCCTCCCCTCCCAACCCTTCCCCTCCCAACTAGGTAGCGCCAAGTGTCGTTTTGAGCCCTCGTAACGACACTTAGCGCTACCTAGGTTTCTTTGTTGGGGTACCAGCCCCGGCTCAGGAGCGCTGAACGGACCTTGGCCACCGCCGGCCGGGCATCCCTCTCCATGTGCCGCTTCGAAATCCTCACGAGCAGCCAGCCTCCACGGGCGAAATCCTCTTCCCGGGCGATGTCGCGGACGATCTGAACCGCCTCGGAATGGCCCTCGCCGTCGTACTCCACCGCCACCTTCTGTTCCGGGTAACTCAGGTCAGGTTGGCGAACGACGCCGGCGCCCAGTTCAGTAGGAACGTTCAGCAATGGTTCGGGCAGGTTTGCGTCCTCCAGTGCCAGCCGCAGCCTGGTTTCAGGGGCGGAATCGGACCCCACCCGTGCCCTGTCGAGGGCAACCCGGGCTTTCCTGATACCGGGAGTCCCCTTGTGCCGGTCAAGCATGTCTTCGAGATCCTCCCGGGTTGCATAGGGCTCTGATCTGCCTTCGAAGTCGGGCCGCGGAATGCGAAGCAAGTGGTCTGCAACCACGGTCAGCTCTTCGATGCCCATCTTGCGGGAGCAGTCCAACCAGGTCCTCACCCGCGACGTGACCAGCAGTCCGGCATGATTCACGATCTCGTCAGCGAAAAACTGCCCGCGGTGTCCCTTCACACCGGGCCGGCGCATGATGGCAGCAGTGTCCGGCCGCGAGATGTGCAGCAGTGGCTCATCGCTGCCCGGGAGGAAGCCGGGAAATTCCCACAGGAGAAAGGCCGAGGCGTGCGAAGCGGCGGCAAACTCGGTGACCAATGTGTAGGGGCGGATGCGCGGGGCGAGGTGTGATATTTCGCCCGCATCCGGCACCCGGACGCCCCGGCTTGGCCACAGCAAACCATGGTGACGCAGCCGCCGCCGGCTGATTCCGGCGTCGACCGCTTCCTGAAAAGTAAAAGGGAGGGACGCCAACTGGTCGGGTAACTGACTCGGTACCTTCATCCGCCCATCGTGGCAGGCGCGGCGGGATGCAGCAGAGGTTATCCACAGGCCTGCCCGCCCATGCCCAACTAGGTAGCGCTAAGTGTCGTTTTGAGGGTTCAAAACGACACTTAGCGCTACCTAGTTGGGTGGGGGGGAGGAGTCAGGAGGGGTGGGCCGCAGCCAGGGAGGCCAGGGTGGAGACGAGAAGCCGGCGCTCCACCACCTTGATGCGTTCGTGCAGGGTCTCCTCCGTGTCCGAGTCCTCGATGGCCACGGCTTCCTGGGCGATGATGGGGCCGGTGTCCACGCCGGCGTCTGCCCAGTGCACCGTGCAGCCAGTGACCTTAACGCCGTAGGCCATCGCGTCCCGTACGCCATGGGCGCCGGGGAAAGCCGGAAGCAGGGCGGGGTGCGTGTTCAGGTATTTCCCGCCAAAAGCTTCAATGAACTCCGGGCTGACAATCCGCATGAACCCCGAGGAAACCACCACGTCCGGCTCAAACCCTGCCACGGCCTCCGTCAGCGCTGCATTCCAGTGCGCCCGGTCCGGGTACGCCTTGAAGTCCACCACAAACGTGGGGATGCCGGCGGCAGCTGACCGCTCCACGCCGTACGTGCCCGGGCGGTCCGCCCCTACGGCAGCGATTTCCACGTCCAGGTCCCCTGCCTTGACCGCATCGATGACAGCCTGGAGGTTGGACCCGGTACCGGAAACGAGGACTACGATGCGCATGGCACTAGCTTATGGGCAGGCTCGCGTAGGCTGGAAAACATGAACACCACACCGGAACCGGCTGGGCGGCAGCGGACCAAACCGCAGCTCAGCGAGGCGGCCAAAGCCTCGCTCGCCAAGACCCACACCCTGTTCCGGATGTTCGTCGTCTCGGTGCTGGGCGCCTTCTTCGTCTACCAGCTGGACGTCACATACCTGTGGCTGACGGGCGTCCTGACGGCTGCCAGCATCGCCCTGGGAATCGTCCTGCTGGTGCGGGCGGTGCGCCTGAAGGAGTCCAAACTGGTCCTGGTGGGCACCATTTCCGGGCTGGTGGTTTCCGCGATCATGGTGCTGCTCATCCTGGTCACGGCAGTGTTCTTCGACGAAGTGCGCGAATACCAGGCATGTGTTGGCCGTGCGCTCACCGACAAGGCCCAGTCCGCCTGCCGGATCCAGCTGCAGGACTCACTGCCCCAGCAGATCCCCTAACGGCGGCAACAGCCGCGCCGGCAACGCCGGCAGCCTAGGAAACCAGCTCCATTTCCTGGTCCTTTGCCGCGTGCTCACGTTCCAGCCACGGTCCGGCTGCGTAACCGATGACGACGCCGGCACCCACCTCCGCGGCCAGCCAGACTCCCGTCCAGAACGGGTCCGGCCCGATGTCCGTCAGGCGTCCGATGCCGGCCGATCCGCGGGCCAGCCAGGCCAGCCCAAAGGCCAGCAGCCCCGCAGCCAGCCCAGCCAGCACTCCGAGCGCCAGGGTGGACAGGGTGGCCGTGAACCAGCGCGCGTGGATCTTGATGGCCAGCCATTCGTCAAAGTGGTTTTCACCTTCGCGCAGGAACCACCAGCCGGCCAGGACTCCGGCCAGCACCGGGACGATCAGGGCAACAAAGGCGTAGTCGAGGGGCCCGGAGGGAATGGCGGCCAGCACCGGGATGGACGGCAGCGGTCCGACGGCAGTCCCCAGCGGGCCCATTTGGGAGCCGGCGCCCATGGCGAAGCCGGCCCCGGACGTCCAGGCCAGGGCGAAGACCGCGAGGTTGGGCAGGAACCCCAGCTGCGCGATGGTCAGGGCCGCCCCTCCGACGGCGCCGGCGTCGAGCGCTTCATAGACGGCGACCACCAGGTTCCAGTGAATGAACAGGTCTACGGCAAGCAACACCGCCGCCAGGGCTAGCGCGGAAACGGTGGCGACGAACCCGGCCTTCGCGGCGGAGCCGAGATAGGACCCGGCCCACCGCGAATGCTGGCTGGTGCGGGAGATCCAGTCCACCGCGTCGACGCCGATGAGCCGGCTCCAGGAGCCGGCCTCGCGCCGCGCGCCCACCACCATGCCCAGCGCGTAGGGAATCAGGGGTATGACCATGGCGTGCCAAGGGTTGATGACGACGTCGGGCGTGCGGCAGACAAAGCCCGTGGCGGTGCCGAAAGCGGCGTAGACAACCCATGAGCCGAGCAGGGCCTGCCAGAGCTGGTCCGTGTAGGAGGCCCGGGCCAGCCGGCGTCCGGCCCGCCATGCCAGCAGGAACGGCAGCAGGGTCAGGCCCAGCGGAATGAGCGAGAGGACACCGGACTTCCCGTTCGCCGCGGCATTCGGACCGGCGGCAGTGAGTTCCAGCGGCACCCCGTGGACCAGCAGCCACGACTGTCCGGCCAGCCGGGCCAGGACATCGAAGGCACTGTCATGGAAGCCCGCGGTGGCCCAGACGGCAATGATCGGCGCAATCACAACCAACGCTGAAATGATGGCTGCCTGTGCCGTCTCGAGGGCACCCTGCAGCCACAAGGGCATGGGAAGGCCACGGTCTCCGGTCTGGTCAGCACGCAGTTTCATCGTGCCCCATGGTGTCACGGCCAGCCCGCCCGGGCCTGCAACGACAGGCTCAACAGCCCGATCAGGGGAAACTTCAGGAGTGCCTGCGGCGGCGCTTTTCGCTGTGGTCCGCCGTAAAATTTTAATTGTCCACAACGAGTGGATTGGAGGGAAAGAATGACTACCGCATCCCCACATGCACACGGCGTTCACTTTGGCCGGGCAGACGTCCAAAACGCTGGCATGGGAGTGGGAATTGTTTTGATGCTGGTGGGTATCCTGGGCTTCATCCCGGGTGTCACCACCCAATACAGCGAACTGATGTTCCTCGGACCGGCTTCACATGCCATGTTCCTGGGGCTGTTCCAGGTGTCCATGCTGCTCAACATCGTGCAGCTGGCCATCGGCGCAACCGGCTGGGCAATGTCCCGCACTGAACATGGAGCACGGAACTTTCTCCTGGGAGCGGGCGCACTGTACGTCGTCCTTGCCGTCTTCGGGCTGATTGTCGGCGTGGATTCTGCGGCCAACTTCCTGTCGCTGAACATGCTGGACAACTGGACCCACCTGGCCCTGGGCGCAGTGATGATTGTTGCCGGCTGGCTGTTCTCGAGGAACCTGGCGGCCGACAGGAGATAACCCGGAATCCGTAACCCGGGAAACAGGAGCCGCGAATGGGAGAAGAACCCTAAGTTCTGAAGATATTCGTCCTACTGGCCGGTGCGGTCGCCGCCGCGAGCGGGGGCTGCACCGGCATTTTTGCGAAGTTCCGCATGCACAACGACGCCGGGAGCCCCCAAGTGGACTCCCGGCGTCGTTCGCTGTGCTGCTGCCTCCGCGCCGGTCCGTTCAGCGGCGCGTCAGCCTCTGCACTGCATGTGCCTCACGGCAGAGTGCCTAGCGGCGAGCGTCCCGATCCACGCCGTCGGCATCAATGTGCTCCTTGCGGACTTCCTCGTTCACCGTCACGTCATCCTGGACCACTTCCTTGTCCAGGCGGACCCGCTCCACGGGGACTGCTTCCTTCTGCACCACGGGGCGTTCCTCGTGCAGGATCACCTCGTGCTCTTCCTCGCTGATGTCCGGACCGTTGAGGGCCGCGCCCCTGTTGGCATCCGTGATGGGCTCGCGTTCAAGGCGGACCTCTTCACGCTGCACGGGGACGGTCTTGGTGACGTTTTCCGTGGTGACGTACTTCCGCAGCCGGGCCCGGCCGGCGGCTTCCCGCTCCGTGCCGACATGGAGCTGTTCCTCGGAACGGGTCATGGCGTCATCCGTGGTGGGGCCGGAGGTGTCGTGGCCCACGGTGCCGCGGTCACGGTCGCCGTCAAAGTCGCGGTCAACGCCTGCCGTGGGAGTGCCGGCGTTCAGGTCGGCGTCACCTTGGAGGTCCACTTCATCGCGCGACTCGGAGTACGTCCGGGCGCCGCGGTCATAGTACGTGTAGAGGCGGTCCTCTTCCTCAGGGGTGAGGTGGCCGTCAACGTCCACGCGAGGAGCGTCCTTGACGTGTTCCTTGCTGTAGGGAACCACCAGGTCGTCGCCCTGGTTGTGTGCCCCCTCGACGGGGACGAAAGACTGCGAGGTGCCAAAGAGGCCGGTCTTGACCGTGACCCACGTGGGCTCGCCGGTGTCGTCGTCCGCGTAAAGCTGGCCGATGGAGCCGATCTTCCCGCCATCTGAGCCGATGACGTTGCCGCCCTTGGTGAGCAGGTTTTCAATGTTTTCCCGGTTGAGCATGACGTCTCCTTGGATGTGTCGTTGCGCTGGGCTTAGCTAACAAAATGGATGTACCGGCGCCAGGGGATCCCGGCACTGGCCTCCGCCCCGGCTGCTTGAGGCTTCGCGTTAGCTGCCCCCATACCGTAAGCATGCTTAGCATCAAATGCCAAGCCTACTTAGTATTTTTTTTTAAAATACGGCGGTTCCTGTTCACCCAGCCTTTTCCTCCGGGTAACGCTTTCTCCCCCGCCATTTCAAGCCTCCAGCACATCGTGGAGGGGTGAGGATCGCAATTGTTGCCGAATCATTCCTGCCACTGATGAACGGGGTCACCCATTCCATCCTGAGGGTGCTGGACCATCTCCAGGACCGGGGCGACGACGTCCTGGTCATCGCTCCCTCAGCGCAGGACGCCGAAGCGCCGGGCCACGTCAAGGGCGCCGAGATCCACCGGCTGCCGGCGGTTCCGCTGGCCGGGTACACGAACGTCCGCGTGGCGATGGGCGGTGTGTACCGGGTCAAGCGAATCCTTGCCGACTACGCACCGGACGTCGTCCACCTGGCCTCGCCGTTCGTCCTGGGCTGGCGCGCCGTGCAGGCGGCCCACCAGCTGGGCATTCCCACCGTTGCGATCTACCAGACCGAGGTTCCCAGCTACGCCGCGAAGTACGGGGTTCCGTTCCTGGAAAACTGGGCGTGGAACCGGGTGGAGAACATCCACCTGCTCGCCTCCCGCACCCTGGTGCCTTCCACGTTCGCGCTGAACCAGTTGCGCGGCCGCGGCATCCCGAGGGTGCGCATGTGGCGCCGCGGGGTGGATACCGCCAGGTTTTCCCCGGAAAAGCGCGACGACGGCTGGCGGGCCGAGGTGGCCCCCGGCGGCAGGCGGATCATCGGCTACGTGGGCCGGCTCGCGATGGAGAAGCAGGTGGAGGACCTGGCCGCGCTGGCCGGCGTCCCCAACGCCAGGCTTGTGATCGTGGGCGACGGGCCGCAGCGCGCGGCGTTGGAGGAAGCCCTCCCGGACGCGGTGTTCACCGGGTTCCTGGGCGGTGAGGAGCTGGCACGCGCCGTGGCGTCCTTCGATCTCTTCGTCCACCCGGGTGAGTTCGAAACCTTCTGCCAGACCATCCAGGAGGCCATGGCATCGGGCGTGCCGGTGGTGGCCACCGGCCGCGGCGGCCCACTGGACCTGGTGGAGAACTCCCGGACGGGATGGCTCTACGAACCCGGCGACCTGTCCGCCATGCGCAGCCAGGTGCTCGACCTGATGGGCGACGACGCCAAGCGCCGCGCATTCGCCGCCGCAGCACATGCCTCAGTGCAGGACAGGACCTGGCCTGCGCTGTGCGCCGGGCTGGTGCGCCACTACGAAGACGTCATTGCCGGAGTCCCGGCTTCCCTGGGTTCAGGCAGCACCGAAGGAGCAGCATTGTGAAAATCTCCGTGATTGGCTGCGGCTACCTGGGCGCAGTGCATGCGGCCACCCTCGCGTCCATGGGCCACACCGTGGTGGGCATCGACGTCGATCCCGGCAAAGTGGAGCAGCTGGCGCGCGGCGCGGCCCCCTTCCACGAACCCGGGCTGGACGAGCTGCTGCAGGACGGCCGGAATACCGGCAGGCTCACCTTCTCCACCAAAGCCGCCGATGCGAAGGGCGCGCAGGTGCACTTCCTGTGCGTGGGCACCCCGCAGGACAAAACGTCCGACGCCGCCGACCTCACCTTCCTGGTCTCCGCCACGGAAGCCCTGCTGCCGCACCTGGCGGCGGGCGCCGTCGTCGTCGGCAAATCCACTGTCCCCGTGGGCACCGTGGAAATGCTCCGCGGCGTGCTGGCCGCCCGGCCCGACGTGCTGCTGGGCTGGAACCCCGAATTCCTCCGGCAGGGAACCGCGGTGAAGGACTCGCTCGTCCCGGACCGGCTGGTGTACGGGGTGGAGGGCGGGCGCGCGGTTGCCTTCCATGCAGGCCCCGGCGCGCCGCGCGGGGTGACGGCGGCCCTGGACGCCGTCTACGAACCGCTCCTCCGGGCCGGGATTCCCCGGCTGGTGTGCAACTTCGCCACGGCAGAGCTCATCAAGTCGGCAGCCAACGCGTACCTGGCCACCAAAATCAGCTTCATCAATGCCGTCGCCGAATTGTGCGACGCCTCGGGCGCGGACGTGGCGGAGTTGAGCGAGGCGATGGGCATGGATCCGCGGATCGGCGGCCGGTACCTGCACGCCGGGCTGGGCTTTGGCGGCGGCTGCCTGCCCAAGGACATCCGCAGCTTCCGGACCCAGGCCGCAGTCTTGGGCGTGACCGCGGTTGACGACTGGATGCGGCTGGTGGATTCGGTCAACCTGGGCCAGCGCGAACGCACAGTCAGCCTGGCCGCCGGACTCTGCGGCGGCAACGTCGCCGGCCGCTCCATCACCGTGCTGGGCGCCTCCTTCAAACCCGACACAGACGACATCCGCGACTCCCCCGCCCTGGACGTGGCGGACCGGCTCGCCGCGGCGGGGGCTCACGTCACGGTCACTGATCCAAAGGCGGTGAACCACGCCTGGCGGCGCTACCCGCGCCTGCGGTTCGAGGCCGCCACCGGGAGGGCCCTGGAAGGCGCCGAGCTGGTCCTGCTGCTCACGGAGTGGGATGAATACCGGCGGCTGTCCCCCGCCGTTGCGGGTGCGGCCGTACGACGGCGGGTGGTGCTGGACGCGCGCAACGTGCTGGACGCGGCGGAATGGCAGGCCCATGGCTGGGTGGTGCGCGGCCTGGGCACAGGGCACTCGGACGTGCAAGCTGTGGAGGGCGCCCTCCCCCGGCTTTAGCTCAGCAGGCCCAGCTCGGCGAAGGCGAGGGCCACACCGTTGCCTGCGGGGCCGGCTGTGAACCGGTCGGCAACAGCCAGCACGGCAGGGTGCCCGCCTTCCACGGCGATCCCCACCCCGGCGTACTCCAGCATCTCGATGTCGTTGGCGCTGTCGCCGATGGCCACGATGTCTGCCCGGTCAAGGCCCAGATGCTCCTCCACCACCTGGATGCCCACCGCCTTGTGGGTCCCGGCCATGAAGATCTCCCCGGCACGGTCCCCCAGGGCAGAGAGGGAACTGGGAATCAGACCCACCTGCGGACCAAGCCGGTCCACCAACTGCTTGAGCGGCACTGCCGAATCGAAACAGGAGATCTTGGCGTAGGACGTTCCCCGCAGGTCGTCGCTGTACTGCATGGGTCCCAGGATGTCCTCGAGGGGGTCCACGTCCGTGCCCAGGACCCCGTCATGCTGCGGGCGGCCTGCGAAGATGGGCCCAAGCACCTCCCTCAGCCGCTGGTCCACGCCCGTGCGTCCGTGAAGGGATTCCGGGGCTTCGAGGATGTAGGCCACGTCATGGGCATCCAGGGCGTCAACAATGCGGCCGGCCAGGTCCTGGTCGAAGCGCGTGTCCTTGAGGACCTCGCCGTCCAGCTCCACCCGGGCGCCGGCGCCGGTGATGGTGCCGTCAAAACCGGCCTCAAGGATGTGGGCGGGGACCATGGCCAGCGGCCTGCCGGTGCACACGAAGACGAGGTGCCCCAGCCGCCGCGCGGTCCGGACTGCCTCCACATGCGCGTCGGGCGCCAGCCCGTGGTCCGCGTACGTGCCGTCGATATCGAGGAAGACGGCACGCGGCCGGACGGTCTGCTGGCTGCACATGCCGGAGCTCCTTGGTTGGTGGCGGGATCACCCAATCCTATCCAAGCGGGAAAACTGACAGTCATCCCGTGACAATCAAACCCTTGCAGAGCAGTAAGCACGCTGATTGAATTATGGAACCGGAAATGGGGGCCCGGCACAACTTACTGATTAAGGAGTGGCAACATGGGTATTCTCGGATTTCTCATTTTGGGCCTGATCGCCGGAGCCATTGCAAAGGCCATCTTGCCTGGCCGCCAAGGCGGAGGCTGGGTGGTCACCCTGGTCCTCGGCGTTGTCGGAGCCCTATTGGGCGGCTGGATCGGCTCGCTGATTTTCGGCGGCGGACTGGCTGAGTTCTTCGATCTCCGCACCTGGCTGCTGGCAATTCTTGGTTCAGTCATCGTGCTCCTGATTTACGGTGCCGTCGCCAACCGCAGCGGCCGCCGGGTGTAACAACCCCACATATTCCCTCAAACAAAAAAGCGCTGCCCTCCACCGGGGCGGCGCTTTTTGCGTTGCTTGGGAAGGTGGGTGATGGGGCCCCGCGCAGGCCGGGGGACAGCTCGCAGCCCATTCCTGCTGTTCCGCCACCAATTCAGCATCTTGCGCTTTATGATGTGCGAGGGGGGTGGTGCAATGACTGATTACTGGAGCCACAACAAAAATCCGGCAGCACAAATCTTCGGCACAGTCCTGGACGCCAGCCCGGACGCTCTCTTGGCTATTGCGGGCGATGGCACCATTACAACGGCCAACGCCGCCGCGGGGAGGATGTTCGGATACGCCAGCGGGGACCTGGCCGGGCGGGACCACCGGATGCTCCTGGCCGAGGGCTTCCGCGGCGAGGTGGAGCAGCTTTTCGCAACGCTCCTTGCCGGGCCCCGGGAGCATCTTCCCCCGCGCGAAATCTATGGGCTCCGCGGCGACGGGACGGAGTTCCCCGCCGAAGCAGCCGGTTCCCTGGTTCCGGGATCCGACGACGGCGTCCCCGCCGGGCCGCTGCTCCTCCTGTCCGTCCGGGGTACTTCCCACCGCCAGGCGGCCGACGCGGACCTGCGGGAGGCGATGTCCCTGCTGACCGCCACGCTGGAGTCAACCGCGGACGGCATCCTGGTGATGAGCTCCGAGGGCCGCGTGGCCGGGTTCAACGACCAGTTCCTCAGCATGTGGGGCATCCCGCCGGAGCTCATGAAGGGCGAGAGCGAGGACCCGGTGATGGAGCTGGTCATGTCCCAGATCGCGGATCCGGTTGCCTTCAGTGCCCGGCTCGGTGAGCTGGAGGACAGCCCCTCCGCGGAGAGCCATGATGTTGTGGACCTGGCGGACGGCCGGACCTTCGAACGGTATTCGCGGCCGCAGCGGGTGGGCAATGACGTGGTTGGCAGGGTGTGGAGCTTCCGGGATGTAACCCCGCGCCGGAAGGCCCAGGAGCAGGCCCACCAGGCCATGATGGACCTCGCGGCGCAGGCGGAGAAGTTGCGCGCGATGGCATTCCAGGACCCCCTAACAGGGCTGGCCAACCGGGCGGTGTTCAACGACGCCCTGGCCGGATCCTTGGAGGAGCCCAGGCTGAAAGCCGTGGACGTCCTGCTCCTGGACCTGGACGATTTCAAGGAGGTCAATGACATACTGGGGCACCAGGCCGGCGACGACATGCTCATCGAAGTGGCCCGCAGGCTGCGCGGCTGCGCCCCTACTGCCGACGTCGTGGCGCGGCTCGGCGGTGACGAATTCGTTGTCCTCCTGACCGCCTGCCCGGATGCCGACGCCATTGCCGAATGCATCGTCCGGTGCCTGCACGTCCCGGTCACCATCCAGGGCACGGTCCTGCGGCCCAGCCTCAGCCTGGGGCTCGCGTCGCTGGCCCGGGACAATGTGGGCGCCTCCGAGCTGCTGCGCCAGGCCGATATCGCGATGTACGCCGCGAAAGCAGCCGGCAAGAACCGTTTCCTGCGGTTCCACCCGGATATGATGACGGCCCTGGTGCAGCGGACCCACATGGAGGGCGGGCTGCAGCTGGCCGTGGCCCGGGGCGAGATCTCGGTGGATTTCCAGCCCATCGTCTCCCACCGCATGGGGCAGGTGGTCACGTTCGAAGCGCTGGCAAGGTGGGACAGGGACGGCACCCGGGTTCCGCCGTCGGTCTTTATCCCGCTGGCGGAACGCACCGGACTGATCAACGAGATCGGTGCCGAAGTGATGGCGGGCGGCATGGCGGAACTGGCGCCGTGGCTGAGCCAGGACCCGTCACGCTCCCTCGCCGTAAACGTCTCAGGCGTCCAGCTGCAGGACCCGGATTTCGCCCAGACCGTCCTGCGGCTCGCGGAGGACAAAGGCGTGGCCGCCTACCAGCTGGTCCTGGAGGTCACCGAGAGCGTCTTCTTCGACGCCGACTGCAGCCTCATCAAACAGCTCAGCACCTTGCGGGACGCCGGCGCCAGGGTGGCCCTGGACGATTTCGGCACCGGCTATTCCTCGCTGGGCAGGCTCCAGGACCTGCCCGTGGACACGGTGAAAATCGACAAGACGTTTGTGTCCATGGTGCACACGGGCAATGAGCGGCTGCCCATCCTCAGCTCCATGATTAATATGGCCCACAGCCTGGGACTGACGGTCACGGCCGAAGGCGTGGAAACTGCGGCGCAGGCTGACTACCTCACGGCACTGGACTGCGACACGCTGCAGGGGTACCTGTTCTCGCTGCCCCAGCCTGCCCGGCGGCTGGACCAGGCGCTGCAGAATGCCGAGGAAGCCCTCAATACGCTGGAAGGACGGTAGGGCGGCCGACGGCGGTACGCAGCTAGGCGGCCTGCTTGCGGCCCGCCTGCTTTGGGCTTTTCTTCGGCTGGGATGCCTTGGCGGCGTGCGACGGCTGCGATGGGCGGGCAGGGTCCGCCTGCTCGGCGGCCACTGCCGGTTCCACCTGTGCGGTTGGGGCGGCTGACTGGGCCTCGTCCTTTTGGGCGTCGCCTTTTTGCGGTTCTTCCTCGTGAAGCTCTTCCTCCGGGACTGCCTGAGCATCGTACGTTGCCTGGGCTGCTGCGGCGGAGCGGTTGCGGCGCCAGCGCCGGATCAGGTCGGCGGCGGCGGCGGCCCCGGCAAGCGGGGTGAGCACCGCTGCCACGTAGACAAACAGCATCCACGTGAGCGTGGTCAGGGGCGGCTGGTTGTTGTTCAGGAGGGACAGCCCGCCCAGGAGTCCCACGGCCCAGAACAAAAGGACGGCCGTGAGCACGGCGCCGGCCGGGAAATACTGGTTGGTCACGATTTTTTTCAGGGTTTCCATGCACTTCCTCCTGCCTGGCCGGGGGCGCGGCAACGGCCGCTCACCACAAGTATGGGGCCCGGAATCGGCGAAACCGTGCAAGACGCCGCGGCGAGTGATGAACGTAACTGGCGCGGCCGCCGTCGTCCATTCCGGCAGGGATCTTCCGCTCGGCGGGAGGGCGCATTAGCGTGTTCCGTGTCCGCTCGAAAGCCCTTCTGGAGGTCCCCATGCGCAAAGTCACTGCCGGCCTGTTCCACTCCGTGGACGGGGTGGTTTCCGATCCCTTCAAGTTCCAGTTCGACAGCTTCGACGACGAGCTGGGGGTGGGCCTGACAAAGATGATGGAAACCGTGGACACGGTGGTGCTGGGCCGGGTGAGCTACCAGGAGTGGGCAGCATACTGGCCCAACGCGTCGGTGGACGAGGACTTCGCAGCCTTCATCAACCCGGTGGAGAAGTTTGTCGCGTCCCGGACGCTGGCGGAGCCGCTGGAATGGCAAAACTCACGGCTGATGGACGCGCCGCTGGAGGACTTCGTGGCGGGGTTGAAGGAGCGCGACGGCGGCGAGATCGCGGTGTGCGGCAGCATTTCGGTGACCCGGCAGCTGCTGTTCGCCGGGCTGCTCGACTCGCTGACCCTCATGACCCACCCGGTGATCGCGGGAACCGGCCGGCGCCTGTTCCAGGACGGCGACCCCACCACCAGGCTGGTGCTGCAGGACGAGTCCCGGACCAGCAAGGGCAACGTGATCAGCACCTACGGGCGGCTCGAGGCGTAGGCCTACTCTCGGCGCCGGGACTGTGACAGGGTTTGAGTATGGGTGAAGAAACCAACAAACCTGACGACGAGGAAGTCCCCGGTACCGGCGTCAACGACCACGCGTGGGAACGGGAGCACCGGCATCCCACCCCTGAACAGGCCCGGTCCATCGGCTACCGGCGCCGGGATGCCGAAGCGAAACTTGAGCAGCACCAGCATGAGGCCCGGGAAAAGGCCGCGCACGCCGAGGAACACCACACCGGAGACAAGAAGGACTGAACCGGCTGGGCACGGACCCGGTGCCAGGATCATGGGGCACTACCCCGGTTCAGGACCACGGGGCAGGGTCCACGACGCTCTCCGGGGTGGACGGCTCTGTTGGGCCTAGGGCAGCGCCCGGCGGCGATTCGGTGTGATGTGCGCCCTGCACCGCCTCGCTGAACGCCTGCCTTAGGGTGAGGCTTCTTCCGCTTTCCCAGGCCAGGCGGAAGCGGATCGGCCCGGCTTCATTGCGCGCCCTGTCGAAGATCGATGTGAGGTGTTGCCGTTCAGCGGAGTAGAGCGGAAGCCCGCGGTCAGCGCGGTAGCTGTCAGTGGCTGCCAGCAGCCTAATAGCCCGCTCGACGCGGTGCTGGCTGACGTAGACAGCGGCAAGGTGTTCAAGGAAAGCTGCAACGTGGCCCTGCGCGTCGAGCTCAAGTGCTGCGGTGATTGCTTCGATGAGCAGGCGCTCCGCGGCGCCATAGTCGCCGGCCTGCTGGGTGCTTTCGGCGAAGTTGGTCAGGGCTATTCCGAGCAACCATCGATCGCCGAGGGGGCGGGCAAGCTCAACGCTCGCGTGGCGCAACTCCAGGGCCCGGGCATGATCGCCGGCGTAGAAGGCCAGTATGCTCAGGGTAATTAATGCGCCAACCCTTGCGCGCGGGGTGGCAGGTGGCATGGACAAGACCCCTGTAGCCAGTTGCTGGGCGTTGGCGGCGTCGTCACGCTGCAGAGCCTGCACCGACAGGCACATTGTGGACCACGCAACGCCTTGGTCGTTGCCGGCGTCGCGGAACGCCTGAAGCGCCCGTTGATGGAGCCCAAACGCCTGGTCAGTGTTGCCGAGCATCCAGCACAGCGTGGCCGTTCCGCTGAGGGCAGGAGCCTGCAGCGCCGGTGGAGCGTTAGGCGTGCCGTCGAGCAGCTTCAGGGCGATCCCGCACTGTTCCGCAACGTCGCCGGTCAGCTCCCAGTAATGCCAGAGCTGCCCCACCAGGCCCAGCGCCGTGTTCTTGGAGCCGCCAGGTTCCGCGGCCCATAGCAGTGCTGCGCGCAAATCCAGTGCATCAGCCCTCAGCGTCCGGAAAGCGTCCACCTGGCCCCGGCCCCACAGCAGCGGGCTAACGGCCTCGGCCAGGGCAACATAGTGCCCGGCATGCCGGCGGCGCACGTCCGGTTCCTCGGGAAACAGCGCCAGCCTGTCACGGGCAAACTCACGGATGGACTGCAGGAGGGACACACGCCGCCGTCCTGCCTGGTCGGTGTAGCGCCGCAGCAGGCTGTGGTCCGCGAGCGCGGTCAGCAGTTCTTCGGTGGAAGGCGCGCCGGAGAGGACCGGGCCGCGCACAGCGTCGATCGCTGCCACTGTGGGATCGTTGGCGAAAACACCGAGCTGGCACAAGAGCACGCGTTCACGATCCGCAAGTAGTCGGTAACTCCATTCCATCGTGGCCGTGAGGGTACGCTGCCGGTCCGGAAGGTCCCTGAAGTTCGAACGCAGCGCAGCCAGGCTGACCTCCAGGTCAGCGAGGAGATCGTGCTCGCTGACGTGGCGCAGTTGGGCGGCTGCCAGTTCGATGGCCAAGGGCAGGCCGTCCAGGCGGTGGCACAGCCGTGTTAACACCGCTGCGTTTCCAGGGTCCACAGTGAAGTGCGGGCGGACGGCCGTGCCACGGCTCAGGAGGAGCTTCATTGCGGGCACCTCCCGCAACTGTTGCGGGGGCAGGGGCGGGTCGAGGGGCGGCAGTTCAAGCGGCGCAAGCTCAAACTCGTGCTCGGGGCGTAACCCCAGCCGCCTCCGGCTGGTGGTAAGGATCCGCAGTTCAGGGGCTGCGGTGAGCAGGTCCAGCACCACGGGCCAGGCGTTTTCCAGGTGCTCGAAGTTGTCCAGGACCAGGAGCAGGCGTCGGGCCTGCAGGAACTGGGACGCAATCTTCAAGGGGTCTTCGCCTGCTGGTGCTTCCAGTCCGAGTGCCGCCGTGATGGCACCCGGAACCTGCTCAACCTGGGTGAGCGGGGACAGACTCACCCAGCCCGCGCCGTCGGGCATGCGTTCCCCCAGGCGGGCGGCCGCAGCCATGGCAAGGCGGGTCTTCCCCGCCCCGCCGGCCCCCGTGACCGTGACAAGCCGGCATTCCTCCGAACGGTAAAGCGAGCAGACCTCCCCCAGTTCAGCGTCGCGGCCCACCAAAGGCGTGAGTGCGGCAGGCAGGTTGTTGAGCCGCGGCCTTGTTCGCTGGTGCCTGTCAGCGGTGGGCGGGGCAAGGGAAGGATCCTGCCGGAGCACCCGGGCTTCGAGCTCCCGCAGGCGCACCCCGGGATCAATGCCCAGCTCGGCAGCAAAGGTTTTCCGGGCCGTCCGGCAGGCGGCGAGGGCGTCCGCCTGCCGGTCGGAGCGGTACAGGGCGAGCACCAGGGACGCCCACAAGCGTTCCCGGAAGGGATGCTGCGATACCAGCCGCTGCAGCTCGGGCACCAAGGTGGCGTGGTGGCCTAGTGCAAGCTCGACGTCGAAGAGGTCCTGGTATGTACCCAGCCGGGCTTCCTCCAACTCTTCGAGGTCCGGGTCCAGCAACTCAACGTCGGCAAGGTCCGGGAAAGCGGGTCGCACGAACAAATCCAGGGCCTGGCGCAGGCGGACTGCCCCGCTGGCAAGTTCACCGGCTTCTACCGCACGTTCGCCTGCGGCAACGTGGGCGCGGAACTGCAGCAGGTCGAGTTCGTCGTCGGCAGCAGCCAGAAGGTAGCCGCCCGGCTTGCTCGCCAGGCGGTGCGAGGCAACGCCCTTTGGACGGTTGGGCTCGAGCAGGTTCCTCAGATTTGCAACGTAAACCTGCAACTGCGGGCCCGGGTGCGCAGGCGGGTGGCTGTCCCAGATAACTTCAGCCAGGAAGTCGGCTGCGACCACCGAGTTCGCCCGGAGCGCCAGGCATTCGAGGACAATACGCAGGTTGCGGCTGCTGACTGGAACCTGGGCGCCGTCAGCGATCACTTGCAAGGGACCCAGGACCCTGATCCACAGTGCGCTCATCGGCGAGCACCCCTCACTGACCTTCCACAGAAGCGGGCAACGCCCGATGCTGTGGAACTCGCTCGACCAGCGACCCCCAAGCCCCCGCCCTGCCATTCAATGCGCCCTGTGGGGCGGCATCAACCCCATCATGCTCCCGTGCACGCGGCGGGTCCAGAGTCTTACGACCGATTAAGGACCCGTTAAGTCCCCGGAGCCAGTCTTTAGTTGCCCAATGCGGTACTCCTGAAAGGAAGATCCAATGAAAACCACCATGACGCGCACGTTTGCCCCGGCCGCCCTTGCCGCGGCAGCGCTCCTCGCCCCGGCATCCGCCGCCGTTGGCGCGGCCGTCCCCGGCCCGATAGAAGGCACGTTCACACTCTCCTGCCCGGGCTTCAAGGTGGTGCTCAGCGCCGAAGGCAAGATCGGAGTCATCGGGCTGCCCGGCGACCGCGAAAAAATGATCTGGCCCGGCTTGAGCGTCACCGTCACAAACAAATCAGGAGAATCCGTCTCCTATACCGGCGCAGCCGGCGTAACCCACATCCAATACCTGGATGGTGGCGGCCAGTTCGTCACCGCGACCGGACCGAACCTCATCACCGTTCCACGGGCGAATGGACATCCTGTGGGGGTCTTCTTCACCACCGGCAACGTCAGCTGGACCCTTGACTCCAAGGGACGGGAAGTCGGGGACATGTTCTCCGGCAGCGGCACAGTGACCGACGTCTGCGCGGCACTGGCCGGCTGACTGCTAGCCCAGGTTCCGCTCCAGCGTCTGTCCGATGATCCGGGCGCCTTCAGGGAAGGCGCCCGGATTTGTCCCCGAGTAGTTGAGCCGGATGAAAGGACCCGCGGGTTCAGCCGGAAACCACTCGTCCCCCGGGGCGATGATGACGCCGTCGGCCTCGCAGTCCCGTGTCAGGCGCGCCAGGTCCGTCCCGTCAGGAAGCCGCAGCCACAGGTTGAGCCCGCCCTTCGGCACCTGCCCGATGTGTGCCTGCGGGACATGCTCACGCACGCTGGTGACCAGCAGGTCCCTCCGGGATTCAAGCTGGTGGCGGAGGCTGCGCAGGTGCGTCTGCCACCCTGGCTGCGTGACGACGTCGAGCGCTGCTGCCTGCAGCAGCCCGCTGACGTACATCGATTCGGCGGCCCGGTCCGCAAGGATGCGTTCCCGCGCCGGCCCGCGGGCAATGAGGGCTGCCACCCGGATGGCCGTGGACACACTCTTTGTCAGCGAGCGCAGGTAGATGACGTGCCCGGAATCGTCGCGGGAAGCCACGGGCACGGGGGTGGAGGTGATGCCAAAGTCATGTGCCCAGTCGTCCTCCACCAGGAACGCGCCCTTCGCCCGGAGCACGTCCAGGACCTCGTCGCGGCGTTCCGGACTCCATTGCGCGCCGGTTGGGTTTGCATAGTTGGGTTGCGCGTAGAAGACCCGGGCTCCCGACTCGTCAAAGGCGCGGGCAAGCTCCCCGGCACCCGGCCCTCCGGGACCACTGGGCACCGGGATCACACGGACGCCCGCCTGTGCAGCCGCGAGGATGGCGCCCCAGTAGGAGGGCGACTCCATCAGCAACGGCTGCCCCCTCCCCACCAGCGCACTGAAAATGGAGCTCAGCCCGCTCTGGCTGCCGGGGAGTACGACGACGTCGCTCGGGTTCGGCGGTGATATTCCGGCCGGCGTCGACGCGGCGAGCTCGTGGGCGAACCACGATTGCAGTTCCGGCAGGCCGGCCGCGGGCGGCCTGGACAGGGCCGCGTCGCCGCGGGCGGCGCGGGTAAGGGCTGCCCGCACCAGCCGCTCGGGCAGCAGCTCGCGGGCAGGGTAGCCGGAATGGAAGGTGATGGCGCCGAGCGGCACGTCCCGCATGGTGGACGAGGCCGGCGGCAGTGCCGCCAGCGGCGAGCGGAGTGCCGCCGTCTGCCAGCCGTAGTCGGACGGGCGCGCCATCCGGGCTGCCCGCACGAACGTCCCCACGCCCGGGCGGCTCTCAATCAGGCCTTGGGCCGTGAGGGCCTGCAGGGCCTTCTGGACAGTGACCGGGCTGGCCTGGTATTCGGCCACCAGGGTACGTGTGGAGGGCAGTTTCGCTCCAGGGGCGGCTGCGGACAGCCAGGATTTCAGATGCGCCACTATGCGCGAACTGCTATCGTTGTTCATGAGAGACAATAGTAGCGCTACTCCTTCTGTGCGCACACCGATACTGCGGCCGCAACCGTCCGGACTTTGGCTCGGCCTGGTTGGCGTGGCAGCGTTTTCGTTGACCGTCCCCTTTACCAAGATTGCCGTGGCAGGCCTGTCCCCGCTGTTCATCGGTTCCGGCAGGGCTGTCCTGGCGGCAATTCTGGCGGCGTCCGCCCTGGCGCTCAGCAGGCAACCGCTCCCCCGAGGGACGCAGTGGCTGCGCCTGGCAGTGGTGGCGGCCGGCGTCGTCATTGGCTTTCCGCTGCTAACGTCCTTTGCCCTCACCAGCACCCCCGCCAGCCATGGTGCCGTGGTCATCGCCCTGCTTCCGGCCGCAACAGCCACAGCCGCGGTACTGCGCGGACGGGAACGGCCGCAGCGCGCCTTCTGGCTGGCCACAAGCGCGGGTGCGGTGGCGGCGATTGGCTTCGCGGCCGTGCAGTCGGGAGGATTCGGGCAGCTGCATGCGGCGGACCTGCTGCTCCTTGGGTCAGTGGCGGCCGCCGCCATAGGTTACGCAGAGGGCGGCCTGCTGGCCCGCGAGCTCGGCGCGTGGCAGACCGTCTCCTGGGCGCTGGTTATGGCAGCGCCGCTGATGGTTTTCCTGGCAGCGGTTTCCGTAACCCAGCAGCCTCCGGTGGCCACCCCGGCGCAGTGGGCGGCGTTCGCCTACCTGGGCGTTGTGAGCATGTTCCTGGGCTTCTTCGCGTGGTACCGAGGACTGGCCATCGGCCCCATAGCCCGGGTCAGCCAGGTCCAGCTCATCCAGCCCGTGCTCACCATCTGCTGGGCCGCGCTCCTGCTGGGAGAGGCCCTCACCTGGTCCACGGTCCTCGGCGGCCTGGCTGTCATTCTGTGCGCTGGCGCTGCGGTCCGCGTCCGGCTCCGGCCAGCGCCCGCCCAGGCAGCCGCCGTCCCCGGGTCCGCCCTCTCCAGCCCCGTCCTCCAGCCAGCAAAGGATTAGCAGCATGTACGTTCCAGCCCACTTCGCCGCCAGCCCCGAAACAGTCAAGGCCCTGCTCACCCACCCGGGTTCGGCGAACCTGGTTACCATGACGCCGCAGGGCCTCCTCGCCACGCTCCTGCCCTTCGTTTACGATCCCGACGCCGGCGAGCAGGGCGCGCTGCAGGGGCACCTCGCGCGGAACAACACGCAGTGGTCCCAACCCGCCGTCGGGGAGGCGATGGCCATCATCCAGGGTGCGGACGCCTACATTTCGCCGTCCTGGTACGCGTCCAAGGCCGAGCACGGGCGCGTAGTCCCCACGTGGAACTACACCACCGCGCATGTGTATGGACGGCTGGTAATCCACGACGACCCCGCGTGGCTGGATCAGCAGGTCCGGCGCCTCACCGGGCTGCACGAGGCCGGCTTTGACCACCCTTGGGGCGTGGATGATGCGCCCGGCCGGTACATCGCCGGGCAGTTGCGGGCCATCGTGGGCGTCGAGCTGGTCATCACCCGGATCGAAGCCAAGGCAAAGCTGAGCCAGAACCGGCCCGGGGCCGACATTGACGGTGTGGTGGCAGGCCTGTCCGCGGCCGGACACGCGGCGGCGGCAGCAGATGTGCAGCAGGCGCGGTGACCAGATTGCGTGACTTACGGAGGCCGAAAGGGTTCCCTGGCCCGGAATGCGGCCGCCCGGGCAGCGAAGGCGGCTCAAAAGATACACATTCCGGCCCGGCACCACCCTAGGACGAAGCCTTCACCAGCTCCTCGCTGGCTTCCCACAGCCCCTGCGCCAGCCCGGCATCGTAGGCCTGGGGGTTGGCCTTGGCCAGGGCGCGCTTGTAGTAGTACGCGCCGGAGATCCAGTCCTTGCCCGCCGTGCCGTTGGCCAGCCAGAGCAGGGTGTCCGCACCCTCGTCCGGCGTCAGCATAAAGCGGTTCAGCAGCGTCTTGTAGACATGCCGCCACGGTGTTGTGGACTCTGCCGCGAAGTTGGTGCGGACCACGCCCGGGTGGAATGCCGCCGTCGTAATACCCCTGTCGCCGAAGCGGCGGTGGAGCTCGGAGGTGAAGAGAATGTTGGCCAGCTTGCCGGTGCCGTACGCACGGTTGGTGGAGTAGCTGTGTTCGGCGGTGAGGTCGAATAGGTCCAGCTTGCCGAAGTTGTTGGCTCCGCTGGAGGTGTTGATGACCTTGGCGTTGCTGGCAACCAGGGTGTCCATCAGCAGCGTGGTGAGCAGGAACGGCGCCAGGTGGTTGATCTGGAACGTGGACTCGTTGCCGTCCACCGTGAGGGTGCGCCTGCCCATGATGCCGCCCGCGTTGTTGGCCAGGACATCGATGCGCGGGTAGTCGGACTCCAGCTGGGCGGCGAGGGTGCGGACCTGCGCGAGTTCGGAGAAGTCGCTGACGAAGTAGTCTGCGTCCAGTTCTTTGGCAATGGTCCGGGTCTTCTCCGCCGAACGGCCGACGATGACCACCTGCTCCCCTGCCTTGGCCAGCGTCCGCGCGGCTGCTGCGCCGATGCCGTCGCTGGCGCCGGTGATCACGATGGTACGAGGAGTCAAGGGGTGTCCTTTGGTTGGGGGAAAGTCCCGCGCCCGGCCTGGGCGCGCTGCCTACCGGCACAACGACGGCGGGCGGCCGGGTGTTCCCCGGCGCGGACAACAGGGCATATCCTGCACGGACCAGCCATTACAGCAAACAGGCCATCACAGCCCAGGGGGAGAGCCATGGAGATGCCCAAAGCGTCAGACGCGGACAAGGAGCATTTCCGGTCCCTGGTGCCGGACGGCCCCGGCGTGGTGGTGAAGCCGATGTTCGGGAACCTGGGCGCGTTCGTCAACGGCAACATGTTCGCCGGGCTGTTCGGCCCCGCCATCGGCGTCAAGCTGTCCCCGGAAGACCGGGAGGAGCTGGAAAGCTCGGAGCGGACCGTCCCGTTTGGGCCGGCCGAGCGTCCCATGGGCGGCTATACCGGGCTGCCGGAGATGTGGAATGAGGAAGGCGACGGCGACGACGCCCGCGCCAGGGCGTGGATCCACAAGGCCTTCGAGTACGTGGCGGGGCTGCCCCCGAAGGAGCCGAAGGCCGCGAAAACCCGGGCGGCTGGCAAATAGCCAGTGGGCCGGTTCCAGCGCGAGCCTGGGCCCGAATCCGGCCATGACCAGCAGTTCACTTATGCTTCACTCAGGCAACAACCACCGTCCAACCGGGCTCCCTAGGGTCGGACGCATGGACAACATCTCGCGCAGATCCCTCATTTCCGCCGGCCTCGGGGCCGGCCTCGTCGCCGCCCTGCCAGGTGCCGCCGTCGCCACTTCCACCGCGGACGACGCCGGCCTCCGCACCGATCCCTTTATGCTCGGCATCGCGTCGGGCGAACCGTGGCCGGACGGCTTCGTAATCTGGACCCGCCTGGCGCTGGACCCCCTGGCCGAGGACGGCCTGGGCGGCATGCCCGCCCGCCAGGTCCCGGTGGCCTGGGAGGTGGCAGAGGACGAGGGCATGCGAACCGTAGTAGCCCGCGGCGTCGAACAGGCACGCATCGAAACCGCCCACTCAGTTCATGTGGAGCTGAAGGGCCTGAAGCCGGGCCGCGAATACTTCTACCGGTTCCGCAGCGGCCGCCACATCAGCGCAACCGGCCGCACGCTCACCGCCCCGGCGCTGCACGAGACGCCCGCGGCCCTGGCCATGGCGTTCGCGAGCTGCTCGCAGTACGAGCACGGTTACTTCACCGCCTACACGCGCCTCGCCGAGGACCACCCGGACCTGGTGCTGCACCTGGGTGACTACCTGTACGAGTACAAGAAGGACAGCTACGTGATCGGCGGCGGCAACCCGCGCGACCACCAGGGCCCCGAGACTGTGAGCCTCGCCGGCTACCGGCAGCGGCACGCCCAGTACAAGTCCGACGCCGACCTGCAGGCAGCGCACGCTATCGCGCCGTGGCTTGTGGTGTGGGATGACCACGAGGTGGACAACAACTGGGCGGACGAGGTCCCCGAGAACCGCGACCCCAACCAGATGAACGACACCACGGAGCGTTTCCGGCAGCGCCGCGCCGCTGCGTTCCAGGCGTACTACGAGAACATGCCGCTGCGCGCTTCCTCCGTTCCGGCCGGGTTCGACATGAAGATCTACCGGACCATCCAGTGGGGCCAGCTGGCCAACTTCCACATGATGGACACCCGGCAGTACCGTGACGACCAGCTCGCCGGCGACGGCTGGAAGAAGAACGTGGCCGAGCGCCTGGCCGAGAACCGCACCATCACCGGCGCGGAGCAGGAGAAGTGGCTGCTGGACGGGTTCAGGAACTCCACCCAGCGCTGGGACATCCTGGGCCAGCAGGTGTTCTTCGCCGAGCGTGACCGGGCCCAGGCCCTGGAGGTCGACGACGTCTCCATGGACGGCTGGGACGGCTACGCCTCCTCCCGCCGTCGCATCACCCAAGGCTGGGTGGACGCCAACGTGCGCAACGCCGTCGTGCTTACCGGCGACGTGCACCGCAACTGGGCGAACGACGTCAAGGTGGACTACAAGGACCCGGCCTCGCCTGTGGTGGGCTCGGAGCTGGTGTGCACGTCCATCACGTCCACCGGAAACGGCACCGGATCCACCACGGAGCCCACCATGGCGTGGAACCCGCACCTGAAGTTCTACAACGACAACCGCGGCTACGTGAACACACGCATCACCCGCGAGGCGATGACCGCGGACTTCCGGACGCTGGACTACGTCACGACGCCGGGCGCCCCCGTTTCAACGAAGGCCTCGTTTGCCATCCAGGACGGCGTTCCGGGGCTGCAGGCTCGCGGTTAGGCCCGAAAGCCCGTTCCAATGGAACGTCCGGCCGGCGCACCGGCCGGACGTTCCGTCGCTGGAAGGCTAGGGCTGGACAACACTCACGAGTTCTGACCGACTGCCTGTTTCCAGGTCCTCGGTAAGCACCAAGGCAGCGACTTGGGGGCAGTGGTACTTGTGCTCCCGCGCATTCTTTTCAAGCGGAGTCCAGTCGTACACCTTGACGCAGTCCGTGTAGGTGCCGGACTTCGTGGAGACAGTTTCGCCAACGGCGACGGTATCCCGCGTGTCCTCGGCATGACCCGCATAAAACTCCTGCTTGTAGGAGTCACCCACGCGCTGCTCCGCCTTCATCCAGATACCGGCCTTTGCCCCGTCCTTCCCGTGCAGGAAGCTGCCGGCATGGTTAACCAAAATCCCATTCCAGAAGTTGTTCACGTCCTCACCGAAATACCACACGTCGCCGTTTTTGTGCTGCGCCAGATAGTCTCGGGTTTCCTCCACAAGCTGCCCGTTCTTGTATTCCTTGTCCAGGTAGATCACCGTTTCAACACCCTCGACCATCTTGGTCTCCTGCAGGATTTCAATTTCGATCGTCTCGGTGACCTTTCCCTGTTGAACGGTTTCGTAGGTCAACTTCTTGCCGACCGGAAGGGCGAAGTATTTATTGGTGATTTGGGTGCTGAAATCTGCGGGGTTAATCTGCGGGGTGTACTCCGCGGCCCTGCTCCTCCTGGTGTTTTCGGTGATAAAGATTGTGGTGCCCACAGCTACCAGCAGCACAACGAGGACGGCTAGGAATATTTTGGTTGGTTGATTCATGACCTTTCCCACTCCTTCTGAGTAGAAATTCCTATTGGGGGTCAGAGCACCGTTGCTTGCCCATGGCCATAGGAGAAAGGTAGTGCAGTCCGTCGCCAACCTGAACCCCCTCGGCTACCCCTTTCCAAGGGGGCAGAACAGCCAAAGTCGGGTATTCGGGGCAACCCCTTAAAAGTAAGTAGCGCCAAGTGTCGTTTTGGGGGTTCAAAACGACACTTGGCGCTACCTAGTTGGGGAGGGGGGTGCCTTAAGTTGGGCAGGCTAACCCGCCAGGCCGGCCACCAGGAAGATTACGGCGGCGATGGCAAAGCCCATCACGCCGATAAGGGTTTCCATGACGGTCCAGGTCTTCAGCGTGGTCTTGACGTCCATGCCGAAGAAGCGGCCCACCAGCCAGAAGCCGGAGTCGTTCACGTGGGAAACCACCACGGAGCCGGCGGCCACGGCAATCACCAGGGCGGCCACCTGCATGCCGTTCAGCCCCGCCAGTGCGACAGCGGGAGCGATCAGGCCGGCAGTGGTGGTCAACGCCACGGTGGCCGAACCCTGGGCGATGCGGAGGATGGCGGAGATCAGGAAGCCGGCCAGGATGAGCGGAATGCCCAGGTCGCCCAGGACGTCGGCCAGGGCCTGGCCGATGCCGGAGGTGCGCAGGACGCCGCCGAACATGCCGCCGGCGCCGGTGATCAGGATGACCGAGCAGACAGGCCCCAGGGATGATTCGAGCAGCTTCTCAAGCGCCCCTGCGTCCTTGCCCCGCTTGGCGCCCAGCACGAACAGGGCCACAAGCACGGCGATCAGCAGCGCCACGGGGGTCTCGCCGAGGGTGCGCAGGACCTGGTACCACTGCTCGTTCTTAACACCTGCGGGCAGGACGTTGGAGGACGCCAGGGTGTTCAGGCCGGTGTTCATGAAGATCAGGACCAGCGGCAGGAGCAGCAGGCTCACGATGGTGCGGAAGCGCGGCGGGTGGGACTCGGCTTCGGCGGTGGCGTGGCCCAGGATTTCCGGCACGGGCAGGACCAGCTTCTTGCCGGTGTAGAGGCCGTACAGGTAGGCCGTGACGTACCAGGTGGGGATGGCGACAATGAGGCCGGCGATGGTCACCAGGCCGATGTTGGCGTCGAAGAATGCCGCCGCGGACACCGGACCCGGGTGCGGCGGCAGGAAGATGTGCATGACGGAGAACGCGCCGGCGGCGGGCAGGCCGTAGCGGAGCACTCCCCCGCCCAGGCGGTGTGCCACGGCGAAGACGACGGGCAGCATGACCACCAGGCCGGCGTCAAAGAAGATGGGGAAGCCGAAGATCAGCGAGGCCAGGCCCAGCGCGAACGGGGCGCGCTTTTCCCCGAAGACGCCGATGAGGTAGTCGGCCAGCACCTTGGCGCCGCCGCTGGTTTCCACGATGCGGCCGAGCATCGCGCCCAGGCCCACCAGGAGTGCCACCGTGCCGAGCGTGGTGCCGAAGCCGTTGATCAGCACCGGGACCACCTGGTTGGCGGGGATGCCGGTGGCGAAGGCAGTGGCGAGGCTGATCAGGATCAGCGCGATCAGGGCGTGCATGCGCAGCTTGATGATCAGGAACAGCAGGACGAGGATCGCTGCCGCGGCGATGAGCAGCAGCGGGCCTGCGCCCAGTGTTTGGGTCCATCCTTCGATGGTCATGGTTCTCCTTTGAAGCAGGATTTGTTGGGGATCAGGGGCGGTCAGGACGCGCGGGGCGCCTGGCCGGAGGAAAGGTTGAGGGCCCGCACGACCGCGGCGACCAGCTGTTCGGGTGACTGCGAGATGTCGAGGCGGAGACTGCCGGCGTCGAGCTCTTCCTGGCTGAGCGCCTCGAGGGTGGCCAGCTGGCTGGGCAGCAGGGCGGGCGGCATGAAGTGGCCTTCGCGGCCCTGCATCCGCTCGCTGATCAGGTCCGCACCGCCGTCGAGGTGGAGGAAGATGACGCGGCCCTCCGCTTCGGACAGGAGCTGGCGGTAGCTTTTCTTCAGTGCCGAGCAGGTGATCACGGTGCTGCAGCCGGCCTGGGCCTGGCCGGTCATCCAGGCGCGGATTTCCTGGAGCCAGGGCCAGCGGTCCTCGTCCTGCAGCGGAATGCCCTCTGTCATCTTGGCGATGTTGGCGGCCGGATGGAACTCGTCCGCCTCGGCGCAGGCCCAGCCCAGCTGGCGGGACAAGCCGGCCGCAAGGGTGGTTTTGCCGGACCCGGCTACGCCCATGACCACAAGATGCGTGGGGGGATTCTGCATGTTCATACCTCCGGGGAAGACGTCTTTGGCTTTCGAAGAAGCTCGCTGCGTGCCCGTTCTTGCGTGGGCTACGCCATAAGGTATCACCTTTGGTGACAATAAATACTATCTTTGCGTGTCACAGGTCATATCTTTGGCGTTTCGTTCGCTATTCTGGAGATGCGCTTCTGCGCGGAGAGAGGCGGAAAGATGTCGACGGCGACAGTTGAGGGTGCGGATGAGGCGCACGACGGCGGGGCCTCCCCCGCGATGCATGAGCGCGTTCTGGAGGCGGTCGGCGTCGCCATCGCCTCCGCCAAGCTGGCCCCGGGCAGCAGGCTCACCCTGGAAGGCCTGCAGCACGAGTACGGAATTTCCCGGACCGTTGCGCGGGACACCATGAAGGTCCTGGAGTCGATGAACCTGGTCTATTCGAGGCGCCGGGTGGGCATCGTGGTGCAGGAGCGCCGGCTCTGGAATGTCTTCGATCCCAAACTGGTGCGCTGGCGCCTGGCCTCGGACCGGCGCGACGCCCAGTACAGCAGCCTCACGGAGCTGCGCATCGCCGTCGAACCCATTGCCGCCGCAGGCGCCGCCAGGCGCGCCAGTGCAGCGGAACGCGCACAGCTCGTTGCCCTGGCGGCGGAGCTCCGGCGGCTGGGTGAGGCCGGCGACCTGCAGGGGTTCCTGGCGGCCGATATCGAGTTCCACCAACTGTTGCTGCGGAGCTGCGGAAATGAGATGTTCCGGGCGCTGGAGGGCATGGTGGCGGAGGTGCTCACCAGCCGCACCCAGCAGGGGCTGATGCCGTTCAAGCCTCGGAACGAGGCGCTGCAGGCGCATGAGGACGTGGCTGCAGCCGTGGCAGGCGGGGACACCGCGGTGGCGGAATCAGGGATGCACCACATTTTGGACGAGGTCCGGAACGCGATGGGGCTGCACTAGCCCCGGCGGCCCAACAAAGCACTTCCCGGACACCGCGATCCTGAGTAGCCTTCAAAGTAGGGCTCAGGCAAGGGGCCTCCAGCGCCATCCAGGAGATCTGCGAGGTGGAACGATGACCACGACCGGACGTTCAGGTGAAGGGCTCGCCGCTACCGCTGCGCCGGCCGTGGTACCCCGCCGCAAGGGCAGCATCGTGGTCAACTGGCTCACCACCACGGACCACAAGACGATCGGGTACATGTACCTGATCACGTCCTTCGCGTTCTTCTGCATGGGCGGGGTCATGGCGCTGCTCATCCGGGCCGAACTGTTCGAGCCGGGCATGCAGATCCTGCAGACCAAGGAGCAGTACAACCAGCTGTTCACCATGCACGGCATCATCATGCTGCTGATGTTCGCCACCCCCTTGTTCGCGGGCTTCGCGAACGTGATCATGCCATTGCAGATCGGCGCGCCGGACGTCGCGTTCCCGCGCCTGAACGCGCTGGCGTTCTGGTTCTTCCTGTTCGGTTCCACCATCGCCGTTTCCGGCTTCATCACCCCGCAGGGCGCGGCGTCGTTCGGCTGGTTCGCCTACGCCCCGCTCTCCGATACAACCTTCAGTCCCGGCCTTGGCGGGGACCTGTGGGTCTTTGGCCTGGCACTGTCCGGCTTCGGCACCATCCTCGGTGCCGTCAACTTCATCACCACCATCATCTGCATGCGCGCCCCGGGCCTCACCATGTGGCGGATGCCGATCTTCACCTGGAACACCCTGGTCACGGCCATCCTGATCATCATGGCCTTCCCGCCGCTGGCGGCGGCACTGTTCGCCCTCGGCGCAGACCGCCGCTTCGGAGCCCACATCTACGATCCCGAAAACGGCGGCGCCATCCTCTGGCAGCACCTGTTCTGGTTCTTCGGCCACCCCGAGGTGTACATCATCGCGCTGCCGTTCTTCGGCATCGTCTCGGAGATCTTCCCGGTCTTCAGCCGCAAGCCGATCTTCGGGTACAAGGGCCTGGTCTACGCAACGATCGCCATCGCCGCGCTCTCCATGACGGTGTGGGCCCACCACATGTACGTCACCGGCGCCGTGCTCCTGCCGTTCTTCGCCTTCATGACCATGCTCATCGCGGTCCCCACCGGCGTGAAGTTCTTCAACTGGATCGGCACTATGTGGGGCGGCTCGCTGACCTTCGAGACTCCGATGCTCTGGAGCATCGGCTTCATGATCACGTTCCTGTTCGGCGGCCTGACCGGCATCATCCTGGCCTCCCCGCCGCTGGACTTCCACGTGTCCGATTCCTACTTTGTGGTGGCGCACTTCCACTACGTGGTGTTCGGCACCGTGGTGTTTGCCATGTTCGCCGGGTTCTACTTCTGGTGGCCCAAGTTCACCGGCACCATGCTCAATGAACGCCTGGGCAAGATCCACTTCTGGATGCTGCTCCTGGGCTTCCACGGGACGTTCCTCATCCAGCACTGGCTGGGCGTCGAGGGCATGCCCCGCCGGTACGCGGACTACCTCGTGGAGGACAACTTCACCTGGATGAACCAGTTCTCCACCATCAGTTCCTTCCTGCTGGGCGCCTCCCTGATCCCGTTCTTCTGGAACGTCTACATCACCTGGCGGGCCGGGAAGAAGGTCACCGTGGACGATCCGTGGGGCTTCGGCGCCTCACTGGAATGGGCCACGTCCTGCCCGCCGCCGCGGCACAACTTCACCTCGCTGCCTCGGATCCGCTCGGAGCGGCCGGCCCTGGACCTGCACCACCCCGAGATCCGGGTCCGCGAACACGAACCGGTCCACAGCACCGCAGCGGCTGCCCTGGGTGCCGCCGACATCGGCGAAAAGGACGTCCGGGAACCGAACCCGGACAAGTAGCGGGCCGGCGGGGCCTGCGTTCGTGGCTCCGGGCTAGATGCAGCGGGGCTGGTAGGCCGGGTCCGCCGGCCCGGAAGTCCTGCCCAGTGCATGGGCAACTATCTGGTGGACCACGGGGTCGTTCGGCGTCTGGTCGTGCTCAAACACATCCGCCGGGCACTTGTCCTGGATGGTGATGTTGGTGACCTGCCGCGCCGGGCCGGAGAGGAACTGGCTGTTGTAGGGAATCACCACTTCGTCGTAGACGGTGGAGATCACGGTGTAGGACGGCCCGGCCACGGTGTCTCCGATGGAGTTGAGTTCCTGCATGAACGGCGAGCCTGCCTGCTGGTCGGCGCAGGCAGCACAGCCCAGGGCCATGAAGTCCGGGGCCCCTACAGCGTCCGGCGGAGGAAGGATGACGCCTTCGGTGCCGTGGTTCGAGGGGGCAATTCCAACGAGCTGGTTGACGTTTTTCGCACCGCCCAGGAAGCCCATGTAGTAGCGGGGCATCATGCCGCCCTGGCTGTGGCCTACCAGGTCCACCTTCCTGGCACCGGTGGCTGCGCGGACCGCGTCCACGAACGGGGCGAGTTCCTGCGCGGAGTCGGCCACCGGCCCGGTGGCGTAGACGCCGTTCGTCTCGCCGTAGTTGAGTGCGAAGACGCAGTAGCCGGCGCTCTTGAGGTACGGCGAGAGGGTGGACCAGTTCTTGGCCATGCTTTCAAAGGTCCCCGGAACCAGGATGACCGGATAGGGGTGTTCGGCGGACGGCTTGCAGGACCAGTCGTTGGCGCCCGGCGGGGAAATTTCGACGACGTCCGCCTGCGCGGGTGCCGCGGTGAGGGAGCCGGCCAGGACGGCCGCCGCGGCCAGGGACAGTGCCTTTGTGAGCAGTGACATGGAAACCTCTTCGTTTGCGAGTCAGCGGGTGGGCGGGGCCTGAACCGGAGCCTGCGCTGCGGCCCGGTTCCCGCCCGGGGCCCTTCAAATGCTAGGCAAAACAGGACAGTGGCGGCCGGTTCTGCACGGACGTGCAGCCAATAAAGCCCGATCCCCCAGACCTGCGCCGCGGCCGGGTCCCGGGGCGCTTGCATCGTTGTTACTGGTCAGTAGTGTTTTCGCGCCTGGACCGGCGGCGCATCACCGTTCAGGCCCCGTGCACATTCGTTCACGGCAGCGGCGGTCCTCCCAGCCGAAGGCCGCCTGCACGGCGAGATGAAACTCCTCCACTGTCAGGGCAGCGGGAACCGACAGGTGGCGCCAGGTCTCTGGTTCGCTGTCCTCAATGCTGATGCGGAGTGCAAAGGCGGGAACGGCTCCGGCGGATTCCGGTGGCACACCCGGGTTAACCAAAAGCAGGGCCGGTCAGTGACCGGCCCTGCTTTTTCAAAATTCGAAACCCGAAGGCCCCAGATTCCCTAATGAATTAGAGGGCCTGGATGTTGGTGGCCTGGGGACCCTTGGGGCCCTGCTCGGTGTCGAAGGAAACCTTCTGGTTCTCTTCGAGGGAGCGGAAGCCGTTGGAGTTGATCGCAGAGTAGTGTGCGAACACGTCCTGTGAGGAGTCATCGGGGGAAATGAAGCCGAAGCCCTTTTCAGCGTTAAACCATTTGACGGTACCAGTAGCCATTATTTTTGTCCTTCGTGAAGGTAGAGGGAAAATCCCGACTTTCGGGCCCTCCGGCGTGGGGTGTTCAAAACCGCTACTTCAGAAGAACGCGGACTTTCGACCGCGCGTACTGCCTGAACTACCAACTGCATAAACACAACAACAGGATCAACACTACAGGAGATTTGGAGCAGCACTTACCACGGGGGCGCAGGAGGCATATCCTGCGAACATTCACACCCGTCCCGAGCACCGGGAGAAACCATGGACACGGCACAGAGCATCAACACCCTGGTGATCGGGGCCGGGCAGGCCGGCCTGGCCACGAGCTACTGGCTTACCCGGCACGGCGTGGAGCACCAGGTGCTGGAGCGGCGGGAGGACCTGGGCGGGGCATGGCAGGACCGGTGGGACTCGTTCTACCTGAACACGCCCAACTTCTCATTCATGCTTCCGGCGCTGACCTACGACGGCCCCGAGCCGGACGCGTTCCTGCCGCGCGACGCCGTCATTGACCTGTTCCGCGATTATGCGCCGCGGATCTCGGCGCCGGTGCGTTTGGGCACTGAGGTTACGCGGATGCGCCGGGCCAACGGCGGATTCAGCGTGGAAACCACGGGCGGCCGGTTCGCGGCACAGAAGGTTGTGCTGGCGAACGGTGCCTTCCAGCTGCCGCGCATCCCAGCAGCGTCGGCCGGGCTTTCCCCGCATGTGTTCCAGCTGCACAGCCACGGGTACCGCAACCCGCAGCAGCTGCCGGACGGCGCAGTGCTGGTGGTGGGCACCGGCCAATCCGGCGGGCAGATCACCGAGGACCTGCTGGCCGCCGGCCGTGAAGTCCACCTGGCGGTTTCAAGCCGCCCCGAGGCGCCGCGCCGGTACCGCGGCCAGGACGTCTTCCACTGGATCCTCCAGGTCAACCTCCACGGCCCTGAGTACGGCATCAACGGTTTCCAGGTGGAGCAGCTCCCCTCCCCCGCGGCACGTTTTATGTGCAATCCGCTGGTTTCCGGGAACGATGGCGGGCACAGCATCCGCGTGCGGGAACTGGGCCGCCGCGGCGTCCGGCTGCATGGCCGCTTTGAGGGAACCGACGACGGCGTCCTCACCTTCAGCGACGACCTCCCCGAACGCCTGGCGATGGTTGAGGCAGGGTTCGGCCAGCGCCTGAAGCTGATGGCGGACGCCTACATTGCGGCGGCCGGCATTGATGCCCCGCCGCCGGAGACACCGACAGCCGACGCCTGGCTGCCCGCGGAGTCCGGCGCGCGGCTGGACCTGGACGCGGAGGGCATCACATCGGTCATCTGGGCCACCGGATACGGCCTGGACTTCAGCTTCCTGGACATTCCGGTGCTGGACGGGTGGGACTACCCCCGGCACTCCCGGGGCGTCACGGAGGTCACCGGCCTGTACGCCGTCGGGCTGCCCTGGCTGACGAGGCACGCCTCGGCCACCTTGGCGCTGGTGGGTGACGACGCCAAATTCGTGGCCGGGCACATCACCGGCCTGGGAAGCTGACACCGGGAAACGCCCCCTTGCCAACGCCCGGCCCCGGCGTAGGGTTTTTTCCATGAAACCGATTCGGGTCATCCTGCTTCCGGGCTCCGTCCTTCCCGCCGAACTGGCGTACGGCGCGCTGATTGAAGCCCTGGGGCCCGACGTGCAGGCGGTTGCCAAGGACCTGGAGCTCTACGCGGACGACGAGCCGCCGCCCGGCTGGAGCCTGGACACCGAGGTCGAGGGCGTGCTGCGGGAGGCTGACGCCCGCGGGTGGGAGACATTCCACCTTGTTGGCTACTCCGGCGGCGGCGCGGCCGCGCTGGCTTTCGCGGCCAAGCACCCGGACAGGCTGCTCAGCCTGGCCCTCCTTGAACCTGCCTGGGCCGGGAACTGGGACTGGAGCCCCGCCCACGCCGAACTCTGGAAGCAGTACGAGCCGCTGGATGCTCTTCCGCCCGAGCAGTTCATGCCCGCCTTCATGAGGCTGGGAGTCAGGCCCGACGTCGTCCTTCCGCCGCCGCCACCGGGTCCCCCGCCGCCGTGGATGGCCAAGCGGCCCGCAGGGATCAAGGCGTTCCTGCGGACCTTCAGGACGTACAACCTGGACAGGGCACGTTTGGCTGCCTTTCAACCGCCCGTGTTCTACGCCCTGGGCGCACTGAGCAACCCGGATGAATATGGCGAGATTGCGAGCCGGCTGGCGAGGGTCTTCTTCCCTGACTTCCACTTGGAGGTGTTCCCCAAGCGCCACCACTTCGACCCTCCGCACCGGATTGAGCCCCAGCGGCTGGCCGAACTGCTGCGCCGGCACTGGGAGCAGGCGGAAAACGATGCCAGCACGGCAGAAACCGTGGACGACCTCCGCGGCTGACCGGTGATTGTCAGTGGCGACGTGCAGCTTAGGCGGGACGGGAATTTAGCACCGCTGCCATCTCCTTGTTCATGAAGGCATTCACCGGCCCCAACCAGCGGGACGCTGGTGGATGAGGCCACCCTGCCGGCCCACCGGGAGGTGTGGGGCAGCAAGCCGTCGCCGTCCGCTGCGGCGCTCGGGCGCCTGTCCGGTGAAGAGGTCTAGCTGTATGACGCATTCCGCCATGACGTGCACGGTTCCTCCGTTCGGCTGGAGCAGGAACTGACCAGCTGGCACTGGGCGCTGGACCGTTTTTTCGGTGCCTGAAGCTCATGAATGCGGGAACCGGCAGCCCTAAGCTTGGTGCCATGAACACGGCCATCGGTGTCCCCAGGTCTTTCGGTTCCCGTGTCCTGGACGCCGTCAGGACCCTCACGCCCGGGTACTTCGCGCTCACCATGGCCAGCGGGATCATCTCCGTGGGGCTGGAACTGGAAGGCTTCCACGCACTCTCCGCCGCACTCCTGGTGGTCTGCGCATCCTCCTACGCTGTGATCCTGCTGCTCAGCCTGGTGCGCCTCGCCAGGTATCCGGCGGACATGCGGCGGGATTTCATGGACCCCGCCCGCGCATTCGGCTTCTTCACCTTTATTGCCGGGACCAACGTGCTGGGCGTGCGTCTGGGATGGCAGGCTGGACGGGCGCGCCGCCCTGGCGCTGACCGCCGTCGTCGCCTGGTCAGTGGGGCTCATCCTGTACGCCGCGGTGGGAATCTTCGTTTCGCTGCGGCTCATGACCTACCCCATCCGGCCGGAGGACCTCCGCCCGCAGTACTTCGTATCAATGGGCGCCATGGCCATCAGCGTCCTCGCCGGGGCGCGGATCGTCGAGATGGCCGGGGCGCCCATGGTCGATGCGACGCGGGGACTCGTTGCAGGATCCTCCGTAGTGTTCTGGGCCTTCGCGTCGTGGCTGTTCCCGGTGCTCCTTGCCGCAGGGTGGTGGCGGCACGTGATCCACCGCGTGCCGCTCTCCTTCGAGCCCGGCCTCTGGAGCGTCATCTTTCCCCTCGGCATGTATGCAGTAGCCGGCATCTATCTGGGCCAGGCAGACCATCTCCCCCTGGTCGCTGCGATCGGCCGCACCGAGCTGTGGCTGGCCCTGGCCGCGTTCCTGGTCACCTTCGCCGGAATGCTGTGGCACCTGTGGGCAACACTGGTGCAGTCCCGGGACCGCCGGTCCTAATGTCCTCGCAGGGAGTAATCCGGGTGATCCGGTCCACCCCGCGGGAGGGAGCGGCCCGGTAACTGCGGCGGAAGCATGCGGGCCTGCTGGGACCTTTTCCTCTGTTTCCGTTGCTCCGTTGGGACTGCACTGGAACCAGGAGCTGAGATGCACGCTCCTGCCCGAGAGGAGATGAAATGAGCAAGAACGTCGTTCGGAGCACCACGATCAACGTCCCGGTGGAAAGGGTGTTCTCCTTCCTGAGCGACCCCACGAACTGGATGACCGCCATGCCGGCGAGTCCGAAGTGACTCACCTCGACGTCAAGCCCGACGGCGTGGGCACCTCCGCGCGGTGGTCTGCCAACATGTGGGGCATCCACATGGGCGTGACCCACGAGTACCGGGAGGTGGTTCCCAACAAGCAGATCGTCTCCAAGGCGTCCGTGGGACCTGTGCTCACGTTCTCCCTGGAACCGGCCAACGGCGGCACGGAGCTGACCGTCGAGGAGCACCTGGACATCCCCGCGCCCGTCGTCCGGGTGCCGGTCCAGGCCATCTTCGCCCGGATCACCGAAAACGACGTCCAGGGCATGGTGGCCAACATCAAGAGCCTGCTGGAGACCGGGGAGAAGACAGCCCCTGAGCCCGGCGAGAAAAAGTTCACCCAGATGCTGACCTGGTCGGATGGGATCACCATCGCCGCGCCGGTGCAGGAGGTCTTTGACCTGGTCAAGGATCCTCGGGTCTGGCTGGGCCAGGACGTCCAGGTCTCCGACCTGAAAACCACGCCGGAGGGTGTGGGGACCACCTTCCAGGTTGCGTGGAAGGTCCTCGGCATCCCCCTTAAGACGACGCACGAGTACACCGAGTTCGTCCCAAACCAGTACTTCACGTCAAAGGCGGCCCTGGGTCCGGTGTTCAAGGTGGAGGTGGCTCCGGAGAACGGCGGAACCCGGCTGCACATGCGCTCAGATGTTGTCCCCCGGAACATGGCGGAGGCCGCGGTTGACTCGCTGGTCATCAAGATGTCCGAGCGCAGCCAGGCGGAACTCCTTGCCAGCATCAAGGCGTCGGCCGAAGCCCGCCCGGGTTCACGCTGAAACCTGGGCGACGGCGCGCTGCTGGGAAGTGGCCACTGGGCAGTAGGTGGAAGGCTGTGGGATGAAAGACCGCACGGCAATAGCGGTGCTCACCGGGTCATTTGTGCTCAAGCTTGCGTACCTCCTGTGGCGTCCGGCCATGCTGCGGTGGGGCACCCAGGGCGAGGAAGCGGTTGAGCCCCTGCCCGGGGATGACCGGGTGCCCCGCCCGGCGTTCCAGAGCACCCGGGCCATCACCATCGAGGCCCCGCCGGAGCAGGTGTGGCCCTGGATCGTGCAAATGGGGATCTACCGCGCCGGGTTCTACAGCCACGACCTCGTGGAACGGGCCATGGTCCGTGCCCGGTACGTCGAAGGCAAGCACTCGGCTGCGCGCATCCACCCGGAACTGCAGGATCTCAAGGTAGGCGACCAGGTGCCCTACGGCGGTGGCGCCTACGCAACCGTGACGGAGATCGAGCCCAACCGGCACCTCGTCGCGGGAGAGACGTTCGTGCTGCGGCCCCTCCCCAACAACTGCACCCGCCTCATCGTCCGGTACCGGGGAACGGGGTACATCGGTGCCGCGCTCCAGGGCGCCGCGCCCGACGCCCCTGCGCTGACCAGGGCTGCCGCGTCGGCCGTGCGGCAGGTGCCCGGCGCGCTGCTGCTGGCCCGCGCCGTCGACATGTTCATCGGCGACCCGCTGCACCACTACATGGAGGTGGGGATGCTGCGCGGCATCAAGCAGCGGGCGGAAGGGAAGTACGGCGACGGCGGCGGCGCACCTCGAGCGGGCGCACCCTCACCGGTGCACTGAACCGGAAGGCGCGGCGGGAGAGGTGGTGCGTGTCCGGACGACGGCGGACGGTCACCGGCCCGGCAGGCAGCAGCTGGGCGCTGCGGGAGAAGAACCAGTGCTTGGCGAACTCCACCAGGACCAGGTAGACCACGATCATGCCGAGCAGGGCCAGGAAGAACGGGACCGGCAGCGGGTCGAAGCCCAGCACCCCTGCCAGCGGTGAGAGCGGGAGGAAGATGCCCAACGCCACCACGCCCAGGGATGCCCCGAGCAGCCCGGCGGAAGGGCGGCTGCGCAGGAACGGCACGCGCCGGGTCCGGATCGCGAAAATGATGAGTGTCTGGGTGGCGATGGATTCGATGAACCACCCCGCCCGGAACTCCCCCGGCACGGCATCGAACACCACCAGCATCAGGGCGAAGGTGGCGAAGTCGAAGAGCGAGCTGATGGGTCCGAAGAGCAGCATGAAGCGCCGGATGAACCCGATGTTCCAGTGGGACGGCGCGCGCAGCTGTTCCTTGTCCACCCGGTCCCCCGGGATGGCCAGCTGGCCGGTGTCGTAGAGCAGGTTGTTGAGCAGGATCTGGCCCGGCAGCATGGGCAGGAAGCTCAGCACCACGGATGCCGTGGCGGCGCTGAACATGTTGCCGAAGTTGCTGGACGTGCCCATCAGCACGTACTTGATGGTGTTGGCGAAGATCCGGCGGCCTTCCCGGACGCCTTCAGCCAGGACGCCGAGGTCCTTGTCCAGGAGCACGACGTCGGCGGCGTCCTTGGCCACGTCCGTGGCGCTGTCAACGGAAATGCCGATGTCCGCCTTGTGCAGGGCAAGGGCATCGTTGACGCCGTCCCCCATAAAGCCCACGGACCCGCCGCTTTGCCGCAGCAGCGTGATGATCCTCGCCTTCTGCTCGGGCGAAACGCGGGCGAAGATGGTGGCCCGGCCGGCGGCGGCAGCGAGTTCGTCGTCGGAGAGCGCATCGATATCGGCGCCGGACAACGTCCCCCCGGACTTCACGTCCAGGTCCGCGCAGACCTTTTCTGCAACCTTCGCGTTGTCCCCGGTGGCGATCTTCACCGTGATCCCCAGCTCCTCCAGCCGGTCCAGGGATTCCCTGGCGTTGGCCTTGGGCCGGTCCAGGAATACCAGGAATCCGGCAAGAGCCAGGCCGCGCTCGTCGCCGGGAGTGAGCTGGGCCAGCCCGGCAGCCGGGCGCGCGGCCACCGCCACAACCCGCGCACCGGCGTCGAACTGTTCCTCCAGCATGGCCCGCACCGGAGGCGGAGTGGGGCCGCACAATGCCAGGACGTCCTCCGGCGCGCCTTTGGTGACCAGGCGGGCGGGCCCGCCGTCCTCCCGGACCAGGACGGTGGTGCGGCGGCGCCGGTGGTCGAACGCCACCAGGTCAACCCGCTCGAAGCGTCCCGGGTCAAACCCCGCCGCGCCGCGGCTGTCCCAGAGTGCGGCGTCCAGCGGGTTCTGCCCCGCGGAGGACAGCTTGGCCTCGGTATAGTCCGCCTCGGTGGCCAGCAGGCCCAAGGTGACCAGGCCGGCGTCGGACACGTCCGGCGCGGCGGGAAGCGCGCCCGTGAAGCTGATCCGCCCCTCCGTGAGCGTCCCGGTCTTGTCCGTGACGAGGATGTCCATGTCCCCCAGGTCCTCGATGCAGACCAGCCGCTTCACCAGCACCTTCCGCTTCGCCAGCTGGCGGGTGCCGATGGCCAGGCTGGTGCTGACGACGGCGGGGAGCAGCTGGGGCGTGATGCCCACCGCGATGGCCAGGGAGAACAGCAGCGATTCGATGAGCGGGCGCTGCAGCAGCAGGTTGGCGATGAAGATCAGCGTGGTGAGCACCACGGCAACCTGCAGCAGCAGGAACGAGAACCGTTTGAGCCCCAGCTGGAACTCGGTCTGCGGCTGCCGCTCGCCCAGGCCCAGCGCTATCCGCCCGAATTCGGTGCGGCCGCCCGTGGCCACCACCACCCCTGTGCCGGCGCCGGACTGGATGACGGTGCCCATGAACGCGCAGGAGGCGAGGTCTCCCAGGGCCGCGCCGGCCGCCACCGGCCCAGGGTCCTTGGCAGCGGGCAGGGACTCCCCCGTCAGGATGCTCTCGTCGCAGAGGAGGTCGTTGGCCTCCAGCAGCCGGATGTCCGCCGGGATGATGGCACCGAGGGAAAGATGGACGACGTCGCCAGGCACCAGGGCGGTGACGTCCACTTCACTGGTGGTTCCGCCGCGCAGCACCACGGCCCGGTGGGTGACCCGGGAGTGCAAAGCCTCGGACGCACGCTCGGCGCGGAACTCGTTGGTGAAGCCAAGCCCCACGCTGACCATCAGGATCACGCCGATCACCACAGAGTTGGTGGCATCGGCCAGGACGAGGGACAGGGCGGCCGTGACGATCAGCAGGATCAGGATGGGACTGGCGAACTGCCTGCCCAGCACGGCCCAGATGTTGGCGCGGTGGGTGCGGACGGCATTGGGCCCGAGGGCAGCGAGCCGGGCAGCCGCTTCCGGGACGGACAGCCCCTCCGGGCTGGAGCCCAAGTGCTGCAGCACCTGCTCGGCAGGCTGGGACGCGGCGGTGGCGATCGGCAGGTGGAGGAAGCCCCGCTCCTTGACGTTGAGGTCAGCCATGCGCTCGGCGGGAGCCTGGCCGGCTACCCTGGGAACCCGAAGCAGGGGAAGAACTCTTCCACTCCCGGCCGGGCAATTTCGATGCAGCGTGACTTCACCTGGGTCAGGGATGCCTCGGTGTCGGTGCCCGCAGCCGTCAGTCCGTTGACTGCAACTGAAACAGTGGCTGTGGCAGTACGACGCAGGTTGTTGCCGGTCGAGTTGACGTTGCCCACGCCCGGGAAGTTCTGGTGGTCATGGCCGGTGTCATGCTCAAGCGGCCCCGTGCCGGTCCACGATGCCGCGAGGCTGATGGTCACCGGGTTGCCGTCCCCGTCCGTCCCCGGCAACTGCGTGGCAACGGACGCGCTGGTCAGCCGGGGATCCACCACCAGCGGCGCCATGTTCTGGCCATCCGCCTGGAACAGCACCGCGCCGCCACCGGCCGCGGTACCGATCCCGCCGGGCGCCACCGCACAGATGTCCGTAATGCGCACCAACACGCCTGTCAGGCCCTGCTTGTTCACCGGACCCGGTTGACCCGCGTACATGGCCAGGCTTGAGGAGACGAAGATTTCTGTCCGCTCGCAGCCGGCGGTGGCCACCACCGCTGCCGAACCGTGGGTGCTCGAAATCGTGTGGTAGATGTTGGGAGGAGCGGCTGCAGCCGGTCCTGACCCCAGGGACAGCAGGGCCACCGTGCAGACGCCCAGGACCAAGCGCTTCATCAGATTTCCTTTATCCGCTTACTCCCAAATTAAGCCTCCCGGGCGGGGGCGTCCAGAGGACTATGGACCCAACAATCCGGCGCCCCCGGCACTCACAAAAGTCCTTGCCGGACGGCCAGGTCTGCGTTCACGCGGCCGTACTTCCACCAGGTTTCCATGCCAGCCTTCAGCTCGGCTGTTGATTCGACATTTGCGCGGACTGAGTTGTTGTCGGCGCCTGCATGGGACTTCCACGCAAGGGCGGCCACCGCGGCAACGATTGGCGCGGCCATTGAGGTGCCGCTGCCGATGTCATAACCCTGGGAACGGCCGTTCTGCCTCCCGATCACGAACTTGTGGTTGGGGAAGGTGGAGTAGACACTGACTCCCGGTGCGGCGACGTCCACCCAATCGGCGCCGTAGGTTGAGAACGAGGCTTTGGAATCCGTGTTGTCGGTAGCTCCGACGGCAATGACGTTGGTATAGGCGGCCGGGTACATCATGGACGTGCTGCTCCCGTTGCCTGCTGCCGCCACGAGCACCACATTCCTGCTCCAGGCATTGTTGACGGCAGTTTGAAGAGTGGTTGATGCTCCCACGACGAGGCTCATGTTGATGACCTTCGCGCCACTGTTGACCGCCCAGTTGATGCCGTTGGCAAGGCCGGAGCTTGAGCCCATTCCTGTGTCGCTGAGGACTTTGCCGGCCAGAATTTTACAGCCAGGGCAAACACCGGCGACGCCAATGGAGTTGCCGCCGATGGCGGCTACGATGCCGGCGACGTGAGTGCCGTGGCCGTAATTGTCCTCATTGTTTCGTGCAGTGGTGAAGTTTGCCCGTGCCACAACCTTCGGGTTGATGTCCGGGTTGTCGGTTGCGACGCCGGAATCGAGGACCGCAACTCCGATCTCACTCCCGGTGGTGACGCTCCACGCTTCAACGGCGTCCACGTCGGCGTCAGGCGTTCCCGCGTCAACAGTCACAGTGCCGGCGGTGTTGGTGAACGATTGGCCATCATTTTGCAGGGCGTACTGGTCCGGGAAGTATTGGTCATTTGTGGCAGGCCTGACGATCTTGTCCGGCTCGGCATACTCCACCACAGGGTTCCGGCTGAGGGCTTCAATAAGTTGAAGTTCCCGCCCCTCCGGCACCTTGATCAGCTGTGCACCGGTGCTGCCGATTTCAGGGCCCTCGCTGAGGCCGTGCCCGCGCAGCGCACCCGCGGCAGCGCGGTCGTCGCGGAATTTCACCATAATCTGGCCCGCGATGAATGACGGCTCAGCAGCAGCATTGCCCTGGGCCGCAAATGTAATTCCACTGAATCCTATGATTGCCGCCGCGAAACCGGCGATGGCTGCTTTTTTCATACGGTTATCTTGCTCGCATCATGAGTGGCTGGATAGAGCACTCGTATAAATCATTTTTAAGTGCGCACCCATCCGAAATGCGATATGACCCGAATTGCTGGCGTAACCCTTTGGGCCGGCAGGTAAAAACCTCCAGCTGAACCCATAGACGCATATCGCATTCAGGAGAAACCATGGCAACTCACACGAACACAGGCTTGGCAACCCGCACCAACGTGCAAAAGGCATCACTGGCTGTGGGTGCAGTATTCCTGCTGGTCGGCGTCCTCGGCTTCGTGCCGGGCATCACGGCCAACTTCGACCAGCTGCATTTCGCCGGCCACCACTCCGAAGCCATGCTGCTGGGCCTCTTCCAGGTCTCGGCCCTGCACAACATCGTCCACCTGCTCTTCGGCGCAGCCGGCATTGCCCTGGCCCGGACTGCGGGCGGAGCGCGTTCCTTCCTGCTCTACGGCGGCATCATCTACCTGGTCCTCTTTGTCTACGGCCTGGTGGTTCCGCAGGATTCGGCCGGCAACTTCGTCCCGTTGAACGGCTTCGACAACGTCCTGCACCTGCTGCTCGGCGTTGGAATGGTGGCCCTCGCCCTGGTCCTCACCAAGGGGCACAGCAAGGCGCACGCCTGAACCCTTTTCCGGACGACGTACCGGCGCCCCTTCGGGTTACGAAATGCTCCCGGCCGCAGCTCCCGCTGCTGCCGGGGGCATTTCGGTTCCTGCTCCCGTGCGCTACTTGAGGCTGAGCACCTCGTCGATCGGCCGTCCATTGACGAACACCCGGGCGCTTGTGGCCCCCGCGGCCGTCATGGCGGTGTACTCCAGCTGTGCCTTCGCGCGCGGAATGTCGCACACGCCGCCGAGCATGAACTGCCCCTCCAGATAAATGGTGATGGTGCTGCCGTCCAGCTCGCCGCCCACATACTGGAGGTCCGATTGGTACAGGACGTTCACCAGCCCCGACATGCCGACGTCGCGGCTCTTGTTCGCCAGCAGCGCGCCGACGCTGGGGCCCACCTGGTCCGTGAAGCGGACGGGTGCGGTGGTGGTGGCAACAAGGCTGTCGCCGCAGCCGATCCTGGGCCCGGAGATGCCGTTATCGTCGATGGCCACGTAGTAGACCGTCAGCGGGGCCACCTGCTCGGGAAGGCCGGGCGGGGCGGGTTCCGCCGTCGCCGGCGGACTCGCTGGAACGGACGACGGCGGCGCTGTCGCCGTGGGGGATGCAGTCACCGGTGCGCTGGCCTGCGAGGTGGGGGTCGCCGTCGTCGTGGCCGTCCCGGAGGAGCCCGGGGACGAGGCGCTGCCTGTGGGCGACGGGGACGGAGGGCCGAAACAGCCTGAGAGCGTGAACAGGGCGCAGAGCCCCAGAACGCTGAATGCCGAAACCCTGGGCTTGGTCATGATGCCCCCTCGCGCTGGCCCCGCTGTTCCGGGACTCTCCTTCAACCTACGCTTTAAACCGCCTCCCGGAACAGGGACTTAGGTCCGGCGCCAGCGCAACGGCAGGTCCCGCTGCGCTAGTGGACAGGCTTGAGTTCACTCCTGGCAAGGTTGCGGCTGCCGGCATACGCCGTGACAGCCAGGGCAAGGACGGCGGTCACGCCGGCCAGGGCGTACCACGCCACAAGGTATGGGCCGCCTCCCTGCAGTTCGGAAAGGAAGAACCTCGCGTAGCTGTTGAGGGCGGCGTGGAACAGGATGACCATCGGCAGGCTTGCGTGGGAGCTGTTGTAGAGCCAGGCGAGCACCACCGACTGTCCCAGGATGTAGATCGCGAATGGGGCAAGGGGCCGCTGGCCCGGATCCGACACGAATTCGGGAAGGTGCCACGGCAGCCACACCAGGCCTACCAACACTGCGGCCGCCAGCGCGCTCCGGCCGCGCTGCAGCCGCGGCAGGAGAAAGCCCCGCCAGCCCAGCTCCTCGAAGATCCCCACGATGACCACTGTGACAGCGATGGAGCCGGCAACCTGCAGAAGATCGGACGGTTCCCAGCGCGGGACCGGCGCTCCGGCCATGACGGCAGCCCCAAAGGCGATGCCCGCCACGGCCAAGGGCACACCCAGCGCAACGCCGTACCATCCCGGATGGACCCGCCACCGCCCCAGCTGGCGCAGAAGCCCGAACAACTCCCTGCGGCCACCCGCCGTGACGGCAACCAGGACGGCGGCCAGCCCCGGCCCAAACGGAACCAGCGGGCTGCTCACCGGGTTCAACAGGACCAGCGGCCAGATGGACCACGCGATAACGTATGCCAGCACAAGGTAAAGCAGGACGTCATGCCGGGCCGCCCACCCGCGCGGCCGATGGCTGTGGGTCGTCATGGCAGACCTTCTTTGAATGTCCACGGGTCATTTTAAGTCTGGCACTGGCCACGGCGGCATTACAGGCAACGGCGCCCCCTAACGCACATTGGGTAGGCAGTTCCGGCGAGCCGAGGGACCCGTCCTGCAGGCCATTGTGCGGCCCGGAGGCGAGCGATACGATGCTCCCGGGGAGAGGTCCTGGTCTCGATTCAGCGCCGTTAGGGGCCACCGATGACCGACTTCTTCACCATGCAGCCCGGCGAGACCGCGGCTCCACTTCCGTCCGGGCCGGTCCTGTGTACCGGGACGGCGGCCATGCGGCGCATCCACCGCTTTTTCCTGTGGGCCTACGACGAAGCACCCGGCCTGGTGCGTTCCGTAAGGCCCGGCGATACCGGCCGGGCCGCGTACGTGGGTGAGGTGCTCGGGAACTTCGACAAGGTGCTCCACGTCCACCACGAGGGCGAAGACCTGCTCATGTACCCGCAAATTGCGGAGCGCGCGCCGGCCTGCGCCCTGCACGTGGGCCTGATGCTTGAACAGCATAAGCAGGTCACGCAGCGGCTTGAGGCCATCGAGCCTGTCAGGCTGCGCTGGATGCAAACGGCGGACACCGAGGCGGGCACGGAACTCGCCGACCTCTACGAGGACCTCTCATCCGTCCTCAAGGTGCACCTCCGCCGTGAGGTCACCGAGGTGATGCCCGTAGTGGACCGGGTGATGAACCAGAAGGAGATGGAAGGGGTGGGCCAGCACGGGATTGAGCAGTTCGACAAGAAGTTCATGGTGGCCTACCTCGGCATGGTGCTTGCCACGAATCCGCCCAAGGACCGGGCGGAACTGTTCAAGGAAATCCCCCTGCCGGTCCGGCTTGCCTACCGGCTGGTCGGACGCCGCATGTACCGGCGGCAATACTCCACGCTCTTCCCTGGGCGCCCGATTCCCGCCACGCTTTGAAGACGGGCGCCACCGCGAACTCCTGCCAGTTAGGATCCGCTGGGCGGGGAACGCCACAGGAGGCGCAAGGTGCTATTCGGCGGCCTCGTCGTTCGCGGTTGTCTCGACCCAGTCGATGGCGTCGTCGGGGAAATAGTGCCCCTGGGTTTCACTTTGGCTCGCCCACCATGAATCGTCACTGGGCGGTCCGCCCGCCTGGGCAATCTCTGCCACCACCGCCGGCGGGACCACGTCGCCGTTGTTCTCGATCAGCCACTCCTTCGTGGATGGCTGCAGTTTTGCCCACCACTGTTCGATGCTCATAAAGCCACTGTGCCACGCCGGCAAACCTTTGAAAGGAGTTGCGGGATTCCCCCTGCGGCTCGCCAGCGGCCGTGGCCCGGACTGCTCCTGTAGACTTTTCTAGGTCCACAGCGGCCGGTTTTCTGGGCGGGACCCAGCGTCGGGACAGGCTTCGGGCTCAGCCGGAGTGCACAGGGGGGAAAGATAACCATGCCATCTTCGAAACGACTGCTGGGCGCCCTTGGCGCCTTCATGGTTGCGGCCGCTGTTCTGCCGGCAGCCTTGCCAGCTGCTGCGGCAACCTCTGCTGTGGCGCCCGGCCAGCCCGACCAGGGCGGCACAGAACGGTACCTGGTCAGCTTTTCCCCAGGCGCCGACGTCGCCAACGAAGCCCAGGGCCTGCGGTCCCAGGGCGTGGCCGTGGGAAAAACCTTCTCCGCCGCGGTGCGGGGTGCAGTTATCACAGCCACGAAGGGGCAGGCCGCTGCCCTGGCCCGTTCGCCCCGGATCGCGGCCATCGAGGTGGACGCGCCCGTTTCGCTGGATGAGACCCAACAGTCGCCGCCGTGGGGGCTGGACAGGATCGACCAACAGTCGCTCCCGCTCTCCGGCACGTTCACGCCGCCGTCCTCAGGGGCCGGCGTCAACGCCTATGTGATCGATACCGGAGTGCTGGCTGCGCACACGGATTTTAGCGGGCGGGTCGCGGCGGGCTGGACCGCCGTCGCCGACGGATTGGGCAGCGGCGACTGCAACGGACACGGCACCCACGTTGCCGGAACCATCGCCGGCAGGACGTTCGGGGTGGCGAAGGCCGCGACCATTGTTCCGGTTCGCGTCCTTGACTGCGAAGGCTCCGGCTACGATTCGGACGTCGTCGCGGGCCTTGACTGGATTGCGGCGCATCACGCCGCGGGGACACCCGCCGTCGCCAACCTCAGCCTAGGCAGCGGGGCCAACAGTGTGGTGGACGCGGCCGTCCGGGGCGTCATCAGCGACGGCGTCACAACAGTCGTGGCCGCAGGCAACACCGGGGTGGATGCCTGCACCCGGTCCCCCGCACGGGTGCCCGAGGCGCTGACTGTGGCAGCCAGCGATTCCTCGGACCGCCAGGCATGGTTCTCGAACCACGGCAGCTGCGTTGACCTCTACGCGCCCGGCGTCGGCATCCTGTCAGCCGGGCACACCTCGACGACGGCGACGGCCACCTTGAACGGAACGTCCATGGCCGCCCCGCACGTTGCCGGGGCTGCGGCCGTAGTCCTGTCCCAAAACCCCGGGCATGCGCCGGCAGGAGTTTCCGCGGAGCTAACCTCAGCCGCCGTCCCGGGTGTTATCACCGGCGCGTCACCGGGCACGCCTAACCGCCTGCTCAACACGGGCCGTGAGGCCTGGCTCCCTGCTCCTGTGGCGGCAGCACGGGACTTTACCGGCGACGGTCTGCCCGACCTCCTGGCCCGGGACACCAACGGCACCCTCTGGACCTACCCCGGCACCGGCAACGGCCTCTTCGGCTGGCGCATCAAAGTCGGCGACGGCTGGAACGTCATGACCGCCATCAGCGCCGCCGGCGACCTCACCGGCGACGGCAAACCCGACCTCACCGCCCGCGACACCAACGGCACCCTCTGGACCTACCCCGGCACCGGCAACGGCCTCTTCGGCTGGCGCATCAAAGTCGGCGACGGCTGGAACGTCATGACCGCCATCAGCGCCGCCGGCGACCTCACCGGCGACGGCAAACCCGACCTCACCGCCCGCGACACCAACGGCACCCTCTGGACCTACCCCGGCACCGGCAACGGCCTCTTCGGCTGGCGCATCAAAGTCGGCGACGGCTGGAACGTCATGACCGCCATCAGCGCCGCCGGCGACCTCACCGGCGACGGCAAACCCGACCTCACCGCCCGCGACACCAACGGCACCCTCTGGACCTACCCCGGTACCGGCAACGGCCTCTTCGGCTGGCGCATCAACGTCGGCGACGGCTGGAACGTCATGACCGCCATCAGCGCCGCCGGCGACCTCACCGGCGACGGCAAACCCGACCTCACCGCCCGCGACACCAACGGCACCCTCTGGACCTACCCCGGCACCGGCAACGGCCTCTTCGGCTGGCGCATCAACGTCGGCGACGGCTGGAACGTCATGACCGCCATCAGCTAGTGCTCTGGATGTATCTAGCTACGGCGCGGGACGCGTCCCCGAGTCCGTGCTCGGCCCCCGTGTTGCAACGAAGTTCCAATCGAAGGACCCGTCAGAATGCAACGTCAGCCGAAGGAATCCGTGTGTGTCGCTGAACCGCTTCTCGATGTAGCGCGGACTACTGGTGAAGGGGCGGAGTGCAATCCCGCCCGTGGAAACCTGGAACGCCGTCATCCCGTCGTCGACGCACTTGTCCTTATTGTTCACCGGACATGACCGCTCGTAATTGTGCTGTGATCCTGACAGGGTCAGGCGGACCCGGTGCTTCCACATCACATCGATCCACGGCTTGTGGTCGCCAGCCCGCTCGTGCTCGGCCGTGGTCGACGTGAAGTAGGGCTCATGGTGCACCACCGCCAGGTGCTTCCCCGCCTCCTTCGCGGCGGCGAGGTCCCTGTCCAGCCATCTTGTCATCGCCCCGGCCTGTGCGGGGTTGTACCGCCAGTGCGCTGAGGACAGGAACGCGAAGTGCCAGTTCCCAAGGTCCTTCGAGTACGCCTCCCCGTTGCCGATGCGTCCACGCTCCATGTTGATCGCAGCCTTCTCCGGAGACCCCGGGCACTGGCCGTTCATGAAATTGTCGAGGTCCTCGTTGCGGCCGGGTTCCCAGTCATGGTTGGGGGCCGAAACCCAGTACAACTTGGGCATCGTGCCACTCCACAGGGTAGCCCAGTAGTTCACGTAGTCGTCGCAGTAGGCGGTGTCGTACTGGAAGTCGCCGAGACCCAGGAACGCGTCGATCTCGTTGTCCTGCACGAGCCGGGTGATCGCAGCAGCGTTCCGGCCGGACGGGCTGTCAGGGTCAATGTTCCCTGCGTCGTTCATGTCGCCGACGGCAGCGATCCGTACGTCAGGCGTGGCGGACCCGCCCTGCTCCGGGGCACCCGTGCAACCCGCGGTAGAGACCGCCAGAATGGCGGCGGCGGTCGCGGCCACACTCCGGAAGAATCTGGGACGAGTGAGCGCTGACCGCATCGGGCAACCCCTTCGGGAATCCGGACCGCAAGACGGCTTGCGAGGGACAGCAATGCGCACCGGACTTCTGATATTCCCCAAGCCCGGTGTTGCTGTCAAGGGCGGTGCCAAGGGCAGCGCGCCTGCCGCCGGCACGGCGCTTGAAAGGAAATAGTCTTGCGCGTTTCGCGCATATGGGCTTGCGCTAAACGCGCATTACTCATTATGATCCTTATCATGGTCGAAGCCGGGCGGCTCGATCCCCCTCTCCCCCGACAACAATGAGGTTGCTGCATGTCTGTTCCGATCAAGGCCACCATGGAAAAAGTCCCTGGCGGCATGATGCTGATCCCCCTTCTCATCGGTGCCCTTCTGGCCACTTTCGCGCCTGACTCTGCCAAGTTTTTCGGCTCGTTCACGGGCGCTCTCTTCACCGGCGGCACCACGATCCTGGCCGTGTTCTACGTCTGCATGGGTGCAAGCATCGACATCAAGGCCACTCCTTACATCCTGAAGAAGGGCGGCGTCCTTTTCGGCGCCAAGGTCCTGTTCGCGGTGATCATCGGTGTCATTGCCGGCAGGTTCATGAGCGAACTTCCCATCGAGGGCGGGCTCCTTGCAGGTTTGTCCGTCCTGGCCATCCTGGCAGCCCTGAATGACACCAACGGCGGCATGTACATGGCGCTCATGGGCCAGTATGGTAAGCCGAAGGACGTTGCCGCCTACTCCGTCATGACGCTTGAATCCGGTCCCTTCCTGACGATGCTGACGCTGGGCGTCGCGGGCCTGTCGGCCTTCCCGTGGCAGGCCCTGGTGGGCGCCATTATCCCCCTGCTCCTTGGAGTCCTCCTGGGCACCCTCGACCCGGCCATGCGTAAGTTCCTGTCCTCCGCGGCGCCGGTTCTTATCCCGTTCTTCGCCCTCGCCCTCGGCTTTGGCCTGAACCTCGAAAAGGTGCTCAGCGCAGGCCTGCTGGGTATCGCCCTCGGCCTGTTCGTGCTGATCGTCGGCGGCGCTGTGCTCTTCTTCGCTGACAAGCTGAGCGGAGGCACCGGCCTGGCCGGTCTTGCCGCTGCCACAACCGCCGGCAACGCGGCAACGGTCCCCATGCTGGTGGCTGCAGCCAATCCTGCATACCTCCCCGCCGCCGGACCCGCCACCGTCCTGGTTGCCGCTTCTGTCGTTGTGACCGCCATCGGTTGCCCCATCATCGTTGCCTGGTACGCCAAGCGCCTCAAGGCGAAGGAAGCCGCAGCAGCACCTGAGGTTGCGCACGCAGTATGACCACCGACTCAACCCCGTGCTGGGCAATCATCGCCGACGACCTGACGGGAGCGGCAGATGCTGCCGCAGCCTACGGACCCACGCACAGCAGTTCTGTAATCCTCGACGTCGACGGCACGTGGCCCGAGGCTAAGATCCTTTCGATCAACACCGAAAGCCGCTACCTGGCGGCGGCGGAGGCGGCCTCTGCCGCCAGCTCCGCCGTCGGGCGTGCCCTGGAGCAGGACCGCAGGATCTTCAAGAAGGTCGATTCGCTGCTTCGGGGCAATGTCGGCGCTGAGGTTGCGGCAACACTGACAGGGATCACCCGGGGCCGCGGCAAGGCTCTGGCCATCGTGGCTCCGGCCTTTCCGGGCACGGGCAGGACCACGCAAGGCGGCATCGTCCACGTCAACGGCCTCCAGAACACTGGTGGAAGCTTCGGGGGTGACGTCACCCAGGCACTTGCCGCCGGCGGCCTCACCGCCGAAGTCGTCGCCGGAGCGCGCGGACGCACGCCCGAGGAACTCGCGCGGCAGCTGCGGGCCGTGCACGCCCGCGGAATTGACGCCGTCGTACTGGATGCCTCCTCGGACCAGGACCTGGGAGCCATCGCAGCAGCCTCGGACCTTCTGGACTTTCCCGCACTCCTTGTGGGCTCGGGCGGACTGGCGGCGCACATCTCGGCACGCGAAGAAGGAACTGCGCGGATCGCGCAGCCCAAGCACGTCAGCAGGACGCTGACGGTGATCGGCAGCTACTCCAGCCTTGCCCGGCAGCAAACCGAGGCGCTAGTCGCCGCCGGCGCTGAGCACATCACGCTGGACCACAACGCGCTGGAGGGGCCAGCCGTTTCCCGCGAGGTCGCAGAAGTGATGACCCGGAACGACGTCGTGCTGACGCCGGACCCGATGGGCGTCGTGGACAAGTCGCAGGCGCTTGTGGTGGCAGAGGCCCTGGCCCGCGCCACCGCGGCGGGCGTCGGGCACTGTGACGCCCTCGTCATGACCGGCGGGGAAACGGCCACGGCGGTTTTGAAGGCCCTCGGCGCGGGCAGCTTCACTGTCCTCGGCGAGATAGAGCCCGGCGTCGTGATGAGCCTGCTGCCCGAGCCCCTTCCCCTGCTGGTCACCAAGGCCGGCGCGTTCGGGGACGCCGGTACGCTGGCCCGGACCACACAATTTCTTACTGGCACAACGACTGAAATGAGTATCAAATAATGGGACGCCCGATTGTTGCCATCACCATGGGCGATGCAGCCGGCATTGGCCCGGAAATCATCGTCAAAGCACTGGCTGACGCGGAACTCCGGTCGAAGGCCCGCATGCTGGTAATCGGCGACCTCCGCCGGCTGCAGCTTGCCGCGGACATCGTCTCCAGCCCGCTGACCCTGCGCAGGGTCTCGGAACCGTCGGAGGCTTTGTTCAGCGAGGGCACCATCGATGTGCTCGACATCGACTGCATCCCGGCGGACCTCGCGTGGGGTGAGCTCTCGGCCGCTGCCGGCCACGGTTCATTCCTTTTCATCGAGAAAGCCGTCGCCCTGGCCATGGACCGCCAGGTGGATGCCATCTGCACGGGCCCGCTGAACAAGGCGGCCCTGCACGCCGCCGGCCACAAGTACCCTGGCCACACCGAACTCCTCGCCGAACTGACCGGCACCGAGGAAGTTTCCATGATGCTGACCGCCCCCAAGATGCGGGTCATCCACGTGACCACGCACATCGGCCTGATCGATGCGATCGCCAAGATCAACGGCGACCTGGTCTACCGGACCATCAAGCGCGGCTATGAACTGCTGCAGGCCTCCGGCATCGAAAACCCGCGGATCGCCGTGTGTGCCATCAACCCGCACGCAGGCGAGAACGGCCTGTTCGGTTACGGGGAGGAGGCGGAAAAGATCCAGCCGGGCATCGAGAAGGCCCAGGCGGACGGGATCGACGCTTTTGGCCCGCTACCCGCAGACACCCTCTTCTTCCTGGCCGGCCGCGGCGACTTCGACCTCGTCGTGGCGCAGTACCACGACCAGGGCCACGGCCCGGTGAAGGTTCTCGGGCTGGAGAACGGCGTCAACATCACCGTGGGGCTTCCCGTGGTTCGCACATCCGTTGACCACGGCACTGCCTTCGACATCGCGGGCAAGAACGTCGCGGACCACGAGTCGCTTCTGGAGGCCCTGCGGCAGGCGGTGGATCTGGCGCCGTCGCGTGACGAGGCCGTCTAGGGGAAAGCATGCATAACGGCCGGTCAGCGTAGAATTGCTGACCGGCCGTTGCCGTCCGCAACTGCCATGGGAAGGAGACCGGGAATGCTCAGCGCAAACGCGCGGCGCGAGGAGATCTACCACCTTGCCGTGACCACCGGCCTGGCCTCCGTGGAGGAGCTTTCGGCCCGGTTCGAGGTGACCGCCTCCACGATCCGCCGCGACCTTGCGCTGCTGAATTCGCAGGGCCGGCTGGCTCGCACCTATGGCGGGGCGATGGCGCTGCGTGCGCACCCGGAGGCGTCGCTGCGGCAGCGTACCGGCGAGGCGTTTGAGCAGAAGCACGCCATCGCCCGCTGGGCCGCGTCCGTAATCCAGCCCGGAGAGTCCATCCTGCTCGACGCCGGCTCCACCGCGGGTGCCCTTGCCCACGAATTGCGCGGGTTTGATCGGTTGGCGGTGACGACGCCGGGCATCAACACACTGCAGGAGCTGGCCGATTCCGAGGGCATCGTTGTGGACTGCCTCGGCGGCCGGCTCCGGAGCGTTTCGCAGAGCTTTGTGGGACCGCTGGCCGAGGCTGGGCTGGAGCGGATGAGCTTCGACCGGGTATTCCTGGGCGCCGACGCCGTCACCGCCGAGGACGGCATCTGCGAAGCCGACCACGCCCAGACCCGCCTCAAGGAGCTCATGGCCCGCCGGGGCCGGGAAGTCTACGTGTTGGCGGACTCCTCCAAGCTCGGGCTGCGGCCCTTCCACGCCTGGGCACGGCTCGCGCTGCCGTGGACCCTGGTGACGGACGACGGCGCCGACCCCGGGCAGGTGCAGAAGTTTCGGGATGCGGGGGTACACGTTGAGGTGGCCAAGGTGGGCGGCACCAACGGATAACTGGTTGACGAGCAATTACGCCATCGTTAGGATTTATCCACTGCGCGCTGGGGAGCCCGACACGAAACGGAAGGACCCCGGAATGAACCGCATGACCCGCTTCGTCCTCACCACCGGCGCTGGCCTGGCCCTCGCCCTTACGGCGTCGCCGGCCCTGGCCGCGCCGCCCTCCGATTCACCCGGCAACCCCGCGCAAGTGGGACATGTCGAATACAGCTACCCCAATGGGGCATCCTACGAATACCGCGGCGTCGCCCGAGTCATCGAAGAGGGGTACTACACCACAAACTCCCGTGATCAGATGACAGTGCAGAACGACGACGGCACCATGTCGACGTTTGACTACAAAACGCACTACATGCTGAACCAGAAGGTGACAAAGATGAACAGCACGAGCACCTTTACTGAGGACGGCGAGACCTGCCGCAACAGTTCCCAGACCGTTACCACCAACGGTGAGACGCGCATGCACAACTCGCAGTCGGACTGCTAGCACGAGGGTCCACGTCTGAGGCGCTGCCGGAGGGAATGACCGCGGAATTCGGAAGGCTCCGCCCACTGCCTCCGTTACGGCCTGGGAACCTGACGAGATCCGCACCCGTGCCCCTCGTCGGCCCTTCGCACACACGGGTCAGTAGAAGTCGGCTGCTGTTTTAGGGCCTCTCCGGGCGTGGGTCAGCGGTTGGATCCCGGGATAAGGAAGGCTTAAGACCTGGCAAAAGAAGGCAGCGCTCAGGTCGGCATTGCGGAAGTGGCTAACGATGGCCTTCTGAGTATCGGTTCCGATCCGGGGGTGCCGCTTCACGGCGTCGACGGCGCCCTTCAGGTAGTTTGCGGCCCTCCTGGACCTGTCAGCCCCGTGGGCCTCCCGCAGCGCCGTCAAGGCCTCAAGACTGCCGTAGTTGGCGTTCGCAGTGCGGACCCGTTCGGAGACGGAGTTGGCATAGTCCGCGATGAGGGCGTCCTCTTCTCCTGTGCCGGGCCTTGGCGGGGCAGGCGCCAAGGGGCTGTCGGGAAGCCTAAGGATGGACACACCAGCTCCCTCGTGAAACCGGTCGACGCGTATGCGGTCGGAGTAGGCCCCCAGGTGCCGGCCATCGGCCAGTGCGAAGTTGCTCTGTCCCATCCAGCGGGCTGTGTCGGCCGGCTTGGCCGTCGCATAGTGCCTTGTACTGGACGCGGGAATGATCTCGGCCAAACCTCCCGGAGACGGCAGGATCCAGCGGTCGAATGTCCTCGCAGCGAATCGGGCCTCCTGCGGGAGCGTGTCCGTGCCCCCAAGAAGGCCTGCCCCGATGGCCACTGCGCCGAACATCTCGACATGGTCACCGGGCGGGATCGCGTCGAGGACCTGTCGTGCAGCCTCGCCGCTGACAGGCAGGAAGAGCCGCCCTTCAAGATACTCAGCCCACGCCCACATGGCGCGCGGGTCGCTGGCGAGAAGCTCCCCTGGCTCGGCTTTCGCCCTGTCGCCGCTGTTTGAGGGGGTGGACTTGGCGGCCGTCGCGCCGCCTCCGGCACCGTAGGTGGGACCGTGCTTGCCCTCCGCCGGCGGCACACGAGGGGCGTCCTCGCGCACCTGGGACATGCCGTCGTCCGAACCGCTCGCGCCATGCTCGTTCGACGACTCCCCCTTCACCGAGTGATCCTCCTTCACGCGGGCACCCTCGGCGGGTGGTTCCGGCGCAGAATCATCAAGGCCGGCCCACTCGTAATTGACTCCGATCGACCGCCCTTGGGCGAAGTGGGCGTTGGCGATTTCGCTGTGTTCCCGGCTGCCCCTTTCCGGGTGGGTCAACCGGATCCACTCGTAGTCCCATTCCTGCATGCCTTGTATGTGGCGGGCCCGTTTGGTGGCGCGTGTCTGGCCCGCGAGATCTTCGCTGACGGGGGCAGGGCTGGGCTGGGGCAGGGCTGGTCCAGGCTTGGGTGGACGGGTCGGCTTTTGCGGGCGGGCTACGGCCGGAGGGGTGTTGCCCGAACGGACGATTGCCACGGTCAGCCCGACCGCACCGAGAATGATGAGAAGGACCCACCAGTACTGGATGAGGATCCCGATCGCGGCGAGGGCGAGGAAGAAGCCGAAGGGGCCGAGCCCACCGGCACCCGCGCTCCGTGAGCGACGACGATTAGTTGCCATGCTGCAGGATCCCACTTGCCTCCGACAATCTGTAGGGCCAAAAGTGCCTCAGGGCGGCGTGAGAAGCAGTCGAACGGGGCGACCTTCTGCTGGGCGGCGCCGCTGGAACGACGACGGCGGGACTATCTTCCCGCCGTCGTGACCCGGCGGTCTCTAAGCTTCGCGGAACCACGCAGCCCCAGCGTTGCCATCACGGCAGACAGGAAGAGACCCCCGGTTATCAGTGGGGTTGTTTCCCGGTCCGGGTGCTGGAATGACTCGCGGCTGGCATGTTCCCAGAGGATGCCCAGGATGTAGACCGAACCCAGCCAGCCCATGGCCCGTTTGAGCCCCTGCCGGGGCCTAACCATGAGTAGAACGGTGCCTGCCGCGTGGGCAGCCAGTACTGGCCAGGGTGCCGAGAGCCCGCTGCCAACAGTCCACATATCGCGCGCGACGTTCTCCGGCTTTCCGTTCATGAAGGGTGTGTCGTAAGGGATCCGGTCACGGATGGCCCTGCGCGCTGCCAGGAGTTGCACAAGCAACTCCGCCAGCGAGACCGAAACCAAGGCTTTCATGCTTCCTCCTCCCTTCAAGATGCATGCCGCCCGTGCAGCACGGCCCCCAGGTCAGGGGCCAAGCCGCCTGCGCAGGAGGCAGAACTCGTTGCCCTCGGGATCGGCCAGGACGTGCCATTGCTCGTCGCCGGTCTGCCCAACGTCGGCCGGGCGGGCCCCCAGGGCCAGCAGGCGCTCCAGCTCGGCGTCCTGGTCCCGGTCCACGGGGTTGACGTCGATGTGCAGCGGGAGGCGTCCGTTCCGCGGGTTGCTGCTCGGGCTCAGGATGATGGTCGGCTGCAGGCCGCCGAACCCGGCGTCCGGCGGGCCGATTTCGATGGCGCCGTCCTCCCGGTCCAGCTCGACATAGCCGAGGACCCCGCTCCAGAACCCCGCCAGGAGTTCAGGATCGGCACAGTTGAGGACCAGTTCGCTGATACGGGAGACCATGGCCCCAGTGTACGGAAGCCCTCCCGCACCGTCAGCAACACGTGCTTGTCCAACAAACGCATCACACGTGGATTAGGCTGGAGTTTCCGGACCAACTACAAACAAGCGAGGCATAACGTGCTCCAGGACGCCGCCCGGTTCCTGTCCCAGCCGGTGGCCGCCCATCCCGGCGCTCCCCTGCGGGTCGCGGTGTACTCGCGGATCGCCGAAGCCATCCGCAACGGCCTCCTCACGCCCGGCTCCATGATCCCCACCGAAACGGAACTCGGCGCGGACATGAAGGTCAGCCGCACGGTGGTCCGCGAAGCCCTCATGCTGCTTGAGGAGGACGGGCTCATCAGGGCGAGGCGCGGCGTCGGGCGCTTCGTCTCGGACACGCTCCCCCGCATTGGCATCGAGCGCATCCAGCCGTTCGAGGACGTCCTCGGCAGCCCCGGCCAGCAGGTGGAGGTCAAACGCACCCAGGTGGTCCGCCAGGCGGCCTCAGAATTCGTCGCCCCCGGCATCGGCGTCGAGCCCGGCACCGACTGCTGGCTCTGGGAATCGGTCCTGATCCGCGACGGCGAGGCGATCGCCCACCTCCAGGAGAACGTCACAGCCCAGCCGGTCAGCTTCGGCAAGGGCGCCGCCGAGCCCCTGGAGATAGAGGACGACGGCGGCACCACCTTGCTTGCCGCGCTCAACAAACAGCTGGGCAGGATAGCGGGGCCGGGCGAGTGCCAGATCAGCCTCAGCCAGGTGGGGCCCAGCCGCGCGAAGCTGCTGGACCTCCGCCCCTCGGACCCGGTGCTGGTCCTGACGCAGTACGTGCGGAACGGCAACCGGCCCTTCTACCTGGCCAAATGCCTGGTCTCGGCCCGCGCCGGACACCTCTCGGTGATGCAGCAGTTCCAGTCCTGACCCCACCCGCCGCCGAGTTTTTGGGCTTGATGGAGACCTGATGGAGTTTGGGTCGCGACGTCGGTGCGCCGGTTTCGTGGCTGGTGTCCTTAGGATGGGGCCATGCCGGCTTCCTTCGCCCCTGATGTAGCGCCCACCCCTTCCGCAACCATTACGACGCAGCTCGGGCCCCATGTCCTTCTCCATGCAGATATGGTGGCATTCGCCAGGGCAGGTATGCGCGGCGGAAGTGGCGGGCCCTGCATCCTGCGCGTGGTGCCCCTTCTTCACGTGGCGGGACAAAAAGGACGGCGCGTGGTTATAGTCGGCCACAGCCTTGTGGCCGTCCGCAGCGGGGAAGACGTCGCAGTCCAGTCCTTCGTTACCAACTGCTGGGAGGAAGGCTCGGCAGAAGGCGAATTCCGGCGGTTGGACATGGAAACGTCCCGTGAGAGCGAAGCAGCCAAGAATGCAATGCGTTCGTTTGAACAACGCCTGCCGCGCTGGCCTGAAGCGACAAGCCCTTTTGACCCAGAGATGCACGCCGCAAAGCACGCCAAGGCGCTTGCCGAGCTGTCCCGCAACTCGGTGGCTGGCATGAGGGAGATCCGCTACGACCTGGAACACCGCTTAGCTCAATTCAGCAGCAAGGGCCTCCCCACCTCGAGCAGTACGCCGATTGTCGCGTCCCTGCTCGAATTGAGCATTATCTGTGGACGGGCCGCGGATGAAGCCCGGGAAGCGGTACGCGAAGGTCTTTGGTTGCACCTCTCGGATTCCACCGCGTACCACTCTTATCGGCGCCTGCAGGATCCTTCCATCATCAACGAGGCCGAGCCTGCCACGCCTGCCACCCGCAGCTGGATGCGGCTTCACGACGCCGGCGTCCGGCAATGCGTGGAAATGCGCAAGCAGTTGGATGCCGAGTCGGGTTCGGCCAGGAATCTCATGGCTGCCGCGGCCAGCGTCTCAAACTCGAGGGAGGCTGACGGCCAATCAGCGTTCAATACCCTTGCCGCGGTGGTCTCACTCGGGCTCGGAATTCCTGCCCTCGTTTTGGCCTTGTACGGAGCTGACCGGCTTCTTCCCCTTAACACCCAGCCCCGTCAGCTGGCATTTATTCCGGTGGCCATCGGCCTGCTCTTGGCAGCGGTTATTGCGATCTGGCGGGCGCCGAGGGGAAGGTCCGGTTGGATCTGGGTTGTAGCCGCAATTGGAATCATCGTCCTCCTGCTGAGCTTGCTGGTCGTGGCTGGGCTGCTCGCGCCCGACTCGTAATCCCGCAACCACCGCCTTGTTGTTCTGCGGCACCATGAAGGACATTACTGGGCCCCCTGGCAGGACGACTGCGGCCGACGCACCCCTGCCCTGCGAGGCCTCCGGAATAAAAGGATCCCTGAATCAGCGGTTATGGCCCTGCCACCAAAATTTCCCCTATGGCGTCCTCGCAACCTGGGACGTGCGTGCCGGCGTGGACGTGAGCGAACCGGCTCACAACCTGGCCCGAATTATCGAAACCAAAGGCGTCAGCAGCAGCCTTGATCTCAGTGACGATGGCGGCAACGGCGCCGGGACCGTCTGCGACGGCGTGGTCCGAGATGCCAAGTCCGGTGCAGGCAGCGTGTGCATTGGCGATCTCGGCCGAGGCCGGGACGGCACCTGCGAAAAGCACAACTAATATGGCAGCCGCGGAAGAAGCGGCCGCACGTTTAACGTTCATGGATACCTCCTGGAAATAGGGCTTCGACGAAGCCCTATTTCCACGGCGGCGAGGATATAGAGCCCCGCCAGTGAGGCCATTTTCCCCTCGCGGAATAGCCTCCGCAATAGCGAATTGGCGGCTAGCCGCATGTCGTGGTGCGGTAGGCGCCAGGCGGCGGACCCTGCCGAGGCGAGCGCCGCCGTCGTACCTTCAAAGAGAGGCCAGTCACCCCTGCACCAGGTGAGGGAGCGACCACCGGCTTGAGATGAAGGGCGACGGCGGCGCCTGCCTGATTGCCCCCGTGCGCTGATCCTGCTCCATTACGTCCGGAACGGCCCCCGGCGCTTCTGCCTCCACAGGCAAAGGGAGGGAAGGCTCTTCACCGTCCCTCCCCTCAGATCACGCGCTGATCTGCGGAACGTCAACCCAAGATTCTTTGGCCGCCGATTCGACAATCGCGTCGTCGATCAGGGCGACCTGGTAGCCGTCCGCGAAGCTGGGGCTTACGCTGCCGCCTTCCGCGATGGCCTTGAAGAAGTCATGCGCTTCGATGATCTTCGTTTCGCCGTAGCCGATGCCGAGCGCCGGGATGGGCCAGAGACCTTCCCCGTAGGGGTGCGCGGGCCCGGTGTAGACGGTGCGGAACCCGCGGCGGTCGGCCTGGTCGGAGGCGAAAGCCACCTGCAGTTCATCGCGTCGTTCGTAGTTGAAGACGATGCTGCCTTCGGTTCCGTGGATTTCGAAGGTGATGTAGTTGTTCCTGCCGTGGGCGTTGCGGGTCGCTTCCACGGATCCTACGGCGCCGTTGGCGAAGCGGATCATGGTCATGACCTCGTCATCGACGTCGACCTGACCCTTGGGGCCCTCCCCGCCCCGTACGGTGCCGAGCGCGTCGGCTCCGCCGGTCTGCAGCGGCCGCTCCGGAATCCAGGTGGAGAGGACGGCATTGACGGCACTGAACTCGCCCACGAGGTAGCGGGCCATGTCGATGACGTGTGTGGCGATGTCGCCCAAGGCCCCGGACCCCGCGATCGACTTCTGGAAACGCCAGGACAGCGGGGAGTTGGGGTCTGCACTCCAGTCCTGCAGGTAGGTGCCTCGGAAGCTGAGGATGCGGCCGATGGCGCCTTCCTCAATGTACTTCTTGGCCAGCGCGACGGCGGGAGTCCGGCGGTAGTTGAAGGCAACCATGTGGACGATGTTCTTGTCCTTGACTGCGTCGTACATGGCCTTTGATTCCTCGCCCGTACGCGCCAGCGGTTTCTCGCAGATGATGTGCTTGCCCGCTTCGGCCGCGGCGATCGCGATTTCGGCGTGGAGGTGGTTGGGCGTGGCAATGTCTACGACGTGGATGTCCGGGTCGTCAATAATGCTGCGCCAGTCAGAGGTGGAGTTCTCGAAGCCAAAGCGGCGGGCGGCTTCGGCAGCCAGTTCCGGGTTGGCTTCAGCGATGACCTTGCGGACCGGCAGGGCCGGGGCGGGCCAGAAGAACATGGGCATGGCGGCATAAGCCAGGGAGTGGGCTTTGCCCATGAAGCCGCCTCCGATGAGGCCGACGTTGAGGTTCTGCATGTGGATCAGGTTCCTTTCGGAAAAGGCGGGACATGCCTGCATTGGCTGTCCCTGGTGGGTTGGATGGTCAGAGGAGTTGCTCGAGGTACTTCTTGCTGATCTCGGCCGCTTCCCGGGGATCCCCGTCGTAGCCGTCCAGTTCGACCATGAGCCAGCTGTCGTAGCCGCTCTCCCGGATGGCCGCGAGGATGTCCGGGAAGTCGAGTTCCCCCTGGCCCAGGGGCAGGAAGGAAAATGGGTCTTTCCGGAGGTCCTTGAGGTGGACGTGCCGGATCCTGTCGGGGTACTTCCGGATGACCGCGGCCGGATCTGCTCCGCCAGCCGCAAGATGGGCGGTATCGGGGCAGAACCCGATCCGCGTGAGCGGCATGAGCTTGTCCAGCTCTTCCGGGCTCTCCACGATGGTGGTCAGGTGTGGATGGTAGCTTGCCGAGAGCCCGAAGCTTTCGGCGATGTCCGTGACGCTGTCCAGGGCGCTGCCGAGGCGGCGGTAGTCCTCTTCAGTGGTTCCGGCCGCGCGCCGTGCTCCCCCGCCAACCACGAGCCGTTCAGCTCCGAAGTTCGCGGCCAGCTCGGCAGCCCGGTGGATCCGGTGCAGCTCGTCGGGAAGGATGTCGGCGTAGATGAAGTTCGCCCCCGTGTACACGCTTGTCAGGGAGACTCCGGAGCTGCTCAGGATTTCTTTGAGCTCCTCTGGCTTCTCCGCGTATTCCGCGAGGTTGCCGTCGAACATCTCAACACCCTCGTAGCCGACGGAGGCGATGTCCTGGACGGCGTCCTTCATGGAACCGTGGGTGAGGTAAAAGAGGTCCTTGACGCTCGTCACGCCTTGGGCGTGGCCCACCACGCCGCCCCAGGTGATGGAACAGTAACCGAGTTTCATTGCTTCTGCCTTTCAGGAGCCGAAGAAGGGTTGAAGATCATGTGTGCTATTTCTTCCGGGCCATGGCGACGGCCAGGATGATGATGGCGCCGCGGACAACCTGCTGCTGGCTGCTGTCGAGTCCGGCGAGGATCAGCCCGTTGTTGATCAGGCCGATCAGCAGGGCGCCGAAGAGGGTGCCGATGATGGAGCCGAACCCGCCGAAGAGGCTGGTTCCGCCCAGGATGACGGCGGCGATTGCGGAGAGTTCGTCTCCCGATCCCCACTGGAACCGGCCGGACTGGAGGCGGCCGGCGTAGAGCATGCCGGCGACGCTTGCCGCCATGGCCGAGATCAGGAGGACCTGGAATTTGATGCGCTTGGTGTTGATGCCGGTGAAGTCCGCTGCGTTGCGGTTGCCTCCCGTGGCCAGGACCTGGCGGCCGAACCGGGTGCGGTTCAGGACTACGGCGCCGATGGCAACAAAGATGGCGCTCCAGACCACCAGCCCCGGAACGGGGCCGAAGTTGCCGGATCCGAACAGCATGTTGAAGGTATCGTTCAGGATCGGCTGGGGTGCCGAGGCGGTGATCCATTGGGCGACGCCGACCGCTATCCCCAGCATGCCGAGCGTCACCAGGAAGGACGGGATGCCGAGGAGGCTGACGAGCGCGCCATTGATGGATCCGACCACCAGTCCGACGGCGAGGCCCGCCAGGATCCCGGGGACCAGGCCAAACTGGGACAGCGCCATCGCGGTGCAGACGCTGGAGAGACCGGCCACGGATCCGACGCTCAGGTCGATCTCCGCGCATGCGATCACGTAGGTCATGCCGACGGCGATGACGGTGATGGTGGCCGTCTGCCGGAAGATGTTCAGCAGGTTGTTGGGCGACAGGAAGCCCTGGTCGCGCAGGAGGATGGCGAAGAAGATGAAGACGACGACGAAGCCGATGTAGATGACGTAGCGCCGCCAGTCGAGTTCTTTCAGGACGGTGCCGAAATTGCGGGCCGCGGTGTCCCGGGGCGCGATGGTGTTTGCCTTGCTCACTGTTCAGACTCCCTGGACTGCAAGTTGGAGATATTCCTCGTCAGCGATATCGCTGCGGGGAATGTCGCGGATGATGGAGCCGTCCTTGAGGACGAGGACGCGGTCGCTGACCGCGAGTAGTTCGGGGTACTCGGAGGAGATGACGATGACGGCCTTGCCGGCACTTGCCAGCTCGCGGATCATGTCCAGGATTTCGCTTTTGGTGCCGATGTCGACGCCGGCCGTGGGCTCATCCAGGATCAGGATGTCCGGATCGGTGCCCAGCCACTTGGCGATAACCACCTTCTGCTGGTTGCCGCCCGAGAGGAGCCGCACCGGACGGTTGGGGTGAGCCACCTTGACTGCGAACCTCTTGATCAGTGACGAGGACAATTCCTTGCCTTTGCCGCCGTCAAGGAGTGGTCCCCGCTGGATCTGTCCGAGCAGCGGCAGGAGCAGGTTGTCTTGGACGGAGTGCTCCAGGACGAGGCCTTGGGCCCTGCGGTCCTCCGGGATGAGGGCGACGCCGGCGTTGATGGCCTGCTGTGGAGAGGCAAGGTTGACCTTCTTGCCCCGCAGGAGGACGTCACCGCTGTCCACTTTGTCTATGCCGAAGAGGGCACGGGCCAGCTCGGTGCGTCCGCTTCCCATCAGCCCTGCCAGGCCGAGGATTTCGCCGGGGCGGAGCGTGAAGGAAACGTCCCGCACCCGGTTCCCGGCGTTAAGCCCGCGGACTTCCAGCAGCGGCGCGCCATCGTGGGCCACGTGGTCCCGCTCCCGGTAGGAAAGCTGGCCTTCGATCTTCTTGCCAACAATGCCTTCAACGATCTGCTCGGGAGTGACGTCCGTCAGAGGCGCGGTGAGGAGGTGGCGGCCATCGCGGAGGATGGTGATCCGGTCCGCCAGCCGGTACACCTCGTCCATGCGGTGCGAGATGTAGATGATCGAGATGCCGCGCTGCTTGAGGCGGTCGATCAGTTCGAAGAGCGCTTCGGACTCGTGCCGGGCCAGGCTGGCAGTGGGTTCGTCCATGATCAGGACCTGGGCGTTCTGGGCCAGGGCCTTGGCGATCTCGGTCAGCTGCCAGTAGGCAGTGCCGAGCCGGGAGACCTCCGCGCGGGGGTCGACGTCGACCTCCATCTCGGAGAAGACCTCCCTGGCCCGTTTCACCGCGGTGCGGTCGTCGATAAGCCCGCCCCTGCCGAGCGGTTCGGCAGCGAGGAAGATGTTCTGTGCAACGGTCAGGCTCGGTACCAGGCTGAATTCCTGGAAGACCATCCCGATCCCGGCGGCCTTGGCGTCCTGGATCGAGTTGATGGCGGCCGGCTTCCCGCCTATGAGGATCTCTCCAGCGTCTGCCTGGTAGACGCCCTGGAGGATCTTCATGAGCGTGGACTTCCCGGCGCCATTGCCGCCGGCGAGTGCGTGGACCTCGCCCTTCCGGACGTCGAAGCTGACGTCCTTCAGCACGGAAACGCCGTTGAAGCCCTTGGAGATCGAGCGCATTTCGACGACATTGTCTGCGGTGTTCATGGTTGCCCTTTCGGAGTGGCGCGGGGGCGGGGCCCCCGCGCCGTCGGGTCTTGGCTACTGCTTGTAGGAGTCCTGGATGTCCTTCGGGGCGTCCTCGTGGTAGACCTGCTTCCAGGCTTCCAGGACGTTGGAGTGGTCCACCGGGAGGGCGCTCAGCGCCACGTAGGCGGGTGCTTCCTTGCCGATGAGCGCGCCGGCAGCCAGCCGCGCCTCTGTCACACCCTGGTCGAACGGAACCTGCGCTCCGAGGCCGACGACGAGTTCGTCCTTGGCCAGTGCGATGGCGACATTCTTGCCGAGGTCCTCCGTGGCGATCTTCAGGTCCGGGCGGCCGGCGGCACGGGCGGCAGCCATGACACCCTCTGCGGGAACGTCCCAAACGGCCCAGATGCCGCCCAGGTCGGGGTACTTGCTCAGCATGGCGTTGGCGGCTGCCTGGGCGTCTCCAGCGAAGTCCGGACCGGCGATCCCCTTTTCCTCGACGATCTTGATGTCCGGGTATTCCTTGGTGATGGTTTCCTTGAAGCCGTCGTAGCGCTGCTTGGTGACGAAGAAGTCGGCCTGGTGGAAGACAAGACCGATCTTGCCCTTGCCACCAAGCGCCTTGGCCATCTGGTGCGCAGAGACGACGCCGTTGCCATAGTTGTCAGCGGAAACAACGGAGACGTAGTCCTTGCCGGCGGTCAGTCCCTGGGGGATGTTGTCCATGAAGACGAGCTTCGTTCCCGCTTCGGCGGCCTTCTTGTATGCGGAGGCGGTGGCCACGGGGTCCGTGGGGATGGAAACGATGATGTCCGGATCCTGCGTCATGACGGTCTCGATGTCCGAGACCTGCTTGTCCGGCTTGAAGTTCGCGTCGGTGGTGGCGATGACCTTGATCCCGAGCTGTTCGAATTCGCTCTTGAGCCCGTTCACCTGGGCGTTGGCCCAGTCGTTGCCGCCGTAGTGCATCACGATTGCGGCTTTGGCGTTGAGTCCCTTGACCTTCGCGATCTCTTCGGGAGTCAGGTCCGCGACGGACGCCGGGGAGGGCGTCTCGCCGTTGGGGCCCTTGCTCAGGACCTGCCCCTTGATCTTGTCAAGGGCCTGCTGGGCCTTCTCGGAAACGCCGGCGTCGGGGGCGTTTGATGTGGCCGTTGTTGAACTGCTGCAGGAAGCGACAGAAAGTGACAGGGCTGCGGCCAGGGCCACGATGGGAAGCCTGCGGATCATCATTGTTCTCCAGTGCTTTTGGGTGGATGGATGGGGTGGATGCCTGTGGTGGATCAGGCGAGCGCTATTGCCAGGGCTGGGGGAACCGGCGAGAGGACGAGTCCGCCAGCTGCCGAGGCTGTGCGTAGGGCGGCGGCTTTGTCTGAAGCCCTGAGGAGCGCCTCTGCGTGCACCTTGTCGACGAAGAGGCCCAGCGAACAGGGCCCCTGATGGGCCTGGACCCACCGCACGGCTTCGCCTGCGGCTTTGGCCATTTCCCCGCCCGATTGGGCCATCGGGCCGTCAATGGTGGACACGGACTGGGGTGCGCCGGAGTTGTCCACAGAAACAACCAGGCTGGCCCAGAGGAGATCGCCATCGAAGATTCCGACGACGGCCGAGGAACCGGCGGAGACGAAGGTGCGGACAGCGGCTGCAAGATCGTTGGGCGCCGTATCCCTCAGGAGCTCTTCCAAATGTGCCCACTGTGCTTGGTCCACATGTCGAAGCCCAGTGCTGGGATCGAGCGCGAGTGCGTAGGCGATGCTGTCAGCCATCCCGCTCCTTTCCTCATTGAATGCGCTGCCTCCGTAAGCGTTTACGAGATTACCGTGAACGTTTACGGACACCATCGTAAACGTTTACGGAGAAGGGTGTCAAGGGTCACAGGAAGCGGTTCTTCCGGCCCCGTTGGGGCATCGGGTCGTCGTAAGATTGAAAACGCACGGAACCCATGGGTTCGGTCCGGGAGGTGCAAGACAGGAGAGAACGTGGCAGGCATGGCGGTTCCCCGCGAGGCGAACGAGAAGCTACGGGACGCCCCGGTGCGCCGGAAGCCCACTATCAACGATGTGGCCCAGGTGGCCGGGGTCTCTTTCGGCACAGTTTCCCGGGTACTCAACGACGCACCGGACGTGAGCGCTGCAACGCGCCAGCGGGTTCTGCAGGTCATCAAGGACATCGGGTACCGCCGGAACCGGGCAGCCACCGCGCTGGTCACCAGCCGGCCGACGTCCATCGGCATCCTGTCTGACGGATCCCCCCGGTTCGGCCCGGTGGGGACACTTATGGCCCTCGAGAACGTCGCCCGCAAGAAGGGCTACGCCACAACCGTCATCAGTGTCGAGAAACCCGACGAAGAGTCCGTGCAGGCAGCCCTGGACACCCTGGACGATACCGGCGTGGGGGGAATCATTGTCATTGCCCCTCTGGTGGAGATGGCAGCCGCCGTCTGGAATGCCTCTTTCCGCGTGCCAGTGGAGATGATCGCCGCCGGAGCATCATCCACCCCAAACGTCTTCACCTACTCCGAAAACCAGGAACTCGGGGCCCGGCTGGCCACCCAGCACCTCATCGACCTTGGCCACACGGATATCGCCCACCTCGCCGGCTCCATGGACTGGTTCGACGGGCGGGTGCGCAAGCGCGGCTGGGAGGCTACGCTCCGTGACGCCGGGCTCAAGCCCGGGCTGTGCCTGAAGGGTGACTGGAGCCCCAAGTGGGCCTACGAAACCGGCCTCCGGCTCGTCCGGGAGAAAAAGGTCCCCCAGGCCATCTTCGCCGCCAGCGACCACACCGCCCTGGGGGTCATCCGCGCCTTCGCCGAAAGCGGCGTCCGCGTCCCGGAGGATGTCAGCATCGTTGGCTTCGACGACATCGAAGGGTCCGACTACTTCCTGCCGCCCCTGACCACCGTGCGCCAGGACTTCAACGCCCTGGCGCTTATGAGCGTGGAAGTGCTTCTTGGTGCGATGGAAGGACGGGACGTGGACCGTACGCCAATCGCACCCACCCTCGTTGTGCGCAACAGCGCCACCCGCGCCGGCTCACCCGCCCGCAAGGTGCCGCACCGGCGCTAGTGGAGCTCGATTACACGTATGAGGACAACTACCTCGAAACCCGCGAAAAATACCTTGTTCCTAAAGCCCCCAGGGTCTGTTTAGGTTCCCGCAAGATTCTGGAGCGTCCGCGCAAAACCGGCGTGCAGCTCCCGGACGATCACCGTTCCGTGTCCAAGTAGCTTCGCTTTGGCCACCAGTTGGGCAGTGACGTCCGGAGTTGGGTGCCCGAAAATCTCGATCGTTTCCATGGTGATGAACGGCGCAATCGGCGGAAATTTTGGCCCTGCCACTTTCAGGTGGAGCTCCAGCGACGCGATGTCCGGATGCACGTGGAGGACGCTCATAGTCGATTCGTCCGGGGTGAAATACACGGAGTACAAGATGATTCGCGGCTCGTTGGCCTCGACAAAGGCGGCGAGTTCTGCCATTGCGGGTCTAAGTTCCCCAATCCGACCGGCATGCACAGTCGACGTGTCGAGGTAAGCGATGACATTATTCATTGCCAAATGACCGCCCTTGGGATGCCCGTAGTTGCCGTTCTACGCCTCCCCACTTGCAGCGTCAATGGGGTCGGAGGCCACTTGTCCAACAAACGCAAGCTCCGGCACTCGCCAGGTCCGGGCAACGGGCCCATCTACGTGGCCAAGTGCCTCATCGCAGCCCGGGCGGGCCACCTTTCCGTAATGCAGTCGATGCATTCCTGCCAGACGCCGCGTCTAGGGTAGGCACCCCACAGCCTTGCGATCTAGGCTGAGGACCAAATGCCCCGGGAGCAAATGCATGCACGGCGGCATAACGACGGCGAGCAGGGGGGAGAACATGGGGTTTTTCAAGCGCAAGGCAAGTCCGGTTACCTCGCATCCCATCACAGGCTTTTGGCAGTGGTGGGCAGCGGAAGGCAGAACGGCATTCAGTACTGCTGCGGCAACCGGCGAGTGGGGGAATCTGCCCCACGCCATGAGCAAGCAGCTCGCAACCATTCACCCGGACCTTGCCTGGGACACCGCACAGGGGCAGGTGTCCCGCCATCTCCTCGTTGTCAGTTCCGAAGGCGATGCGGGCTTGCGCCGGATTGCAGAACAGTGGCTACGGGCGGCACCGGCTTCGGATGAAACTTGGGAGTACGCCGCGGCCCGGCAGCCGCAGGCCGGTGTCCTCGACAACGTCCTCGACATCAACGGCCGCCAGCTTCACCTCGGAGAAATCCGTTTCGAGCTAAACCCGGACCCGGACAGGGAGTGCCTGGACATCAAGGTTTTTCATCCAGCCTTTGTGGACATGCTGGACGACGAGCCCCTGCAGGTGTCCTTCCTGGTCCTCGATTGGATTCTCGGCGAGGACGGGGTGGAACGGTGGGTGGGCACCATCAATGCGATCCCCAGCGGGCAGGCCGCCACCGCGACCGCCTCGGATCTTAGGGAGGCCATCAACCACATGGCCTCCCAGGCACGGACCGATAGATGGGTTCTGCTGCAAGGGACAACCCCGGCCGGCGAAAGAATGCTAGTCAATTCCCGTAGGCCGCTGCGCTGGATCGACCACCCTCTCCTGGACCTTCATACCCAAGTACGCCTTACGTATGAAAACCAGCGGGAGGACGGGCTGCCTACACCGAAGGCCCTCGACAGACTTCGCACGATTGAGGATGCCGTCACTGCAGCCCTGGGAAGACGAGGGATTTTGGTAGCCCATGAAACAGCAGCCGGGGAGAGGCTGCTGCACTACTACTCCGACTCGGATGACCAGAATGGACGCCACGCCATCGAGACCGCTGCACGTTCCGCCGGCGCAGCCACCCAACACGTTCCCGACCCCGGTTGGACCCGGGTACGCCAATTCTCCTGACCACCGGCGCTGCCCCTTCGGACGGAACCAGAGGGGTTGACCAGCAGCCGGCACAGCGTCAGGCAGCCGACCTCATTGGGGCGAGTGCCATCGTCGTGCCTTGAAAGAACCCCAGCCTGCTATGCAGGGATTGACTCGGCGATCCGCTTGATTGCCGCGAGCGTTTTCGGGATGCCGTCCAGCGCCTGCTCAGTGCGGTCGGCGATCTGGGCGGGGGCGTCGTCGCCGAACTTCTCCTTGAACATGGCTATCCCGTCCGGCAGGAATTCCCACGACTCGGTCAGCATCGTCCCGGTATCAGCCGGAGCCATGGTGAAGCCCCAGCGGACAAACTTGCCGCCCACCAGCCAGGCGAACTCGCGGCCGCGCTCGGCGGCCACCACCTGCGAGCGCGTCTCCCACGTCCTGTGGGGCAGTTCGTTGCGCCCCGTGAACCAGGCACCAACCTGGCCGGCACTGTCCTCGTCGTCCCACCAGCACGAAGTACAGACCGGGCTCCACTCGCCGGTCCGGGTGATGTCGGCGACCAGGTCGTAGACCGTCTCGGCAGACGCCTGCACGGTAACGGACTCCTGGTACTGGCGGGTGCTGATCTGGTTCATGGGTCCATCCTTACTAAGAGTCACTTCTTATTGAGGGTCACTTCTTCTGCCGCCGGCTGCCGCCGTGCCAGTCCTCCTGCGTGCCAACTGCTCCGGCGGTGACTCCAAAGGCGGGTAGCTGCGGCTGCTCGCGCAGGCTGCGCTTGAGCTCCGCGAAACCGGGGAAGCGTGCCAGCCCCACCACGTGGTCCCACAGCTCGGCGGCGGACTCTTCGTCCGGCAGCCGGCTGATCACCGGCCCGAAGAAGGCCACGCCGGTTGGCGGCTCAAAGTGGATGATGGGCGTGCCCACATCCTTGCCCGTCAGCCCCAGTGCCTCATCCGTCTCCTGCCGGATCTCCCGGTCCCAGGACTCGTCATCCAGGGCCTCCGCCAGCGCCAGGGGCAGGCCGGCCTCGGCGAGAATCGGCTCCACAAACTCCCGCGTCCCGCGCCGCTCACGCACCGCGCGCTCGTCAGGCAGGTTACCCGTGTCCGGGGCGGTTTCGAAGATGTGCGTCCCGAATGCCTCATACAGCCGGGCGATCGACTCGCGGCCATGCTCAGCACGGGCCCTGGCCGCCACGCGCAGAAGCCGGAGGCCGGCCATGTGTCCGGCCTCGTACTCAGGCGGAAAATGCGCGTCATAGTCGACTGCCGCGTTGATCTGGCGCAGCGAAATGAACCGCCAGTCCACGGTGTACCCGCGCTGCGCCTGCACCATGCGCACCCACTTGCTGGTCATCCAGGCAAAAGGGCAGACCGGATCGAAATAGAAGTTGATATCGGCATCCACCCGTCCACCCTTGCACCTGTTCGTGACCTGCGTCTATTCGCCACGGAAGGTGGACAAGCAGCGTGACCGTCTGCTGGCCTCGATGCTGCTCCCCGTGGAACTGCATTGCGCTCCTCGCGAGACCCGGAAGCTCGGCAAAAACTGAGCTAAACCTGGGACACCGCCCGGCGTCCGGGCTATAGGATTCCCTAGTCATCCGGGACCGCGGGCTTCCGGCGAACTGAAAATTGGGGGAATCAATGCCGGAACTCGGCCGTATCTACTGGACCCGGCAGGGGCTTCGCCTGGCGTACTCGGCGGTGATGATCTGGATCGCTGTCGCGGTGATGACCGCGCTCAGCTCGAAGCCGGCACCGGCTGCCGGAACGGGCCAGTCCGCCGCGGCAGGGGTCCTAAGCGGCATGGTGGAGAACGTCGTCGCCGCGGTTGCGCTCCCGGGCGTGGCCGCCGTCGTTCTGGGTATTGCGGCCGCCGTCATCACCGGCCGGGACGTCCGCCGCCGGGATCCGGTGCGCCGCTTCACGCGGCAGCAGCGCCGTGAAGGGATGGTCCGGGCCGCCGGCCTGTGCGAGCTGGAAGCCGGCTTCGGCCGCCGCTGCGGGCGCCCGGCCGAGCACGGGGACCACTTCTATCCGTGGTCCAAGGGCGGTTCCACCAGCCTGCAGAACTTTGTTGCGGCCTGCGCCAGGTGCAACCGCGCCAAGCGTGCCAACATCCCGTCACCGGGCCAGCAGCAACGGATGGAACGACGACGGCGGGAGTACCTGCCGCCGTCGTCCTCCGTCAGCGTGGGCGAACGGCACCCGCTCCCCTGACGCGCGGCTGCCCACAGCCCCTACGGGTGGACCAGCACCTTCACGGCGGTGTCCTTGTGGTTGATCAGGGTGTCGAAGCCCTGTTCCACCAGGTCCTCCAGCGCGATCCGGCCGGTGATGAACGGCTTGAGGTCCACCTTGCCCTCCTGCACCATCTTGATCACGGCGGGGTGGTCGCGGACGTAGGCGATGGTGCCGCGCAGGTCGATCTCCTTGAGCACCAGTTTCTGCATGTCCACGGTGGCTGGCGCGCCCCAGATGGACACGTTGACCACCACGGCGCCGGGCCGGACGGCGTCGAGCATGGTGTCCAGCACCGCGTTCACGCCGGCGCATTCGAACGCCACGTCGGCCCCCGTCCCGCCGGTCAACTCGCGCACCCGCTCCGGGACGTCCTCCTTGCTCGGGTCCAGGACATGGTCGGCCACGCCGCTGGAGGTGGCCTTCTCCTTGCGTGCCTGGGTGAGCTCGCTGATGATCGTGGTCACCCCCATGCCCTTCAGGACGGCGGCGGTAAGCAGTCCGATCGGCCCGGAGCCGCCCACCAGCGCCGTGTCGCCGGCCTTCACGCCACTGCGCGCCACCGCGTGGTGGGCCACGGACAGCGGCTCGATCAGTGCCGCCTCGTCCAGCGGAATGTCCCCGATGGGGTGCACCCACCGCTGGTCCACCACGATCTTCTCGCTCAGCCCTCCCCCGCCGCCGGACAGCCCGATGAAGCCCATCTGCCGGCACAGGTGGTAGTTGCCGGCCTTGCAGGAATCGCATTCGTCGCAGACAAAATAGGGTTCGACGACGACGTTGTCCCCCTTCGCGAGGCCCGTCACCCCTTCGCCGACCTCGGAGACGGTCCCGGAGAATTCGTGCCCCAGGGTCACCGGAGCTTCCTCGTGGGACAGCGGGTGCGGATGGCCCGGCGCCGGGACGAAGATGGGGCCCTCCAGGTACTCGTGCAGGTCGGTGCCACAGATGCCGCACCAGGCGACGTCGATCTTGACGGTCTCGGCGAGGAGGTCCGGCTCCGGGATGTCCTCGATGCGGATGTCCTTGCGGGCGTGGAAGCGTGCTGCCTTCATGATGGGCTCTCCTTAGCGGGTGTGGTGGCTGGGCTGCAGTTCGTACACCGGCGTCTCGAGTCCTTCCATCCGGGCCTTGAGCTGCAGGGCCAGGTAGGAGGAGTAGTGCCGGCTCTGGTGCAGGTTGCCGCCGTGGATCCAGAGGTTGGGGACGTTGGTTGGTTTCCACATATTGCGCAGCTCCCCCTCCCAAGGGCCAGGGTCTTTTGGCGTGTCTGAGCCGTATCCCCAGCATTTGCCCACCCGGTCCGCGATTTCCGGCGAGACCAGGTCCGCCAGCCAGCCGTTCATGGACCCGTACCCGGTGGCGTAGACAATCAGGTCGGCCTCCAGCTCGGTGCCGTCCGCCATCACCACGGCGTTGCCGGTGATCTTGGAAACCTGCCCGGACTTCAGCTTCACCCGGCCGTCGATGATCAGCTGGGAGGCGCCGACGTCGATGTAGTAGCCGGAGCCGCGCCGCAGGTACTTCAGGAACAGGCCGGACCCGTCCACGCCGAAGTCCAGGTCAAACCCGGCAGCCTCCAGCTGCGAGTAGAACTCGGCGTCCCGCCGGGCCATCTCCTGGTAGACGGGCACCTGCGCCTCGGGCAGGATCCGGTACGGAAGGGACGCGAACAGCAGGTCCGCCTTTTCCGTGGTGACGCCGTTGGCCAGCGCCTTCTCCGAGTACAGGTCCCCCAGGGCCAGGTCCATCAGCGATTCGCTGCGGGCAATGTGGGTGGAGGAGCGCTGCACCATGGTGACGTCGGCGCCGTGCTCCCACAGGTCCGCGCAGATATCGTGCGCGGAGTTGTTGGAGCCGATCACCACCGCCTTCTTCCCGGTCCAGTCCCCGCCGCCGGGGTGCTGGGAGGAGTGCCGCTGCTCCCCCAGGAAGCTCTCGGCACCGTCGAACGTGGGGATGTTCGGGTAGCCGGAGACCCCCAGGGCGAAGACCAGCTGCTTGGGCCGCAACGTCACTGGTGACCCGTTGCGGAGGACGCTGACCGTCCATTCCTGCGTGCCGTCGTCGTACTCTGCGCCCACGCACTCGGTGCCGGACCAGTAGTTCAGCTCCATGATGCGCGTGTAGTGCTCCAGCCAGTCGCCGATCTTGTCCTTGGCGGCGAAGACGGGCCAGTCGTCCGGGAACTTCAGGTAGGGCAGGTGGTCGTACCAGACGGGGTCGTGCAGGTGCAGGGACCTGTAGCGGTTGCGCCAGGAGTCGCCCGGGTTCTGGTTCTTCTCGATCACGATGGTGGGCACGCCCAGCCGCCGCAGCCGCGCCGCGAGGCCGATGCCGCCCTGCCCGCCGCCGATGATCACGCAGTAGGGCTGCTCCTCGTACCCCAGCCGCGCCTCCTGCTCCTCCTTGAGTTCCTTCCAGGAGCGGCGGCCGCGGACGATTTCGTGTGCCACGCCCTGCTCGCGGCGCGGGCCCTTCTTCTCCTCGAAGCCCTTCAGCTCCTGCATGGTGGTGAGCAGCGTCCAGCATCTGCCGTTCCGCAGCCGGAGGTGGCCGTAGCCGCGGGCGTCGCCGGTCTCGAACGTGATCCAGGCCTCCACGGTCCCGTCAGCGGCGGCGCTGCCGGTGGCGTCCTCGGCGAGCGCCCAGTTGGCCGGCTGCACGTGGTCCAGCGTGGCCTCGAGCATGTGCCGGATGTCCGCCTTGCCTTCCAGTGTTTTCAGGTTCCACGTGAACGCCACGAAGTCGCGCCAGTAGCTTTCGTCCTCGAACAGGTCCAGCGCGGCGTCCACGTCGCGGCGCTGCAGCGCGCCGTCAAGGCTGGCAAGCCAGGCCTGGGCGGCGGCGGTGGGTGTTTCGGTCATCTCCACTCCTTTGTGTGCGGTCCCTCAGGTGGTCCGGGCGGCCCCCTCCCGCCGGTGTCCCTGCGGTATGCTGGGGCGGGCGTGAGCTGCATCACTATTGGAACGCGGCGGGGGTAACAAGCGCGTTACACGGGCACTGCCGGCAAGGACGCCGGCGGTGAGGAGGAGACGGTGGACTACGGCCTGAGGTTCTCGGACCCGGCGAAGTACGCGCGTGCCCTGCGCCGGGCGCACGAGCTGGTCATCTCCGGTGTCCCGCGCCCGGAGATCCCCACACCGCTGGCGGAGTCGTGGCGCCGGTCCATGGCGCTGGGCATCAGCCCTGACCAGCACAGCCCGCGGCACGTGCACGATCCGTCCGAGGTGGTCCAGCTGCGGCGGGAGCACCGGCTGCAGCAGGTGATGCCGGCGCTGCAGGACCTGCTGGCCGACGATTCCAGTTCCGGCCGGCACCTGCTGGTGCTCACCGACGCCGGGGGCGAGATCCTGTGGCGGGTGGGCAGCCGGGAGGCGCTGCGGCGGGCGGACCGGCTGGAGTTCTCCGAAGGGGCGGACTGGTCCGAGGCGGGGATCGGCACCAACGCCATCAGCGAGGTGCTGGTGACCGGCGGGCCGGTGCAGCTGTTCTCCGCCGAGCACCTGGTCCGCACCCACCACGACTGGGCGTGCACGGCGGCGCCCATCACGGACCCTTTGACGGGTGTGCTGCTTGGCGTGCTGGACGTTTCCGGGCCGTTGGACACCATCAGCGCGGACACGCTGCGGATGGTGCGGTGTGCGGTCCGGGTGGCGGAGTCGCTGCTGGGAACGTCCGACGGCGGCGCCTCCTTGGGTGCGTCTTCTTCCCTGGGTGCCTCCCGGCAGGGTGCGCGGCGGACTGTTGCCGCTGTTTCTTCGCTGGAGTTGCTCGGCGACCGGCCTGCCGCCGTGTTTGCCGACGGCAGCCGGGTACCTGTGACGCTGCGCCGGGCAGAGATCCTGGCGCTGCTGGATTCCCGGTCGCAGGGATGGAGCGCCGACGAATTGGCGTACGAGCTGCACGGGGACGCGGGCACGCCGCAGGCCATCCGGACGGAGATGTTCCGGGTCCGGTCCATGCTGGGCGATGCGGTGGAGTCGAACCCGTACCGGCTTGCTGCAGGCTTGGCAGGCTGTTCTGACTCGGGGCGGGTGCTGCGGTTACTGCGGGAGGGCCTCGTTGCTGAGGCGCTGGCGGCGTACACGGCTCCCCTGCTCAGCCGGTCCGGCGTTCTGGCCGTGCAGCTGCTGCGGGACCAGCTGGACCTGGCCGTCGGTTCGGCGGTGCGGGCCAGTGGGGATGCCGGGCTGCTGGTGCGGTGGCTGTCCACGGACATGGGGTCCGCGGACGCGGAGGGTGTGAAAGCGCTGGGACAGCTGGTGGGACGCGATGATCCCCGGTATTCGGCGTTCCGCGCTTCCTCGGCGCTCTGCGGGTGAGCCGGCGGGACGACAGCACGCTGGCGCAGTCGTCCCGCCCTTTCCGTGCCCTGATTAGCTCACCCGCCCGAAAGCCCGATCCAAGTGCTGAAGTCGCCCTTCCCCCTTTCGCTGCGTTGATCGTCATCCTTGCCGCACCGACGGCAGCGCCGATACACGCCCCCGTCCTCGGCATGTTCGAGATGCCACTCGTGCCGGACATTCAGCTTGCACAGCAGGGCCTGGATCATGGCAGCCTCCGATCCAAATCGCAGCGCTCTGTACTTCCAATCATGGCCCTGGCGCGGTCCCGGCGGAACTGGCAGTTTTGGACTTATCCAACAGGTGTAGGCATGGGCTCAACCGCCGGGGACGGGGTCAGCAGCGTCTCCACCAGGTGGGGGGCGAAGTCCTCCTCCAGTGAGAGCACCACGCGGTAACGCGCGCCCTTCACCTCCGGGTACCCCGCGTACAGCCCCCGCATGTCGCACACGGTCTGCCCGCGGCCGGGCCCGTCAGAGGTGTCGACGGCGGCCCGCACCATCGGTGCCAGGGCAGGTTTCACAGCACCAACAGCGAGCGCCGCCGCCAGCGGATCGTGCATGGCGGAGCAGGGCCGGCCGTAGATGCCCTCGTAGAACCGGAAGTAGTAGCCCAGCATCTCCCCCAAGGCCCGCGGCATCGGCGCCGGCGAAGCCAACAGCGCCTGCCGGTGTGACTCCTCCAAAACAGATGCCATGGTCACGTCCAGCGGCACCAGGGTCGCGTCCCAGTCGGCGGCCAGCACCAGGGCGGCGGCCTCGGGGTCGTGCCAGATGTTCGCCTCGGCCACCGGAGTGATGTTCCCCGGCGCCAGCGCGGCCCCGCCCATCACGGTCACCGACTCCACCAGGGACGGCAGCGCAGGCTCCAGCCGCAATGCCTCGGCAATGTTGGTCAGCGGCCCGATTGCCACCACCCGCAACGTGCCCGGATAGGTACGCGCCAGCCGCACCAGCAACTCCGCCGCGGACTCGGCAGCAACAGAAGCAGCAGAAGGCGCCAGCACAACTTCCCCCACACCGTTTTCCCCGTGCACCCACGGCGACCCGCCGCCAAAGGAGCCAGCCAGGGGATCGTGCGCGCCAACAGCCACCGGCACGGAAGCAGCCCCGGCCAACGACAGCAGATCCAAAGTATTCCGGGCCCCAACCGCGGCACTGACGTTCCCGCTCACCGTCCCGATCCCCACCACGGAAGCAAGAGGTGAGGCGAGCAGGTAGGCCAGGGCGAGGGCGTCGTCGATGCCGGTGTCGCAGTCGAGGTAAACGGGGGCAGTCACAATAGATTCCTTCGCAACAGATGGAGGGGTTAGACCGTCTCGCCCTTGGGGGCGGCGACGAAGAGGCTGACAATGAACGCGGCGGCGGTGATGCCCACCGAGATCCAGAGGGCGGTGGCGTACCCGGCGGCCGTGGCCTGCGCGGCGAACGGTGCCACCAGCACGACGCCGAGGCTCGCCCCGATCCCGAACGACGCGCCGTTGATGCCGGGCAGCGCCGCCGGGGCCTCCTTGGGCGAGAGCAGCACCGAGAGCCCGTTGATGGCGGTCAGGAAGAAGCCGTTGTAGAAGATCCCCAGGCAGGCAATGGCAATAAACACCGCCACCGGACTGGAAGAAAACACGGCGGCCACCACGGCGCACACCAGGCTCAGGGACGTCCCCAGCCGCAACGTACGCACCCACCCGCGCCGGTCCGCCAGCCACCCCGCCAAAGGTGCGGCGAAGACGCCGATCAGCGCGGCCGGGGTGAGGAACAGCAACGCCGAGATGGAGGCGGAAAACCCGAAGCCGCCGTCGGAATCCTGGCTCAGCAGCACCACGGTGAAGTTGATGACCGCGAAGATGCCGGCCAGGGTGAGGACGGTGGTGGCGATGACCGGCCACACCTGGCGGGAGCGCAGATGATGCACGGCGATGAGCGGGTGGCTGCGGCGCTTCTCGATGAACCAGAATCCCGCAAAAGACAAAACGGTGCCGGCCAGCAGGGCCAGGGCGGTGGGCGAGGTCCAGCCGGCGGCCGACCCGTCGGACACGAAGTACGTCAGGAACACCAGGAACAGCGAGAGGGAGCCGGCGCCCCACCAGTCCATGGCGCCGCGCACGCCAACAGGACGTCCGGCGGGCACCAGTCGGAAGATGCAGACGGCAGCGATAGCGGTGAGGACGAGCACGACGACAAAGATGGACCGGAAGCCGAGGGTCTCGGCCATGAGCCCACCCACGTAGCCGTCCACGCCGCCCACTCCCCCGTTGATGGCGGCGATGATGCCCACGGAGGTGCCGAAGACCTTGGCCTGCAGGTTCTCGCTGAGCACGATGTAGGCGAGCGCGAACACGGCGCTGGAGACGCCCTGCAGGAACCGGCCGGTGACCAGCAGCGGCAGGGTGGGCGCGGCGATGCAGAGGATGGTGCCGGCGCCCATGATGCCCAGGACCAGCAGCAGCGCGGCGCGGCGGCCGATGAAGTCGCTCCACCGGCCGATCACGGGCCCGGCGATGGCGCCGGCCAGGAAGAACATGGACTGGACGGGGGCGGCGCTGTCCGCGCTTTCGCCGAAGCTCGCGGCGATCTGCGGCAGCGCGGGGGTCACCATGCTGGCGTTGAGCTGGAAGGACAGCACGCCCAGCAGCAGGGTGGAGATCAGCAGGGCGGCGCGGCGGCCCGAGAGTTTGGCCGCGTCGTCGTCCGAGATGACGACGGCGGCGCCTCCTTCCGCGGGCGGTGCGGCTGCGGCGGGGGTCGGGGTGTTCACATCAAACTCCTTTGTTCGAGCAGAAGGGATCGCCTGTCGTGGCGATTCGAGTTGTTATACAACCATGTATGACTCACAAGTACAACCATGCGCTACACTTTTTCGAAAGCCCGGCCGCTTCCGGCCCTCCCCCCTGAGAGAGTTTTCCCATGAACACAACACGTCCTGCCGTCACCGTGGTCGGCAGCATCAACCTGGACCTGATCGCCACCGCAGAGCGGCTTCCGACCGCGGGCGAAACCATCGGCGGCGCCGTCCTGTCCGAGCAGCCCGGCGGCAAGGGCGCCAACCAGGCGGCGGCTGCGGCGCGTTTGGGCGGCGGTGCCCGGATGGTCGGTGCCGTGGGCCAGGACGCGTCCGGGCAGCGGATGCTGGACGCCCTGGCTGCTGCCGGCGTTGATACCTCCGACGTGGCCGTTCTCCGCCAGCCGACCGGGACGGCGCTGATCGTGGTGGACCGCGACGGCGAGAACCAGATCGTTGTGTGCCCGGGCGCCAACTCGCACCTTTCGCTGGACGGGGTGGAGTTCGGTCCGGAGGGGACGGTGCTGTGCCAGCTCGAGGTCGGGCTGAATGTGGTGCTGGAGGCGGCCCGGAAGGCGCAGGGCTTCTTTGTGCTGAACGCGGCGCCGGCCATGGACCTGCCGGCCGAGCTGCTGGAGCGGTGCGACCTGGTGATCGTCAACGAGAGCGAGTACGCCCTGATCCCGGCCCTCGCTGAGGCGAAGCTGGTGGCGGTGACGTACGGCAAGGACGGCTCGGCGATGTTTGAGTATGGGAAGAAGGTGGCGGAGGCACCATCCGTTGCGGTGACGGTGGCGAACACCGTAGGCGCGGGTGACGCGTTCTGCGCGGCCCTGGTTCTGGCGCTGCAGAGTGGACTGGACTACACGCGGGCGCTGGCCGTTGCCAATGCCGTGGGGGCCGACGCCGTGGGCGATCCGTCGTCGCAGCCGGATTTGGCACAACTGGGTCACTATGTTGAGCGGGTTGCCGCTGCCTGGGGCGCTTCCTCGTGAGTGTCGCCTCGCCAGTGACTGTTACCTTCCGGCGCGCGGTGGCTGCGGACTTTTCGGAGGTCCGGCGCATCACCCGCGACGCCTACCTCCGGGCGGGCCACTTCGCCGCCGACCACCCCTACATGAGCGTGCTGGAGGATGTGGAGCACCGCGCCGAGCATGCCCAGGTATGGGTGGCGGAAACTGCCGGGAAGGTGGTCGCGGCAGTGACCCTGTCGTTCCCCGACCAGCCGTACAGCGAGATCGCCAAAGACGGGGAGCTGGAGTTCCGGATGCTGGCCGTGGACCCGGCACACCAGGGCGGCGGGGTGGGCCGGGCCGTGGTGCGGGAGATCGTGGAGCACGCCCGGCAGCTGCCAGGCATCGAGGCAATCAGCATCACCAGCGCCACGTTCATGGAACGGGCGCATCGCCTCTATGAGTCGCTGGGCTTCCGTAGGGTGCCGGAGCGGGACTGGTACGTGCCCGGCGAGGACGTGCTGCTCTGGGTGTTCCGACTGGAGCTGGCTGGCTTAGCATTTTGAACCCCATTCGAACCAGCGGGTTACCACCCCTGTGGGAAGGAGACCGGGAATGCTCAGCGCAAACGCGCGGCGCGTGGAGATCTATAACCTTGCAGTGACCACCGGTCTGGCCTCCGTGGAGGAGCTTTCGGCCCGGTTCGAGGTGACCTCGTCCACCATCCGCCGCGACCTGGTGCTGCTGAACGGCCAGGGCCGGCTTGCCCGCACCTACGGCGGGGCCATGGGGCTGCGCGCTCACCCTGAGGCGTTCGCTGCGGCAGCGTACCGGCGAGGCGTTCGAGCAGAAGCGCGCGATCGCCGCTTGGCGGCGTCCCTGGTCCAGCCCGGGGAGAACATCCTGCTCGACGCCGGCTCCACCGCGGCTGCCCTGGCCCACGAACCGCGCGGGTTCGGTCCGTTGTCCGTGACAACGCCGGGGTCAATACGCTGCAGGAGTTGGGCGATTCGGAGGGCATCGAAGTGGACTGCCTGGGCGGCCGGCTCCGCGGGGTTTCGCAGAGTTTTGTGGAGCCGCTGGCCGAGGCGGCGCTGGAGCAGGTACAAAAGTTCAGGGACGCGGTACAGGTTAGGGTGGCAGCGGTTTCCGGCTAAGTCACGGTGGGTAAGCTTACTTCTATGAGGAGCGAAAGCCCTCCGCAGAATGGAGAGCTAAGCTGTGAGGAAGACCCTGTTGAACCACGGCACCAATTGCGTAACCCCTAACTCCTTTCTTCGCGAGGACTATTGTCGTTCACTAACATCGAGCAACTAAGCGCCGCACGAACGCAGTGGCTTGTATGGGTCGCCAAAAAGCTATTCTCAACCCGCCTCGATGACGTGGAAACGTATAGTATCTCGGGACTGTCAGATTTCACCGCCGTCGAAAAAGCATTATCGGTGATCCACATAGGACTGAGTCATATCCACGGCGTCGATGACGGGGACATCCAAATCCGAGGCTACCTAGAGCCTGAACTTTGCACAAGCGTGATTTCACAATGGCGCGATTCAGGTTTCGACCCTCGTATCAGCAGCCTTTTAGAGTCTTCCTGGTTGACTTTGCTCCGCCTTGGTCGTGATCTTGAGCAGGCTAGAACCGAGCTCCTCTTAGAGTTCTATGCATCTCCGCTTGGTATATGGATGAGGAAGCAAACAACCGCCAATTTGGATCCAGAACACATAGACCACGGCGTGCTCACATACTTCAGTGAACACCCCGACGCTTTAGAAAACTCCTTGTCCTTGCCGCAGAATCTAGATTTTGGACTGGACTACGCCGAGAGCCATCTCAACGCAGTGCTTAGCCTCGCTCAGACCAATCCTGAAGCAGCCTATGCGATTTTTTCGCCTTTGGAGCTACTAGGTTGCTATCCCGACAACGATATAGACCTGTGGAAAGATGAAGCGCTTGCGCTTGCAAGTCAGTACCATCACGTTTATTTGAGCCAGCCCGGCGGGTGGCCGCGCCCCGGGCCTGGAGGTGTTCCGGACTGGGTTATCGACTCTGTGCGCAACAGAGGTGCACGCTTCAGTCATTCAACAAGTGGATTTGTGCCTGGATGGTTTATCACCGTCGAGTCAAACGAGGAGTTGAATGGAATCTATGAGGAGTCTTCGTCTCTCGCGTTTTTCCTAAGAGAGGAAAATGAGAATATTCTCACCATCGGCTTTGCTTTCCAACTCGGCGATCGGGGCGAGAAGGCCCACATTAGTTATAGATACGACATGTCAGACACCGTTAGCCTCTATTGGCTGCAGGCTTTACTTGCAATCGGCATTGTACGTATTGACGTCTATCGATTAAATCTCCTATTTGGTATTGAGTACTGCTTTGCTTTCGGAAGCCGCCTCCCTTTCGAGTTGATAAACAAGGCCAGAGCCGTAATTCAAGGATACCTCGAATCCAACCAGTCAACAGTCAAGGCCCTTGTTCCGAAAACTACATTGCACTATTTAGACGAAATGAGCTTGATCGAGAAGAACCTTTTTGAAAATTTGAAGTTCCTGCAACGAGAAAGAGCAGAAGCGCCAAACTCGCCCATCACAAGCGGCTATCTTAAGTTCCTTCGTGTGATGCACGAACTATCACTTGATGTCCGACACGGAGTTGCCCTCGGGTTGTCTACTCTGACTGAGGCCTATGAACTTCTGCGGGTCTCACTCACCCGACTTGAGCGAGGATCTTCTCGGGAGCTCGACCTGAGCAATCTAGGAGACGGGAGGGCTTATGTGCAGTTCTTCCAAATGAACGGATTTCTCAACGCCTTAGTTGCCTACGTGGACAACGACAGCCAGACTCATTGTTACCCCTTGGATTTCTCTGGTGACATTGATACAGATGTTCATTTCGATGATATCGCCCAATGCAGCAACTATTACCGTGACGGGCTGAGTTCCCTAAGCGGACTTGCGAGCAGCGGAATAGATAAACTCGTGATTAATCCCGGACCGGATGCATATAACATACCCCTGCACGATGCGATGTTGGCGATGGGTTTTTCGGAAGTAAGCTACACACACAGCCTCTCAAGCCTTTCGCCGAAGAGCGATAAAAAGGACAATCAAGATGTACTAGTCGCCGGCTACGCAGATAAGGGTGATAGATATCTTCCTAAAGTAGAGCTCGAGCTATCCATCGTGGCCAAACTCTACTCATCTAAACCTAGGGAAGTTATCTTGAACGCGCCGCTGCCCGCTATCGTCCACTTTGCGGGTCATGGGTACTCCGGCTCATCATCTTTTCAGGTAGGAATGGATTTGGGTCCACATCCCAATGACTATCTGTCGGCATCAGAAGTGCTCCTTGAGGCGGACTGCACCAGGACGACGGTAGTTTTTCTTTCTGCTTGTTCGACGGGTAGGGCAGATTATGGACCAAGCCAACTGGTCGATAACGTGCCCATGGACGTGGCTTTCATCGAAGCTGGCGCTCAGACGGTAGTCTCAACCTCTGCCCCCATTAACGACGTGATCGCTGGCCTGTTTGCATTCGTCTTTCATGCCGCACTGCGGAATGAGCAAAGCGTCTGGGAAGCCTTTCTAACAGCTAGGGCTGCGGTAAGCCAGGGCTGCTTCGACGAGTCCTGGCACGCATACGAAGAGGAACTACGAGTTGACTGGCCGCGTTGGCAGGAAGACTTAGGCCAAGCTATGAAGGTCGCGCCAGAAGACTGGCGGCTCTTTCGACTGTCTGGACGTCATTGGGCGTGAATAGTTGGGCACTAAGATACCCACCTGCCTGCTCACAGCAGTATCTCTGCACCGCTCTCCGTCTGCCGATAAATCTAATGGGCCTTTACGAAGTGAGACCCGCCGGCCACGAAAAGTCCCTTCGGGGACTTGCCGCAGGCAGGGCGAAAAATAGCCTCATACCTTGGCAGCGCGCGAACTCGCGCGAGACCATGATAACAAGCACCGGCTTAGAGATTTCAGGCTTTTCCTGCTGTCCCTTTCGTCGCCTCGCTCGCTGCAACGTGGACCACACTCAGATATTGAATTTCATCGGACGAGACCACTAAACGGTCAAGACTTGTAAGACTGCGGTTTTCCTTCTCAGTGACGTATATGGGCCGCGAAAGTACGATATCGCGATTTCCCTCACTGGCTTCTCCTATATCGAAGCTGTGGAGAACTCCTTCCACCAAGGGTCCCTCTTTCATGGCGATTCCCAGCCAGAGGGTAGCATCTTTTGCTACGCCGGTGAAAGCCTGTTCCCATGGCGAACCTGGCTTATAGGCATCGTGAAGTGACCGGTAAGCAAGCCTGGTGAGCCCCCAGGCCAGGCCGCACGCTCCGCCCAGAACAAGAGCAAATGTAGATATGACGTGCCGGGGGTGTGAAGCCATATAAGCGCCACCTAACCGAGCCAATTCATCCAAGCTTACGAAGCCGAAAGGGGCCAGAAGCTCGGCAAACAACGCCCACAGTAACAGCGCCGCTCCCGTGAGGCCGACCCCTACGGCGGAAACCTGCAGAAGCTCCCCTAAGCCACTGCGCGAAGCTCCGCGAAGATACTTTTCGCGTCGGATCAAAAATATCCAACCAGGAACTAGGGCAAGCAGTGCAAGAGAAGCCCACAGGCTACCTGGCAACAACCCTAGTTCTTTGGCTTAGTGGTTTGATTTGCCACTTGCTCTGCAGGCTTAAGTGCCGCAGAGGGCGGAACAAAGCCCTCCGGCAACAAACTCACTGGCATGACATGCGTGCCCCTACTTGCAGATGCGGTGAGAGTCTCACTTACTTGCGTCAGCGGAAGTTGCGAGGAAGCATCTTTATTTTCGGTCACAGGACATGGTAGCGCAAGGGAAGGTAGTGACGAGGATATTCATCGGTATATCAAGTGCTTGGCTCTTGTTCAGCTAGGGCGTTGAGCAGCGAATGGTGGCTCCATTCCAACGACTCGTGGACTATCGGATGAACGGGCCAAACTTGCGTCGTCAAGGGACGGAGGCGTACTCAGTGAGCAAGAGATCAACATATTGAAGCGGGCGTCATCGAATGAGAACGGGCGCCGGAGCCCTCCTGTCAACAAGGCGATTAGGGAACAGCCCTAGATCGCTGCCAAGGCAGAAGAGTGGAGGCCGTTCTCAGGGGCCGTAGACAACAGTGCCGGGAACGGAGCGGCCACACCTAAGCCCGTCCGAACTCGCTTCCCGCCACCATGAGGATGCCTCGTTTCAGCCAGCCGCGGAAGGCGAAAGTTGTCCAAGTACTGTGCCGATCCTGGGACACCCACCGGCGGGAGAACAGTAGGATTCCCTGCGGCCTGGTGTTCGTCAACGAGAACGAGTATGCCCTGATTAGGGCACTGGCGTCAGCCAAACGGGTGGTCGTGACGTACGGCGGGGACGGCTCGGCGATGTCCAAGTACGGTCGGCAGGTGGCCAAGGCACCCTCCGTAGAGGTGGCAGAGGCGAACACCGTGGGTGCCGGCGACGCGTTCGGCGCCGCCCTGGACCTGGCACTGCGGAGCGGGCTGGACTATACCCGGGCATTGCCGTGGCGAAGGCCGTGGGCACCGATGCTGTGGGCGATCCGTCCTCTCACCCGGATCTGGCTCAGCTGGCCATTATGTGGAGCGGACCGCTGCTGCTCGGACGCTTCATCATGACTGTTATCTTCCGGCGGGCAGTGCCGGCGAACTTCCCTAAGCCCGGCGCTTTACCCGCGACGCCTACCTCCGGGCAGGCTACTTCGCCGCCGACCATCCATACGTGAGCGTCCGGGATGACGTGGAGCACGGCGCGGAGCACGCACAGGTCTGGGCGGCGGAGACCACCGGAGCAGTGATGGCGGCGGTGACGCTGACGTTCGCATTACGAGTGCAAACCTTCATGGAAATGGTTCACCGGCTTTATCAGTCGCTGGGCTTCCGCCGCACGCCGGAACGGGACTGGTACGTGCCTGGCGAGGACATCCCGCTGTGGGTGTTCACCCTACAACTCGTGGAGGCCAGGGCCCTCCCCACAGCCAGGTAATTTGCCTTGCCGTTGGTAACGGAGGTAGGGCACAAGATGCGTACGGGGAAACCACTATTCGGGCACCTACGTCACCCCTGCGCTGGATATGTCCTTCTCCTCAGCAAGGATCAAGTTGGTCACAACTGCAATCACTACTGTGAGGCCGTCTTGGTACCGCCGCCGTGCCGCGTCACCCTTGGACGCAAAGTAACCCTCACCGCATTACGGGTAAAGGCGAGGTCCACGGCCTTACCTGCCCAGACATACGCTTCCCCTGGCTGGAGGTGGGCTAGGCTTTCGGGTCGAAGGCTGTTGAGTGCTGCATTGGCCTTCTGGATGTGCTTGAGCCACGCCGGTGACGTCATCTTGTGAAGCACGACCACGTCCGAAAGCTCGATGAGCGATACGGGCACAGAAGGCGGGTCTTGGCTGGCAACCAGGATACTCATACCCTTATGGCGCATCTCGCGAACGGACTCCACGAGCACATCGACCAGCTCGGGGCTATCAATGTATTTATGCGCCTCGTCAAACACCACTAGTTTATTGAAGTGCTTGCCGTCAGCCTTGGCCTCCGAGAAGAGCTGCATGAGGACGACGAAGAGGCCAAGACTTTCATCTTTCTCTATAAATTCATCACGGAGATCCACGACGATCAGCCGTCCTGGTCGCAAATAGTCTGAAATCCGCACGGAGTCGTCGATATAATCTGCTGCAAGGTCCAGCCGCTGCCGGGCAAGGTCTTTAAGGTTATCCGCCATATTGGAGGACTCAACACCCTGCCTCACGGTCGTCAAGCTCAGGGTGTTGCGGTTGGCCTTGAGTACCTGCATGAGCTGACGAATGTACATCGCCTGATTGCCCACAGCACCCAGCAGAAAGCGCCAGTGCGAGGCTTGCAGTTCAGAGGATGCGAACAAAAGCGGCTGAACGTCCAGATCCGGGAACTCCTCACGACGATCCTCGAGCTGGTCCCGCGGGACCAGTACCAGCACGTCCTCCAGTGCAGCGGGCTCAGCGCCGTAACGATCACGAAGTAACGCGATCTGGCCTTCGACATCGTTCGCGTACTTCATCGAGGTAAACTCGGGCGCGTAATCCTGTGTTCGGCTGTAGTGGAAAACGACAGAAGCCAGTGGGTGCGGCAGTTCATTCACACCGGGAGCAGGCAGGATTGCAGCTTCGATAAGGGATCCGAGAGTATAACTCTTGCCCCCGCCTTGAACACCGAAAAGGCTGATGGTGTGGGTCTCATCTAGATCGATGCCTGTCTTTCGGCCGCCCGCTGCCTCACCAAGCATTGCCCATTGCGGAGTCTTATCCGTAACGCCCAGCAGCACCGGCGGGTTGACGGGCGACGAGGAAGCAGCCAACAGGTTTTCGAGAGCAGAAAGGCCCTCACGATCGACAGGGACATGTGTCGAGCCTTCGACTGCCTCACCGGACAGGCCACTGGGTGGCGGTGAGTAAACGTCCCCGGGAACGGCAGGGGCAGCTGCTTTTGGATCTAACTCACCAGGAGACGCAACCACTGTAGAGTCCCAGACGGATTCAGCTTCCTGCGGCTCGTCTTCGAGTACATCCAGCGTTGGGGCACGGAAGGCAGCGTCTTCACGAAGAGAACGCGTAAGATCCGGGAGCACAACAGAGTAGGGTTCGGTAACGTCGCGGGGCAGGTCGAGCTCGGTCGGCACGGCGGAGAGGAGCTCGTCGATCTCGCTCCGCCCAATGTGGTGGAACTCCACACCGTCGACGATCACCGGAGCACTACTCTCCCCTGACAGCTCGAATATGAGGCCGATCCGGTCAAAGCGTAGTCTAAATCCGTCGTCAAGTGTCTCAAGTAATCGACGAGCATGCGTGCTCACGGAACGCCGAACCATCTTGTATCGCTCGGAGCGCTCGAGGTAGAACCGCAACAGCGCAGCGAGCTCAACGTTTTTCACCGCTCGGTCGACTCGATCGGGGTCGGCAGCGTTTGGGTCGAATTGGCTAGCCAGGACGCTCTGTGAGGTCTCAACCTGTTCGATAATTGATCGCTGCAACCCCTCGTGGTCGGTGACGTTGCGGATCCTTGAATAGGCTTTGACCTCGACCAGACGGCAGGTGATGGTTCTCGCAACGGCGTCGAAGGAGAATAGCGCTAAGTCCGTGCGTCGTAGCGATTTCTCTGCCCCCGTTCGACGTCGGGTCTCCGCGTAAAGGTCTTGGTGGGCATCGAGGGGAATAACAATTTGGTCACCCAGGGCCTGCTGGCCGTCGAGGTAGAGCCTCGCGAGAGCAAGTCCCAGCACCTCGGCTCGCTGGTTGCGGGCAGCTGAGGAGAGCTTGAAGGCGAGACTGCCCGATAGCAGCCGAAGTTGCTCGAAGAAAGTCTGCAGGTGCCGGTCGTCGACGGCGATACCATGATCGACAATAACAGGTGCCAATAGACCACGAAGTTCCTCGACTTTGCGCGAGCTGACCAAAACCTGGCGGCCGAGACCGACGCTGCCGGCGACGTAATCAATAACAAAGTCGTTGCGGCCTCCGCCCTGCGCCGTGCGGTCGAAGTACTCCAATCCGAGCGTCCGGTCTATGATGACCACCCAGTCACTGACGTCGTGAGCCTGATGCAACAGGGACCGCTGTTGACCGTCGAGGTTGAGGGTGGCAGTGGGCACGTGCCCGGTCCCAGTGCCATCAGTGGCGACGCTGGCTGCGGCACGGGCGAGCGTGTGCGGCAGGTCAGCGAGCAGGTCGCTCAGAGCGCTTTCCGTGGCAGCGGGTCGGGCGAAAACCGGGCTCTTTCGCCAGGTGACGCTGGCCCCGTCATCTCCAACGTCGAAGGCTGTGAACGCTTGCTGGATCAGCCCGTATGCAGGGGCGTGAGCTATGTGCTGGACCGGTCCGGTCTCGTGTTCCTCGCCCGAGAAGGCATCCACAAAGATCGTAAGGTGAGCTTCGAACTCGGTCGGGCACTGTTCGAACTCGTCTATAGAGCGGATAGAGTAGGCCAGCTTGGGCACGTTGCTATCGTGGCGGGAGCCAAATGCGTCGGCCTCTTCCCTATTGAACCGGCTATCTGAGCGGGTAAGGTCGGCGACGGCCTCGCCGATCCCGGGCATGGCGGTGTTAGGCGTGCATAGTCGTAGATCGTAGGTCAGTTCCTTGGTTGTCAAACGCCGTTGGAGCTCCAAGAGCATCTCGACGATAAGTCCCGCCTCGCCTGGGTTGATCACGTTGACAACCAGGGTACGAATGTAGGCATGCTGCCGGACGTACCGTTCCACTCTGTCGGCCAGAACTACGGCGGCCTGGACGCGGCCAGGGGCTCGCAGCGTGTCCGGTATACCGAGCGCGTTGGACAGTTTGCCGAGGAGTCCGATCGCGTCGTCGGTCCGTGAATGAACCATTGCTGTCCAGAAGGGCGTCAGGTTGCCGACCGCGGCAAGCAGGTGGTGGTTGTCCTGTCGCGGCACGGCGAAGGGGAAGCCAAGGGAATCAAGCTTGTGGAAGTAACTGGCCGCCGCATCGGCGGCGGCCTCCTTGTTGTGGCCGCCAAGCTCCCCGCGCCAAGCTGCACCTAGAGCGCTCCACCCACAGAACCACAGCAACCGCAACGGGTGCGTCGGCCCGACCAGCAGGACCTGGTGGAAGTCACCGAGCGCGTCGACATAGCGCGTTGCGACGGCATCGATCTGCTGCAGACCGCCAAGCGCCCGCAGCGCCGCTCCCCGCTCATTCCGCGTGACCTCAGCTGCATGGGCAGTCTGAGCTGAGACCATCCTCTGATAGCTGGCCGCATAAGCAACGATTTCAGCCGAGAGTGGCATGAGGTTGGTTGTCTCGACGACACCGATGGGCTCGTCGTCATACGGCGCGCTGGCGTCCGCAATCGCCTGGAACAGGGTGTCGCGGACGTCAATGAATTCGGCGAAAGCTTGTTCTGCCACCGGCCCGAGAGAATCGACCCATGGGGTCTCGTCGCGAACCGGAGCCGAGGGCGATCCCTCCTGGCCAAGGGCAAGCTGCCACATGCCGAGCTCCCGCGGGCTGATTAGCGTGTCGCGTTCAATTTGGGTCAGCAGTCGTGAGAGCCTGATCTCGACCCCGCCGCCACCGGCTACGTGTATGTTGGCGCTGGCAAAAGCCGAGTTGCGTGATCCGTTGACCCACGAGACGTCCCCAGGAGTGAGGTCCCTGTCAGGGCGTCCGTCCGCCAGGCGGCCGAAGCCGAGCCTCTGGATGGCGTGCGTCAGACTTTCGTACCGTTGGGCTCGGGTCTCGGGAGGATCCTCGCTCTCATCGGCGTTGACGACGTAAAAGAGCTCACTCATGCCCGACGTGGGAGCGGTGATGATACGGCGGTCCATCTCCGCAATTGGTGTGACAATAAGGCGGTGCCAGCCCTCGTCAAGCTGGGCCTTGCGCAGGTTACGGATGGTTCCCTTATAGCTGCTTTTAGGACGCGCCCCCGTCGCTACGTTAACGGCTTTGCCTGTCGGTTCACCGTCCTCCGAGACCAACTCGACGCGGAGCTTGAGCAAGCCGTCGGCAGTGGTCAACACCGGGTCGATGGTAAAAGTCGCGGCGATGTCTTTCGCGCCGGTTGGACCGGCAACTAGATACGGCTGTCCAGCTAGAGTCTCCAAAACCGGGTACGTCCTGAGGTGCTCGGGATCGTCACCGACAAACGAGAGACCGATGACGTGGACCTCGATTTTGAGTTGCAGTTCGCGTTCGCTGGGCGCAGGCCAGTTGTCGAAAGTCAAGATGCGGTTGTCGCGATCGGTGATGATCCGACGCGTCCAAACAACGCGGTCCTCGAGGCCGATCTTACCGACGAAGCGGGCAAGGCGAGAGGTGAAGTCGGGGTCGGACAGTCCGAGGGAGAGTACCCGTTGCCGCTCGTCGAGCTCGCTGCGGCTGAGGTCGTCGACGTGGACACGGTTACGACCAACTCGTTCCGGTACATCTGCGACTTTCGTGAAAAGCGCCAGGTCGGGCACCAGGCCGAAGCAGTAAATCGCCGCCCCGGCCGCGTCGGGCTCGTAGTCATTGGCGGCGAGGGTAAGCAGGTAACGCACCCAAGCCTGGTCGCTGGAGCGATTATCCTTCTTGCTTGCGAGGACCTGCTCCAGGCGGCTGATCCCATCCCGGAGCGAAGCCGGCACCCGGCTGATCAGCTCCTTACGAAGGATAGCGTAGGCATTGCCGACCTCGATCTCCTCGAAGGTAGCTACCCCGAAAGAGTCCTCCGCGCTGGCGCGCAATCCCGGGGGCACGAAGACAAGCAGCGGTCCGGAGGTCTCGTCGATCGGTCGGTTGCGAAGTTCCACGAGTTGGGTGCTTGTCACCAGGGTATCGTCCCCCATGGCGACCTTCTCGTCGGAGGCCAGCAGGCACACCACAGTGCCTGGCACAGTAGCAGTACGGAGCCGGTGTACAAGGCGGGCGCTCAGCCCGCCGTCGAGTTCGGTAACACGCATGCAGTGGCCGGCCTGCCGGCTTGAGAGTATCCCGAGCAGGTGGGGAACGAGCACGTCCTCCAGAGCGCTGCGGACATCAACGATGGTGGGCTCAACGAGCCCGGAGGCTGTAGCCGTCAACGCGGACTCCTCTCCTGGTGAGCTCCAATGGTGAAGCGGGGGGTGACGGTCTGGGTCAGGTAGGCGTCGGAAATATCCCGGTAATAGCCGATCTCGCGGAGCCGGTCAACGAAGGCGGCAGTGTTAGCTCGTAGCGCAGCCTGATCAGGCACGTCCGGGCCATGGAACCCGTCCTCCGTAGGGAGGGTATCGATGTATAGCCCATATCGGGTCCGCAGTGTTTCGAGGATCTCATCCACCCTCATCGGTCGAGTTCGCATCCGTCCTGATTCGTCGGGCTGTACCAGGCACACCTGCAACAGGACCTCCAACAGTCGTGAATCAAGCACGAAGCGACGTGCACCGGACTTGCCCCGGGGCTGGGTCAACAGCTCCCCGGGGCGGCCCTTAAGGAACATTGAATCCAGGCACTCGACCAGATACTTCCGTTGAAAGGCACCACGGTAGTGCATGATCAGTTCGAGATACGTGTCTAGGCGGCTCAAGTCGAGGTCCATGATGGTCTGCAGCTCGGGAGCAAGCGGCTCCTCCTCGTCGTCGAGTATCCTACGCACTCGCATGTCAAAGAAGACTTCGCGGTCGGCCTCGTACTTCGTATCTAACAAAGCGATCGTTTCGGAGGCCGGCAGGTCCTCCCTGCCGGGGCTCGCGAACTTGCCCTGCCGGTGCATATCCTTAGCGAAGTCGGCCAGCTTTAGCACTGCGAATGTGCCGCGGACAAACTGCGGTAGCCGGCCATACCAGGTCGAGGCGCTCTTGGCCGCGTACTCCGCTGGCAGCCCAGGCTCCGAGCCTGCGACGTCCACGAAGAGATGCGGCTGGAAGCGACACTGCTCACCGCGCTTGTGACCGCTGGTGCAGGCGTGGTCAACAGCACCACTACGTATGGCAGCCGGAACGAGCTTAAGCATTCGCAGGTGGTAAAGAGCCAGGTGGAACGAGAATAGAATCTTGAGGTGCTCCACGAGAACGGTCCGCGGCATGAACTCCCGGTGCAGCAGCAGTCGCAGCACGTCCTCACCGAGCAGCTCGCCCGACTGGCGACACAGTTGCTTTTGCTCACGACGGGCTGAACTGTCCGGGCGATCCTGTGCTTTGCCCTGGACAGCCTCGACCATACTGAGCAATGCCTGCGACTCCACGTCAATGTCCGGGCCGGGCGCCGCCTCGCCGGTGACAGGGTCTACTTCAGAGAAAAAGAACTCCCGCAAGCCGTTTAGGGCGAGGTCGTTGACCGAGAGTAACTCGTAGAGCTGCTCGTCTGCACCGTAGGGACGTGAGCGGGCGGAGTTTCGCAGCCGGTAGGCGAAGCCATGGAGCGGACGCGGCCCGGCCACCGCCTCGGTTGTCCGGCCGCGGTTAACCATATCGAGCAGGTGGGTCTCAACCCAACGGCGGCTGACGTCCTCATTATCAGCGAACCCGTTAAAGCGGCCGAACTTGTCGTCTACCAGCAGCTCCAGGTAGGCGTCGACATCCAGGTCGGTTGCGCGTCGGACCCGGCTGCTGACGCCACCGTGCCACAGCCTCGCAAGGAACGCCGTGAGGACACGGTCCATGGTAAGCGTCTTGTAATCGATACGGCTGATCGCGTCGCATCGAAAGGCGCGGTCCTTACCGTCTAGCGCCATTCCGCCTCCTGGGTCTCGGGCACGGTCTTCTCTTGGGTGATCAGGTGGAGCACGCCGCCGTCGTCGCGCCGCACGGTGTGCACCGCCGATCCGTCAACGGTCAGCAGCACCGCCTGGTAGGGCACGACGGCAAGCTGGTTTTTGAAGACCGTCAGGGCAAGCGCATAGCCCTGATCATCGTCAATGCTGGCCTGATAGCCGCGGCTAAACCGTTCGATCAGCTCGAAGAGATCCAGCCCGATGCGCAGCTCGGCCGATGGGATCCCTGCATGGTCTGGATCAGTGTAGGTCAGCCGAAGCGCCGTCGGTCGTGTCTCGAGGTACGGGTGGGTGTCGGTGCCGATCCGTCCGGCTTGGAACCCCTTACCCGGAAACCGGCGCAGGCTGCGAATAGTGCCGCGTACGACATTGCGGACCCCGATGACGAGCCCATCGGCTGAAAGTTCCGTCGAGACGACACCCTCGCTCCGGTTTAGTGCTCTGAGGAAAAGTTCGGTCGGCACTGGCCGCTTTCCGTCGAGCAGTTCGCGGAAGGCCTGCACGGAGGCGTAGGGCAGCATTTTGATTGCCTCACCGGGGTCACGCATTTCAAAGTACGACAACCGGCGGGCTGCCGACACGAATCTGACGACGTCATCAGGGCTGCTGTCGGCGCCACTAACTTCGGCGTGCAGTTCACGGAGCAGGTCTCGCTCTGGAGTGACCCTGTCGTCGGGACTTACCAGGTAGTGCTCCAGTAGGCCTTCGTTGGCCAGCCGTCTGTCGAGCACCGGTTGAGGGGGTCGGGCGACATCGACGTGACGAAGCTGAATGAGTAACCTGTCGCGCTCGGTCGCAGCATCACCCCCTCGGTATGCGTTGAAGTAGTGACTGGCCAGGATCGGGCTGGACTGCTGTGCCTCGTAGAGCTCATGTATCTCGGTACAGTCGCGCCCTGAGGTCAGGGTGTAGGCGAGAGCAGAGCGGAGGTCGCGTAGGGTGATGTGCAGTCGGCCACGGAGCTGGGCGACCTCGTAAACCCGCCGCATGCGCTCCTTGACCTGCGGCCCCACGACGGGATGGGCTATGGTGGCCGCGTTCTGCCGAGCGTAGCAACCCTCGACGAGGGCACAGCCATCACAGTCGGCCCAAAATTCCGGGCGGACCATCGAGTCGAGCATCCGTTCGAGGATTGAGTCGCTGAGACCTCCACCCGTAAGCGTGTCGACTGAGCGCACAGTTACATCGCGGAGGTTGAGGTTAACCACCGCCACTGGCCCCGGATTGTCGTCCTCACCACGAAGCCCCACCTCGACGATGTGGGTGAGAGCTGCGAACTGCTCGGCGTGATGGCTGAGGAAATCGACCAAGCGGCCCTCGTTGACCGCGATTAGCCGCGTCTCCCCGATCAGCTCACCAACCTGATCAGCGCCAGCGAAGGGAGCGAAGAACGCTGAAAGAACCTCGTCGCTTACGACCCCGTCCTCGTCTTGACTGCCATCGTAGTTGGTGTGGAAGCGGCGTCCGTCAAGCTCAAAGTCGGCCCCGTTGGCCCGCACCGAGGTGAAGGTAGCACCCCGCTCACGCGCCGTCGCGGCGAGACTTTCAAGAAATGCGGTCTTGCCGTCACCGGCGTTACCAGTGACGACCACCAATGAGTGCCTACCTTCGAGGACTTCCGGCATCAGAGCTAAATCTAACCCGGTGGGCACATATACGCGTCCTTTGGCAGCATCTATTCCGCGAGTACCGCGATTACTGCGTTTACTCTGGCTATAAAGCGTCTGAAGGTAAGCGACGAACGGGTTGCGCTCTGACGAGGCTTCGACGTCATCAGTCGCCAGGGCTGGAGCGGGCTTCATTGGCTCCGCGATTTTCGCCTTCGTTTGCTCGATCGCGGCCATCAGCGAGGTAAGGAACTCCTGGGCGCTAGTGAACCGACTACCACGTTCAGGAGCGATAGCCTTGAGGATCGTCTCGACCAATTTAGGCGGTACCCCGGAAATGTTGAAGCGCCCGCGCGGATCGGCGGGCGCCAACGCCGGCCGCGGCGTGTTGGCACCGGCCCACGGGTAGGCATTGGTGAGCGCCTCGTACAGCGTGATCCCGAGCGCGTACAGGTCTCGGTCGATGTAGCCTGACGCACCGGCAGGCAGTTGGTCGAGGTCGGGCGGGGTGTAGCGAGGGGTGCTGGCGGTGTGGCCCTGAGTTGTCTCGGGCGTCTTGGCGATGCCGAAGTCGAGGATCTTCACCCCGTCCTCGGTCCACAGCAGGTTGCCGGGCTTGATGTCACAGTGCCAGACATCCAGGCTGTGCAGGTAGTTCAGCCCCTCGGCTACGTCCGAGCCGATTCGCAAGACGTCACTCGGCGTGAGCGTACCGCCTCGGATGACTTCACCCAGGTCCTCCCCGGTGACGAACTCGAACACGAGGAAGGGATACGAGTACGGCTGTGGCAGGACGTCGACGTCGAGCATTCGAACCACGTTCGGATGCGCCTCCGCATCCTGGAGCCGAGATAACACCATGCCCTCACGTCGGGCCCGCTCCCGGGTGCCCTCTTCGTCGCGCAGGATCAACTTGATCACTCGGTCGACGTTTCGCATGGTGTCGAAGACCTTGTAGGCCACGCCGCTCGCTCCAGGCTTACCGAGTCGCTGCTGCACGATGTACTTCGTGCCAAGCGCGAAGTCCCGCGGCAGGTTCCGCCAGTCCAGCAGTTCGCGGTGCTTGCCGTCGTCACCGGCCTCCGACGCCGCAGGGGGCGTCGATGATTCCTCCCCGCTTCCTGCGACGACCCGGCGCTTGGGCCGGTTAACCTCGCCGATGGCGAGGTCGAAGCGGCGGATCGCCTCACGCGCATCCGGCCTGTCCTCGGGTTTGGCCGCGCATAGCAGGGAGAACCAGTGACGCAGCGGAGCGGGCACGTCGGCCTGCTCCAAGTCCTTCTCCGGAAGCACACCTGCGGCTTTGACCTGCGCAGTGACTGACCCGAAGGGCAAGTGGCCAGTGAGCATCTCGAACCCGATGACGCCGAGGGCATAGATGTCGGCCTTATCTGTCATCTTGGTCGGGTTCTCGAGTGCCTCGGGAGCGAGATAGGCATTGTCCGCGGCCGCGTGGGCATCTACTGCTACCGTGTGGGCGCGCATCTGTGCGGTCTTGGCGTAGTCGAAGCCGGTGATCATCGCCCTGCCGTCTTGGGTGAGCAAGATCGTCGCCGGGCTGAGTGCCCGGTGCACGATCTTGCGGGATTGGGCGTGCGACAGCCCGGCAAGCACCTGCCGCAGGATCAACAGCTTCCGATCCCGGGTCAGTGGCTCGACCGGATTATCTCCCAAGTGCAACCGCAAGGCATGACCGGGGATGTCGTCGTAGACCGTGACGAACCCACGGTCCTCATGGTCGGGAAAAAAGTCCTTCACTCCGACGATCGCCGGATGCGGCGGCAGCTTGCCGAGCGCCTCATAGGCGATCCCGATCTGTTTCTGCTTCTTCTCGCGTTCCCATGATGGGGCGTACAAGTCGGCCTGCCGCACCACGAGCCGCACCGTGCCCGAGCCCTGAACGGCGTTGGCGTTCTTCGCACGGTACTCCCCCACCACGTCGATGCCGTCGGCGTGGATGGTCTCGCTCAGCGTGTCCAGCACCAGCCAATTTCCAAAATGCAGCGGTCCGGTCGGCACCTGACCTATCCGCTTGATCTCCTCCACAATCTTCTCGTGATGACGTTCGATGTCCGCGTCGACCGAGAACGAACCGCTGGGCACCCGGGAGTCGTCGGACAACAGCGTTACCAAGTGCGGCAGGTTGACCGTCGAAGCGGCGTCCCGCTGCGGCGTATTTCGGTCGACCAGCCGAGCATCGGGCGCCGGGAGCACAACAACTGCATCGACGTAGACCCGAGAGAGCTGCGGATGTGCGTCTTCGAGGAGGCTCTTCAGCCGCTTAGCGTTCTCTCTCAGCTTTGGCAACGGCGTATGGAAGGGAGACCGTCCCGCTGGCATCCATCGCGAACCCTGCACGTCGATCCGGCCGAAGGTGCCCTTCACATCGATAACGTAAACCATGTGTCGGGTCACGACTACCAGATCAACTTCAAAAAGCCGGCCTCGGGAGTCGGGAATCTCCAGCGAATGCAGGACCGTCCACTCATCCGGCCCGTGGTCACGCAGGTGAGCGATGACCGCCCGTTCCGCATCGTTCACGGGCGGTCCAATCGGAACGATCCTCGCCATCAGCGTTCGGCCCCCTCAATCGCCTGCGTCAGCAAAGCCAGCGCTTCATCCTCTATCACATCGGCTCGGTCACGATCACGATACGCTTGCCGAACAGAACCGGCGATTCGCTGCCGATCGGATTCGGCAGCGATCGGGATCGGATACGAAGCAACGAGTGTCGTGTGCAGGCTTTGCGGTCCCGAGCCTGCGAGCATGCTCCTAAAAATCCGCATTGAGACCTCGCTGCGGAAAAGCGCGAAGAGGTAGGCACCGGGAATATCTGCTAGGCCGGAACCAATACGGAGGAAGTGTTGGCTGTACGCGTGCGGTAGCCAACGTCCGGTAACCATCATTCCCCGGCCGAGGAGACCACCTTCGCTTGGTAGCCCTTGCGCACCCACCATCACTGTCTCATCAGCAACGAAACAGTCGGCCGGCGTCTGGGCGCGGCTGATTACACGACCGTCCTCTGGGCGGTTCCACCAACCCTGCCGCTGGCCCACTAGAAGAACTCCGCCGTGGCCAAGGTCGCTGTCAATGCGCTTAAACATTGGGCCGTTTCCCAACCGGCCATTTCTGCAAATCTCCCCGAGGGTTAGGTGCGGGACTGATGCCATCGCTTGCTTTAGGCGCAGCGCGCGTCCTGCGTAGTTCATGGCGCGCAAGGATGAAGGCGACGGGTTGACGTCGAATCCCAGGTCCCGCCCTTCGTCGTGCCAGCGATAATCGACTAGTTCGGGGAGTCCGACGGCCCGGAAAAAATCCTCGGTGGCGGCGACGAGGCCAGCCTGGGACGCTGCCCGGAGTTGCGCGCTCTCCTCGACCAGATTATGGATTCTCTGCTCCAGGGAAGAGCTAAACCGCGGCACCGGCAAATCGATCAGGTGATTCGGCTCAATGTGCTGAATAATCGCTCCGTATGCCGAGGCAACGATCATCGGCACGCCGAAGCGGCTTCGGAGGAAGGTGTTCAGGTAGCCGGGACGGATCTCCGACTCGTCTGGCACCACGCGCATGACGTGCTCGCTACAAGCGAAGCCATCCACGTCGGGGCGTGCATAGGCAATGCGGCCGACAGTGCCCGAACGGGTGACTAGTGTCCATCCAGGCTCTATCAACAGTCGCGGGAACTTCTCAGCCGCGCTCCTCGCAATGTACGGGAGGTACGAATAGTCCGCTTCCAGGACGTCGGTGCTGGAGAAGAACGGTACTCCATGCTCAGGATTGTTGACCCAGCGGCGGCTAAACCGCCCTGCATGGAAAATGCCCGTGGTAACTCTGTCGAGACGAACTGTGTTAGGCAAAGCCTCGAGCCGTTTGCGCGCCTCGAGCGCACCCGAAAGATAAGGAGTAGCGTCGAGGCGAAGGCCCTGCTCATGAAACCAATCGGCCCTGACAGGGTTATCGATGCTGGCGATTTTCACTCGTCTGCACTTACAGACTCATGCGGGTCGAAGCCCGGAATTGGATGGCGGTCGCGAAACTCCCAGTATTTCTGAGCAATTACAGGCAGATCGTTGTCGAGGACGGGCCTGCTGCGCTTGACGGTACGCGTACGGCGTACATCCTTGATTGTGAGGTACTCGGTTTCTTCATAGGTCTCCATAATGAGATCGCCGTTCGGGGACCGTTTATACAGGTCGTTTCCTCGCCGGTCAAAGCCCACCTTTTCCGCGACCGCCATGAAGACCGGGTAGGAGACGGGCCCGTTGAGCCTCTCGCTAATCTTCTCGTCAAGCGTCTTGCGTTTGAGGAAGAGCAAGGTTGTGAGGATGTTGACGTTGGCGTCCACGATGAAGGTCTCGACCGGCAGCTCGACACTCGCGAGCACCCAACACTGCTGCAGAATGAACCGCCTGATGCCCTCATCCGCCGGGCCAGGGTTCGACAAAATCCCGTTGGGCAGGACGATTCCGAGCCGGCCGCCGGGTTTGATCCACTCAATGGCCCGCTGCACGAAGAGCTGCTCTGGTGCCATGGAACCGGGCAAGTTCGCGCTGACCAGCAGCTCGCCGGTGTTCCGGTTGCGCGACCAGGACTTCGCGACCCCATCGCGGAAGTCCCCGAGCACCGACTCGTCGCTGATTGGGATGTCGGCGCCAAAGGGCGGGTTGGTAAGCAGCACATCTACGATCCCGCCCCGGCCTTCCTTAGCCAGGGGGATGCGTTTGGTCGCCTCCGCAACGCCGCTGAGGTGACCCCTCGGGAAGGAGAGGGAATCCATGTGGAAGACGTTGCCGGGCGTATCAGCCAGGGTCATGATGTTCATTGCGGTGGCGCGTACGAGGAACGGGTCGAAGTCGGCGCCGAAGAGGTGTTCGTCGGCGTACTTTCGCAGTCGGTCGCGGTACCGCTCGCCCTGCTCTGGGGAGTCGGGGATGCCGCGGGTGCCATCTTCATCCTGCATTTTGTGGTGCAGGTGGGTGAGGGTAGCGTGCAGGAAGCCGCCGGTGCCGCACGTCGGATCGAGAACGGTTTCGCCCTCCTGCGGGTCGAGGATTTCAATCATTAGCTTCACCGCGCCACGCGGGGTGAAGTATTGACCGCGGTCGCCACGGAGGTTGGTGCCGACCAACTCCTGGTAGGCCAGCCCCTTGGCGTCAATGTCCGTCAGGCCGAGATCGTAGGGCGACAACTCAGAGACGATAAAGGCGAGTGCCCGGTCCGAGAGAGTGATTTCGTCGCTTGCCTTGAAGAGACCAGAATCGGCGTACTCCTTCTTGACGTCGTCAAAAAGGTCAGTGATTCGCTCCCGGATCGCGGCGCGGCCCTGGTCGTCGTACGGCTCAGTCATGGAGGCGTAGAAGCGACGCGGGTTCCATTTCCGGACAGCGCGTTCGTCGTACATCTTCGCAAAGAGCAGAAAAAGGAATTGCCAGAAGGCGGCGTCCTTCGGCATGCCTTCGTTGCCATGAACATAGTTATGGCAACGCCGGAAGGTAGTCTTAAGCATCTCCGGTTCGGCACGACGAAGCTGTTGGGCGGACACCACTTGGCCACTGCCTACGGTGCCGTCAGACAGTGGCCAGTCAGCACGCTCGTGAAATTCCGCACCCCAACGCGTGGTCTCCTTCTCGATGAAGAAGAAGTCCACGTTGTCGGTCCACAGGCCCCAGGAACGCTCGGGGTAGTCTTCGGCCCCCAGCAGGTCCTGGAGTAAGGACATCTCAGACTTCATCTGGTCGTAAGTACGCAGCTTAACAACGTTCTTGCCGCGGTTAGGCTCCTTGTTGGTAACCACGACGCGACGCAAGTTGGCGGCATCGTGCTGACTGCCCGGGGCGAAGACCGCGATGTCGACCTTTTTACGGCGCTTGCCTTTCTCGGTTTCGACCTGGATAACGAAGTCGAGCTCCATGTCCTCCGGGGCAATTTGATACTCGTGGAAGAGCACCCGCACAATCCGCTGCCGGACCTGCTCCTTCTGAGTGTCCTTAATCGGTTTGTCCGAAAGGAAGTCGATGAGGTAGCCCTCGTCAAGGTGGTGGACCTGCTCGTCAGCTTCCCTGTTGGGTTGGGCTGCGTTGTCCGGAGTCGTCGGGTCAACCATGTCGGTTGAGCTCACCATCACATTCTCTTCTACTGCCATCGATAAAGTGCGTTCGGCCGCATTGGGCGGCCACCGGAGACGGGCATTCGAGTTCCGGTCGCACCTCGCTCAGTTCAGCGTAATGGATTGATCCAACGCGAAGCCGTAAAGTGGCCACGCGTCGCGGGCCTACGGCCCATGTGGGCTAGTTGTGACAGCAGTTGGGCCCCGCTCAGCCTTTCGGGTACAAATGAGCGGGTCCATTCACAGGGCAACGGCGGCAGCCGTCGCGTAAACGTCAGCCGGCATCGCCCGATGCAGCTTCCAGGTAATGGCGATCGGTTTCTCCCCCGAGTGCTGTACGTAGTCCACCTGTCCAAGGCACGTGTAGGGCACTGTCAGCCCGGTCTCGTCGTCCGCGGTGTCCCTCGTGAAAATCACAATTCTGGAGCCGTGGGAAACTTGGTCAAGGTAGCGCCGTCCCGTCGGGCTGGTAGTTGACGTTGCGTTCTGAGATTCCCAGTGGAACAGCTCCGGACTAATGGCGTAGTCCTTGTACATCGTGGTCGCCGAGTGCTTCTTGTCGTCCTTGTTCAGCGTCACAAAGAATGCGTCCGTGGAGGTTGCCGGACACCACGCCACGCCCTCGCGGTGCTGGACGTTCTTGCCCTGTTCCAGTGACCCGTACTGCAACGCCGCCAGCACCTCCTCGCGCCTGTAGGTGGCATGGGACAGCAGCGGGATGTGCTGCAGCCCTGCGCCGAGGCTCTTCGCCGCATGTTTCGATGCCGCCACTCCCAGTTTCATCACCTGGCGGATCTCGCGGCACACAAACTGGTAGCCGCGCAGGTGGTCCAGGCCGTCGTCGTAGGTCTTGAATCCTCCGCCGTCATCCCACATCGTGTAGAACAGCATGCGCGCAAAAGCCTGCTCGCGCATGCCCAGTTCCGCGTAGCGCGGCGCGTCGGCAGCAACCAGCATCGAATAGGCAGCGGCCCGTTCCGGGTCGTCCACGTGAATCAATGCGGCCATACGGCCCAGCAGCTTCTTTTCCTCCGCGTCCGACAACTCCTCGATCTTCCCGCGCAACACGGTCTCCAGGGGTGAGAGCCCTTCGATCAGCCCAGCCTGCCGGAGGTAACCGGTCCACGAGTCCCTGGTGGAACGGTAGATCGTCTTAACGTCATTCCCCGACCGCTCCAGATAGGCCTCCAGCTCGGTCTCGGCGTACGAGGCAATGTCCCGGACCAGCTGCGCCCGGTTAAACCGGATCTGCGCCTTGATGTTGTCCAGCACCACCTTCTGCGCCACCCGGTCCAGCACGATCTGCGAACCGGACGGCAGGTATGGGAACTCGTCCTCTACAGCCTTCTCCAGCTCCTTGCGCCCGTAGCCGGTCAGCGCCCGGTAGCGCAGATCAAAACGGAACTCACGGCGCTGCTGGCCGATGAAGTCCAGCACCGTCAGCACCGCCTTGCCCTCGGCCCGGCGCAGCCCGCGTCCCAGCTGCTGGAGAAAGACCGTGGCACTCTGCGTGGGCCGGAGCAGCAGGATGGTATCCACCTGCGGAAGGTCCAGGCCTTCATTGAAGAGGTCGACGGCGAAGATGCAGTTGATCTCCCGCTGCCCCAGGCTCCGGAGTGCTTCCTCGCGATCAGCATTGTCAGTGGTCCCGTCGACGGCGACGGAGGCAATGCCGGCCCGGTTGAACACCTCGGCCATATAGTGGGCATGCTGGACGGAGACGCAGAAGCCGATAGCCCGCATCTCGTCGGTGCTGGTGACCTTGTCCCTGAGTTCGCGGATCACCTTGGCGGCGCGGGCGTCATTGCCCGTGTAGAGGGCGCTCAGCTGGGTGGTGTCATAGTTGCCGCGCTTCCATTCCAACTGGCTCAGGTCGACGTCGTCCGAGACGCCGAAGTAGTGGAAGGGCACCAGCAGGTCAGCGTCCAGGGCGTCCCAGAGCCTCAGTTCACTGGCCGTCCGGCCGTCGAAGAACTGCCTGGCGACGTCGACGCCGTCGCCGCGTTCCGGGGTCGCCGTCAGCCCGAGGAGCTGCTGCGGTTTCAGATGGTCCACCAGGCGGCGGTACGTGGGCGCCATCGCGTGGTGGAACTCATCGATGACGACGACGTCGAAGAAGTCAGGCTCCAGCTGCTCGATGCCGAGGGAAGACAGCGACTGGACGGACGCGAAGATGTGCTTCCACTCCCGCGGCTTGTGCTCCCCCACGTAAAGCTCACCGAAGGCGCCGTCCTGCATGACGTCACGGTAGGTGCGCATCGCCTGCTTGAGAATCTCCTGGCGATGGGCGACGAAGAGTAGTTTGAGGTCGCGGCCGGCAGTTTCGCTTAGCCGTTTGTAGTCCAGAGCGGCGATGACTGTTTTGCCGGTGCCCGTGGCGGCGACCAGGAGGTTGTGGTTGAAACCCTTGAGCCGCTCCGCTTCCAGGTCCTCCAGCATCTCCTCCTGGTGGAGGAACGGCTGAACCTCAAGCCCGGTGGCGGCGTCCGGCGCCGCGGTACGGCGGCCGCCGTTGCGTTCCAGCGCAGCGTCCAGCTTTTCACCGTCACGCTCCGGGTCATAACTTTGGAAAGCTCGCTGCTCCCAGTAGCTGTCAAGGGTGACCTCAAACTTCTGCAGGAGGGCCGGGGTTGCGACCGAACTGAGCCGGACGTTCCACTCCAGCCCGTCCAGGAGTGCAGCCTGGCTCAGATTAGAGCTGCCGACGTAGGCGGTGTCGAAACCCGTGTTGCGACGGAATAGCCAGGCTTTGGCGTGCAGCCTTGTGGCCTGGGTTTCGTAGCTGATCTTCACCTCGGCCCCATACCTCGTGACGAGCTCATCGATAGCGCGGCGTTCCGTGGCCCCCATGTAGGTGGTGGTGATAACCCGGAGCCTCGCTCCGCGTTCTTTCAGTTGTTCAAGGGCCGGCTGCAGAAGCCTCAGCCCGGTCCAGCGGACAAAGGCGCAGAGGAGATCAACGCTGTCTGCCGACTCCACTTCTGCCCGGAGCTCCGCGGCCAGATTCGGCTCGTCATTGCTGTTCGTTAGAAGCGCTGAATCGCTGAGCTTGGTGGTAGGTCGGCGCAGCTGCCGGCGTTTCAGAGCGTCAGGTCGATAGAGAGACTGAAGCTGGGTGGGGCCTGAAATAATGGGATCGGCGCCATTCAACTCGTGGAGAAGTCGGTTTGCTAGGGCGACCCTGTCGGTTGGCTTGGCCGCGGTGAGGGCTTTCCGAACAGCATCTGATACATAACGGGAGAGGACTTCTGGAGCGTCTTCATCCTCAATTTCTGCAAAAAACGGCTGCAGGTTCGGCTTGCTGTCTAGTAGGCGCTTGAGCCGATCTGTGTTGAGAACTTCGTACAATCCTTCGTGCAGCCGCTCTTCTGACTCTTCCCCATAAAAGTTCGGCACTGGGCCAGGCTATGCGTTCCCGTCACCAAAGGCCACAATATGACTGGCGGCGATATCATAGGAGCGAGCAGCAGGTTCTTTTTATTGCCTAACCATTGAGTCCTTTCACGGGGGATGCCGACCACCGCGTTCGAGCTTGTGAGCCGAAGCAGGCCCACTTGCTGTCGAGAGAGACAGCTTCGCAAACCCCATCACTGCCGATCAGTTGATAATGCTGCTATGATGTCAGACACTTGTCAGACAGGAGGCTATCATGGCTATGCTTAGCATTCGCGATCTTCAGCGAAACGCTCGGGACATCTTCGACAAGATAGAGCTCGGTGGTGAGCCTATGGTGATTACTAGGCATGGACGTCCAATCGCAACCCTTATGCCAGTGGATCAGAGGCAGGCGGAGGCCATTCTCGTTTCTACCAGCGAGGAGTTCGTCAAGAGCCGGCACGAGGCACAAGACGCTCGTGCAGAAGGCCGGACCTTGGACTTGAAGGATGCGCTCCGCGATGCCCTGGCATCCTCCCAAAGTCGAGACGAGGACATCGAACCGCTCCATGATATTTCTCTGACAGCGCTCCAGGCGTGGGTGAAGAATTACGCTTACACAGAAGTCGATCGAATCAGTGACACTGTCACACGGCAGGCCGTTGAAGCAGCTACTAATCGAAGTCCAAGGAGCGTGGCCACCGAAAGTTGGCAGCAGACAATCGCTACCATGAATAACGAGTTAGTTCGTCTTAATTTATATAAAGAGTTGCTGGAATTCGCTCATGTTCGAGTTCCTTTTGCATCGGCTCTAATTAGTTCAAGAGACCTACAGGACTGGCCCTTTGAGCGTCAACAAGTTCGGTGTGCAGTGTTTAATACGCAGACATTGGTTGAGAAGATAAACCGCAACTTCGTGGTGCACTTTAGCCGAGATGACCCCGAGGAGTTTAGGAAACTCTTCACGGCAGGTCTCCACGGAGCGGTAATTTCCGCAGCCGGAGAACTCGAAGAGGTTCAAAAGGGCCGAGATGCTGCTTCACTTGCCCTACAGAAGGAGTGACCTCACTCTAAGCTCCCCTTTGTTTCAAGAGCCAAGAGATTTAGTTGAGGGTCCTTTAGCGAGTTGAATCTCGGCCTCCCGGCTCTGGCTTCTGATGTTTTTTACAGCCACTCGCAAAACAATAGTAAGAAACACGAGCAGGGAACTGAGGGTCGCAGCTAAGAGAACCGGACCGAATGGGCCAAGTTCCAAATCTAGGGCACCAGCAATAGAGGCGATTACACCGAGCGTCAGCCAACTCAGGGCACCCAAGCTGAGGGGACGAAGCAGCATGTGGCCTACTTTCGCTGGGAACATAGAAATCAAAGCGAAAGCGACGAGACCGGTTGCCAAGACCTGTAACGCCACTCCAAAGAAGGCAGAGAGATCCTCCCTTGAAGGCCTTAACGCCCCTTGAGTAACCATGAGGAATGCACAAATTCCCCCGGCGATCGGGAGCAAAAATATCCAAAAAAGCTCGGTTGCATGTCTTTTACGGATACTAATCACTTAACTCCTTCGGCAACTCCAGAACACCTTCGTTGGAAGCTCTTGAAGCTTCTATGAGGGATCTGCTCTTCTCCCTACTCACTACCCGCACCACCTTTAGCGCACCGTAGCCTAACTGACTGTCCCACATCTCGGGCATACCTGGGTTCCATTGGCCAAAAACAAAAACCTCAGGTTCTCGACGAAATATCGAAAGGACAGCGAAGTCAAGAGGGAAAAAAATCCAGGACCCCTCGGAATCCTTAGGAAACGGCAGCCAGATTATTTTTCCGAGGAAATCATTGTCAAGACCATCCAACAATCGCAAGCAACGAAGCATGTGCGCGACCGGCACAAGATCCTCGCTATACAGACGGGACAAGTTGCCGTTTCGATCCGTCTTTACAAGATCAACTGTAAAACATTGCCTCATTGCCACCCATCCTGACCATCGGCCACAGCGCCCAGATAGTGGGACTACTCTCCTAGCCGAAAATATGTCAAGTCTACGTTTTACAACACCGCCCGACGCCCACAGAGATCCATATTACTTCCGCACTTATGGCTGGCCTCAACCAAAACAAGCGTGTCTACCCGGGTCCCACTCTGTCGTGTATGCGCGAGGAGCTGAATCCGAGGGTCGGGTGACAGGCTCCTGGTGATATGAAGTCAAGGCATCGGGGAGACACTGTCCGCTTCAGCCGTAAAGCCGCCGCTGCCGGAACATCGGGAACGATTCCCGCACCCCGGCCCACCGTCTCCAGCAAGACATCCACCGCCCGGACGCCAGGCAACAATCCGAGGTCAGCCTCAACCACCCCCATCGGATCCACCAGCATGCTCCGGCACACCGATACCGGCGGAGCTTGGCACACCGCGGCTACGCTACGTAAACATTGTTTTCAATGGCCCGCGCCGCGTTCAGTGCCAGCCACTGCTCCGTCTTGTGCTCCCCCGGCACTCAGGACGAGCAGACCAGCAGAACCTGCGCCGGCGTCGGCCAGCGACCTCGCCAGTTCCGGAAACCGAAGGTCGTAACAGATCATCAGCCCGAACCGCACTCCCCGTGATCGAAAACCACGGCGCCGTGGACGGCCCCGGCTTGATGAACGTGGACTCCTCAAAGTCCTGCGCGTCGAAAAGGTGGATCGCCTGCTGCTGCATTCGAAGACAACCGAAATGCTTGGGCGCTGGCATCCAGGTGATTACTTGGGAGTTTGCTTGAGGGCGGTTACCGGAGGCCGAACGTGACGCTGGTGAAGGCGCTGGCCACGGTACTTCGGGCTGTCGTAGTTCTACTGTGGGCGACCGTCATGTCGATGACACTAACAGTGGGCTCGTTCCTCATGCACAGCGCACATCCCAGACAATGCGTAGCGGAGCTATGCATTGTTGCTTCCCCCCATCTATCCGTTCGGCAGTTGCGACGATAAGCCTGCTCCCGCGATGCCCTCAAGACAACTCCATCAGCTGCAGCTCAACTGCATCAATCAGTGCAAGCATGTCTCCGGGAAGCACAGCGTCCTTCAAAAGTCTGCCATCGTAGTCCTTCGAGAGTTGAATGCCATCGAATATCGCATCCCTCCACCACTTTCCCTTGATGTGGAAACGTCCCCCGTGAGCTATTGCATTGCGAACGTGGCGGACAAATTCAAACAGTGGACGCTTGTCAAAGTAATCCTCCTCAGCCAGAAGGTGACCCAGTTCCAAAATCATCAGATTGGGCCAAACTTTTATCATTCCGAGGTTAGTAGAACCGTCAACCTCGCCACCGTGAAAGTAGGGCGCTATGGCGAGCTTATGCATCGGACCAGTCTTGCGCCCGTGTTGAATGAAGCCGTCAGGGGGAAGATCGAAGAGCTCAAGAATTCGAGCCCTATCTGGACGCATCGATAGGATCAAGCCGCCCATCCCTGAGTAGACCAGCCCAGCCTTCATTTCGGCTATGCGGGCAGCGATTTCACGGGGCTTCACGTGCCAACCCCCTGCTTAGGTTCTTCCCGGGAAGAAGTTCACTATGCGCCTCTGGCGGGTACGTCCAGTAACTCGCCTGTTCGTTGCCGTAAAGGAACGTAAGTCGTCCGGGCGCGGTTCCGTCATCCTCTAACGGCCTGGGAATTTGGGACTGGTATTTCGCTAGTGCCGTGCGTACTGCCTCGCTAGCCTTGTAGTACTCCATGAAAACCCGTGCGTAACCAACCAGGGTTACTCGCTTGTGTACCCACTTCCCGCCGGTCCAGAGGTCCTGAGTTACTACTGTCCGCAGGTCCTGGAGGCTGGTGTGCACATCAACGCTGGCCTTATCCAGTGGGAACCAGAGCGTAAGGGAAGTGCGATTCTCCCTTTGAAGGGCTGTCTGTAGGTCCAGAGGCAGGTCGGCGGCGTAAGGAACGATCTCCTTGTAGGCGGACGCTGCCAACGAAAGTCTGAAAGCGATGTGGGCTGTGATGTCGTCATTGTGGTTGATAGCCCTCAGCACTTTGGTTAGGTGCTCCTCTGTGACCCGGCGCGGAGGGCATGATGCAACCCGTTCAAGGTCCCGGACCATATCCATGCCCGAGTAAGCGATTGCTTCCAGAGGCATCGCCAGGGTGAGGAAGCGGGCCTTCTCCTTCCGCCGTGCCGGCTGTGCCACGACAAGGAGATGAAACAGGAAAGCACTCAGGTAGGCAATGCACAAGTCAAAAAGCCATGGAAGAGGATCTGGTTCTTGTTCCCCTGCGGCTGGGACTGGCTGCGGAATATTGCTGATGAAGACGGTGACAGCCACACCAATGATGGCAATACCGGCGAGTATGTTGAGGGCCAGATGCTCGCGGCCGAAAGTAAACCCCGTCCCTTCCAGCCAGTGCCTGATTCGCCTCACCGAGAGAGACTACCCGTGAAGGTTCCAGAACCACACATCGTTGCCCCCTGTCGAAGCACAACCGCAGCAACCTCACCCAAGTCTTCGGATCCGAAAGCCGCACTGGGCAGGAGGTTTGCGCTCCGACGCCCAGGTCACCTTCATGGACAGGTCTCACCATCGTCCAGGCACGCAGCATGGTTCGCGTCGGCCCGTACTCTCGTTACCCGTCATCGAACACTGCCGCTGCGGGAAGGATGCGGGTGACTCTCGTGCTGGCTCCAAGCCCTAGGCACCCTCTGCTGGAAGCAGCTACTCGCAGGCGATACCGACGGAGTTGACCTCAAGCCCCGGTAAACAGGCCGCCATTAGTGGACGGGCGTTACGCCTGCGTTCCTGCCCCAGCCAAGCCTCCGCCGGCGGACCAAGCGCCGATCATCACACCCGATGTCACAGAGGAAAATTCCAAGCTCGCCTCCCGGCAAGGCGCGGGCATTCTCACGGACGATGAGTTCAACGCAAAAAGGAAAAGTTGCTGAACCGGCTCTGACGCCCAAGAATTGAAATCAGTGGTACGGCGGCGATGTGAAAACGTCCCGACCTAGAGGTCCAGTTACCACTTCCGAAGCCACCGTACGGCCCACGTCCCCCGGCGCTTACGGCAGTCAGCAAGTTATCTCGGCCCTACAACCGTCGCTGCCGGAACATCGGAAACGATGCCCGCACCCGGTCCACCGTTTCCATCGAAACCTCCACAGAACGCACCCCCGGCTCCAGCCCAAGGTCAGCCTCGACAACACCCATGGGATCCACAAGCACGCTCCGGCCCACAGATACCGGCGGCGCCTGGCACACGCCCGCCACGTACACGCTGTTCTCGATGGCGCGCGCCGCGTTCAGCGCCAGCCACTGCTCGGTCTTGTGCTCGCCCGGCACCCAGGACGAGCAGACCAGCAGGACCTGCGCGCCGGCGTCGGCCAGTGACCTTGCCAGCTCCGGGAACCGCAGGTCGTAGCAGGTCATCAGCCCAAACCGCACTCCCCCGTGCTCGAACACCACCGGGTCAGTGGACGGGCCCGGCTTGATGAACTCGGACTCCCCGAACCCTTGCGCGTCGAAAAGGTGGATCTTCCGATAGAAAGCCAGCCGGCCGCCGTCGGGCCCGAACGCGACCAAAGTGTTGTACGCCCGGCCCGGCTCGTCCGACGTCTCCACGACGCCCGCCACCAGCGCGATGCGGTGGCGGCGGGCAGTGGCGGCGAGTGCCTGACAAACGGGGCCGTCCAGCGGCTCGGCCACCGCCGGGAACGTCGCGTCCACCTTCTTCTTCTCGTAGGTGGCGTACTCCGGGAAGGCGACCAGCGCGGCGCCGTCGCGCGCTGCATCGGCGGCAAACCGGTCGATCGCGGCTAGGTTGGCCTGGATGTCGGCGCCCGACTCCAGCTGCCCCAGCGCTATCTTCACGAGTGTTCCTTCCCTTGCCACAAGAACCACGCTACAAACAAAACAGGCTCAGGCGGCAGCCTCGACCGTTGCCTTCTCCGTGGCCGTCATCTCCGGCGGCGCCGCCTTGAAGCCGCGTGTGATCAGGGCCAGGACCACGATTCCTAGCGCCAACCAGGACACCCCCAGCGTAATGGCGTTGCTGTCCAGCTGGGAGAGCAGGTAGGCGCAGATGATCGCGCCGATCATCGGGACCACCACGTAGGACACCGGGTTCAGCTGCTGCCCGGCCCGGCGCTGACGCACGTAGTGGAACACCACTGAGGCGTTCACCAGCGTGAAGGCGGTGAAGGCACCGAAGTTGATGAACGATGTCGACGTGGCCACGTCCAGGAAGAGCGCGATCAGGCCCACGATGCCGGTGATCACCAGGTTCGCGACCGGGGTGTGGAACTTCTCGCTGAGCCGGCCGAAGACGGCCTTGGGCAGGACGGAGTCGCGGCCCATCGCGTACAGCAGGCGGGAGGCGCTGGCCTGCGCGGCGAGGCCGGAGGCGAACTGCGCCACCACCAGGCCGGCCAGGAACACGGCACCGAACAGCTGCCCGCCGATCTGCAGCGCGATGGAACTGGCCGCGGCGGCCGAGTCCTCGAACACGCCGCCCGGGTGCACCAGCTGGGTCACGTAGGACACCGCCACGAAGATGCCGCCGCCGATCAGGGCCACGAGCATGATGGCGCGCGGCACGGTCCGGCGCGGGTTGATGTCGTTGAAGAACGGCTGCCCGCTGGCCAGTCCCCCGTGACGATGGTCAGAACTCGAATGCCGCTCTCCCTCGGCACGCGAAAAAGCAGAAGATCCCCGGAAAATGATCGACAACGGGCTGACCAGCCCGTCGCCGGAGGCTCCCGGTAGCCGCGTGGTTTGGCAGTACATAGGGGAAGCCCCACCAGCAATGCTGAAGGGGCTTCGACTGTTTTGATTCCGTTATGACGAACATCATCTCCCGAACTTGCGGGAATCCCGGTGCTTCCTGCCTCGTCACCGGCAGGCCACCTGGACCAGGTCCACGGTGTGTTCCAAGGTTCCCCTGTTGTTCGTTCCCGCCCTTCTTTCGAAGAACGTATTAACAGTGTTACGCCTGGTTTTCCGGTGGCGCAAGAGCCGAATTTCCAGTGGATTTAGGGCTTCCGGGACGGCCTCAGCCAGGCATGTACCAGGGGATCACGCCTGGGAATGGACCACCAGGACAGGACATTGTGCGTGGTTGACCACCTGAGTCGAGACGGAGCCCAGGTGCAGCCCGGGAAATCCCCCGTGGCCCCGGGAGCCAACGACAACAAGATCAGCGTCTTTGGCAGCGTCGAGAATCGCCGACGCCGGTGAATGGGTGTCAACGAGCTGACCTTCAGCGGTCACGCCGCCGTCTGCGGCGGCCTTCAGCGCCTCGCCCTGGACCATCCGCGCGATCTGCTCCGGAGACTCTTCGGCGGCAATTTCACCTGCAGCCGTTTCCAGAACAGCCGGATACCACGCCAGCGGCGGCTTGTTCCAGGCGGTGACGAGGCGGAGTTGGCCGTTACGCTGCCGTGCCTCATCGATGGCCCAGTCCAGTGCTGCCTGGGAATGTCCGGAACCGTCAAAACCCACAACAATCACGAACGGACCGGTGCTGGTCATTTGTCCTTTCCTTTCACTGCCTCGCCTCGATTACCGAGCCGTATCGCGTGGAGGGTACGGCTGCTCCTGCCGGGTGACCGTCCCCGCGGTGTCACCACCATCGATGACGAATTCGGCTCCGGTCACGAACGACGATTCGTTGGAAGCCAGGTACAAAACCAGGTCCGCGACCTCCCCCGGATGACCTATGCGGCCCAGTGCCACATGGCTCATGTCGAACTCGATGTCGGCCGTCATCGGGGTTGAGATGACTCCGGGATGGACCGAGTTGACCCTGATGCCATGGGGTCCCAAGTCCAGCGCCGCGCTCTTGGTCAGTCCCCGCACGCCGAACTTCGAGGCCGTGTATCCGGGGATCTGCTCGTAGCCGCGAATGCCGGCTATTGAGGAAATGTTGATGATTGACCCGCCCTTGGACTGCTTCAGGGCCGGGATCGCGGCCTTGATCCCGTTGAAGGTGCCGGTCAGGTTGACGGCGATGACGGCATTCCACTGATCCAAGGTGTAGTCCTCGATGGAGGCGAAGTTCACGATGCCCGCATTGTTCACCAGAATATTGAGGCCCCCGAACGTTTCGACGGCGGCACCCACCGCTGCCTCCCAGTCCTGCGGACTGGTTACATCAAGGTGGACGTAGAGCGCCCCGGAGCCCATGCGCTGCGCGGTCTCCTTACCCTCCTCGTCCAGGACGTCCCCAATGACCACCTTCGCCCCTTCGCCATGAAGCCGCGCCGCCACGGCGGCTCCAATCCCGCGCGCGCCACCGGTGACCAGTGCTACTTTGTCGATGACCCGTTCCATGTGAGGCTCCTTCGGTGGTGCTGGCGGTGCGGGGTTCGGTGCCAGCTGTCATGCTTCCATCGGACGTCCGCGACGGCTTCGGGGGTAGAGTCCAAAGTCCCCGGAGCCGCGGCCCGGGGTCCAGGCAGCAGGTGAAGGCCGTGTTTGCCATGCGAAAGGACGCGCCCGGCCAAAGCCGGACGCGCCCTTCCCGCACACTGACCCCGCAGCGGGGTTCAGCTCCTGGTTCAGTCGACGAGGACCGGCTCCTTTTCACGGTCAGAAGACTCAATCCGGCCCGCAACCTTCCGGCCGCCACGGTGGTTCAGCCAGTTCGCCACCGCCAGCAGCGCCACGAGTCCAAAGGTGCTCAACAGCTGGGGACGCGAATCCTCGCCGATGAAGCCCACCGTGAAGATCGCCGCGAGGATGACCAGGCCAACCACCGTGAGCCAGGGGAAGCCGGGCATCCGCAGGGGAAGCTCCGTCCCATCACGGTCGGCACGGAGGCGCAGCGCGAGCTGGGCCAGGAGCGCGGACGTCCACACCAGCAGGCAGGTGGAGCCCACGATGTTGAGCAGGACGCCAAGGACCATCTCGGGGAACACCAGTTCCAGCACAACCGTGACAACACCGAAGGCAACGCTGGCCAGGACAGCGACCACGGGAACCCGCGCGTTGGACACGGAAGCGAGCCAACGCGGCGCTTCACCGCGCTCCGCCAGGGAGAAGGCCATCCGGGAGGCGCCGTAGAGGTTGGCGTTGAGGGCGGAGAGCAGTGCGGCGACAGCAACCAGGGTGATGGCGGTTGCGGCACCGGGCATGCCGGCGGCTTCCAGGACAGCGGCGAACGGGCTCTTCAGCCCGGCCGAACCCACGGGAACCACGGCAGCGATGATGAAGATGGCACCGATGTAGAACACCAGGATGCGCCACAGCACGGTCCGGACAGCCTTCTTCACGCTGCGGGCAGGCTCCGCCGTCTCGGCTGCCGCGACGGACACGATCTCGGTGCCGCCGAAGGCGAACGCCACCACAAACAGGGCCGTTGCGATCCCGCCGAAACCGCCCGGGGCGAAGCCGTCGCCCATGAAGTTCGCCAGGCCCGGCGACTGCACACCCGGCAGCCAGCCGAAGAGCAGCGCAGCGCCCACCAGGAGGAACCCGACGATCGCCGCCACCTTGAGCAGGGCGAACCAGAACTCGAACTCGCCGAAGTTCTTCACGCTGGTCAGGTTCACGGCGGTCAGCACCACGATGAACACGAACGCCATCAGCCACACCGGCAGCGCGGGGAATATGGTGGCAAGCAGCCCGGCCGCACCAAGCGCCTCCGCGGCGATGACCACCACCAGCTGCAGCCACCAGAGCCAGCCCACCGTGGCGCCGGCCACCGGCCCGTAGGCCTTCGCGGTATAGACGGAGAAGGCGCCGCTGTCCGGGTTGGCGGCGGCCATCTCGCCGAGCGCCCACATCACCAGGATGATGAGCGTCCCGGCCACGAGGTAGGAGATCAGCACGGCCGGGCCGGCGGCCTGGATGCCCGCGCCGGAGCCGATGAAGAGGCCCGCGCCGATGGCGCTGCCAAGCCCCATCATGGTGAGCTGGCGGGGTTTGAGGGCGGCGCCGAGGGCGCGGGCAGACGTCTTTGTCTGTTGTTCCATGGGGATTCCTCTGTTAGGTGGAACGGGGTTGGGGGTTGGGGTTAGAAAGTTGTCGAGGCCGCATGGGCTGCGAGGACCCGGAGCACGCGGTTATTGGAGGCGTGGTGGGCCACGGTGATCCGCACGCCGTCGCCCGGGTATGCGCGGACCAGGATGTCCGCGCGGTCGAACGCGTCCACCAGCATCGCCAGGCTGTCGCCGTCCGCGCGGATCCACACGAAGTTGCCCTGGCTCGGCTGCAGCTTCCAGCCCTGCGTCTCCAGCTCCGCGGCCATCCGGGCGCGCTCCTGCTTCACCAAAGCAACGCGCGCTGCCATCTCCTCCCCCGCGTCCAGCGACGCGATGGCCGCCTGCTGGGCCAGCGCGCTCACGGCAAAGGGCAGGGCGGTGCGGCGCAAACCTTCGGCGATGGCCGCCGTCGTAATTGCGTAGCCCACCCGCAGGCCCGCAAGCCCGTAAGCCTTGGAGAAGGTCCGCAGGACGCACACGTTCGGGTACCGGCGGTAGAGCGCCAGGGAGTCGGGGCCGCTGCCGGCGTCGGCGTACTCCACGTAGGCCTCGTCGATCACCACCAGGACGTCGGAACGGACGGCGTCCAGGAAGGCCTCGACGTGGTCGTGGCTGATCGGCACGCCGGTGGGATTGCTGGGCGTGCAGAGCAGGATGACCTTGGTGCGGTCGGTGACGGCGGCGGCCATCGCGTCCAGGTCGTGGCCCTCGGCGTCGTCCAGCGGGACGCGGACCGGACGGGCGCCCGCCAGCTCCACCAGGATGGGGTAGGCCTCGAAGGAGCGCCACGCGAAGACCACTTCATCCCCGGCGTCGCACAGGCCGGTGATGATCTGCTGGAGGACGCCGACGCTGCCGGGACCCACCGCCACCTCCTCCAAGGAGACGCCCAGGTGCCGGGCGATCCTTTCGCGGAGTTCGACGGCGGCCATGTCCGGGTAGCGGTTCATCCTGCCGGCCGCCTCGGCCACCGCAGTGACGGCTGCGGGCAGCGGGTCATAGTGGCTTTCATTGCTGGCGAGGGCGGCGACGTCCGCACCGGCGCCCCGCCGGCCCGGCACGTACGACGGAAGGCCGGCGACGGCGCCACGGAGGGTGGGCAGCGCCGTTTCGGGACCGGCCAAGAGCTGATTACTGGTCATGGGTTCCGATCATGGAAGTGACCCGGACCACATTGCAAGATACGCTCTAGCCATTGGGACTTCTGCTCAACTTCTAGCAACTATGCTGAAAATATGACCATCGCGAACTCTCGCACCTTGGATTCCCTCGACGGCAGGATCATCCTGGCCCTGGACAAGGACCCCGAAGCCAGCGCCCTGGCACTCTCCCGGACACTCGGCGTCGCCCGCAACACCGTCCACGCCCGCCTTGCGCGCCTGGAGCGCAGCGGCGCGCTCCGCTCCTTCAGCCGCAGGCTGGACCCCGCCGCGCTGGGCTACGACCTGATGGCCTTCCTTTCACTCTCGATCAGCCAGACCCGCACCGGCTCGGTGGAGAACGGGCTCGAGGCGATCCCGGAGGTCATCGAGGTGCACGCCACCACCGGCGACGCGGACCTCGTAGCCAAGGTGGTGGCCCGCGGCACCGGCGACCTCTACCGCATCACCAACCAGATCCTGGAAATCGAAGGGGTCCAGCGCACCAGCACGGCCATCTCCATCCTGGAACTCATGCCGCCCCGCTACGACGGCCTCATCAGCCGGCTGTCCGAGCAGGAATCCCGCACTCCGGACTGACCGCAGGGCGTGCCCATGAATGGGCAGATTGTCACTTCACGCGCTTCCGGCTGACAAAAGTCCCAGCAGGATCCAGCGGTATTGCGAATGTGAGATGCAGGCCACACGATGCCTGCATGACTTCTCTTACGGTGTCCGGCCGCGTGGCGCAGGTTCTCAGCAGCTATGTCAGTGACGTCTTCGGCGTCATGGGTAACGGCAATGTCTACTTCCTGGACGCCGCGGAAAAGCAGGGTCTCCGCTTCACCCCCGTCCGGCACGAGGGCGCCGCCATCGCCGCGGCCGACGCCTACTACCGCACGTCGGGACGCCTCGCCGCGGGCACCACCACCTACGGCCCCGGCTACACCAACGCGCTCACCGCCGTCGCCGAGGCGGTCCAGGCGCAGATCCCGGTCGTACTGGTCACCGGCGACGCCCCCACCAGCGGCCCCCGGCCCTGGGACGTGGACCAGGCGGCCATCGCCGCCGGCCTCGGCGCGGCCACCTTCACCGTCACCCGCGACGCAGCGGGCGCCATCACCCGGCAGGCGGTGGACTACGCACTGACCCAGCGCACCGCCGTCGTGCTTGCCATCCCCTACGACCTCGCGGCGCTCGGGGCTGCGGACGAGGAGCTTCCGGAGCCGGCGGCGCCAAAGGTGAGGGACGACGTCGACGGCGGCCTTGGGCAGGTTGCCCGCCTCCTGGCGGGGGCAAGACGGCCGCTGATCCTGGCCGGCCGGGGTGCGCACCTCGCCGGAGCCGGCCCGCAGCTCCGCGAGCTCGCCGACCGCCTCGGCGCACTGACCGCCGGAACCGCCTTGGCGCTCAACCTCCTCAAAGGCGAGGGGTACCTGGGCGTCGCGGGCGGTTTCGGCACCGACACCGCGGCCGGGCTCATGGGCGAGGCCGACGTGGTCCTGGTGGCCGGGGCGAGCCTGAGCCCGTTCACCATGCGGTTCGGGCACCTGCTGGGCCCGGACAGCACGGTCATCCAGATCGACACCGGGCTGCAGCCGACGAATCCGAGGGTGGACCTGTTCGTCAGCGCGGACGCGAAGGCCGCTGCTTCGCATCTGTTGTCTTTGCTTGATGGTGACGTTGCTGCTGGAGCATGGCGTCCTGAAGCTTCCCGGCGCCTGGCCTCCGGGCCGGGGCACGATCCCGGCTCCACTGAATCCCCGGACGGCCGCTTGGACCCGCGAGCCCTTGCCAGCGCGCTCGACGCCGTGCTGCCCGAGCGCCGCACGGTGGTCCAGGACGGCGGGCACTTCATCGGCTGGGCGCCCATGTACTGGAACATCCCGCGGCCGCAGGACCTGGTGATGGTGGGGACCGCCTACCAGACCATCGGGCTGGGGCTGGCCAGCGCCGTCGGGGCAGCCCGGGCGGTGGAGGACGACCGCACCCTGGTGCTGGCCTCCGGCGACGGCGGTTTCCTGATGGGCCTGGCCGACCTCGAATCGTTGATTGCCGCCGCCCGCAGCGCCGTCGTGGTGATCTACAACGACGCCGCCTACGGTGCGGAGATCCACCAGTACGGCACCCAGGGCCTGACCGAGAAGCCGATGCTGATCCCGGAGGTGGACTTCAGCGGGATAGCGCGGGCTTTGGGGGCGGAGTCTGCGGTCATCCGTTCGCTGGAGGACCTCTCCGCGCTTCGACACTGGATCGATGCCGGCGCCAAGGGAACCTTCGTGGCCGACTGCCGGATCACCTCCGCAGTCCGGGCGCCGTGGCTGACCGAGTGGATGAAGGCGTCCCGGGCTGCGAAGGCGGCGGTGGCGGGCTAGGGCGGAACGGGAGCCGGATTGATGACTGCTGTCAAGGGATCCCACAGGGGACTGATGTCCGGCACGAACCGCGACCGTGACCACCAGGTCCGGACCGAGCACGAGCGGGTCCTCGCGCGGGGAGAAAAGCGCTCCCTGACCCGCACGGTGGACGGCACGCTTCCCAGCTACGCCCAAGACGAGATGGGCATCGTCAACGCCGGTTCCCAACCGGCCGTGAGAACGGCCACCGGCTTCATGGCGTTGGCCGCAGCCTTTGTAGTGGACTCAGGCGCCCCGGACGGGACTCGGCAATTCCCTGCCAGCCCGCCGCCGTCGTAGGCCCGGCAGGGCGCCCGGCTGGACGCGCTCAGCTAACCGGCGACCCGACCCGGATAACGCCGGCAATGTGCCGCGGGAACTCTGTAAGGTCCTCACCCGCCTCCCGGTACCACTGCGAGAGGACCGCCGGCGCCTGGCCCAGGACGGTCGTGTTGCCGAACGACTCCAGCCACGACCCGGACCGTGCCAGGTGGTCGCTGACCACGGCCATGTGGTTGGCCATGGATTCGGCGTCGGCATGGACCTGAAGGACGGTGATCTGCCGGCCCTGTTCATCGGCGAAGAACTGGAACACGAGCATCCTGGGCTCACGGCTCTCCACCAGGCTGGCCACCTCGCGGCAGGACTTGAGGGCTTCATCGAGGTACCCCGCGCGCACGGTGTAGGTGCTTAAGCAGACAAACGGCTCGTACATGATGGCCTCCTGAACCATGTGGTCCGCACCCTGCGGATCACTTTCAGGATCCCGCCGGCGCACCACGCCGGCATCGGCAGACCGCGCCAGCTTCGGCATCCGGCACTGGGTAGTTATGCCCAGTCCAGCGATGCATAGTAGTGATCGGGAGGTTGAAATGGCCGACGACGGAGATCACCTCACGCGCGCCCGGGACTACCACGCGTCGTACGCGTGGCGGCAGGCCTGCGACGAATTCCGCGCCGCCGGCGGGCCCGCCGGCCTCGGGGTGGAGGATCTCGAGTACTTCGCCGAGTGCGCACAAATCGTGGGGCTCCGCGACGACGCGATAGCCGCGTTGGTGCATGCGTTCGAGGAGCGGGCCGCGAACGGCCAGGTGCGTCCCGCCGTCGCCGCCGCTTTCTGGCTGTGGCAGGCCTACCGCCTCAACGGCGAAGACGCGCAGGCCAACGGCTGGCTGGCACGGGCCCGGGAACTTGGCCCCGACGACGCCGGTGAAGAGCCTGGCTGGCTGCTCATCACCGCGGCTTACTACCGGATGGGCGCCGGTGCCTATGACGACGCCGTCACGCTCCTCGCCCGCGCCCGTGACGGGGCCGCAAGGATGCACGACGCCGATCAGCTCGCCTTCTCCGCGCTCCTCACCGGCCGCGCCCTGGTCCTGTCCGGCCGGTTCACGGACGGGCTGGACTGGCTAGACGATGGCATGCTCCGCGTCCTGGCGGGCGAGACGACGCCACGGACCACAAGCCTGCTCTACTGCGCGGCGATCGGCACCTGCGAAATGGAGGTGCACGACGTCGCGCGGGTTCGGGAATGGAGCGCCGCCCTCGGATCGTGGCTCGAGAAGGTGCCTCCGTTCGGCGGGCCCTTCTACGGTCACTGCCTGACCTACCACGCGGTCCACCTCCGGCTCGCCGGCAAGTGGACGGCAGCCCTTGCCCAACTGGAAGACGCATGCCGGAGCTTGGCCGAGGGCGCAGGATCCCGCTTCATGGGGCATGCGCGCTATGAGCTCGGTGAATCGCATCGGCTTTTCGGTGACTTTCCCGAGGCGGAGGCAGCCTACCGGACGGCGGCATTCACCGGAGGCCCCACCCAGCCGGGGCTCGCCCAGCTCCGGCTCTCCCTCGGAGACGTGCCCGCGGCGGCAGCGGGGATCCGGCGTGCGCTTGGCGAGGCCGTGGGACCGGCTGCCCGCGTGGAACTGCTGCCTGCGGCGGTGACCGTCCTCCTGGCGGCTGACGCTGCGGGTGAAGCCGAGGCCGCTACAGCCGAGTTGGGCAGCCACGCGGAGCATTTCGCGTCCGACAGCGTGCGGGCCACCCATGCGCGTGCCCTCGGGGAACTGGCTCTTGCCAGCAATGAGTGGCGGAAGGCACTCCCCCAGCTCCGGGAGGCCGCCGGTCTGTGGCGGGACCTGGACGTCCCCTATGAAACGGCGCAGTGCTCCGTGCTCCTGGCCAGCGCGTACCGGGGTGTGGGGGACGACGAGGCGGCGGACCTGGAACTCGAAGCGGCGCGCCAGGCCTTCAGAAGTCTCGGCGCCCGTCACGACCTGCTGGTGGTCCAGGGCATGCTCCAGCATTCCGACATTCCGGGCCAGCACGGCCTCTCTCCGCGCGAGGTCGGGGTGCTCAGATTAATCGTGCAGGGCATGCCCAACCGGGCAATTGGTGCAGAGTTGTTCCTCAGCGAGCGAACTGTCCAGCGGCACGTGAGCAACATTTTCAACAAGCTCGGCGTGAGTTCCCGGACACAGGCTGCGACGCTTGCCCTGGACCGCGGGATCGTCAGCAGCGCCCCGCGAGGCCCGCTACCGGAGAACTAGGACATTCCTTTCCACCAAGACCCCCCGCTCGCAAGTAGGTACGGCCCATGCGCGGGCCGTTGGGACCTTGGACCCTGTCCCGGCACAGCAGCGATGGCTGATCCTTTTTGCAGGAGGAGTACTCGAGGAACCTGTTGCAGCTGCGCCGCGCACCGCGCGCAGCCGTTACCGAAGGTGGAAAGCCATAGCCATGACCGAGCGAAACCTCATCGTACATCGAAAGTCCCCGGCCTCCGTGGCCTCGATCTGGGCAGTGCTGGCGGACTTCCCGCACCTGGCAAAGGTGTGGGACGGCCTCAAGGCATCGGAGGCCATCGGTGGCAAGACCACTGGGGTGGGTGCCCGCCGTCGGGTCCGTCTATCGCCCGTGGGCACCATGGTCGAGACCGTGACGGCGTGGGAAGAGCGGCACGCCATCGCAACAATGAATGAGCCGTCGGCACTGGTGCCGTTCAAGCACGCCGAATCCCGGCTCGTCCTCGAGCCGGAAGGTGCCGGAACAGCGATGACCTTCCATTACCGTTACGTGCCAAGGGGCGGGCCCCTCGGCAAAGTGACAGGACCGGCGATAGACAGGATGCTGACGGCGACATTCACGAGCATGCTGGCGGCCGTTGATAAGGCGGCCGGACGCGAAGGCTGACTCGCCGGGCAGCCCGGCGTACTCTGAAACCATGGAAGCCGATATCCGGCACCTCCGCCTCCGCACCGGCATCACGGTGCCGTGCCTCGTCCAGGACAACAGAAAAGACAACGGCCAGGACGACGCCGGAGCCCCGCCCGTTCTGCTCCTCCACGCCTGGGGTGAATCCCGCAAAAGCTTCGACCGGCTGATCCCGCTGCTCACCGGCTTCCGCATCTACGCACCGGACCTCCGGGGGCAGGGTGAGGCGGACAAACCCGTGGGCGGCTACTCCCTGGCCGAACAGGCTGAGGACGCCGCCGCCATCCTGGACGCACTGGACGTCCCGCGGGCCGCCGTCGTTGGTTCCTCCAGCGGCGGCTATGTGGCCCAGCAGCTCGCCGTCGACCACCCGGAAAAGGTGGCGGCGCTGGTGCTGGTGGGTTCTCCGTTCAGCCTGCAGAAACGGCCCGCCTTCGCCGACGAGGTGGATGCGCTCACCGACCCCGTGGATGAGGCCTGGGTACGGGACTCCCTGTCCTGGTTTCCCCTGCTGCACGACGTCCCGGGCTGGTACATGGAGGACCGTGTCCGCGACGGAGTCACGATGCCCGCCCACGCCTGGAAGGGCATCCTGAACGGGCTCTGCGAAGCCGTCCCGCCCACCGAATCCGGGACCATCCACGCGTCCACGCTCATCCTGTACGGCGCCGAGGACAATCTGCTGCCCCGCAGCGGCCAGGAAATCCTTGCGGCCCGGATACCCGGGGCGATCCTGACGGTCTACCCCCGCGTGGCGCACGTGGTCCTGTGGGAATGCCCCGAGCAGGTGGCAGCGGACACAGCGGCGTTCCTCCGCAGCCTTCGCTAACGGTACCCGCCTCACGGCGGGCGCCTGTCCCACCCAACAGCCGGTGTTGTCCCGGAGCGACATGGCGGCGTCATTACCTGCACCGATTCCGAGAGCCAGCATGTCTAATCGCTGATTCTGTACGTCAACGGGGCAGGCAGCGGCACGCCTACTGCCGCTGGGCGGCTCAGTAATCTCCGAGTGCATCTTCCCTGACCCACTTCCGGGTCAAAAGGGCGTCCAGAACGAGCGACATGGGGAAGGCGATCCAAAAAATCCACAGAGGTACGAGGCCCGCAAAAACCAGTGCCATGACGATAAGGATCACCGCTGCAGAAACGTAGTTGTAGAAACGCCGCCCGGGAGTAGCTATTCGCGCTTCTTGTGTTTCACGGAAGTAATTCAGCATGGTTTGAGTATCGAACACGCGTTTGGCCCCGCCGATGTTCACCACGCAGTGGTTCGTCCGGTCATCGAGTCGGGCAGGAGTAGTCGTAATCAAGTCCCGCCGATACATATTGGGTCACGGTGACCGGGCTGCCAGGGGTCAAGCCAGGCAGGGAACAGTTCGATTTCGCACCCCGCAGGGTCTTGGCACCCGCAAGCCAGCTGGGCAATCCAGTCAGTGGGCTGCTCGAGGGCACAGTCCCGGCAATGGTTCCCCATTGACTTCCCGTCGAGTAAATCCCGACACCGGCTGCCTTGCCGTCCGAGTCCTTCTTGCCGGCAGTGATGCTTTTGAAGTGGTTCACCATGCCTTCCAGGGTTGCCCGGTTCAGGGCCTTGTCGGTCTGCCAGCTATTGCCCGTCTCCACATCCAGCCACCAGAAATATGTACCGGGATTCGTCACGCCTCGGATATTGGCGTCGTCATACGCCTTGGCATACCCGTACATGTAGGAACAGGGGAGGTCGACGGGCCCTTCGACTTCTCCTTTCGAGTCGCACGTCCCGTAAGGGTTCGGGACGTTTGCGTTAGCGTAGATGTTGGACGAAGGCCACCAGGAGCCCTCATGTCCCGGGTTGGCAGTGTTTACATACAAAGCAACTCTGGGCTGGGAAGTTCCCCCCGTGGAGGATTTTGCCCAGGAGAGTTGCTCGGCGAGGCAAGGGTTCGTGTTGTTGGCTAGTCCTCCGGTCACGCCTACGATCGCGAATGCCTGTCCGGTCGGCAGCGTCTTGCCGCACTGGGGCCAGGAGACATCATTGCCCACCGGGTCTTTGTCTCCTGGTGGCGGAGCTGCTGCCCCCGGAGCCATTCCTGTAACCAAGAGGCCAAGAAAGACCAGGAAAGCACCTGCCATCTTCATCCCGTAACCAGCCATGCCTAATACTCCCGTCGTGCGTGTCCCTACTTCGACGTGGTAAGACTTTACGCTCCGGCGGTAAGGGTCGATAGGCCGCTGGTCCCCCTATTTTGATCGTCAACAGAAGGGCCCGGCGCTGCTCCTGACGGGACGTGGCGGGCTCATATGACCGTCGGCTTCCCGGGCCCGCTCTTATGCGACGCCCGCGCGATCTCGAAGCTTTCCTCGAAGGGCAGGGTGTCCACATCCAGCAGCGGGTTGTGGTCCTGCGTGTCCACCAAGTGCCGCGCCGCCTCAACAGAATCAACGCTGGGCATGGACCCGGGCAGGTGCCGCCCGGCCGACTCGGGCAGGAAGTAGATGGCCACCGCGGCGACGGCGGCCACGGCCATGAGGTAGTACGCGATCGCCATATCCTCGCCGGTCAGGCCGATGAGAGCTGCAATGATGAACGGTGCCGTTCCGCCGAAGATGGCGACTGCCAGGTTGTAGGCGATGCCCATCGCGGAATAGCGGTGCTCGGTGGGAAACAGCGCCGGCAGCGCCGAGGCGAGGTTCGGCACCGAAAACGCCACCGGGAAGGCGATCAGGGCCAGGCCCAGCAAAGTCATAGGGAGGCTCCCCGCGGCGATCGCCAGGAACGCCGGAACCGCCAACACCACGGTGCTGAAGGCCCCAATCCACAGCACGGGACGGCGGCCGATCCGGTCCGAAAGCAGCCCGGTGAACGGGATGCACAACGCCATCGCCACCAGGACCGGGATGGTCAGCAGCGTCCCCTCCACCTCGCTGTACCCCTTGTTCGTGGTGAGGTAGGTGGGCATGTAGGACGTGAGGGCATAGGCCACAGTGTTCGCAGCGGCGGCCAGGATCATGGCCAGCAGGATCGGCCGCCAGTGCGCCTTCACGATCCCGACCGGTCCCACGGGACGGAGGTCCTCCCCTGTCTCAGGGTGCTTGGCCGCCACGGCTTCGGCTTCCAGCGTGGCCTTGAAGGCGGCTGACTCCTCGATTTTCATGCGGAAGTACACGGCCACGGCACCCAGCGGACCGGCCACCAGGAACGGAATGCGCCAGCCCCACGCCTCCATCTGCTCCTGCCCCAGCGCCAACTGGAGGAGGGACACCACCAGCCCGCCCGCCGCGAAACCGAGGTAGCTGCCCATGTCCAGGAAGCTGACATAGAAGCCCCGGCGGCGGTCCGGTGAATGCTCGCAGACGAACGTGGTGGCGCCCGAGTATTCGCCGCCGGTGGAAAAGCCCTGCACCAGCTTGAGGACCACCAGCAGCACCGCCGCCCAGATGCCCAGCACGGAGTACCCCGGCAGCAGGCCGACGGCGAACGTCGCCACGGCCATCAGCATCAGTGTCATCGCCAGGACCTTCTGGCGGCCGATCTTGTCGCCCAGCCAGCCGAAGAAGATGCCGCCCAGCGGCCGGGCGACGAACGTGGCGCCGAAGGTCCCCAGCAGGAACAGGTTCTGCACGGCCCTGTCCGCCTCGGGCAGGAACACCGGCCCCATGGTAGTGATGAGATAGCCGAACACGCCCACGTCGTACCACTCCATCGTGTTGCCCACGATGGTCCCGCCGAGCGCCTTCCGCAGCGTGCGGCGATTGACGACATTGACGTCGGATACCTGCAACCGCCGCTTCCGCCCGCTGTGCTGTGTCATGGCCCGCTCACCGCCGCCTTGCTCACCAAGCCGGGCACTCGCCGTCGTCCTTCTTACCCCTTGACCGGCAGCAGCCCAGCGCCTCCGCCCATCTTGCCACTGCCGGACCAGCGCAACAACGGTTGCTGTTTGGAAGAAGTACGACGGCGGCACGCACTTTGAGAGAGCGGGCGTGTGTTCCGCTTAGGCGAGTCCTGCCAAGTGTGCCGCTTTGGCCCCGCCCAGTGCCGACCGGCCAAAATGTCGTACCCCCGTTAGACGATATTCCTATGGAAAACGGCGCGGGAATCGGAACGGGAGTGGAGGCGATCTACGCCACCGTTGCTGCTCTCGCCGCGCTTGATGCCGAGGACGCCGCCCTCGCTTCTGCCGGAGCCTCAGGAACCGCGGGGGACGGAATCGATGTAATGCAAAGGGCGTACGAAATCCGGCTCGAGCGGATGGGGTTGGAGAAGAAGCTGGAGTCCCAGGCCGCGGCGCGGAAGGCCCGATCCGCCACCGAGGCGATGGACCTCCAGCACGCGATGACCCCGCCGGACGCGCCCCTGCACGACCGGACCTACACCGAGATCTCCACCGTTGAGGAGATCGCCGGGATCCTCACCATCAGCTCCGGTACGGCGTGCGCGTTCGTCACCCAGTCCCGGCAGGTGTGTGCAATGCCGCCGCTCATGGACGCCCTTTCCGCCGGCAGCCTCTCCTGGCAGCAGGCCCGGATTTTTACCGACGAAACGGAAGTTTTGGACCACGCCGCCGCAGCCGCGCTGGTGGCGCACTTCCTCGACCCCCACGCGCCCAACCCGGCCCGGGGTTGTCCCGCCTCGGAAATGGTGCCGGCCCGGTTACGGGCAAAGGTGCGGGGCTGGCGGGAACGCCATCACCCGGAGTCGATCGAGCAGCGCCACCGCAAGGGCGTGGCCGATCGGCGGGTGGAATTCACGCCGGACCGTGACGGGATGGCCTGGATCGCTGCGTACCTGCCCGCCAACCAGGCGCTGGCGATCTTTAACGACCTCACCGCAACCGCCCGAAGCCTCCAAGGCCCCAGCGAACCCCGCACCCTCACCCAACTCCGGCCCGACATCCTCACCAACCGGCTCCTCACCAACCGCAGCACAATAGCCACGGATCCCACGGGAACCGGTTGCGCCCCGGGCGATGCGCCGGAGGACATGATCGGCGTGGCCACGCTCGTCGGCTCCGACCAACCCGCTACAGACCTGGGCTTTAGCGACGATCCCGGCAGCCGGGGCAACCGGGCACCGGCAGAACCGGACCCCGCCGCGCCCGGCACCTTCGAAAGCACGCCCAACCTCACCCATGACATGGATGCCGCTAAGGTCCCCACGCCCCGCGCCGACGTACTTGTGACCGTTCCGTTCTTCGCACTGCTTGGCCTCACCAGCGAACCCGCCGTGCTCGACGGCTACGGCCCCATCCCCGCCTCGATGGCCCGCCAACTCCTCGCCGACGGCGCCGGGTCGTTCCGCCGCGTCCTGCTTGATCCCAACGACGGAACACCACTGGAGATCGGTCGCACCAGTTACCGACTCACCAAAGCCATGAGGAAAGCGCTGCATCTTCGGGATGGCAAATGCGCTTTCCCCGGCTGCAGCAACAATGCCCTCGACAACGAAACCGACCACCTCAAGGCCTGGCAACACGGCGGAACCACCGGGATCAGCAACCTGGCACAGCTCTGCCCAAAACATCACCGGCTCAAGCACAACAGCGGCTGGGAACCGACCTCGGCCACCAAGGACGAACCACCCGGCTGGACCTCACCCACAGGGCGGCAGTACCAAGCCGAACAACCAGACCGCGAGCCTCCACAATGGCCGCCGGGCATCCTGCCACTGGAAAACAGTGCCGCGGAGATCAGTGCTCCCAAAATCAGTGCCCCGGAAATCAGTCCGGCGAAATCTAGGGGTTCGAAATCTAGGGGGTCGAAGATCAGCCCATCCGAAACCAGTCCACCACAAACCAGCCCGCTGGAAGGGCTGCTGCTCCAGTTCTTGTCAGGTTGATGTGCCAGGTGTTGGTCGTCGTGCTGCGTCCTTGCGTGCCCTCTGGCCGTGGTTCTCTTTGGTGCGAACATCCCGGTGTCTCCCGCCGCCGTCGCCATGGTGAAGGACGGCGCCCACGTTCACTCCCACGTTCGGTTGGGCCGACGACTCGTCACGGCCGGACTCGGTTCAGCCTGATACGGCGACGTTAGTCCCGGTTTCCTTCGATCTCGAGGTATTCAGGATCCAGAGCCATGCCACAGCGGTGGTTGTCCCCGTGAGGGCACCCGAAATCAGACCAGCCAGGATATGCTCCATTCTCCAGTCGGTCCCCGCCAATAGGCTGCTTAACCACAGTCCGAGCGACCAGGGGACGGCTGTGGCCACGAGCCAAAGGAGGCCGCGTCCTGCCGGCCACTCGAGGGCCCACCACTGCAGGGCACCAAGCAGGAATCCGCCCACAAGAGCCATAAGTGTCAACGCCGTACCATCAGGGAAAACGTCTCCGACAGTGTGAACGAGCCACAGCCCGACGACGGTGCCTGCCGCCCAGCGCCAACTCCTAATGCCAACCATCCGCAGCAGGAACATTTGACTGAGCCCGATCACAGCGCCCGTCAGTATCCCGTTGATTAGAGCCCCAAGAAACCCATCCGCGTTGAAGGAGTCACCGTTATTGGGTGGGAAGGCGCCGGGGAAATGAAAGGCAAAACCGGAAACGGTGAAAGTGGCAGTCGTACCGAAAGCCCAAATAGTTGCGAACAGCGATGCTCTGCGGATCGGTACTGCTGACATTGGGCGCCTCCAAGGTTGTGTCCGTGGCCCCGCTTTGGTTGATCGACTGCCCATGGCAGCGCGGCCTCGGCTGACCCTACCTACCACGATTCCAAGTAGCTGGGAATCCTACGCTCGCAGGCTCTACCCGTCCACGACTCGGCAATTACGGCCGGGGCGCCGGCTTTACGGGAAGGGATCGGGCACGTAACCGTTCGGACCCCGGACGGCCCCTCCGATGATGCATGGGAATGGCCCTCGCGGCCGGAACGACGCCCCTGATCCGGTCGTTGACGGGGTATGAGAAGGCGCGTTGTCATACCGGCTGTGCTGCTCGTTGGTGCCATCGTGGTTGCCGTGGGACTGTACCTGTTCCAGCCCTGGCGGATCTTCACCAGTTCGACCGTGATCGAGGATGTTCCGGCCGCCGCCCCGCCAGCCCCAGCACCGGCGTGGCCCGCGGCAACGCCCTCAGCAGCGCCCTCCGCCCCCGCCCTCCCGCGTGAACTGGCAACAGGCCAACTTATCAGCCATGAACACGCCAGCTCGGGAACGGTGCGGATCCTGGAACTGCCCGGCGGGAGCCGGATTCTTCGGTTCGAAGGCCTTGATACGTCCGACGGTCCCGACCTCCGGATATGGCTCACCGATGCCCCGGTGATCGAGGGCCTGGCGGGCTGGCATGTGTTCGATGACGGCGCATACCTCGACCTGGGCGCGCTCAAGGCCAACAAGGGCGACCAGAACTACGACATCCCGGCCGGGGCAGTGCTGGACGACTACAGCTCGGTCAGCATCTGGTGCGCCCGTTTCACCGTCTCATTCGCCGCCGCCGAGCTGAAGACGTAGATCCGTTCCACGCTGCCGGACAGCGTTGTCTTCCGCCTGGCCAGGCCCTACCGTGAAGGGACTGTCAGCCGAAGCAGGTGCAGCCATGCGGACAATGTCCTGGTCATCGCGCTGCCTGCTGGCGTGCTGCCTGCTGGTGTGCTTCCAGCTGGCCCTCGTTGGCGCCGCTCGCGCGGCCCCGCCCGCACCAGGCGCCCCGCCTGCACCAGGCGCCGCGCACGCAACAGCCGCAAACAGTCCCGCGAAGGCAGCCACGGAAATCCCCGATCCCAAACAGGCCTACACCGCGGTGGACTCCTTCCTCCGGGACCAGCTCCAAACCCTCGGCATTCCCGGTGCCGCCATCGCCGTCGTACGTGACGGCAGGCAGGTGCACTCCGCAGCTTTCGGTAAGGCGGACCCGTCCGGGCGGCCGATGACTCCGCAGACGCCGGTGCTGCTGGCGTCCACCAGCAAATCGCTGACGGCCATCGCGGTGATGCAGCAGGTGGAGTCCGGGCGGCTGCGGCTGGATGAACCGGTGCGGACCTACCTGCCCTGGTTCACAATGGACGATCCCCGGTCTTCGAACATCACAGTCCGGCACCTGCTCCATCAGACCAGCGGCATGTCCTCCAGGGAGACGGCCTTCGAAGCATCCCTGGACCAGGAGCCGGAAGCCCTCGAAGAGTCGGTCCGTGCACTGGCCAGCTCGCCGCTTGCCGCGGAGCCGGGGCAGCGCTTCCACTACGCCAGCGCCAACTACAACGTGCTGGGCCTGCTGGTGCAGGCCGTCAGCAAGCAGCCTTTCGGGGAGTACGTGCGCCGCCACGTCTTCGGGCCCTTGGGCATGGTGCACAGCCATACGACGGCGGCGTCCGCCAAGGAGGACGATGCCGCCGAGGGCTACTCCCGCTGGTTCAGCGCGTTCTGGGTCCGGACCGACGTCCCGGCGCCCGCCGCGGGGATGCCCTCCAGCACCATGTACGCCTCGGCGGAGGACTTGGGCCGCGAGTTGGCGGCACTGCTCGACGGCGGCCGGTACGGGGGCGCGCGGATCCTGGAACCAGGCAGCGTGGCGGAGATGTTCCAGCCCCGGACCTCCGTGGACGGGGCGAAGGGTTACGGCATGGGCTGGTACACACGGCCGCTGGTGGAGGCCGTGGACTCCGCTGGTCCCGCTGCCCCGGCCCCTGCTGCCCAGGACGTGCCGCTGCTGCTGGAGCACCAGGGGGAATGGGGCAACAGCCACACCTACCTGGCCATGGTCCCGGCGTCCGGCCTCGGTGTTGCCCTGGTGATCAACGGCAATGACACAGCAGCCACGTCCCGGCTCAAGGCCATCGACACGAACATCCTGCGGATCCTGCACGGGCACTCCCCCGTCCCCGCCGTGGTGTCCGAGGACTGGCTTCAGCAGTCCAGCTGGGCGGTCGCGCTGGGCCTGCTGGTGGCGGAGCTGCTGAGCCTGTGGGTGTCACTTTCAGTCCTTGTACGACGGCGGTTTGCGCGCCTTGGGCGCCTGGGTCCCCTGGCGTGGGCGGCCGCTGCCTTGGCCCTGGACGCCTTCGTCCTTTGGCTGTGCCTCGCCTACGCACCCGCCCGGTTCGACACCGACCTGCCGGTGATCATCCGGCAGTTCCCGGACGTCGGCGTTTCGCTGGTGCCGGTGCTCGGACTGGCCATACTCTGGGCCGTTCCGCGGACGGCTTGGTTGGTTGTCACAGCACTCTCCCGCAGCCCGCGCGGCGTACCCTGAAAGCATGGCAGCCGAGGTCAGCTCCCTGCGCACCCTGGCGGGACGCGTGAAGACGGTCTATGACAACCTCCCGCTGCCGCCAGCGGTGGTGGTGGCGATGGCCGTTGATTTCCTCCTTGCCAGGCTCCGTCCCCTGCCGCTGCCCGGCCCGCGGTCCGCACACAGGCTGGCGGGGGCGGGAGTGGTGGCCGCCGGTGTCGGCCTCAATGCGTGGGCCCTGGCTGAACGCCGTCGGCGATCATCCGGCCCCTTCGAGCTGGAGCGGCCGGACGAGCTGGTGGTCACAGGGCCCTACTCCATCACCCGCCACCCCATGTATCTGGGCTGGTGGCTCATTCAACTCGGCGCGGGAACCATGGCCGGTTCAGCCTGGGCCCTTGTGCTGCTGCCGCCCGAGCTGCTGGTGGAGCACCGGTTTGTCCTGGAGGAAGAGGCCACCCTCGCCGAACTGTTTCCGCAGTCGTACCCGGCCTACGCGGAAAAGGTGCCACGCTTCCTCAGGCTCCTCCGCCCATAGGCGCCCTCGGCTGGAACCCCGCGCCGGCGTCGTACGCTTGAACACGAGGCCCGACTTTGGATGGCGGGCAGGGGCACTGGTGGGCCATGATCTGAAGATGAGCCGCTCCGGAAAGACCCCCTCCTGGTGGCTCCCGCCGGCCCTGCGCGGCTACAAGGTCGAGTGGCTGCGGCACGATCTGGTGGCCGGCGCCGCGCTCTTCGCGATCCTGGTCCCCGCGGGCATGGCGTACGCCCAGGCCGCCGGCCTTCCGCCGGTGACCGGCCTCTACGCGACGGTGGTGCCGCTGATTGTCTACGCGGCAGTGGGCCCATCGCGGGTGCTGGTGCTGGGGCCGGACTCGGCGCTCGCCCCGATGATCGTTGCGGCCCTGGTTCCGCTGGCCGCTGACAATGACCAGAAATCGGTGGCTCTGGCGGGCCTCCTGGCCATCCTGATCGGCGCCATCCTGCTGTGCGGTTCGGCCCTGCGGCTGGGGATCATCACCGGACTGTTGTCCAAGCCCATCCGGCTGGGCTACCTCAACGGCATCGCCCTGCTGGTGGCCGTGTCCCAGCTCCCCACGCTCCTGGGGATCTCCGTGGAGGACGGCACGCCCTGGGAAAGGCTCCTCGCCGCCACCCCGAAAGTGCTGGCCGGCGAGGCCAACGTGACGGCGCTGCTGCTGGGCCTGGCCTCACTGGCGCTCATCTGGGTTCCCCGCTGGCTGAAATGGAAGGTTCCGGGCGTGCTGATCGCGGTGGTGGTGTCCTGCATCGCCGTGGCCCTGCTGGGACTGCAGGAGCGCGTGAAGGTCACCGGCGCACTCCCCCAGGGGCTCCCCGCGCCGGCCCTCGGCGGCATCGGCTGGGCCGACGTCCTGGCCCTGCTGCCCGCCGCCGCGGCCATCGCCCTCATCGTCTTCGTTGATACCGGAACGCTGTCCCAGTCTCTGGCCGCGGCAGGCGACCGCCGGGTGTCCGGCAACCATGAAATGGCAGCCCTGGGTGCGGCGAACGCGGCCAGCGGGCTGCTGGGCGGGTTCCCCATCTCTGCCAGCATGTCCCGCACTCCGGTGGCCGTGCAGGCCGGCGCAAAGTCCCAGCTCACAGGGGTTGCCGGCGCGGTCCTGGTGCTCGGTTTCATGCTCTTAGCGCCGGGCGTGACCGAGTTCCTGCCGGCCACCACCCTCGCCGCAATCGTCATCGCGGCGGCCGCGGCACTGGCCGACCCCGCCGGCGTGCGGCGGCTGATCGGCATGAGCCGCAGTGAATCCCTGGTGATGCTCGCGGCGTTCCTGGGGGTCGCCATCCTGGGGGTCCTCCCGGGCATCGCCGTCGCCGTGGGCCTGGCAATCCTGGACTTCCTGCGGCGGGCCTGGGACCCCTACCGTGCCGAGCTGGTGGACGTCCCCGGGGTGCCGGGATACCACGACGTAAGCCGCCATCCGGACGGCGAACGCGTCCCCGGCCTGCTGATCCTGCGCTTCGACGCGCCGCTGTTCTTCGGCAACGGGTCACTGCTGGGATCCTTCGTCCGCAACAAGCTGGACCAGACGCCGCCGGGCACCGAACGCGTGGTGCTGGCGGCAGAGCCCGTCACGGGAATCGACACCACGGCACTGGACGAGCTGGTGCAGCTGGACGAATGGCTGGAGCGGCATGGCGTGGACCTGGTATTCGCCGAGCTCAAAGGTCCGGTCAAGGACAGACTGCTGCAGTACGGCATGGGCGCCCGCTTCTCCCCCGAACACTTCTACCCAACCGTGAGCGAGGCCGTGCGGGCGTTCCAGCGGGAGGAGCGGGACGCGTAGCGGGTTAGTTAGCCGCGCACCTGCAGGTCCGCCCACACGAGGCGGTGGTCGCTACCCGGGAACGGGTAGGCGCCGGTCAGCCGGGACAGAGGGTCGGCCTGAGCGGGCCAGAACACGCCGGAATCGAGCACCCGGATCTTGCGTGAAGGCAGCACGTAGTCGGCCCGCAGGTTTCCGGGTGCCTTGTCGGAAAAGTCTGCCGTGTCATAGCGGGGGTCGCCCTTGTGGGTGGTGTTTGCTCCGCCCTGCAAGGCTGCGGCCTCCGCCGCACCGGCGGAAGCCGGCAGCGGGTCGATGACCTGCTTGGAATCCAGCAGCTGGTTGATCGCGGCATCCACGGAGTCCCCGTCGAGCGGGTCCGCGTTCTGGTCGCCGAGGATAACAAACTGCTCGCTCGGCAGGAGCCCGCGTTTCCCGCCCTCATCGTCCACGATGTACGCCGACTTGCCCGGGGTGACGTAGTCGGCCCAGAACCGGATCTCATCGTGGTTGCGGCGGCCGTTCCGGTCCTCGGGGCCGTCGAAGGTGGGCGGCGTGGGGTGCGAGGCGAGCACATGCAGCGTTTCACTGCCCACCTTCACCGGAACATCCCAGTGCGACTTGCTGGACAGTCGCACCACCCCGAGCTCCTCCGGGGAGTACCAGTCCGCCGGTTCGGGCGTCGCCGGGTTGTCCGGCAAGAGCGCCCCCGGCATGTCCTTCCACAGGAAGTTCTGGAATGTCCGCACATTCTCCGTGGCGATGGGATACTTCGACAGGATGGCCATACCGTACTGGCCCTCGAACACACCAAAGCCGAAGGCGTCGTCGCCGCCCGCCACCTGGCCGTTGTTGTTGAGGTCGAACCCGCTGGCGATCCCGGTGTTGGACGGCGCCACGTAGGCATACGGGTAGTCCACGGGATCGGCCCCGCCCTGCCCCACCGCCAGGTAATTGTCGCGGAACAAATCGGCGGCGCGCGTATTGGGCACGTAGTCGAACTCATTGAGCAGGATGACGTCCGGGTTGGCCCGCTGGATGACCTCGGCCACGGTGCGCGCCTGCGGGTCGTCCGGAGTACTGAGATCAGCCTCGAGCTCGCCCGCGCTTGCCCGGTTCAGCGACAGGTTGTAGGTGGCCACCCGCAGGTCCACGGCGTGGTCCTTTGCGGGCTCGGCGGCTGCCGGAGTCCCGCCGAAACCAACGGCGAGGCTGCCCAGAACGGCAGCGGTGAAGGCAGCGGTGGCGGGGCGTCTCGTGGACATGGGTCTCCTTGGCAGTGAATGGCGGTACGAACGACGGCGCGTTCAACCTATGCCGCCGAGGTAACCACAAGGAGTACGGCGGGCGAACGGAAATCTGGGCAGGGGTCACGGCACCCAGCCAGGTGCCGCCGTCGTAAAAGTACGACGGCGGCACCGGACAAGATGTACGACGGCCACCGGGCAAGATGTACGACGGCGGCCGCTTGCCAGGGTGCTGCCAAACTGTTTGCCAACCGGGGTGGATCAAGTCCGGGACTTTCTGCCCTATGGCTGGGCTGGAAGCGCTTGCCATCCTTGGAAAGGCGCCGTCCGGGTCCTTAGGTTGCGAGGCCGGAGCGGCTTTTCCATGCGGAACGCATACGTTCCGTGCTGGAGGAACTGAAAGCACGCCACCCCGGTGTCAGCGTGGACACCGGTGTGGCGGTCCTTTGAAAGGAGCGGCATGCCGGCTGACATTTTCACGCTCCATGCCGCCGTGACCTCGCGCCCGGAAGACCGGCTCGAGTGCTTGTATGGGCAGCTCACGGACAAAGGCCTTCCGGACGCCGAAGCGCGCACGGAAGTGGCGCGGATTGCAGCAAGGGAAGTCTGGGACGCATTCGCCGTACAGCTGCGGCATCACCGTGCCGCAGGACACCAGATGGATGCCAGTGTCCTCGCCGTCGCCCTGGGCTCGCTCCAGGGCCTGACCCTCCCCCTGCTCCGGCACTCCGGCAACGTGGCCTATGCCAGCCGCGCCGTGGGCACGGCCCGCCGCCGCCTCCAGTACAACGGCGGCCTTCTGCACCGCCTCCACCCGCATAACAACCCGGCCTTCAACGACGCGGACGCGGCCCTCGAAGCACTGGAGGCCTTCCTCGCACAGTCCCGGCCGAAGGCCGCCTGACCGGAGCCGAACTCGGCCTGAGCAGAGCCGAACGCGTCCTCACCGGAGCCGAACTCGGCCTGACCGGAGCCGAACGCCGCCTGACCGGAGCCGAAAAGCAGCATGAACGGACCGCATTCTGCCGTGGTGTACTCCTCATCACGCGGGTAACGGGCAGGTCCGGACTTTTGGCCCTGATGGCAGGCGCCGGCGCGCTGGACGATGTAGTGAGGTTCCTTTCGAAGGGGCGGCCGCAGGGAAAGAGAGGCGGCCGGGGAGGGCATCGAGCCGATGGAAGCGTCTTTCATGGAAACACCAGCAACACCCACGGGCATGGATTGGTCTCCGGCCCAGCCTGTCCGGGTCTTCATCCTCAACGACCACGGCCTGGTCCGGCAGGGGCTGAGGGACCTGCTTGAGCAGGAAGGATTCGAGATTGCGGGCGAAAGCGGGTCAGCCGCGGAAGCCGCCCGCCTCGTTCCCAGCCTGAAGCCGGACATCGTGCTGTTGAATGACCAGTTGCCGGACGGCACGGGCATAGAGGTATGCCGGTACCTCCGCCTGGCTGCACCCGCGGTGAAATGCCTGATGCTCACCAGCTGGGACAGGCAGCACGCTGTGCGGGCAGCGGTTCTCGCCGGCGCCTCCGGGTACGTGCTCAAGCAGATTGGAGACAACAGCGAGCTGTTCAACGGCATCCGCAGCGCCGCATCGGGCGGTTCACTGATGGGACCGGGTGTCCGGGAACGGGTGGCCGAGAGCCTCTATGCAACTGCTTCGGCATCCTGGCTGGCGGCCATGACAATGCAGGAGCGGAACGTGCTCGGGTTCATGGCCCGGGGCCTGACCAACCAGCAGATCGGACAGGAGCTGGCGCTGCCCGAGGCGACGGTGGCCGCCTCCGTTTCCTCCGTGCTGGAGAAACTGGGCTTCCGGCGGCTCCGCGAGCTGGCTACGCCGTCGGCACCGTCCAGGTCACGCTCGTCCCCTCACCCGGAGCGCTCTCGATGACGCAGGTCCCGCCCAGGCGGGAGGCGCGCTTCCTCATATTGTCCAGGCCGCTGACCCGCTGCGGGTCCTTGAAGCCGCGCCCGTTGTCCCGGACGGTGAGCACCACTTCGTCCTCCTGCGCGGCGAGCAGGACATAGATGTCTTCCGACCCCGAGTGCCTGACCGCGTTACTGACGCTCTCGTGCAGCACCGGCAGCAGCTCTTCAGCCACCTCCGGTCCCACAGCGTCATCAACGGGGCCGGAGAGCTGGATGCGTGGAAGGAAGCCGGCAGCGCTGGCTGCCTCCTGGACGGCGCGCAGGACGCGGCCGCTGAGCAGCTCCTGGTCTGATCCCCGGGCCTGCAGCGAGTAGATGGTGTCGCGAAGCTGGCGGATGCAGCCGTCCAGTTCCTCCGTAACTTCCGCGATGCGCTCATTGCAGAAGGGATCCGAGGTGTACCGGCGCAGGCCCTGGATGTTCAATCCGGCCGCGAACAGCCGCTGGATGACCAGGTCATGCAGGTCCCTCGCGATCCGCTCCCGGTCGATGAACAGTGCGTGCTCTTCGCGCAGCTGGTTCGCCTTCAACAGGTCCAGCGTCAGGCCGATCCGGGAGGCGAACACCGTACTCGATTCGACGTCCACCTCCGTATAGCGTGTCCCGCCGGCGGCCCTGGCCAGGATCAACACACTGTCGAGGTGGCCGTCACTGTTGTTGCCAAGGGCGGATACCAGGACGGGACCAAGCTTTTCAGCCATCTCCGCGTCAAACACCTTGAGCGGATCGGCCAATGCCTTGGTTTCCCCCGTCGCCAGCACTTCAGCCAGCACCGACCCTGGCGGCATCTCCTGCCCGCCGGGCACCGACTGGACCCCCACCGATGTCCGGCACCGTATGCTCCCGTCCCCGGCCACCGAAGCGATGAGCGCCAGCGCCGACCGTGAGGCGTGAAGGGCCCGCTCCGCGATCATGTCCAGGTTCTCGGTGTCCGACCGTGGGCGGGCCTTCAGGCTGTCGCTGACTTCCATGCCCGCTTCCAGCCACCGCTGGCGGCTGGTGCTGTCCTCAAACAACCTGGCGTTCTGGATGGCCACGCCGGCGGCAGCGGCCAACGCAACGGCGAGGTCCTCGTCTTCGGCCGTGAAATCGACGCCGTCGATCTTTTCCGTCAGGTACAGGTTCCCGAAGACTTCATCCCGTACCCGGACCGGAACGCCCAGGAACGTCTTCATCGGCGGGTGGTTGGCCGGGAAACCGGATGTTATGGGGTGTTCGCCCAGGTCATGAAGGCGGAGCGGTTTGGGTTCGCGGATCAGTTGCCCCAGCACGCCATGCCCGGTGGGAAGGTCACCGATGAGCCGGGCGCCTTCGTCGTCTATGCCCACCGTGATGAAATGGCTGAGCTGCTGGTCATCGCCGATGACACCCAGGGCTCCGTACCTCGCGCCGACAAGTTCGCAGGCTGACTGCACCACCCGGTCCAGCACAGCTTCCAGGCTCAGGTCCTCGGTCAGGGAAACGACGGCGCCGAGCAGCCCCTCCACATGTTCCTGGGTGCGTACGAGTTCATCCGCCCGGTCTACGAACTCCCGCAGGAGTTCCCGGGTCCGCCGCCTGATTGGCTCACGCCACATGTGAAAAACACCCCAATAATTGAGCACGTCATCCACGGCGGGCTGCATCGCCCTGGATCCGGTATGTGTGACAGCCCCCAGTGTCTCTCCTCACCATGCTAACAACCCGCATCGCCACATGGCGCAACCGTTACCGCTTTTCACGGCACCCCCTGCCGTACGCAGCCAGCGGCCGCCGTCGTTATGCACGACGGCGGCCGCCCGCCAACGTGCCAGCCCCTCCTTACTGTCCCGGGGCCCGGTAGGACGGCGTCTTCTTGGCGGCCTCGTCGATGTCCTCCACCGTCAGGAGCGGCTTCAGGCGGACGTTGACGTTCCCCGTCGAATTGATCAGCAGCGACAGTGCTGCAGCGCTTGCATCATCCGGCGCCTCAAAAACGCCAAGGACGTCGTAGTAGCCAAAGGCGTAGTAGAAGCTCTCCAGCGAGCCTCCTACGGATTTCAGTGCCTCCGTCAGAGCATCGCGGCGCTTGGTGCCGCCCTCCTGCATCAGCCCCTTGATGCCCTGTCCAACGTACGTTGCTTCAAACAGATACTTCGGCATGGCCGTTTCCCTCCTGCTTTTCATTCCATCCGTCAGTCCACGGCGATTGGAGGGTGCCCCGCGCAGAAGCGGCCCAGCCCGGGCGCCTGATTCCGTGGAACGGGGTGAACTGCCCCGTTAACGCAGAAACTATTCCTCCGCCTGCGGGCCGTCAATATGCCCTGTTACCTAATGGCGTGCGGCCAAGGCCGTTCGGCCCTACCGGTTCCCCCTGCACGGCCGCACCCTGAAACAGGTAGGTGCCGGGGCAGGCGCCCGCGGGCCCCGCACCGAACCTTTGCCGGGCCGCGGGCTCTGAGGATTTTCCAACAATGTCCATTGCAAGACGACGGCTCCCCCAGCGCAGGCGGGCCGTCCCTTTTGAAGGCGCACGCCGTGACGCGCTGCGCAAAGGCCTCCTGCTTGCCGGGCCGGCGTCGTCACTGCTCTACGTGGTCTTCACTGACTTCGTGGCAGCGTCCCGCTGGGAGGGTTACCGCCGCACAGAACAGATGGTGAGCGAACTGTTCGCCGTCGGCTCCCCCGGCCGCGACGTCCTTGCCCCGTTCACGTGGCTCTACACGGTGCTGTTCACCGCCTTCGGCGTGGGCGCCTGGCTGTCCGTGTCCGGCAACCGGGCCCTGCGGATCGGCGCCGGGCTGCTCACCGCGTACGGGTTGTGGAACATCATGGGAGCCCTCTACCCGTTGCGGGTGGGCGACGATACCTCCATACCGATGCACATCCTCGTCACCAACGTCCAGCTCGCACTGATGGTCGCCGCGATGTGCTTTGTGGCGGTGGGGTTCCGCGGCGGGATGCGGATATACTCGATCGCCTCGCTGGCCGCGTCCGCGGTGATGGGCATGGTGGCGTTCATGGCCGCCCCGGGACCGAACCTGGTGCTGGGTATCGGCGAAAGAATCAGCATCGGGGTGTTCCTGCTGTGGGTGGCAGTCCTCGCCGTCGTGCTGTGGAAACGGCCTTCAGAGGTGCCGGCGCCGGGCAGCAAGGAGCCCAGGCCATGACGTACGTCAGCGATCTGTCAGCTGTGGGACGCGGGGATGTGGCCGTGGCCGGCGGCAAGGCGGTGGGCCTCGGCGGCCTCATCCAGGCCGGGCTGCCAGTCCCGCCGGGGTTTGTCCTGACCACCGCCGCGTACTCGGAGTTCGTCAGCGAGAACAACCTCGCCGCGCGGATCCAGGAACATGCCTCGCTTCCAGCAAACGCGCCGCCGCAGGACTACGAGGCCGCCTCGGAGCGGATCCGTGACCTGTTCCGGAACGGCGCCATGCCGGCCGGAATCGCCGCCGAACTCAAGGCCGCCTACACGCGCCTGGGCGGCGGGGACACAGCCGTTTCGGTCCGTTCCTCCGCCACCGCCGAGGACCTGGAATCGGCCAGTTTCGCCGGGCAGCAGGAAAGCTACCTGAACGTCCGCGGCGAGGAGGCACTGGCCAAAGCCGTGATCGACTGCTGGGCCTCCCTCTGGACGGCACGCGCCATGAAGTACCGCGCCCGCGAAGGCGTGCCGCCGCAGGAGGTGCGCCTCGCCGTCGTGATCCAGCAGATGGTGGAGGCCGAGGCCGCGGGGGTGATGTTCACCGCCAACCCCGCGAACGGGCGTCGGGACCAGGCGGTCATCAGCGCCGCGTGGGGGCTGGGCGAGGCCGTGGTCAGTGGGACGGTCACCACGGATGACATCGTGGTCGAGGCCGGAACGGGCGCCGTGGTGTCGCGGCAGACAGCCGACAAGGACGTCATGACCGTCGCCGCGGAGAACGGAACCCGGGAGGAGCCGGTGGCGGCAGCCCGCCGTCGTGCGCCCGTCCTGGACGACCAGGCAGCGGCCGAACTGGCCAGCTACGGCAAGCGGATCGCGGACCACTTCGGCGCGCCACAGGACATCGAGTGGGCCCGGGCCGGCGGCAAGTTCTTCCTGCTGCAGTCCCGGCCCATCACGGCGTTGCCCGAACCCGCGGCTGACACCCCGGAGACCTGGCCACTTCCCTATCCGAAGGGCCTCTATTTCCGCGCGAGCATCGTGGAACAGCTGCCGGACCCGCTTTCCCCGCTCTTTGCCGACATGATCGACGGTTCTGTGTCGCGCTCGCTGCGGGCGCTGATGGCGGAAGCGACGGGCAAGAACGTCCTCCGCGAGGAGGATCTCCACTTTCCCACCATCAACGGCTACGCCTATTACTACTACCGGACCTCGGGGATGTGGCGGCTGACGGGCAGGCTGTTCACGGCACTCGGTGCGCTGGCCCGCGGCAAGGGGCACATGGGCATCGCGGGTTGGCGCGAATATTCGCATCCGCGCTACGAGCGGGTGATCAAGGACTGGTCCGTGAAGGCGCCGGCGGAGCTCTCCGGGGAGGAACTGCTGGCGGGGGCTCAGGCCCTCCTGGACGCCGGCACCGTGTATTACACCGCCGTGCAGTCCATCATTCCGCTCGCCACCGTGAGCGAAATCTCCTTCCGGGCTTTCTATGACAAGGTCCTCCGGCGCCACGGCGATCCGCCCGCCCAGACCTTCCTCCTGGGATTCGACAGCGAACCCATCCGGGCGGAGAAGTCGCTGTATGACCTCGCCGGCTGGGCGCGCAGCGATCCCGCCCTGGCAGCGGCTTTGCTGGAACGGCAGACGGCGGAACTCGCCGAGTGCCAGCGCACCGGTTCCGCGCCCGCAGGGGTGGACGACGTCCTGTGGCAGGAGTGGCGCTTCACATTCAGGGAGCACCTGGACCGCTTTGGCCACGCCGTCTACAACCTGGACTTCGCAAGCCCGGTGCCCGCTGACGATCCCTCCGCCCAGCTGGAGACCGTTAAGTTTTACCTGCGCGGGCAGGGCACAGACCCGCATGAACGGCAGCGGCTGCTGACCGAGCGACGGGAGTCCCTCACTGAACAGATGGCCAGCCGGCTGGGGCCGCGCCGCCGGGCCGTGTTCCGGCGGCTGCTGGGGTGGGCGCAGGAGACCGCGCCGATCCGCGAGGACGCCCTGGCGGACGTCGGGCTTGCATGGCCGCTGCTGCGGCGGATCCTGCTGGAGCTCGGGCGGCGGCTGGTGGACTCGGGTGTCCTCGCCGCGCCGGAGGACGTGTTCTGGCTACGGTTCCAGGAGCTGGGGAGCGCCGTCGACTTCGGGCTTGCCGATAGGGAGTCCCGCGGCGGCGCCGCAATTGCCGGGGCCGGCAGGCCCGTCCGCGCCGCTGCCGTGGAGGAGCGCAGGATGCTGTGGCGGGGCCAGGCGAAGGCCGCCGCCCCGCAGATGCTGCCGGAGCGCCGCTGGATGGACAAGGCATTCGGCTCCATGATGCCGGCAGGCTCACAGCACCAGCCCGGGGACGTGATCAAGGGCGCCGGGGCGAGCTCCGGCAAGGTGACCGCACCAGCCCGGGTCCTGCGGGGCCCCCAGGATTTCGGCCAGATGCAGCCCGGCGAGGTGCTGGTTGCCCGCATCACCACGCCTGCCTGGACGTCCCTGTTTGCGATGGCGTCCGGCGTGGTGACGGACGTCGGCGGCCCGCTCAGCCACAGCTCCATCGTGGCCCGCGAGTACGGCATCCCGGCCGTCCTGGGAACCGGGGTTGCCACGCAGCGGCTCAGCAGCGGGCAGCAGGTCAGCGTGGACGGGGACGCCGGGACCGTCACAATCGAGAATCATGCCGCGTCCAGGGTCCCCCAGGATTGAGCTGGTTACTCCCCCATGCCCGGATGCACCGGAACGAAATCAACCTTGTTGCCGGAGTTCGTTCGGCCCGCCGGCGTCCTGGAGAACCCCCGCGCGTCCAGGTTGTTCTTCGCGCGGAACTCCGCGAGGGCAGCATCGTAGGCGTTGTTGAGGGTAAGGCCGGAGAACTCCCCGGTGCTGCCGTCGGTGAAGGCGATCCTGATCCGGACGCTGTTGGGGTAGTGCCTGTTCATCCGGATGAAGCCGTCTGCGTCCTGCTGGAGAGTAATCACGGGAATCTGCTTTCGTAAGGGGTGCGACCTCCAGTCTGGCGCAGATTCGCTCCGCTCAGATACCTGTCATGCAGGAAAGGGAGGCTGGGAGGCGCATAGTTGAAGAATGACGGGTCCATATACCCGGGGCGATTCGTTTACCAGCGAGGCGTCCCGGAAACACATCAGCCGGTCGCTCGGAGATTATGGGGCAACGGACATCCTTTTCACCCAACGCGGTGACCAGAGCGCCGTCGCCTTCAAGGGCGGCGGGCGGCAATTCCGGATTGTCCTTCCGTTGTTGCAGTCCGAGGGCGCCCTGACCATCCGCGGGGACGTTGCCGACGGCCCGCTTCACGAGGCAAACGCAAAAGTCCTCGAACGGGCCAACCGCAAGTCGTGGCATGCCCTGGCACTGGCCATCGACGCAAAACTGGGTGCTGTGGCGGCAGGCATCGCCACCCTTGAGTCCGAATTTCTGGCCCACGTGGTTCTCCCGGGAAACAACACGGTGCTGGACGAACTCGAAGCCGTTATCGAATCGGCCTACCGGTCCGGCCGGCGTCCGTCATTCGGCGGTCCGGCACACTCCTAAGACCAGCCCGTCGATCCGCCAATGGCGGGAAGGGCACCCTACCCGCTTTCCACCAGAACATGGGTTGTCAGTGGCCGTCGCCTGGGTGGTCAGTATGGTCCACCGTGGGTAGCGGGCCCGGGTTTACGTCCTCCGCGGTTCCACTGACTGCCGGGCCGATGACGAACGCGGACAGGGAGAACATGGCGGCAAACACCACGAGTCCCAGCGCCGGCGCAACCCAACTGCCGAAGCGCCGGTGGAGCCGGACCAGCATGGGAATGGAGGCAACGAAGCCCAGCACCCCGAACAGTGCGGTACCGCCCGACCCCGCGACCAGCGCCGTCCCGGCCAGCAGCCCGATGTGGTGCAGGACGTGCGGCAACAGCCCCATGACCAGGCCCACCGCCCCCATCAGGGCGTGCCACAGCGCGTGCAGCCTGCCCCTCAGAGCAGGCCCTGCCGGAACCGAGCGCCCGCGGCCGGTGGCCACGGGCGGATGGTGGGAGGAATGGTCAGCTGCCACAGCACCGCCTTCCGCCCTATTCTCCTGCTCTCTTGCCCCCAGTCTTTACCCACGCGGTTTTCACAGCAAGGGCGAAGTTCCCTAGCCTTGAACCAGAAGGCCTCGCCGGCCTTTGGATAACGCCCGCAACGCAAGGGAGCACCATGATGACTGCAGCGGCACCTGCCCCCGCGCCGCGGCCCGCCAGGGGCCACGCCCTATTGGCTGGCACCGCGGCCGTCCTTTTCGCCCTGGCTGCCTGTGCGCCCGCCACCGGTCCGGCCCAGCCGGCTGCATCGTCAACCACCCAGGGCCCGGTGCCGGGCTCCCACGTCCACGGGCTCGCCGTCAGCAGCCAAAGCGGCCAGATACTCCTGGCCACCCACGACGGCCTCTTCGACGCGACCAGCACCCCCGCCACCAAAATCGGCGAGACCAATGACCTGATGGGCTTCACCGCGGGCCCCGCCGACGGCGTCTTCTACGCCTCCGGGCACCCTGGCCCAGGCTCCCCGCTGCCCAACCCACTGGGTCTGATCAAGTCTGACGACGGCGGGAAAACCTGGGAACCGCTCTCCAGGCAGGGCCAGTCCGACTTCCATACCCTGGCCGTCACGCAGGCAGGGATCGTGGCATTCGACGGAACGCTGAGGACCAGCCCCGATGGCAAGACCTGGAACACCGCCGCCGTAAGTTTCGCCCCCGCCGCCCTGGCCTCCCACCCTTCCGGCACCACAGTCCTTGCAACCACCCAAGACGGGATCCAGCGCTCCACGGACGGCGGCCAAACGTGGAAACCCCTGGGCACCGGCCCAGTGATCCAATTTGCGGCGTTCGCGGACCCCGAGGAAGCTGTTGGGGTGGAACCTGATGGCACGGTCCACTACTCGTCAGACGCCGGCGCAACGTGGGCCAGGAAGGGCCGGATTGACGGAAGAGTTTCCGCCGTCGCCGCCACCAACGGCGCCGACGGCAGCCCGTGGATCTGGGCAGCCGCAGCCGGCGGTGTTGTGGTGTCCACCGACGGCGGCATGACCTTCAGGCCGGCGGCTGCCGACTGAACCGACAGGCGCCGGCCCCCACCGGGAAATCGCCGATGCCGGACAGCGTCCGGGCAGCAGCTACCCCTCGCAGGCCACCCCGTCTCCGTCCCCGTCCAGGCCTGAACGGTACCCGGCGGAACCGGCATACAGGGGCGCCGCTCCGGCGGCTACCGCCTCCGCGCAGTTGGCGTAGTAGACGGCGGCAGGGGCGGAAGACTCGACGGCGCCGGGCGCCGGCTGGCCCGGGCACCCGGCCAGGATGACCGCGATCGCGTCGTGCTCGGCCTGCGTCACCCACAGGCTGTACCGCGCCTTCACGGAAACCTGCCGGGCGACGTACTCGCACCGGAAGCCCTTGCTCGGCGGCAGCCAGGTGGCGGCGTCGCCGTCGCCCTTTTGCTGGTTGGTGGGGCCGTCCGTTGCCTGCAGGTTCAGCGGATCATTGGCGAACGCCGTCCGCTGCTCGGTGGTCAGCTGCTGGGCACCCTTCTGCCACGCGTCGCTGAGTGCCACCACATGGTCGATCTGCACGGCGCTGCTGGTGGTTGTGCCGCGGATGAAGCTGATGGTGGTGCCCGTATACGGGTCAGCGAGGATGCCCGTCTTGACCGTGCAGGGCACGCTGCTGGTGTGGGTGATGTCAGTGAGGTCGCGCCGGAGGATGTCGTTCCGGGTGTCGCACCCGTTCCGGTCCACGTCCGCCCAGGTGGGGCCGAACAGCGCCCGCTCATACCCCGTCTTGGGCGCGCGGCCCTTCACGGGGAGGGTGGCCAGCAGGTCGGCCGCTTCAACGGCGGCAGGCTCGGCCGCCGGAGTTGTGGAGCTGCCAAGCGTGTCGGCAGCGGCCGGGGCACCCCCGGCGAGCAGGGCCAGGACAGCAGCCAGTACGACGGCGGCCGTCCAGCGGGTGCTGCGCTTAGGCATCGTTTCAGGCAAGGACGTGTAGACGGACATGCAGTTCCCCGGGTTTGTGTGCATGGTAGGTTCAGGCGCCAAGGCGTCGTGGCCGCGTTTGCGCCAGGGAAGAGCCTATTGCCCGCCGCGTACTGGAAAGGGCCGTTTTGGTGGAACTGGGGAAATTCTTGAGCACTCCTGCGCCAACCCTGCGCTGCGTCTTGTGCGGGCAGGGCTGGCGCCTGCGCTCATCCGAACAGCGCGGCTACCCGGGTTAAGGTCTGGTAGATCCCGTAGGCCAGCGGCACGCCCACCAGCGCCCAGGCGATGGCGAGTTTGCCGAGGGATGCTTTGGCGGGCGCCTGCGCGCCGGGGGTGTGTGCAGTGCTCATCTCAGGCCTCCATGGCAGGTTCGTGTGCCCGTCCGCGCTCGGGGCGGGGTTCGTGGAATCGTGCGTCCACCGGCTTGACCATCAGGTTGGCCAGGAAGCCGACCACCAGCAGCGCCACCATGGTCAGCAGGGCCGGCTGGTAGGAGGCTGCGTCGAGCTGGCCGGGCTTACCCTGTGCGTCCAGGAACGCGTTGACGATCAGCGGACCGGCCACCCCGGCGGCGGACCAGGCGGTCAGCAGCCGGCCGTGGATGGCCCCCACCTGGTAGGTCCCGAAGAGGTCCCGCAGGTAGGCCGGAACGGTGGCGAAGCCGCCGCCGTAGAAGGAAATGATGACGAACGCGAGCGCCACGTAGAGGAACGTGGTGCTGGACCCGGCCAGCGCCAGCACCGTGTACAGGACGGCACCCACACCGAGGTACACCATGTAGATGCGCTTGCGGCCCGTGACGTCGGAGGTGGCGGACCAGGCGAAGCGCCCGGCCATGTTGCCGATGGACAGCAGCCCCACGAAGCCGGCGGCGACGGCGGCACTCACCAGGGAGACGCCGTCGGACTGGCGGAAGAAGTCCTGGATCATGGGGGCGGCCTGCTCCAGGATGCCGATGCCCGCGGTGACGTTGCAGAACAGCGCGATCCAGAGAAGCCAGAACTGGCGCGTCTTCACGGCGTTCCGGGCCGAGACGTTCTCCGTGGTGACCAGCTTGGCGGCTTTGACCTTGGCGGGGTCGAACCCGGCCGGCTTCCAGCCTGCGGCCGGGACCTTGATGGTGAGGGCGCCGAAAAGCATGTACGCGAGGTAGACGACGGCGAGGGTCAGGAAGAGCTTCCCTACCGCATCACCGCTGGCCACCCAGTCCTTGGCGCCGGAGTTGGGATCGTACATCTTGAGCAGCGCCGTGGAGACGGGGCTGGCGATCAGCGCGCCGCCGCCGAAGCCCATGATGGCCATGCCGGTTGCGAGGCCGGGCCGGTCCGGGAACCACTTGATCAGGGTGGACACGGGCGAGATGTAGCCGATGCCCAGGCCGATGCCGCCGATCACGCCGTAACCGAGGTAGACCAGCCACAGCTGGTGGCTGAAGATGCCGAGCGAGCCGACCAGGAAGCCGCCGGCCCAGAACATGGCCGAGGTGAACATCGCCTTGCGCGGGCCGTTCCTGTCCACCCAGGTGCCCATGACCGCGGCGGACAGTCCCAGCATCACGATCGCGATGGAGAAGATCACGCCGATCTCGGTCAGGCTGGCACCAAAATGCTTGACCAGGGCCGTTTTGTAGACGCTCGTGGCGTAGGCCTGCCCGATGCAGAGGTGAACGGCGAGCGCCGCGGGCGGCACCAGCCAGCGGTTGAATCCCGGCGGGGCAACAGTTCGTTCTCGGTCCAGCCAGCCCATAGATTTTCCCTTTGCTTGTTCGACGCTTGCTTGTTCGACGCTTGTCCGACGCTTGCTTGTCCGACAGCGTCGGTCTCTGTTCGATCCAGAGGCGAAAGGCTCCACCTGCGCCTTTGCCTCCGGCAATCATGGGGCAAATCATCAGCAAGCGTACGAATCTTGCGCCGAGCGGTGGGGAATCCGCGGTGAGCGGCGAAATCCTGGTGGAGTGCCGCCGTCCCGTGTCCTGCTTGCCCGCGGCTACCGGACCCTGGGAATGAGCACGGGCGTGTTCTGCTTGTACGCTTCGTAATCCGGCTGGCCGCCCCACTTTTCGTCCGCCTTGGCCTCCAGGAGCGGCACGCCGCTGCCCTTGATGAGCAACAGCGCCACGAACACCGGGGAGACCAGGGCGGCCCACTGCCAGCCCTGCAGCACCGGCAGCGCAATGATGGCCACGCCCACCCAGAGGGTGATCTCGCCGAAGTAGTTGGGGTGGCGGGACCTGGACCACAGCCCGGTGGAGATGAACCGGCCCCTGTTGGCCGGGTCCGCCTTGAATGCGCGCTTCTGGCTGTCCGCCACGATCTCAATGCCGAAGCCCGCGGCCCAGACCAGCAGGCCCGCCCAGAAGAACCCGTCCAGCCCCACCTTCCGGTCCGAGGTGATGGCCACCCAAGCCAGCGCCGCAGTCAGCACCACCCACAGGCCCTGGATGGTCCATGCGTTCAGGAAGCGGATGGAGTCGCGCTTGATGTCATCGAAGCGGTCGTCCTTGCCGTGCATGGTCACGCGGCGGAACAGGAAGGTGCCCAGGCGCACCGCCCACGCCACCACCATGGCCGCCAGCAGCAGGCCCCGGGCATCTACTCCCGGGCTGAGGAGAACCAGCAGCACGGTGATGGAGATGTAGGTCAAAGCTCCGGTGAGGTCGTAGAACTTCTCCGTCTGCGCCCGGTAGGAGGGAATGAACACCAGCCACTGGATCACGAACGCGGCCGCGACGCCCAGCGCGAACACCGGCACCCCGGCCAGCGTGGACCCGCCCTGGCTTCCGGCGACGGCGGTCAGCGCTCCCACCACCACGACGATGGGGAGGCTGACGAGAGCCTTGCGGGTTTTGCCCTCCATGCCAAAGTTTCCTTCCCGGCGCTCCGACCTGCTCGATAGCAAGTTTCTCTAATTACTAGAGAGCCTAGCAATATCTGCGGTACGTTTGTGCACGCGTGCGACGGCGGCGGGAGGGTGCCGCCGTTGTCATCGCCTTGTCAGCTCTCGGCCACGTCCTGGAGCACCTCGTTGTGGCGCAGGAACCACGGCTTGAACGGTGGGTCGAAGCGGGCGAACCTGGGCGGTCCCACAGGGGTCAGCCCCGCAAGCTTGAGTGCCGCCTGCAGCCCGTCATTGCGCCGGGCAAAGGCTGCCGCCGTGCCGCTGCCCGAGAACCGGACAACCCCAGTTAGCGATCCTGGCATCGACCTGATCCTGACGTCGGGATTCGACGGGACGGGGGCCGTTTCGGCCGTCACGCCTGCCGGAAGCACAAAGGCGATCACGAAGTCAGCGGGTGCGTCGCTCCCCGGCAGCGGGCCGCCCTGGAGCACGGGGGCGGTCATGGCCAGCTTCTGTGAGGGTCCCGGTTCCTGGAGGACCGGGGCCGTCATGGCCAGCTTCTGCTGCGCGGTGTTGCTGCCACTGATGTAGTTGAACAAGTGGCGGAAGGCAGCGTTGCCGGCGCGGTCGAAGGTGGCGGTGACCTGCACTTCTGCCACCGCGTGCTCCGGATAGCGTCGCAGCTCGAAGTGCGGGTAGCGGGTGACGAGCCGGTACGGCTGCTGTTCTGTCATGGCTCCTCCGGCTTCGACAAAGTGATGATTCCGTAGCGCATTGCACCGGTGCGGTAGGCCAGGATCAGGCGGGGGATGCCCAGAAACGAACTGCGATTACGTGCGCCTAAGGCGAGGCGGCGGGCCTCGGGATCGACGAGCAAGGCCTTCACAAGTCGAAAGGCGCAGATCGTCCATGTGCGTGCGACGCTGCGGCTGGCATCCTCATACCCTGTGACCGTAAAGCCCGCAGCCCTTGCCATCGCCTCATACTCCTCGCGCGTGCCCATCGAGGGCAGGCGCCCTTCGCGGCAGATCGGCTCGAGCAGGTGGCGAACCTTCCAACCGCTGGCACCGGTCTCGGCGAGCCAGGCACAGATGACGAAGCGTCCGCCGGGCGACAACACGCGCTGCGCCTCGGCGAAGAACCTGGGCTTGTCCACCATGTGCTCACTCGACTCGATGGCCCATGCGGCATTGGCTGAGGAATCGGCGAGCCCGTTGGAGAGCCAGTCGCGGAGTTGGATGTCCACGTCGGGTTCGGGGTGCTCGGCAGCGTAGCGGGCCTGCCCAGCGGAAATCGTGAAGCCGGTAACGCGGACCCTGTGCGTCCCCGCGAGCTGCCGTGCGGTGGAGCCATAGCCGCAGCCAATGTCGACGCACGACTCGCCGGGCCTAAGGCGCAGCCGTTCTCCGACCGTATGGACGAGGGCCTCAACGGCTTCGGCCGCCGTCTCGCGACCCGTTTCCCACAGGCCGTGATGGACATGCTCGCCCCACACCCGGCGATAGATCGGATCGAGCTCGTCGTAGTGGTCCGCGACCGCCACGGCGTTCTGGGAAATATCGGGGACGATCACGCCATCACGTTATAACGCCGACCCCTGCCGCCGTAAGGTCCGAACGCGGCGTGTGTCATGACGGGGCAGATACGCCACCATGGAACAAAGCTCAAGATCGACACAATAAGTTCCGACGACCGGCGAACGCGCTTCCGGATGGCCGCCCGGGTTCCTAGAGTGTCCCTAGCAGCAGAACCAATCGCGTCAGGGGGGCGTATGAGCACAGGCATTCCGCCCAGGGCAGAGGAACCACGCACCCTGGCCGGGCCAGCGGCGACTCCCGTTCCCGCTCCACCCAGGAAGCCCTTGGCAGGGCCCCGGGCAGTACAAACTCCGCCTTCCAGTGGCCGGGAGCATGAGGTGCGGCAGCTGATCCGCGACCTCGCGGCCCTTGCATCCGAACATCGTCCATCAGCCCCTTAGGGCCCGGGGAAGTCCTGGCGCTACCGGTCGGTCTTGACCACCGTGAACAGCACGGCCGAGTCCTCGTCCGCTTCCAGGCTGTGCAGCCCGTCCGGAACAATGAGCAGGTCTCCGGCTTTGCCCTGCCAGGCCTCCCCGCCGGACTTGAGCCACACCGAGCCCTTGATGACGTAAACGGTGGCCTCGCCGGGGTTCTGGTGTTCGCTGAGCTGGGTGCCGGCGCGGAAGGCCATGACGGTCTGGCGGAGTTTCTTCTCGTGGCCGCCGAACGCCGTGTCCGCCGCCCGCCCGCTGGGGGCAGCCACGGCCGCTGCGAGCTGCTGACGGGCCAGGGCATCGATCGATATCTTCTGCATGAGGACACGGTACCCGCGGTTACCCGCGATGCGGAGGCCTCAGCCAAGAGTCATGAATAGTTCAGGTTCATGAATAGTTCAGGGTCATGAATAGTGAAGAGTCATGAGCCGGTGGGGGTCTGGTCGAACAGCCAGGCCGGCGCAGGGTCCTCCCCCACAGCCTTCCGGCGCCTCCGCAGCAGGGCGACGAGCGCGGCCGCGCCTGCAAGCAGCAGGGCGGCGGCCCCTGCGGCAACCACAGGAAGCGCAGGAAGCGATCCAGCGGAAAGGCCTCCGGAAGCAACCTCCCCTGGCTCGGCGCCGGGCCCGGGATCCGCTGCCTTCGCCCCAGGCGCAGGTGCCGTGCCAGCGGGACCGGTCAAGCCGCCGTCGAACACGGTAAGGGACCTGCCGCCCCTGTTGACCACCACCACGGAACCGTCGGCCCGGACCGCCAGGCGTCCGGGGTCATCCCCGGTGGGCACCGTCTCCGCCACGGCTTCGGCCCCGGGCGGGATCACCGATACGGTGTTGTCCGCGCTGTTGGTCACATAAAGGGTCCCGTCCGGCGCGGCCACCACTTCCTGCGGCTCGCGGCCCACCCTGATCTTCCGGGCCACCGCGGTGCCGCCGGGCTCGATGACGGCCACGTCGTTGGACAGCACGTTTGCCACGTAAACGGTTCCGTCGGGACCCGCCGCAATCCCGTGCGGACCTGACGTCCTCCCCACCGCGATGGTGTGCGAGGGGGCAGCAGCGCCCTTCGGAACAACAGTGACGGTGCCCGCGTGCTGGTTGGTGGCGTAGACAGTGCCGTCAGCCGTTACGGCAGCTTCCACCGGATAGTTTCCGGCCTCGATCACGCGCTCAACCCGGGCCTCGCCAGGCAAAACCACGGACACCGTGCCTTCGGAAGGGCTGGCCACATACAGCGAGCCGTCCGGCGCTACCGTCAGCCAGTGCGTGCCCTGGGTGAGCGGAATGGTCTTGGAAACTTCGCCGGCCCCGGGCGCCACCACGCCGATCTCGGTTTGCATGGCCTCTGTCGTCTGGACTACGTACAGCGTCCCGTCCGGGGTCACCGCAACAGACGTTGAAAAGTGGCCCACCTTAATCTGGCGGGAAGCCTGCAGCTCCCCCGGCTGGAAGACGCTGACGCCGCCCACCCAGTTGTAGTCACTGACATACACCGCCCCGTCCGCGCCCGCGGCCACTCCAAGCGGCTGGCCGGTCACCTCAATCACGGCGGCATCATCGGCAAACGAAGGAACGACGGCGGCGGGAGCCAGCAGGAGCGCGGCTACAGCGGGCAGTCCTGCAAGAAGGGTCCGTGCGGCGGAACGGCGCCGCGTCACCTCTTGGCCCTGACCACGCGCAGGACCACGGCCCGGACGGGCTGCACGAGCCAGGCGAACGCATCCGCCAGAAGCACCCCCGCCGACGTCGGCAGCGCTGAACGTGCCGAGAGCACGGCGGAACGGCTTGGATCTCACGTGTTTCCCCCAAAACTGTGGCCGCCCCTCCGGCGGTGTTTCGATCCTACAGGAGCTGCCCTTGGCACAGTCCGCCCGTCCCCGCCGCCCCATTCGATAGTGTCGGAACATGGACGTGGATACCCTGCTCAATTTCCTGCTGGTCCTCTTCTTTGTGCTGCTGGGCGGGGTGTTCGCGGGGACGGAAATGGCGCTGGTGTCCCTCCGCGAAAGCCAGGTGCGCCGGATGGAAAAGTCGGGAAAGCGTGGTGCCCGGATCGCTGCCCTGGCCGGCAACCCCAACCGCTTCCTGTCCACAGTCCAGATCGGCGTCACCCTGTCCGGCTTCTTCTCTGCCGCCTACGGCGCCTCCACCATCGCGCCCGACGTCGAGCCCCTCCTCGAAGGCATCGGCTTCGGCGCCGCGGCCCAGCCCGCCTCCTTCATCGGCATGACGCTGCTGGTGGCCTACCTGTCCCTGGTGCTCGGCGAGCTGGTGCCCAAACGCCTGGCCATGCAGAGCGCCGTCGGCTTCACCAAGGTCCTGGCCCCGCCGCTGGGCGTCCTCTCCCAGATCATGCGGCCCGCCGTCTGGCTCCTGTCCGTCTCCACGGACGCCGTGGTGCGGCTCTTCGGCGGCGACCCGCACGCCAGGCAGGAGAGCGTCAGCTCCGAGGAACTGTGGGACATGGTGGCCGAGAGCGAGGAGCTGGAGGAACACAGCCGGAGCATCCTCAGCGACGTCTTCGGCGCCGGGGACCGGTCGCTGCAGGAAGTCATGCGGCCGCGCACGGAGGTGACCTTCATCGACGGCAACCTGACCATCGCGGCCGTCCGCAGCATGGTCAGGGACGGCCCGTTTTCACGGTATCCGGTCATCGACAAGACGCCCGACGACGTCCTGGGCTTCATCCACGTCCGTGACCTTATGCCCCGCGAGGGGACGTACGACGACGGGCTGGTGCGGGACATCGCGCGGGAGATCCTTCCGCTGCCCGGCACCAACAAAGTGCTCCCCTCGCTGTCCCGGATGCGCAGGCTGGGCCAGCACATTGCGCTGGTGGTGGACGAATACGGCGGCACGGACGGCATCGTCACCCTGGAGGACCTGGTGGAGGAGCTGGTGGGCGAGATCTACGACGAGTACGACACCGGAACCGAACCCGAGGACCGCGTCACCAGGAGCAACGGGGCGCTGGATGTGGACGGCGGGCTGATCCTGCAGGAGTTCGGATCGGCCGCCGGCATTGAACTGCCGGAAGGGCACTATGAGACGGTGGCGGGGTTCGTCATCGACCGGCTGGGCCGCCTCCCCCGCGTGGGCGACCAGGTGGAGGTGGCCGGCCACGTGCTGACCGTGACGGCCATGGACCGGCTCCGCATTGCCCGCATCCGCGTCACCCCCGCGAAAGGGTAGGCCGGCCTAGGCGCGGTCCAGTCACCTGTTACGCTGCAAGGCTTCCAGGACATCTAGCGCTACGGCGGTTCCGTCCTCCTGCCGGACGCGCTCCCCTGCCTGCGCCGCCCGGTCCCGGTATTTTGCCGTCTGGGCCAAGGCATCAGTCAGGCGGTCGGCAGTGACTTTCCAGTACGGGATCGGTTCGGGGCCGAGGTCCCGGCGGTGCAGGAGGTGTCCCCAGAATGGTTGGTCCGCGATGAACGGCACCACCACGGAGGGAATGCCCGCCCGCACCGCGGCGTGCGCTGTACCCGCCCCGCCATGGTGGATCGCTGCAGCGGCCAGTGGCAGCACCAGCTGGTGGTCTACCGACTCCCGGACCAGGACATCGCCGGCCCGGAGCGCGGGCGGAAGCTCGATGCCTCCCCAGCCTCCGGCCACCAGTGCCTTCAGGCCGTTCCTGCGGGCGGCTTCGACGATTGCCAGGCCGCGTGCCCTCGGGTCGCCCGCTTTCATGGAGCCAAACCCCGCATAAACAAAGCTGCCGCCGTTGATGAAATCCGACATTTCCGGATCAACTGGAGCCAGTCCGGAATTACCGGCCCAGTGGCCGGTGAGGTGGACCGTGGCTGGCCAGTCTGCAGGCCGGGGCAGCAGTTCGGGGCTGACCGGGATCATGGTGGCGCGGCGGACCGGCGCCGGCGCGGAACCGGCCGGAAGGCCTTCCACCGCTTGGGCCATCTCGCGCCTGAACATCAGCGTCGCCGCGTTCGCCAGGCGGTAGCTGGCCCGGTTCAGCGGGCCCAGGCTCGCCCTTGTGATGAACGGGGCAGGGAACTCACGTGTGGCGGTCAGCGAGGGAATGGTTTCCACCAGCACCGACGGCACGCCCAGCCTTTGCGCCGCCACCGGTGCACTGAGGACCTTCGGGTGGTAGACCACCACGTCAGGGCCGAAGGCAACGATGTGGTCCACGGCAGCGGACAGAAGCCGGCCGACTGCCGGTCGGATCACGGCGCGGAAGGCTTTGGCCGCGGCCACAGGCGAAACGCCTTGGTCACTGATGAGCTGGGCGAAGTCCATCCTCAGGCTGACTGTGTCCAGGCCTGTGGTGTCAGCGCCGGAGTTGTCCGGGATGGCGGTCCGGATCTGGTGTCCCTTCGCACCGCCGGCACGGGCGAGGGCAAGGAAGGGTTCCACGTCACCGCGTGTCCCGGCCGTGAGCAGCATGATCTTCATGTGGTGCTTCTGTTCCTCTGGCGTAGTCCCGGTTTCATGAGGTGAGGTCCCTGCGTCGGAGGGAGAACGCCGCCACTGCTGTCCCCAGCGCGGCAACGGCGGCCAGGCCCAGCGCCCCGGCCTGGTCGAAGGGCTCCACCGGCATGGCAGAGGAGTGCCGGAACGGACTCGCGTCCTGCAGCCACACCGGCAAGCCAAACAGCTCTCCGAACTCGCCCAGCACCAGGCCGGCCGCGAGCATTCCCCATGCCAGGAGGATGCTGAGCCGGGGTGCCAGCGCGACGGCCGCCGCGGCAGTTGCCAGGAACACGAGCGCTGCGGGAACGTGGGCCAGGGCCGAAGGAACCAGGGACCAGGCCGGACCGCCGGCCGTACTGGAGATGCCAAGGCCGACGGCGGCAACGGCGCCTGCCGTGGCGGAGACGCCGACGGCGGAGACAGCAGCGATGAACACGTTCGCGCCGAGCCAGCGGGTCCGGGATGCCGGCGTGGCAAGCAGTAGTTCGGCCCTGCCCTCCGCCTCTTCTGCCCGCATCCTGAGCACCGCCTGAATGCCTGCAGCCGCAGCAAACACTCCCGCAATGCCGAGCAGGGCAGTTACGAACACGTCGATGAGCCCAGCCTGGCCGCCGGGGACAAGCCGGTCAATGAGCTCCCTGATGGGAGCCACGCCGGACACAGCCTCGGAGACCAGGGGGCCAAGGGCCCCTGCGACCGCACCCAGTACCGCCGCCCCAACGCACCAGCCGGCCAGCGTGGAACGCTGCAGCCGCCATGCCAGGCCCACGAACGATGTGCCTCCCACCCCGGCACGCTCCCTGCCGTTGCGCTGGGGCAGCACGCTGGCGCCCACGTCCCGCCGTCGCCGGATCACCAAGGAAACGGCTCCCAGGGCCACCGCGGCAGCGAGCGGCACCAACAATGCGGACGGATCCGGGCTCGTGAACGGCCGCGAGCGCTGGCCCCAGCCGATGGGCGACAGGAGCGACGGCCAGGCACTTGCCACATGGAGCAGGTCCGCGGCCGGCGTTCCCAGTGCGTCGCCCACACCCCGAAGCAGGTACGCCCCGCCCACGAGGCCTGCCGCGGCCCCGTTCGCGCTCCTGCCCGAGGGCAGCACCTGGGCGGCAACGGCGGCGAGGCCCACGAAAAAGGCGCCGACTGCTCCGACGGCGGCCCCGGCCCCCATGGCGCCGTCACCAGGAATTCCGGCAGCAATGAATCCGCCGGCAACGAACACGGCCAGCACCAGGTTCGCGGCGGCGCCCAGGAGGAGCGTTGCCGCCAGGGACGCTGCCCGCGGTGCCGGGACGGAACCCAGGAGTTCAGCCCGTCCGAGCTCCTCGTCGGAGCGGGTGTGGCGCACCACCAGGAATGTGCTCATCAGGCCGGCCAGGACGGCGGTGAAGGCGTATGCCGAGAAGAAAACCACCGCACCGGTGCCGGTACCGTCTGGCAGGCCGCGGAGGAACAGGAACGCTGGATTTGATGCCGCCACGGCGAGGATGGCCGCCTGCGATGGCTCGTCGCCGAACTGCGTCGCCACGGCAGCCGAGGTGGCAAGGCCAAGCAGCGAGATGCCCAGGATCCAGACTGGCAACGCAAACCTGTCCCGCCTGGCCTGGAACAGGGCCAGTCGCAGCACGCCGCGCATCACCGCACCTCGCTGCTGCTGTTACTGCTGGACTGGCTGCCGCCCCTGCCGGTGCTGTTTCCCCCGCTGCCGCCTTCGCTGTAGTGGCGGAGGAACAGGGACTCCAATGATGGCGGGGCCACCGAGAGGCCGCTGACCCCCGGTTCCGCAATGGCCGCCAACACGGCACCCAGGTACGCGGGATCGGCGTCGAATTCCGCTGTACCGCCGGCGATCCTCACCCCGTGGGCGCCCGGCACCGCCGCCAGCCGCGCGTCGTCGGACAGTCCCATGACGCGGAAGTGCGTGCGCTGCAGGTGCCGGAGTTCACCCAGGGTACCCGTTTCCACGGCCACCCCGGACCGGATGATGGTCAACCGGTCACACAGCTGCTCCACCTCACTGAGGATATGGCTGGACAGCAAAACCGTGGCACCATCCCCTGTTACCCGCGCGATCTGGCGGCGAAACACGGCATCCATCACCGGGTCCAGGCCGGCGCTCGGCTCGTCCAGCAGATACAACCGCGCCGGACGGGCAAAGGCCGCAATCAGGGCAACCTTCTGCCGGTTGCCCCTCGAGTAGGTCCGGGCCTTCTTCCGCGGGTCGAACTCGAATTCCTCGATCAGGTCCCGGCGCAGGCTTTCGTCGGCCCCGCCCCGTAGACCGGTGAGCAGGTCTATGACCTCGCCGCCCGAGAGGTTCGGCCACAGGCTCACGTCGCCCGGAACGTAGGCAACGTCCCGGTGCACCGCCACCGGATCGGCCCATGGATCGAGCCCGAAGACACGGACTGTGCCCGCCGTGGGACGGATAAGCCCCAGCAGGATCCGCAGCGTGGTGGATTTGCCTGCGCCGTTCGGGCCGAGGAAACCGTGGACCTCGCCCGCTGCCACGCTCAGGTTGAGGCCGTCCAGTGCCTTTGTCCTGCCAAAGTCCTTCGCAAGGCCGCGGGTTTCGATGGCAGGTTGTGTTGTTTTCATGAGCGGTCTGCTCCTCGGGTCCGTCACGCGAACGCCCGAGGCGGCGCCGGGGGCGTTCCGCAGGCATTGCCTACGGGCCGACCAGGCTTCCCGGCTCTCCGTTCCACAGCATACAAGCGTCCTGACCGCCGAGGAAGACCGCCCGGTTCCCGCTTCCGGGCGTAGACTGGCGCCACCATTCGAGGCGGAGGCATGAGGCTATGAAGAGCATCCGGGCGCAGGCCTCCGACGTCGAACAGAACGCCACTCTTGGCCAGGGCGGTGACGAGCGGTTTTCCGGGTACGGCGTGATGGGACTGCCCTTCAGTTCAGGCCACGTGCTGGCCATGCGCCGTTTCCCCGTCACCAGCGTTGGGCCCGGCTACAGGTCAGTCTGGCTGCGCCGGCCGTCCGGTTCGTGGACCATCTACGCCGACGCCCCGCCCCAGGTCTCCTGCGCCCGCTACTTCGGCGCCGCCCTCGAATCGGCGGTTGAGTGCCCCATCGAGGTCGCCTGGACGGGCGACGCCGCCCTCAGCGTGCGCGTCGGCGGGGATGTGGGCCTGGCATGGGACGTGGAACTGGGGTCCACTCCAGTTACCCGGGCCATGACGGCGGCCCTGACCTCCCTGCCGGGCCCCGTCCTGGAGAACACGTCAGTCCTCAAGGTCATGGGCGCCGCCTCAGGCCCCGTCCTGCGGGCGGGACGGCTGGGACTGACGGGCGCCGTTCCCAACCGGCAGGGATTCCGCGCCAACCCGCGCCGGATGTGGTTTGTCTCCAGGAGTACCGCGTCACTGGAGGGGGAAGACCTTGGCGCCCCGCACCCCCTGCGCGTCCAGGCCCGCCTGGGCGATTTCTTCATCCCGCAGCGCGGCATTTTCCTGATCGGCGAGTCATCCTTCGACCGGTTCGACCCCGCCCGGCACCTTCCGGCTGCCCCTCGTCAGTAGTATTTCCTGCTGTCATGCTGGGGTGGGCGGTCCCCTGACTCCAGGTGCCCGGACCACGTTTGGGTATCCCGATCGTATTTCCCGCACCGCGTACACCGCCGGCGGAAGGTCCCCTTCGGTTCCTCTTCAAGCAACCAGTGATGCCCCAGATTCAGCTTGCAAAGCAGTGACGTCAGCATGATGAAATCCATCTCAAAAGGCTCGGTGGGAACCGGGCCGGAGCCACCCGAGCCGGCTAAATTCTACGCGCTTGCGGGCGGTGCATCCACAGGAAACTTCCTTCGATCCTCCGGGCGACTATCCGTGGGTCACGGCAGCGCCCAAGAGCGCGAACAGCGTCCCGGCGATCAGCGCCACAAGGACCCGCCTGCCCGTGGGGTAAAACCAGGGGACTACGAAAACGGCCACAGCGAGGATAAGCCCATTGACTGCGCTCAGGCTCGCGGCAATCCACTCGCCGCCGCGCGCCACTCCGAAGCCGCCGCCGCTGCAGCCGCTGACTCCGCACCAGGCAAAGCTTGCCACGAACCACTGCGGCAAACTCAGCAGGACCGCCGCGGGCACCACCCACAGGAGGTTGCGGATCTTGGAATTGACCCCGTGGGCAGGCAGCACCACCTCCCGGGACGGCCCGCGGGCATGGGCTGAAGGAGTCCGTGACCTGCCGTTCCGGAGACCCAGGACCAGCCACCGAAATGCAGCTGCGTTGACTGCCGCAAAACCGAGGTACCCCAGGTAGCGGATGAGCTCCAAAAGGCCCAGCGCACCCAGCCGGAACCCGCCCGGTCCGGTGGACCCGGAATCAAAGAGGCCGATGACGAAGTAGGCCGCCGAGACCGGCAGCGTCAGAACGATCACTGCGAGCATGAGCGCCTGGTGGAACCCTGGTTCCATGCCCACGGCACGGGTGAGCGCGGCAGCACCAACGGCCAGCACCGTCACCAACAAGTAGGTGGCCACCGCAGTCCGGGCCCAGCGCGGCAGAAACGTCGTGTCCCGTCGAGATCCTGTGCGCATGGTCTCCCCCTAACAGCAACCAGTGTACTCAGGCGCCATCTGCCCGCCTTCTATGCCACAAGCCTGGCCACCAGTTCTCCGCGGCTGCCCACGCCCACCTTCTCGTACAGCGACTTCAGGTGGTCATGCACCGTATGAGGCGAGATAAACAGGTGCCGGGCGATGACGGCCGTCGGGCTTCCGGACAGCACCTCCAGGCAGACCTCGCGCTCGCGCGCCGTGACCCCGTAGGCCGCGAGCAGCAGGGTGGCGACATCGTGGGTGGTGGCGGGTTCCACGGTGACCACCATCTGCTGGGGGTCGTCCCCGGTGATCAGCCGGCTGGCCTGCAGCACCACCCAACTGTTCCCGGCGTCGCGCATCCTGGCCCGGGCCGTCCCGGACCTCGAGGCGTGGGCCTGCGCCACCACCGAGTGCAGCGTCATGGTGAAGCGGCCGGGCGCTGCGTCCTCCACCTCGGCCAGCCAGGCCGCGGCGGCGGAGGTGGCCGCGCGCAGCTCGCCGTGCAGCCCGGCCAGGACAATGACGGGCCCGACGGCGGCGGGCCCCGGCGGGTGCGCGGCGCGGACAGCGATCCTGGTGGCCGCCGCAAGAGTGGCGGTCACGGCGCCCAGGAAGTCCACCTCTCTGTCCGTGAAGTCCTGCCCGCCATCCCTGAAAATGCTGCCGACTCCCCAGCACGCCTCGTCCACCCGGAAGGCGGCCCGCAGTTCGTGTTCCAGGCCCTGGGGCTTGAGCAGGTCGTTGATCCGGACGCTGCGGACCACCTCGCGGTGCGGGGCGTCGGACATCCGGGCGATGGGCCGCGGGCGGCGCAGCAGCTCGGCGAAGTTGTTCGGTTCCGTGCCCGTGTATTCACATTCGGCGAAGCGGGCCGAGTACTCCCCGTACCCCCGCTCGCCCACCGGCCACGGCTTCCAGTTGGTCACGGACGTCATCGCCAGGGAGTCGGGGTCGACGCCGGCCCAGCAGCCCTGCTCGAACGGCACCGTGCGCTGCACGACAGCGAGCGCCGACGCGTAGAGGTCCGCCAAGCTCATTCCGTTGACGGCCAGGGCGGCGATTTCCCGCCGGGCACGCTCAGCGCGCTCCTCCCACATAGCTCCAGTATCCGCCCGCCAGGTGCCGGCGCAATCCCCTAAAGTGGGGGTTCCTCCAGCACCCCGCAACCCTCGGCGAGGGGATCGCCGCCGCTGGTCCCGGCGTCGTACTTTTTTCCTTATGAACGCCGTATCCCAGGTCTTCGCGGTACTCGCCGCGGTCATCTACATCGCGGTGTTCCCGCTGGAAAGCTTCCTGATGCACCGGCCGGGGGCACAAAAGTTCCTGAGCACCCCGCCGCAGAACGTTCCGGCCGTGATGATGTGGGCCATCCCCACCGGGTTCCGCAACCTGGTGATCGGCCTGGGAGTCCTCGCCGGGGTGGTGGCCGTGAACACCGGCTACGTGGTGGTGGGCTACACCCTGGTGATCTACTGCTGCGCGAACATGGTGCTGACCGCTCCGGCCATGTTCCTGGCGGACATGCAGGGCCACTACCCAAGGAAGGGCGACAGCATCCCCGGCACCGTCGGCGCCACGGTGCCGGCGCTGATAGCCCTGGTTGCGCTGCCGTTCTGAAGGGTAGCCCAGCTCATTGACAGCCCACTTGCCGCCGACGTGCAATTAAATTGGCTCCAGCAAGCAGCCGAAGCCAAACCCACGAAGCGGCCTCCGCTTCCGTGAGGCCGCCCAAAAATTGGAGGTCCACAATGGGACAGGCACGTGAAGTCATGGATCGCCTGAACAAGGCCATGGAAACAAAAGACAAAGAGGCACTGGCACGCAGCTACGCCACCGACGCCGTGGCCCACACCCCCGATAAGGGAGAGCTCCGCGGGCGCGACGCCATCACCGGATACCTGATGGAATTCTGGGAAGCCATGCCCGACGTCCGGTACGACCAGACGGGACGATACGAGGCCGGCAACGTGGCCATCGATGAAGGCATCGTCATCGGAACCAACACCGGTCCATTGCGCATGCCGTCCGGCGAAACCCTTCAGCCCACTGGCAAGGAACTCAGGGTCCACAGCTGCGACGTCGCCACGGTTGAGGACGGGGAGATCACTTCCCACCACTTCTACTTCGACCAGGTGGAGTTCCTGGCACAGCTCGGACTGATGCGCGAGTTGTCATCGCACTGATCTGTCCTTAAATGACGGAGGGGGCGCCCAGACGCCCCCTCCGCGATTGTTACCTGCCTACCGGTCTACGGATCCGTGAAGATCCACAGGCCGCTATCCCTGTCGCTGCCCAGGACGTAGGTCACGCCGTCCTCGCCAACAAAGGTTTCCACTCCCCAGAAGTCGTTTCCTGCCGGATCCAGGTAGCCGCCGACTTCCACCAGTTCGCAGGTGGTGTTGTCGGCAGGGTCCGTGCACTGGATCTGGACCGCCCGAAGGCCACCGGAGTAGTACGAGAGGTAGGCCAGCGAAGGATCCTGCGGGTCAACGGCCACCTCGTGAACGCTGAGGTCCCCGGAAGTGAGCGCGTGGGCAGGATCGTGCGCTTCAGGGATGGCGAACGTGTCCAGCTCCTGCAGGGTGGCCGCGTCCAGGAGGTGGACGTAGCCCCAGCCGTCGAAGACCGACCCCACTTCAATGTCCGCTCCCACTGTGCCGATGGAAAGGTTCTCGGGGTAGGTCCACGGCGCATCCAGCGGTGCCAGGTCGAACAGCCGGTGGAATGCAGCGTGGGTGGTGCAGACCGCAACGATCTCGTCCTCGAACCCGCCTGAACCACAGAATGGCTCACCCGGAGCAGCCTCACCCGTGTGGTGGTTGACGAAGAGCACCGCGTCCCAGCCGGCAAGGGCTGCCGCGTGCGCCTTCTCCCCCGGGAAACACGCCCCTTCCGGGGCACTGGGGTCACCGACCGGCCCCCGTTGCAGCACCAGGGTGGTTTCCTCCCCGGGAGTCAGCGATTCCACGTACCCCGGAATGCTCTCCGGGGTGGGGACAGCTGCGGAGTCGGGGCACGCATAGCCGCCGTACACCACGGGCCCATTCAGGGTCAGGTCCTCCAGGATGGCGGGTGCCTGGCCGCCGGAAACCATCACCGAGGGGTAGGTGCCCTGGTGGGCCCCGCTGGTGATCTTGAAATCGTCAGTGCGGTACGGGGCGAAGTCCTCATCCGTGCTGATGATGAACCGGTTGTCCGCCGTGAACTCCGCCTGGTGCCCGTTGCCCTCGGGCGTGAGGGACACTCCCAGGGATTCAAGCAGCTGGGGGTCCACAGCTGCGAACTCCGAGTCCCCGAGGAACACCGCATTGGCAGGATCATCGACATTCAGGAGCACGTAGCCGCCGTCCCAGTAGGAAAGCAGCATTATGAAATGGCCGTTGATTTCCTTGACCACCATGTCATGAAGGAAAGAATCGGTAAGCCCCAGCTCCGGCTGGTCTACGTTGAACGTATTCAGGTCATACTCCGCGACCAGCCGGGGACGGTGCGGGTTGGTGATGTCGAGGATGTCCACGTCGGTGGCCTCCTCGTTGTCGGTCATCACCACGTAGGCCTTGTCACCTGCGTCCCAGGCGAAGACGCTGTGGATTTCGTTGGAATCCCGGCTGCCCGGGGCGCGGTCGCCGAAGTTCTCGGACAGCTTCTTCGGGTTGAGCGGGTCCGTGACGTCGAAGAGGGATACGCCGCCCTTGCCGTTCTTCCCGCACGCCTCGTTGTTCACCACAAGGACTTCACCGGTGAAGCTTGCGGTGCTGATGTTGACTACCTGCAGGCCCTCGCCCGGGCGCGAGTCCTGGTGCGAGGGGATGAATCCCACCTGTTTGGGTTCCGCTCCGGCCGAGCCCTGGTCCACGCCCGTGATGTCCACGATGTAGACGCCGGCATCCGGGCTGGTCTGTCCCCCCGTTTCCGGTCCGGCACAGTCAGGCTCCCCCCAGTTGGCAAGGAAGGCGGTGTTTCCGTCCGGCGAGACACTCACATCTGCGATCAGGTCAGGGGTGTTTGTCAGGCGGACAGTATCCACCAGATTAATCTTCCCGAACTCCCCGGTCCCGGTGAGATGCCCCTCGTCCATGCCGTGCTGGCCGTCCGGGTGGGCGGTGGCGCCCGAGAGTCCCATTGCGGATAGTGCCAGGGTACTTAGTGCTGCAAAAACAACCGATCTACTGCGTTGTGGCATGCTTTGCCTCCAGCTGAATTTTTTCTTTGGCCCCCCAATGGCGCCCAGCCTAAGCCTGGAATTATTCCAATGTCTAGGGAATATTCAGGTTTCTTTCAGGTTCATCATTTATAAGACCAAAAACGCTTGTTAGAGACTCCTGTCGTCAAGGCTGCTAGAGGCCTGTCAACGGACACGCTGACAAACGAAAGCCGTGGATACCTTCGAATGGGAAGGTATCCACGGCTTCACGTTCAGCCCGTGGTCTGTTTAGCGACCAGTCGCCCTCGGACCCTACTTGTCACACCCGATGCCGTCGCCATCCCTGTCGAGGTGCTTTCCATAACCCGGCGTGCCGGCATACACCGGTGCTGCTCCTGCCGCCCGGGCAGCAGTGCAGTTGGCGTAGTAGACCGACGACGGCGCCGGCGCAGCAGGTGCCGGAGCGGGAGCGGGCTTTGCGGCCTGCTGTGCAGCCTGCGCAGCTGCTGCCTCCGCCGCCTTCTGTGCTGCAGCCTGTTCGGCCGCCAGTTGCGCGGCGGCCTGGTCCGCTGCCGCCTTATCGGCCGCGGCTTTCTCGGCAGCAGCCTGTTCAGCGGCAGCCTTCTCTGCTGCGGCTTTCTCTGCTGCAGCCTTCTCCGCCGCAATCTTTTCAAGGGACGCGGCGCCGAGGTGCACGGTGGAGCCCTTCGGCACGCTTGCACTGTTTGCGGGGTCTTGGGAGGTCACCTGCCAGTTCTTCTTGAGGATGATCGACTTGCCGTCGATGGTGTCCACAGCCTCGACCTTGAGCCCGAGATCTTCCAACTGATCCGCTGCCTTATCCAGGGTCAGGCCCGTAACCACCGGAACCGTGACGGCTTCTGCAACCGCAGCAACAGCAGTTGCCGTCTCTGTAGCCTGCACAGCTGCCTGCTTGCTGCCGCACCCGGTCAGCATTAGCCCTGCCAGCACAACTAGTGTCAGTGTCTTTTTCATTTTTTCCCCCTAGGAATATTCGTGATGGTGATGCTGACGGGGCGCTGGGCCCCGGGATTTTGGGCGGCTACTCGCAGGCAACGCCGTCGGAATCGCGGTCCAGCCCGGCCCGGTAGCCTGCCTGCCCGGCAAAGAGCGGCGCGGCACCGGCGGCCCGGGCCGCGGCACAGTTGGCGTAGTAGGCGGCCGCAGGTGCAGGCGCAACAGGAGCTGGCGCCGGCACCACAGCCGGGGCAGGCGCTGGCGCAACGGGAGCAGGAGCAACCGGGGCCGGCGCCGCCACTACCGGTGCGGGTTCGGCGGCCGGCGCGGGAGCCGGCGCTGGGGCGACAGGTGCCTCCTGGTTCGTGGGCGCCAGCTGGCCCGAACAGTCGGCCAGGATCCTGGCCATCGTGTCGTGCTCCGCCTGGGTGACCCACAGGCTGTACGTCGCCTTCACGGAAATCTGCCGGGCAACGTACTCGCAGCGGAAGCCCTTGTTCGGCGGCAGCCAGGTTGCGGCGTCGCCGTCGCCCTTTTTCATGTTGGTGGGGCCGTCCGTGGACTGAAGGTTCAGCGGATCATTGGCAAAAGCGGTCCGCTGTTCAGTGGTGAGCTGCTGGGCGCCCTTCTGCCACGCGTCGCTGAGGGCAACAACGTGGTCGATCTGCACCTTGCTGCTGGTCCCGCTCCCCCGCAGGAAGCTGATGGTGGTGCCCGTGTAGGGGTCCGCCAGCGTCCCCGACTGTACCTTGCAGGGCACGCTGTTGGTGTAGCTGATGCGCGTGAGGTCCCGCTTTAGCATGTCATTGCGGGTGTCACAGCCATTGCGGTCCACATCCAGCCATGCCTGCCCGAAGAGCGCCCGGTCGTAGCCCGTCTTGGGCGCCCGGCCCTTGATGGGAAGGGTGGCCAGAAGGTCGATCGCCTTGGTAGCGAAAGCGGGCTGTGTCTTCGGGGCCGCCACCGCCGCGGCCTGCGCCAGCGTGCCCGGGGTCTCGGGATCCAGCGGTGCGCCCGTTTCCTGGCCCGCGGGAGCGGACGACGGCGAAGGCGCGGCTTTGGCAGTTGCGCTCACCGCCGTGGCGGTGGGCGACGTGGTGGCTTCCGATGAGGCAGCCTTCAGGCCGGCAGGGCTCCCGCAGCCGGCGAGGGCCGGAAAAACCAGAAGCGCGCTGACCCCTGCTGCGGCGAGGATGGAAGCGCGCCGCCTGCGCTGTTGTTTTCGCACCGGAGTTGATGGTGCTGGCCTGATGAAGCCCCCGAAATCCGACATTTTCCCCCCACGTAAAAAGGCCCGGCACTAAGCCGGGCCCTTTGCTAAGCCAAAACTGGTATGGCAAAAACGTAATTCCCCGGGCCACAGAGGCGGCCGAAACTGGGGAGAACCTGCGCCAACTTTGATCAAGGCTTGATGGTTCTTGTCGCACGGTGGATTCGGCGCTTAACAATCGCTGCGGCGTGTGGCCACACTGTTATCAGGGCACCGGCTGATCCGGGGGCTCCTGGACCTCCCGCTCAATGAGGGCCTTCAGGTTGGCGAGCTCCTTGCGCGCAACGGTCCTGGTGACGATCCGGCGCGGCGGAACGGCGGCAAGCACCGTGGTCCGGGCAGTGCCCGGACCACGGCCTGACGAGTATGTGGACCCCGGCTGGTCCCCTTTGCCATGGACTTCCGGGGTGACAGGCGAGCCCGTCTGCCACTCCGGCAGCCGGGACGGGTCAACATAGGTCTTCCAGACGTCCACAGGCGTGGCCTTAATCGACACCGAGCATTCCAGGGTGCCCATGCAGTCCACCTCCTGTTGGGCAAAACCCGCGCGGGCACCGTGCGCGCGCGGGCTTATACCCGTGGTTATGCGCGCTGGGAAAGGTTGAGGATGTTTCCCTCGCTGTCCAGGAACCAAGCGGCCTTCCCCCACGAGTCGGTCGCGATTCCGTTCTCCGTCTTCAGGCCGGGGAAGTCGTAGTCTTCGAATTTGACGCCACGGGCTTTCAGATCCTCCATCTCGCGTTCGAGGTTGTCCGTCTCCCAGCCAATCTGGGTGTTCTTGGCCGTCCCCGCATTTTCTGTCTGATACAGCAGGAAGGACGTTCCGTTGCCACAGCGGTACACCAGGCTGTCATTCTCGATCGACTCCGCCGGTTCGAGCCCGAGTTTGTCGCTGTAGAACTCCTTCGCCCTCGCGATGTCCTTTGCAGGAAGGACGGCCATAGCTGCTAAATCCTTGAGCATGATGATTCCTTTAGGCAGTGTTTCGCTTTGATGGCGCTGCTCTCCCCCTTGGTGCCGCCCGGAACGTCCGTGTCCGGGCCGCGTGGCCGCCGGTTCCGCCTGCCCTGCGCAGCCACCCAGGACTCTCGAACGCCCCGCCAGCCGTCATTGGCGCGAGGGTCCCCGAAGCCTATGTGGCCATTATGGAACCGAACTGTTCCCACGGAAATAGGGGATTGCTACCGCGTCTTGGAGTGTCCCGGCGCAGGCTTAAGGCCCTTGGCGTAGGCGGCCTGCCCCACGTGCTGGAGGCAGTCCGCGAGGGTGCTCACCAGCCGCACTCCGAGTGTGACGGGCGGATCCCACCGGGTATCCACGACGCGGTCCAGGTCCCGGTCCGCGACGCCCTGCAGGAATTCCACGGTCCGCCGGTGGACGGCGTCGTAGTACTCCAGCAGCAGCTCCGGCCCGGCCTGCACGGCGTCCACCTGTTCGGTGGAGTGGCCGTAGCCGGTGTCGCGGGGGTGCAGCGGAAGCCCGAAGCGGCCCACGAAGTCCTGGGCCTTCCAAACCTGTTCGCCGCCGGCGACGTCGGCCACCTGCGCATCCTCCACGCGGCCCAGGTGCCAGATCAGCCAGGCAATCGAGTTTCCGGTGCCGCCGGGCCGCCAGGCCAGCGCCCCGCCGTCGAGCCCTTCAAGGGTGGACTCCACGTTCTCGCGGATCCGGCCGAAGGCGTCCAGCAGCAGTTCGTTGGTCTTCACAGGTCCCTCCCTGACGACGATGAGCAGCCACGATACACCCTGTACTTTTTTGACCCCCTGCACGCCGCGCAGCGGTGCTGAACCGGCTGTCCTAGTGCCCCAGGCTCCTGGCGAACCGGCCGATCGCATCCTCCGGCGTCGGGGCGGGTCCGAACACTTCAGCCTGGCGCGACGTGTCCGCGACGTATTTGCCCGTCTCGAACCAAGCCAGCATGGACGTCATGTCCTTGACCAGCGGAACGAAGGGCCCCAACACTTTGCCCGCGGCGTTGATAAGCAGTGACGGCACTGAGCGCACACGGACCGGTTCTCCGGCAATGGTCGAAACGATGCCCGCGACGTCCTGCATGCTGACTGGCCGGTCCCACCCGATGTCGATGCGTTCACCGTCGGCGACGTCCGCGTCGACGGCCTCCCCGAGGTAACCGGCGAGGTCGGAGGTGAGGACGAAAGTCAGGGGGACGGTCGCGGTACCCAACCAGGTGAGTCGCTTCTTTTCGAACGGGTCACCGCCAAACTGGGTGACCTGGTCAAAAAAAGCTCCGGGGCGGAGAGAGACAAACGGGACGCCCAGTTGCTCCAGCCTGTCCTCCGCCTGCTTCTTGTGCCAGAAGTGCGGGACGTTTGGCGTCTGGTCCGATGTGAGGATGCTGGTAAGGACGAAACGCCGGACCTCGGTCCGGCTCGCAGCGATGGCGAGGTTGGTGTTTCCGACCGTGTCGATTTCCAGGGCACGTTTGTCGCGGCGGGTATATCCGGCCGCCGTGGTGATGACTGCATCCACCCCTGTCATTGCTGCGATGAGGGAGTCAAAGTCGAGCATATCGCCGCGGGCAATTTCGGCACCTTTGGCCTTGAGCTTGCTCGCGTCCGATCCGGGGCGGACCAGGGCGCGGACACTTTTGCTCCTGGCCAGCAGTTCATCAACCACCTTGCCGCCGAGGTGGCCCGTGCCGCCAACGACGAGGACAGGCTTGGCGTTAGTCATGGGGACGCTCCTTGGTGCAGCGTGGGCTGGCCGGGAAGAGCGATGTTTGGGAAATGCGTAAACCAAGCAAAGCCCGGCCAGTCCGGGGCAAGGTCTTCTAGCTGAGATCGGGATTCCTCCTCGAATATATCGTGCGGCGGGTTGCCCGGCGAGGGGCGGAGCCTGCCTTCCGTGCGCCGGTTTCCTCCACCACCATGTGCCGTTCACCATGCGTTAGGCGCCCCGATGCCCGGGCTTCCTACCCTCACAGTGACGAACGGCCGGAACCCGGCCGCAAAATTGCAGAGAGGCAGCGATGACCATCAAAATCAACCAGCCCAACTTCAGCAGGCGGGCGGCCCTGGCGGCAGCAGGAACCCTGGGCGCTCTCGGCATGACGGTGGCGGCCGGAACCGGAGCCACCGCGGTGCCGGGAACGAAGGCCCCCAAGCCCACGCTCGCGTTCCGCCCGGACGGCCGGTTCAAGGTAATCCAGTTCAACGACACGCAGGACGACGAGCAGACCGACCGCCGCACCATCGAGCTCATGGACCGCACCCTGGATGCCGAGAAGCCGGACTTCGTGGTGATCAACGGGGACGTGATCAACGGCGGCTGCGACACGGAGCTGGAGGTCAAGCAGGCCCTGAACCACGTGGTCCGGCCGATGGAAACCCGGCAGATCCCGTGGGCCGTCACGTTCGGCAACCACGATGAGGACTCGGTGGCCCGGACCGGCATGACCGAGGCCAAGATGCTGCAGTTCCTGCAGAGCTACCCGTTCAACGTCAACGGCGACTCGACAGACGGCCTCACCGGCACATCCAACTCGCTGCTGCTGGTGCAGTCCTCAAAATCCAAGGACCCCGCCTTCGGCCTCTGGCTCATCGACACCGGCCGCTACGCCCCGGACACCATCAACGGGCAGGACTTCGAGGGCTACCCGGACTGGGACTGGGTACGCATGGACCAGGTGGCCTGGTACCGCAATCTCTCCATCGCCACCGAGCAGAAGTACGGCAAGAAGATCCCGTCCCTGATGTGGGGACACATCGCCCTGCACGAGCACCGCAGCATGTGGTTCGCCAGCATCGATTCGCGGACGGACGCGGACCACCAGCGTGCGGTGGCAAAGCACGGCATCGTGGGCGAACGGAACGAGGACGAGTGCCCCGGCCCCTTCAACTCAGGGCTGTTCAACGCCTTCCTGGAACGCGGGGACGTCCGCGGCTACTTTGTGGGCCACGACCATGTCAACACCTACGTGGGCAACTACTACGGCGTGGAGCTCGGCTACGCGCCCGGGACGGGCTTCGGCGCCTACGGGCTGCCGGGCGCCGACAGGAACCGGCTCCGCGGCGCACGCGTCTTCGAGCTGGATGAGAACCACGCGGGGATCTACAAGGAGACCCGCCTGGTGTTCGCCAAGGACCTGGGCATCGACCTGACCGCAAACGACCAGCCGATCACTCCCCTGCCCCTGGATCCCGCGCAACTCTAGGCGCTACCTCCGGATCTCCGCCAGCCGCAGCCGGACCATCTCCTCCACCACTTCCTCGGGGACGGGATGGTCCGGCGTGAACCGGACAGTCCCCTTGGACAGCGAGAAGCCCGCCAGTTTGGGCGCGACGGCGTCCACCACCTCGGGCGAGAACGGAAAGATGGACAGGTGCTTGGCAGCCGCCACCACTCCGATGAGCGGCTTGCCGTCCACCTTCAGCGCGGGCATCCCGTAGCTGCGGCCTTGGTCGGCCTCCGGGACCACGCGCCACGCCGTCGCGATGACGCGCTGCAGGCAGCCGCGCTCCGGTTCACCCATGGCGGCAAGGGAATCGTCAACGTCACCCATGCGGCCAGTGTAGACCCGCAGCACGCACGACGACGGGGCCCGGCGGGCATCGCCGTCGTACCTTCCGGACGGGGCGGCAGCACGCCTCAGGACTTAGCGGCGCGGATCGCCTTCCGGACGGCGGCACCCGCCGCGCTGACCAGGGGCACCAGGCACACCAGCGCCACTACGGTGTTGGGCCGGAACGCCACCTGCCCGCCCACGTTCCGGTAGACGCCGAGCGGCAGCACCATCCCGCCTCCCCCGCCGCCGGACGCACCCTCCTGCCCGGCTTCCCAGCCGCCACCGAACCCGAAGGACACCAGTGCGACGGGAATGACCTCTTCCCCGCCCAGCTGGATTGGGGAACCGTAGGCCCTGGAGACGCCGATGTTCTTGAATGTTTCCACCAGGGACGCAAAAGTATCAGCCATGGCTCCAACGATAGGAGCGTTGCCCGGCCAGTAACAGACCCGTCAGGAGTTCAAGGATGAGCTACCAGAAGGATCCCCGCGTTGACCACTACATCGGCGCACTCCCGCCTTGGCAGCAGCAGATCTGCCTGAAGGTGCGGGACCTGGCCCATGCTGCCGATCCTGCCGTGGAGGAGACCATCAAGCGCACAGTCCAGCCGTACTTCGTGCTGCAGGGCAACATCTGCGCGCTGCTCGCCGCGAAGGACCATGTCAATGTGTTCCTGTACGATGGCGGCCTGGCCCCGGACCCGCACAACATCATCACGGGCGGCCACGGCAACAAGACGGGCAGGATGATTTCCTACTATGAGGGCGACCCCATCAATGAGGAGGCCCTGGTGGAGATGTTCCGGGCCATCATCGAAACCAACCGCGCGGGTGGCTGGCGGAAGATCAAGGGGAGCCAGTAGGCCGCTTCCGCATCAAGAGCTTGCGTGGCGGTCATGCCGGCCGTGCGGCGGCCTGGGCGGGCCGGACCATCCGGATTTCGGGCACTTCCTCCCAGTCGGGTGGAAGCAGGCCGCGCTTGCCGTCAGGCAGGAAGCCATGCCGGCGGTAGAAGGCCTGTGCCCGCACATTGTCCTCCAGCACCCATAGGTACGCCGGGGACTCCCCGACCGCGGCACGCAGCAGGGCCGTCCCCAGCCCCGTGCCTTGCGCGCGGCCGAGGACGTAGATCGAGTACAGCTCCAGGGGTACTGGGCTGTCCTCGTCGCGGCCGGGGCCGGCGTCGGCGAGTCCCACAACCTCGTTGTTGGCGTCCACGGCGATGATCCGCGGGTCAGCGACGTCCAGGTATGTACGACGACGGTCCACCCGTTCCGGGATTGCCTTCCGGCGGGCGGCGAAAAAGGCCGGGGACAGCAGGTGCGGGTAGCACTCCTCGTGGGCGAGCGTGTGCATCAGCACCACAGCTTCGGCATCTTCCGGAGTGGCCCGGCGAAGAACATAGTCCATGCCACAGCCTAACCAGGCGTGCCGTCAGCAGGTGCTGTCCAAGGCCTTGGTGGCCATGTCCTCAAACGCGGTGCTGTCCCGTGTTTTCCCGGGAACCAGGGGCTCCGCGGAGTGCGCCACCCCCAGGGCAAGCTGCCGGGTGCCGTCGGCGCTGGTCATCGCGAGCGATTCATAGCCCGGCGTCCCGCCAAGATGGCCATAGTAAAAGTCGCCCGTACAGCTGTCCTGCCACTTGAAGAGCCCGAGCCCAAAAGGCTCAGCATCGGAGCCGCGCATCTCTTCCACCGACGCGGGGTTCACCAGCCTGCCCTGCATGAGGGCCGAGAAGAACGTGTTCACGTCGTGGACGGTGGAGATCATGCCGCCGGATGCCGAGCCGGCATGGAAGCCCGCGTTGGCACCGTCCATCGTTTCGCCGTCGACCACCGCATACCCGTGGACCATGCCGGAAGGCGCGGCGGCGGAACCGGCCAGCACGGTGTCATCCATTCCCAGCGGTTCCGTAACGTGGCTCCTCAGCACTTCTGACAGGCTCCGCCCGGTCAGCCGTTCGATGATCAGACCCAGTGCCACATAGTTCGAGCTGGAGTATTCAAACCCGGAACCTGGAGGTTTTTCCCACTGCTCCGTGCCCGCCAGCGCCAGCCTTTGCTCACCGGTGATGGGGGCAGCAAAAACCTGCTTCAAGGGACCTGAACGGCTCAACGGCCCTTCGAACTCCGGCATGCCGGAAGTATGGTTCAGCAGCATCCGCACTGAGACCGGCTGCGGCGGCTTCATCACCTCCTGGAACCCGGGAAGGTAATCATCCACCAGCCCGTCAAGCTGCAGCCGTTCCTCTTCCACCAGCGTCAGCACTGCCGCCGCCACCATCGGCTTGGTGACGCTGGCAATGTGGAATGCGCCGTCTGGCTCCGCCGGTTGCCTGGTTTCCTGGTCCTTCACCCCATGTGCCTCGGACCAGGTTTCCCCGCCGGCACGGGCTTGAACCAGGACGGCGGAGGCGCCGGTGGCAAGCCGGTCCTGAAGGTATTGCTCCACATCGCTTTTCAGCTGGCTCAGACGGGACGCGGGCGCGGGCGGCGGCTCGGGAGCGGCGGAACAGCCACCGACACCCAGGAGGACTGCAGCGCCAAGCGCCGTGATGCACCAAGAAAAACGTTCTATCCGCTTCATGCCTGCCACCAACCTGAACCCCCAGGCCAAACCTGCAGGTTAGATGCTCCTCGCCGTGGTGACCGACGTCAACCACCCACAGCCTTGCGGTGCGCCACCCACCGCAGCATACTTATTAGCAGGACTAATTAGCACTGCTAAGCATTTTCAGGAGGCGCAACGCGAGCGTGACCACCACCAAGAACGAGAGCACCACAGCCGAACAAATCGCCCCCGACACCCTTGCCATCGACCTCCGTACCGCCGTGATGCGCACCTCGCGGCGGCTCCGGGTCGAGGCAACCGGCGATGCCATTACGCCGGGGCAGTACACGGTCCTGGCGTTGCTCAACGGCAGCGGACCCAGTACCCTCCGCGAACTGGCCAAAAGCGAGCACGTTCAGGCCCCGTCCATGACCCGGATCGTCAACGCCCTCGCCGAGATGGGCTTCGTCTCCAGGGCGGCAAACCCCGACGACGGCCGCCAGGTCCACATCAACATCACCGACGCCGGCCGGGTCGTCCTTGAAGAGGCCCGGAACCAGCGGACCGCATGGCTTGCCCAGAGAGTGGCGGGGCTGAGCGAGGAAGACCGGCTGGTCCTGAGCCGGGCGGCACACATCATGCAGGAGATGAGCGGCAGATGAGCGCCATGTTCCGCGCGCTGGAAAACCGCAACTACCGGATCTGGGCCAGCGGCGCGCTGGTGTCCAACATCGGCACCTGGATGCAGCGGGTGGCCCAGGACTGGCTGGTCCTGACCGTCCTCACCAACTACTCCGGCGCCGCAGTCGGCATCACCACCGGCCTGCAGTTCCTGCCCATGCTGTTGCTCGGCCCGTACGGCGGAGTGCTGGCGGACCGCTACCGCAAACGGGTGATCCTGCTGTGGACGCAGGTGGCCATGGGTGCGACCGGGCTGGCGCTCGGGCTCCTGGTGGTCACCGGCACCGCACAACTCTGGCACGCCTATGTGGCCGCGCTCTGCCTTGGGATAGCCAGCGCCATCGATGCACCGTCCCGCCAGGCCTTTGTGTCCGAACTCGTGGGGCAGGACAACATCTCCAACGCCGTTGCGCTGAACTCCGCGTCCTTCAACACGGCCCGGCTCACCGGCCCTGCCATCGCCGGAGTACTGATCGCCTGGGTGGGCACGGGACCGGTCTTCCTTCTGAACGCCGCCAGCTTCGCCGCCGTCATCATCTCCCTCTTCCGGATCCGGACCTCTGAGCTCACCCCCGCGGCACGGCCAACACGGAGCAAACACCAGGTGGCGGAAGGTGTCCGCTATGTGCGCAACCGTCCGGACCTGGTGCTGATCATGGTCCTGGTGGGCATCCTGGGGGCGTTCGGAATGAACTTTCCCATCATCAACGCGCTGATGGCCACCACTGAGTTCGGCGCCGGCCCGGGCGAGTTCGGGCTTCTTGGTTCGATCATGGCGGTGGGCACCCTGGCCGGGGCCCTGCTTGCGGCACGCAGGGCCGGGCCGCGGCTGCGGTTCCTGCTGGGCGGTGCGCTGGGACTCGGTGCCTTTACCCTCCTGGGGAGCGTGTCGCCGTCGTTCTGGCTGTACGCTGCCGTCCTGGTCCCGATCGGACTGGCGTCCATCACGTTCCTGAACAGCTGCAACACCAGCATCCAGCTCTCCGTGGAGCCGCAATTCCGCGGGCGCGTGCTGGCGCTGTACCTGGCGGTCCTCCAGGGCGGCACCGCCGTCGGTGCGCCGCTGATGGGCTGGATCGGATCGGAGTTCGGTGCCCGCTGGGCCGTGGCCTCCGGCGGTGCCATCGTGCTGCTGGCCGCTGTCTCCGGCGTGGTCGTGGTCAGCAGGAGGAGCAGCCTGGGTTTCCGCGACCATCTGCGGACTGTCTTCCGCAGGAAGCGCCAGCCCGCCCTGTGAAATATGGGACTGAAGCCCGGCAGTAACGGCGCAGTAACGCCGGGCGTGTTTAATGCCCGTGTATGCACCTACCCTGCGGAAGTTGGGCTCTCCCCGGCGGAGATCCCCGCACCCAAGCCAAGGCTGGAAGTTCGGCAAACAGAGATAGTGATGGTGCGAGATGCACTCCTACAGCCGCCGCCACCCGATCGCCCTTGTCTGGTCGCTGATCCTGTCGCTGCTTCTCTCTGCCTGCATGGCAACGGACGACCGCAGTGACCCTCCTGCCAGCAGCCCCGCCGCGTCTGGCCGGAGCGGGCAGGACGCATCGCCATCGGACCGCCCGGCCGAAGAAGCGGCGGCCGAGGCCAGCCAAGGATCGGACGGATCCCGCGGCTCTGCCGGTTCAGACGCAGAGGGTACAGGCTCCGGTTCCGGCAGCGGCTCTGACAGCGGGCGAAGCCGGCCGCAAGGCCCGGGCCCGGCACCCGCCCCACAGCCGCTGCCCGCGCCACGCCAGCCGCAAGGGCCTGGTCCGGCGCAGCCACCCGGACCGCCCGCCCCCAACCAGCCGCCTGCCCCGCCGGCCGCCCCTCCGGCCCCAGGCCAACCGCCCGCGCAGCCACCCGGACCGCCCGCCCCTGCCCAGCCGCCCGCACCCGAGACCGTGGTGCTCGACTGGCTGCCGATAGGACCGGTAGGACGGGGAGATCCAATTTGGTACGTGCGCTTGAAGGACTTGAACTGCGCGTCGATTCCTGGCTTCGACCAGCCCTTCAATACCGTGGAAGAAGCAGCGAGGGCCCTCTGCCTGGGCTTGAAGGGTGACCAGGCTGCCTGGGATGCGGGCATTTCTGCCCTGTCGATATCCCCGCCTGACTGCTGGTCTGAAGCCGCGCAGCAGATCCTCAGCAATATCGCCGCCGTCCGGATTCAAAAGCCGAACGCAATCGTGGAACTTGCCCCCAGGCCCGGAACCGCCTGCGTGCCGGAACTCAAAGCCGTGCAGGACGAGGCGGGCGACAGCCAGCCCTTCCAGGTCTGCGTCGGAGATGTGATCATCCTGGACGGGAACGTGACCGGCCTCCCCGCCGGTACTGTCCGTTCGGTTAACGTTGGCTCCACCACGGCACTGGTCAGCCAGCGCCAGAGCTTCACGGACACCAACTTCCCGTTTGAGTTCTACTTCCTGGCACCGCCACTGGATGAAGTGCAATCCACTACGGCCGAGGTCAGCATTGCCGATTCAGACTGGCAAGTGCAAGGGTCCGCTTCCTTCGAGTACGCCGCGGACCAGGGTACGTGCCCGCAGGCGCCGGGCGCCGCACCATGACCGGCGCCGTACCGTGACGGAGGCGGAGGCTGGCGGGGACGGGCGTTCCTCGTGGTCCCGCGCCGTCGGAGTCATTTCCGCCATTGGGCCGCCGGTCACGGTTGCCACGGCGCTGCTGTTCTACTTCGGCTGGGCACGCGCCGACGCGCAGGCGGCTTACATGGGCCTCAATGTCAGCCTCTTCGGGTACACGGTGCAGGACTACCTGCTCATCAGCATCAACGCCCTCTTCCTGCCGCTGGTCTGCATCCTTGCTGCCAGCGTTGCCTGGCTGGCGCTGGACCGCTTGCTGCGCCGACGGATCGAGGAGGGCCGGGGCCGCGCTGTCATCCTCCGGGCCGCCGGAATCGGTGCACTGGTCAGTGGGCTTGTGGTCGGCGTCAGCCTGGTGCTGGCAGTGGTGGACCGCACCCGGACGGCACTCTTCTCGCCGTACTTGATGGCCTTGGGCGTACTGGCGGCTACCTGGTGCGTCCACCTACGCCGCCTGGGCCGGGACGGCAAGCTGCCATCCCTCAGCGCCGAACAGCGGGCGGTGGAAACCACGCTGATCCTGAGCATCGTGACGCTGCTGCTGTTCTGGGGCACCGCCGACTATGCCCAGGCGCTGGGCCGGCGGCTGGCAGTGGACTACGAACGGGGTGTCCAGTTCATGCCCCGGGCGGAGGTGTACTCGCCCAAGCCGCTGGGCATCGGCTCCGGCGCTGTCACCGAAGTGAAGGTGGGCAACGGGGACGCCCCGCTCTACCGGTACGACGGTCTGCGCCTGCTGGTGCTGAGCGGCGGACGCTTCTTCTTCCTGCACGACGGCTGGACGCCGCGGGACGGGACGGTCATCGTCCTCCCGGACGACAACTCCGTCCGCATCGAATTCCGGAGATAGCGTGCCCTAGTGCGAAGCCCCGCCCAGCACCACGTTGACCGGCTCTTGACCCTCGAGCATCAGCCCGATCTGCTGCTTCACCAGCCGGACCATCCGCGGGAACATCGCCGAGCTTGCTCCGCCAACATGCGGGGTAATGAGGACCCCGGGCGAGGTCCACAGCGGATGGTCCGCGGGAAGCGGCTCGGGGTCCGTCACGTCCAGCGCGGCGCGCAGACGGCCCGACGACGTCTCCGCCAGCAGCGCATCCGTGTCCGCCACCGGCCCGCGGGCCACGTTCACCAGCAGCGCCCCGTCAGGCATCGCGGCAAGGAACTTTGCGTCCACCAGCTGCTTCGTCTGCTCGCTGAGTGGCACGCTGACCACCACGATCTCGTGCAGGGGCAGCTGCTCATACAGCGAATCGATTCCGAAGATTTTCCCGCCCGCGTCCTCCCGTTCGCGGCTCGCCATCCGGGTCACCTGCGTTTCGAACGGCAGGAGCCGGGCCTCGATGGCCTTGCCCACTCCCCCGTAGCCCACCAGCAGCACCCGGCGGTCAGCGAGGCTGGGCCGCTGGCTGTTGTCCCAGGTCCCGGTGGCCTGGTTCCTGGCGAAGTCAGCCATGCCGCGCTGGCTGGCGATCATCATTCCCAGGGCGAGTTCCGCCGTCGACGTTTCATGCACCCCTGCCGCGTTGGCGAAAACGCAACCGGCGGGCAAAACCTCCGCCACGCCGTCGTACCCGATGGACTGGCTCTGGACGAGTCCGATCTCCACGGACTCCAGCGCCGCCAGCACCTCAGGCCCGCGCATGTACGGCGGCACCACGATGTCCAGCCGGCCGGCGGGGGCAGGACCGGAAAAGTCCCACACAAAGAATTCGACGCCGGCAGCCGGCTCGAGTGCATCCACCAGTTTCTGGTCGGGCAGTGAAACCCGCAGCGGCGCGGTCATGCCGCCACCACAAGCTTGACGTCCGCCGCACGCAGGGCCGATTGGATTTCCCGCGGCGGGGGCGCGTCCGTGACCAATACGTCAGCAGCGTCGAAGGCCGCCAGCCGGGCCAGCGCGTACCGCAGCATCTTCTGGTGTGTTGCCACCACTACCACCTGTTCCGCAGAGTTCATGAGTGCGATCTTAGTAGCGCGTTCAACGTCGCGCTCAATGTAAAACGCCTCGTCATGGATTCCGCTCACGCCAATGAACGCGGTCTTGGCGCGCAGTCCGGCCGCAGCGCTGACCGTCATGGGACCGTTGAACGCCTGGCTGTCCAGCAGCAGTTCACCGCCAAGGCAGATGGTCCGCGCCGAGGTCAGCTGCAGGCAGCGCTGGATGGCCGGAGCCGAATGGGTGATGATGGTGCCCGTAAAGGTGGAGGGCAGTTCCTGCGCGATCTGGTAAGTGGTGGTGCCGGCGTCCAGGATGATGGCATCCCGCTCGCCCACCATGGACACGCAGGCCCGGGCCACCCTCAGCTTGCCGTCTGCATCCTCCCGGACACGGGCCGCGAAGTCCGCATTCTGCCCGTGCCCCTGAACGGCGCTGACCCCGCCATGGACCACCCGGACCAGCCCCAGCTTGGACAGCACCCTGGTGTCCCGGCGCACTGTCATGTCCGAGACGGCGAAGGTTTCCGCCAGATCGGTGGTGGAAATGAACCCGCGCCGGCCCAGCTCGTCCAGGATGGTGCGCTGGCGTGGCGTCAGCGGCGCCTCTTCACGTGCGGTGCTCATATCCCCTTCTTTCTGCCCCACCCGCCGCACCCCCGCCCGGCGCAGTGTTGCAATTCCAACACCAACTTACCTAGTGACGTACCCCGGCACCGGCATTCGTAAGCTCCACGGGGCGTCCTTCAACGATGGAACGCTCGGCCGCGAGGCCCATCCGCACCGACTGCAAACCGTCCGCAACCGTCACTTCCACCGGCCCCTCGCCAAGGATGGCCTTCCGGAAGCCAAGGTGCTCGTAGTAAGTGGAACCGTGGTGGGCGCCCGCGGCAAGCACTGCCTCATCCACCGGAACCTCGTGCTTCTCCGGGCCCAGCGGCGAGCGCGGGCTGAATTCCACGGTGGCCTCGGCCTCGTCCCCGGGGATCCAGTGGTTGGCTGCCACCGGGATCAGCGTCTCGATCTTGGCGGCGTCACCCACAATGGAAATCCGCTCCTGGAACTTGGACCCTTCCGCGAACATGGACAGCTCCAGCATGGCGCGGCGGCCGCCCTTGAAGTCCACGATCACGTAGGCGTTGTCGATCATGTCCGACACCCGGCCGTTGTAGACCTCGTCCATGTGGTTCACGTCATGGCCGCCGCTGGCGTAGACGCGGACCGGCTCGTCCTGCAGGATCAGCCGCATCAGGTCGAAGAAGTGGCAGCACTTCTCCACCAGGGTTCCGCCGGTCCGCTCCGCAAAGCGGTTCCAGGAGTCCACCTTGTGGAGGAACGGGAACCGGTGTTCCACGATGGACAGCATGTAGACGTTCCCGAGCTTGCCGTTGTGCGCAGCCTGGATGACTTCCTGGACCGGCGGCATGTAGCGGTATTCCATGGCAACCCAGACAGGTGCCGGGTAGTCCGCCGCCAGCGCCTCGAGTTCATCCGCCTGCTCTGCGGTGGTGCACACCGGCTTCTCCACCAGCACAGGGAGGTTGGCGCCGCTGGCGAAAATGTCCTTCAGGATGCCCAGGTGCGTGTCGTTGGGGCTGGCGATCACCAGTGCGTCCACCAGGCCGGCGGCCAGCAGCTCCTGGTGGGAAGGGAAAGCCTGCACTTCGTAGCCGATCTCCGCCGCGGTCTCCTCAAGGGATGACGGCGTGGGATCGGACACTGCGGTGATCCGGCTGCCCGGGATCAGGGCGAGGTTCCGGACGTGTTCGCGGGCCATGTGGCCTGCCCCGATGAGGCCGTATCGGATAGTCCGGACGGTTTCCGCAGAAGGCAATGACATGTGCTGCTCCGTTTCTCTACGTTGAGTATTTGGGGGGATCGTGGCGTTGCATCCCAAACAGAACTATACCGAAAGTGTTGTTATTCCAACATAGCGTGTGTATATTTCTTCAGTACCAGCCGGAACTACAACGAGGTGAACGTGCCCCAACCGTCAACCGGAACCCTGCTCTTCGTAGGATGCGCCACGCTTGACTCCATCGCCCTGGTGGAGGATTACCCCGCCGCGGACAGCCGCACCGTCGCTTCGGACTTCGCGACGGCGGGCGGCGGCCCTGCAGCCACGGCGGCCGTGGCAGCAGCGCGGGCAGGAGCCAGCACCGCCTTCGCAGGTGTCCTTGGCACCGACGAGGAAGGCGACCGCATCATCAGCGGCCTGCAGGCCGAGGGCGTGGATACGTCCGCGGTGGTCCGGGACGCCGGCGTGAAAACCGGCGCCAGCGTGATCGTGGTCAGCAAGGCATCGGAAAGCCGGGCCATTGTCACCCGCCCTGTCCCGCCGGTCAGCTTTCCCGCCGGCAGCCGCTTCCATGAGCTGGTGGAATCTGCAGCCTGGGTCCATGTGGACCATCTGGGCTGGAACGCCGTCGCGTCCCTCCCGGACTTCAACCCCCGCACGATGAACATCAGCGTGGACGCCGGCAATCCCATCCCCGCCTTCACCCCCCGGGGAATCGCCCTCTACGTGCCCACCATCGAGCGGCTCCGCGCAGAGTACGGCGGGGACCTCTCCCCCGCGGCGCTGCTGCAGAAAGCAGTCGACGACGGCGCCTCCGCCGTCGTCGCCACCGCCGGCTCCGACGGTGCCTGGGTCAAGGACGGCACCGCCGATGCCGTGCACGTCCCGGCAACACCCGCCACCATCGTCTCCACCCTCGGCGCCGGCGACGTGTACCACGGCGCCATCCTCGCCGCCGTCGCAGCCGGCCTCCCCCTCGTGGAAGCTGCCGTCTTCGCCGGCCGTACCGCCTCCGCCTCCTGCGAAGGCCTGGACGGCCGCTCCGCCATCCCGCACCAGGCCATCACGCCTGCCCTTACCTAACGAACCTGCACACCAAACCTCCCAGCTGAAAGAAGCAGCCCATGAGCCCCACCGATCTCTCACCCCTCCAGCGCCCCTCCGGCGCCTTCGCGATGCTCGCCGTGGACCAGCGCGAAGCCATGCGCAACATGTTCGCCGAGCACACGGACCAGCCCGTCACGGACCAGGACCTGCGCAACTTCAAGCTTGAGGCCGCCCGGATCCTTACCCCGTACGCCTCCGGCATCCTCATCGACCGGCAGTTCGCCCTGGACCAGGCCATCGAAGCCGGCGTGGTGGACTCGAACTGCGGGCTCATCGCTTCGGCCGACCACTTCGAACCGGCACACGGCGAACTGGTGGGTGAGGTGACCATCGACCGCCTGGTGGACCCGCACAAATACAAGGCACTGGGCGTGAAGGCCCTGAAGCTCCTGGTCCTGTACCGCCCGGACGAGCCAGCCGAAGGCCGGGTGGAGATGGTCCGCGAATTCGTGGAAAGCTGCCGGTCCGCCGGGCTGATCAGCATCATCGAACCCGTCTCCCGCAAGCCCCTGGCCGGCGGCGACTTTGACTGGAACGCCGGTATCCTGGCAGCCGCCAAGGAACTCGGCAGCCTCGGTGCCGACCTCTACAAGGCCGAAGTCCCCTTCCACGGCCAGGCGCCGGAAGCGGAGGTCCGCGCGGCCTGCGCCGAGCTCACCAACGCCATTGACGGGCCCTGGGTTGTCCTCTCCTCCGGCGTCCCCGAGGACGTTTTCCCGGATGCCGTGCGGTGGGCCTGCCTGGAAGGCGCCAGCGGCTTCCTCTCCGGCCGCGCCGTCTGGGCCTCCTGCATCGGTACGCCCGACGTCGTCGAATCCCTGTCCTCTGACGCCGTCCGGCGGCTGCAGCGCCTCTGCGCCGTTGTGGACGACGTCGTCTCCGCCCAACGGACCAACGCATAAGCATTCCTGGGAGCCACACCGCCGTGACCGTGGCATCCCCTTTCCGCAGTCAAAACCAAGGCATAGCAAACACTCAACGAGGAGATTATTGTGAGTCAGATTTCACGCAGGCAGGCCATCGCAATCCTGGGCGCCCTGGGCTTCGGAGCCACCGCGGCAGCATGTGCCGGCCCCGGCGGTTCCACCGCGCCCGGCGGCGCCACCGGCCCTGCTGCACCCTCCAGCGGAGCCGTCACCGGGAAGGTGTCCTTTGCCCACTGGCGCGGCGAGGACAAGGCGGTGTTCGATGAACTGATCAAGCGCTTCGCCGCGATGCACAGCGGCGTGGAGGTTGCCCAGGACATTTCCACGTCCAACGACTACAACGCCCAGGCCCTGCAGAAACTGCGCGGCGGCTCCATCGGCGACGCGTTTGCCACCTTCCGCGGCGCCCAGTTCAAGAACTTCACCGACGCCGGCATCTACACCGAACTCAAGGACAGCAAGGCTGTTGGCAACTACCAGGACGGCCTGCTCTCGGCCGGCAAGTCCGGGGAGAGCCAGCTGGGCCTGCCGTACCAGGTGGTGTTCCCCATGCCCATGGCCAACGTGGACCTCTTCGACAAGGCCGGCGCCGAGCTTGCACCCAAGGACTGGGACTCCTTCCTGGCCATGTGCGAAAAGCTCGCCTCCTCGGGAGTAATCCCCCTCTCCTGGCCCGGCGGCGACGTTGGCAACGGCGGGCAGCTGTTCAACTGCATGATCTCCAACAACGCGCCCGTGGACGACATGTGCGCCCAGATTGAACAGGGCAAGCTGAAGGTCACCGACGACTGGTTCATCAAGATGCTCAACCAGTACAAGGACCTGGTCCCGTACCTGCAGCCCAACGCCACCGGCACGGCCGTGGAACCTGCGCAGAACCTGTTCTCGCAGGGGAAGGCGGCCATGCTGGCCACCGGTTCGTACCACATCGCCGCAGTGCGGGGCCTGGGCGCCCAGTTCCCCATCGAGCTGGTGTTCCCGAACACCTCGGACGGCAACGGAAAGTACGAGGGTGTCTACAACGCCACGTTCATCCTGGGCGTTAACTCCGCCAGCAAGAACCAGGCCGCCGCAGCCGCGTGGATCGACTTCCTCTCCGAGCCGGAGAACGCCGCCTACTACGCCAACCAGACAGCGCAGCACGTGGCCGTAAAGGACGTGGACTACACCAACCCGGATCTCAAGCGGTTGAGCCCGTGGCTGGATAAGAAGACGGCCCTCGCGGCACGGTTCCAGTTCATGAACCTGGACGTCCGCAACGCCGTGGAAGCCAGCGCCACCGCCGTCATCTCCGGCACCAGCCCGGAGCAGGCAGCAGAGGCCGCCCAGAAGATTGTTGACGAACGGCTATGAGCATCCATCCGGGGACGGCGCCCACGCGGAAGGCGCCGGACAGCCGGACGGAAACTGACTCCGTGAAAAAGCGCCGCCGCTCGCCCACCCGGGTGAATCCGGCACTGTACCTCTTCCCGCTCCCCGCGGTTGCCGTCATCGCCTTCTTCCTGGTGATGCCCACCCTGCAGGCATTCCAGTACGCCGTGACGGACTGGAACGGGTTCTCGGCGGCGTTCAACTACGTTGGCCTGGACAACTTCATCCGGGCCTTCACCAGCGACTCGCTCTTCACCAACGCCCTGACCAACAACCTGAAGTTCGTGCTGCTGGTGGTTATCGCGCAGACGCTGTTCTCGCTGATCCTGGCGCTGCTGCTGACCAAGAACTCCCGGGGCAGCGTCCTGCTCCGGGCCCTGTTCTTTTTCCCCACCATCCTGTCCTCGGTGTCCGTGGCCTTCATCTGGAAGTTCATCTACGATCCCAACTTCGGGCTGGCGAACACCGTCCTGGACACCGTCGGCCTGGATGCCCTCCAGGGCTCGTATCTCGGAAACAACGCCCAGGCCCTGTACTGGGTGGCCGTGACGCAGGTGTGGTTCCACGCCGGACAGATGATGGTGGTGTACATCGCCGGCCTGCAGGCCATCCCCAAGGAACTGTACGAGGCAGCGGAGATGGACGGCGCCAACAGGTGGCAGCAGTTCAAGTCCATCACCTGGCCGTTCGTCGCGCCGGCAACGTCCATTGTGGTGGCGTACACCACGGTGCAGTCGTTCAAGGCCTTCGACCTGATCCTGGGCATCGCGGGCAACCCGCCCAAGCAGTCCCTGGACATCCTCTCCACCCGCATCTACAGCACCTTTGCCAACTCGGAGTTCGGCTACGCCGCCGCCCAGTCGATCATCTTCATGGCGATGATCGCCCTGGTCACCTGGCTGCAGCGCCGGCTGCTCCGCCTCACCCCGAAGGGGGAATGACAGCATGCTCGCGTCAATAACCCGCCGCGGAATCCTCGCGATCTACGCGGTCATCATCATCGTTCCGCTGACCGTGGTGGGGTTCGGCAGCTTCAAGTCCACGCAGGAACTGTTTGCCGGGCCGTTCAGCCTGCCGCAGTCCCTCTCCCCCGCCAACTACGCCGAGGTAATCGGCGGCCAGGACCTTGGCTCGTCCTTCATGAACAGCGTGATTGTCACCGCCATCTCGGTGCCGCTCACCCTGTTCCTGGCCAGCCTTGCCGGTTACGCCGTCTCCCGGCTCCGTGGCTTCATGTCCTGGGCCATCTTCGGCTTCCTGGTGCTGGGCATGGCCATCCCGGCGCAGGCCAACATGGTGCCGCTGTATGTCCTCTTCGGACGGCTGGGGCTGCTGGACAGCCTGGCCGGCCTGGTGGTGGCGAACCTCGTGTCCACGCTGCCCATCGCCGTGTTCATCCTGGGCGGGTTCATGCGGACCCTGCCCAAGGAACTCTACGAGGCGTCCTCGATTGACGGGACGGGGCCCTGGCGGACCTACGTTTCCATCGCCCTGCCGCTGTCCGCGCCGTCCATCGCCGCGGCCGCCATCTTCCTCTTCGTCATCCACTGGAACGAACTGCTGTACCCGCTGTTGTTCATCCAGTCTCCCGGCAACCGCACCCTGCCGCTGGCACTGCTCAGCTTCCAGGGCGAGTTCCAGACCGACTACCCGCTGCTCTTCGCCGGCGTCATCATGGCCTCCCTGCCCGTGGTGGTTGCCTACGTCTTCCTGCAGCGCTACTTCGTGGCCGGCATCACCGCAGGCGCCAGCAAGGGATGAGGATGATCACGACGGCGGCCCTCCCCCGCCCGGCCGTGCCCACCCCCTCCCAGCCCAACGAAAGGCACCCTTCATGAACCTCAAATCAGCCCGCCACCTTGTCAACGGCACCTGGCACGCCGCCGGAACCGCCAAGGACGTGACTGATCCCGGCAACGGCAGCACCGTGGGCGAGGTGGCCTGGGGCACCGGCGACGATGCCACCAAGGCCGCCGACGCCGCGGCACAGGCCTTCGGTTCCTGGTCGCGCAGCACGGTCCGCAACCGGGCCGATTTGCTCCGCAACGCCGCCGACCTCCTGGCAGAACGCCGCGAGGAGCTCGCCCACACCCTGGCGCTCGAGGCAGGCAAACGGCTCCCCGAAGCACAGGGGGAAGTGGACTTCTCGGCCGAGTACTTCCGCTGGTTCGCGGAGGAAGCGCGCCGCGCCACGGGCACCGTCAGCCCGCCCGAACTCCACGGCCGCCGCCACATCAGCACGCGCAAGCCCATCGGCGTGGCCCTCAGCCTCACGCCCTGGAACTTCCCGGTTTCCATCCAGGCCCGGAAGCTCGCCGCGATGCTGGCCGCCGGCTGCACCGTGGTGGGCCGGGTGTCCGAGAAGGCCCCGCTTGCTGCCACCGGACTGTTCGAGGTCCTGCACGATGCCGGGTTCCCCGCCGGCGTGGTGAACCTGGTCCATGGTCCCTCCCGGGAAATCACCGCAGCCCTGATGTCCCACCCGGCGGTCAGGGCCGTCAGCTTCACCGGCTCCACGGGCGTTGGCCGGCAGATCATGGCCTCCGCTTCCGAACGGGTGGTCCGGCCGCTGCTGGAGCTGGGCGGAAACGCGCCCTTCATCGTCTTCGAGGACGCGGACCTGGATGCCGCCGTGGAGGGCGCCGTCCTCGGCCGGCTCCGCAACGCCGGACAGTCCTGCGTGGCAGCCAACCGCTTCCTGGTCCAGGACAGCATCGCGGAGGAGTTCGCGCAGAGGCTGGGCGCGCGCTTCGACGCGCTAAGCATCGGGCACGGCGTTCCCGACGGCGGGGCACCGGTTCCGGACCTCGGTCCCGTCATCGACGCGGAACGGGTGTCAGCGGTCCAGGCCCTGATCGACGACGCGCTTGACCGGGGCGCCCGCCGCGTCACCCAGCGCACCGACGTCCCCGGCCAGGGCTCCTTCCTGGCACCCACCCTGCTGGCGGACGTCCCCGATGACGCACCCCTGGTGACGGAGGAGGTCTTCGGCCCTGCGGCCGGCGTCGTGACCTTCTCCTCGGAGGAGGAAGCCATCCGGAAAGCCAACGCCACGGAGATGGGCCTTGCCGCCTACGTGTGGAGCAGCAGCCCGAAGCGTGGCTGGGACATTCCCGAGCAGCTCGAGGCCGGCATCGTGGGCGTCAACGATCCACTGCCCTCCGTGGCCTTCGCGCCCATGGGCGGCGCCAAGCAGTCAGGGCTGGGCCGGGAGGGATCAAGCCTGGGCCTCGAAGAGTTCGAGGAGGTCCAGTACGTGGCCTGGAGGCCCTAGGTGCTGACCACCGGGCTTGTGCTGGGCGCCGTGGTGATGGGAGCCGGGATGCAGCGCATCACCGGAATGGGCTTCGCCCTGGTGGCCGCCCCCTTCCTGGTCCTGCTCCTGGGCCCGGTGGAAGGCGTGGTGCTGGTGAACGTGTGCGGCGCCGTGACGGCGGGGGCCATCATCTTCCGGGTGGTCCGGGACATCGACTGGAAGCGGTACCTGCTGCTCTCGGCGTCGGCCCTGCTTGGCATCATCCCCGCGGCGTTCCTGATCCGCCTCATCCCGGCGGCGGTCCTGGAGATCGGCATCGGGGTGATCCTCGCCGTCGGGCTGACGGTCCTGCTGGTCCTCAAGTCCGCCACCCTCCCACCTCGCCGGCGCTATCTCTTCACGGCCGGCGGCCTGAGCGGGTTCATGAACACGGCGGCCGGAGTGGGTGGCCCGGCGGTCAGCATGTACTCCATCGCCACCCGGTGGCAGCACAAGTCCTTCGCGGCCACCATGCAGCCCTACTTTTTCACCATCGGGGCGTTCTCGCTGATCTCCAAAGCCTTGACCGCGCCCGCCACATTTCCCGCGCTTCCGTGGGGAATGTGGCTGGCCGTGGGCGTGGCCTGCCTGGGCGGGCTGGTGCTGGGCGACGTCGCCTCGAAGTACGTCCCCGCCCGCGCCGCCCAGATACTGCTGATCATCCTGGCCTACCTGGGGTCGGCCGCCACCATCATCCGCGGCGTCATCGACGCCGCCGGGTAACCCCAACAACTTCGCTTGCGCTTGTAACAGAGAGAGGAAACAAAATGACGTGGCTGAACAGTGCCGCACATGCCCGTTGGCTCGAGGCGGAAACCGACCGGCTGGTCAACTTCGCCGCGGCAGCCAAGGTCCCTACCGGATTCGGCTGGCTCGACAACTACGGCAAGGTGTTCGCCGACAAGCCCACCCATCTCTGGATCACCGCCCGGATGGTCCACAGCTTTTCCGTCGCCGCCCTCATGGGACGGCCGGGTGCCGCAACACTCGTGGACCACGGCATCGCGGCACTCAACGGGGTCCTCCACGATAAGGAGTTCGGCGGCTGGTACGCCGAAGTCAACGAAAACGGGCCGGTGAATGACACCAAGTCCGGCTACCAGCACTCGTTCGTGCTCCTCGCAGCCGCGAGTGCCGTTGCGGCCGGGCGTCCCGGAGCCCGGGAACTGCTGGACGAGGCCCTGCGGATAGCCGACACGAAATTCTGGGACCACGAGGCCAACATGTGCTTCGACTCATGGAACCGGGAGTTCACCGAAACCGAGCCATACCGGGGCGGCAACGCCAGCATGCACTCGGTGGAGGCCTACCTCATCGTCGCCGACGTGACCGGGGAGAACCGCTGGCTGGAACGCGCCCTGCACATCGCCGAGGTGCTGATCCACAACTTCGCCCGGAACAACAACTACCGGGTGTTCGAGCACTTCGACCCGGAGTGGAACCCCATGCCGGAGTACAACACCGATGACCGGGCCAGCCAGTTCCGTGCCTACGGCGGAACCCCCGGACACTGGGTTGAGTGGGCCCGCCTGCTCCTCCACCTCCGCGCAGGGCTGGAGGCCCGCGGACTGGACGTTCCTGCCTGGCTGCTGGAAGACGCGCGGGGACTGTTCGACGCCGCCATCCGCGATGCGTGGGAGCCGGACGGCCATCCGGGATTTGTCTACACGGTGGACTGGGAAGGGAAGCCGGTTGTGACCACCCGAATCCGCTGGGTTCCCGCCGAGGCAATCGGGGGCGCAGCAGCCCTCTACATTGCCACCGGCGAAAAGAAGTACGCGGACTGGTATGAGCGGATCTGGGACCACGCCCGTGACTGGTTCATCGACTACGAGCACGGATCCTGGAAGCAGGAACTCGACGAAAACGGCAATGTCACCTCCACCGTGTGGTCCGGCAAGGCGGACATCTACCACCTGTGGCACTGCCTGGTGGTGCCGCGCCTTCCGCTGGCCCCCGGCCTGGCGCCAGCCGTCGCTGCAGGCCTGCTCGACGCACGCCTTCTCGGCACCACGCAAGGCACGAGCCTGTGACCCGCTGATTCCGCATCAGGTTCCCCACCCGCGCTGCCTGCTCCACGCCGTCGGCCGAACTCCCGCCCAAACCCCTCACGAAAGGACAGCCATGCCTGCCATCACCTCCGAAGAAACAGTCCTGCGCATCTCCGCCAACGATGCCGAACCACTGAACCTGCGCCTCGACGCCGGCGCGCCTGTGGCGGTGCGGATCGACGTGCAGGGCACCTGCACCTGCCGGGGCGGCGCGTCCGTTCGGCCGGGCTCCTACACGGACACCGACTTCGGTAAGCGATAACCGGCCCCGCACTGCCGGCAGCGGGAGTCGCCGGGGAGGGAGGGGCGGGACGACGTGTCACATCTGTGACAGACCCTTCGATCCTGTAAATTTAAGGGAGGAATTGTCCGGCCAGCGAGCCGCGTTCCACCCCTCCCCCTTGAATGGATCCTTCCCCCATGTCTTCCGCCATTCCCGCGCCGGAACCTGCCCGCTTCCCGTATGCCGCGATGGTGGTCCTGGCCACCATCGCCTTCACGGCCATCACCACCGAGCTCCTGCCGTCCGGGCTGCTGCCTCAGATCAGCACCGCCCTGAACGTGTCCGAGCCGGTGGCCGGCTACCTGGCCGCGGCCTATGCCGCCGTCATTGTGGTGACGGTGGTCCCGGCCGCCCGGCTCCTGGGGAAGATTCCCCGGCACGCGCTGCTGGTGGGGCTCGTCCTGACGTTCGCCGCCAGCAACGCCATGGTGGGACTCGCGCCGGACTTCACCGCCGCCATGATCGCCCGGCTGGTGGGCGGCCTGGCGCACGGCCTGCTCTGGACCACCATGGCCCCGTTCGTCACCAGGGTGGTTCCGGCGGACAAGGTGGGCAAAGCCCTGGCCATTGTCTTCAGCGGCAACAGCCTGGGCCTGGCCATCGGCGCACCCGTGGGCACGGCGTTGGGCGGGTTCCTCGGCTGGCGTTCGGCGTTCCTGGTGCTGGCGGGGTTCGGGCTGGTCCTGACGGTGCTGGCGTTCTTCCTGCTGCCGCGGGTGCAGCGCATTTCCGACGCCGTCCGCCCCTCACTGCGCAAGGCCATCGCCCAGCCCGGGGTGAAGTCGGTGGCCGTCGCCTGGCCGCTGCTGGTCCTGGCCCACTTCGCGCTGTTCACCTACATCGCGCCGTTCATCCGCGAGGCCGGTTTCCCGGACTACGCCATCAGCCTCTCACTCACCGTCCTGGGCGGCTCCGGGCTGCTGGGCATCTGGATCGCGGGCCTCACCGTGGACTCCAAGCCCCGGCGTTCACTGCTGATGACGACGACGGCGATCGCCCTTTCCATGTTCTTCCTCCCCCTCGCCGCGGGCAACTTCGCCGTGGCCCTGGTCCTGATGACGGTCTGGGGTGCGGGGCTCGGCGCAATCGGCATCTACAACCAGTCCGCCATCCTGCGGGCAGGAGGCGAGTTCCAGGAAGCCGCGAACGGACTGACGGTGCTGACCATCCAGCTGGGCATTACCGTGGGCGCCCTCTACGGTTCCGCGGCGCTGGTGGTGGGCGGCCCGCTGCTGGTGCCCGTGGCCGCGGCGCTGCCGGTGGTGGCAGCCTGGATCATCACGCTTGCCGGGAAGAAGCACGCATACCCGCCCGGACCGCGCGAACGGGTGTGGCTGGAACCGCGTCCGGTGGGGCGGCAGGCGGAGCTGCCCGTGCCGGAAAAGGTGGAGGACCCCGCCTAGGGCCAAGCTTTCCCTGTTAACCTCCCCTCCAACTCCCTGCACCCAGCGCGCAACCTGCCCCTCCTAGCGTTGACGGGTCACCGGCGGAACCGCCGGCCCCGTCATCCAGGAGGAACCATCACATGCGCAAAGTCCTGACGTCCGCGGCAGCCGCCGCCCTCATCGCCGCCGCGTGCGCCTCGGCGGGCCCCGCCGTCGCCGCCCCGGACACCGATGCCGGCATGCCGTCGTCGAACGCTGCCGGAACCGCCACCTCAGCCCTGAAGGTGAACGAGCGCAACGGCTCTTTCGACCTGCAGTCCCACCGCGGCGGCCGCGGCGAATGGACCGAGGAGTCCCTCGCAGCGTTCACGAACTCCCTGGCGCTCGGCGTGACCACCCTGGAACTGGACACCCACCTGACCCAGGACGGAAAGGTGATCGTCTGGCACGACGACACCATCCAGGCCGCCAAGTGCATCGACACCGCACCCGCCGCCGCCGGCGACCCCGAATTCCCCTACGCGGGCGACCGCGTGGCCGAGCTGTCCCTGGCCCAGGTCAAGACGCTCAACTGCGGCTACGCGCAGCTGGCCGGCTACCCGGAGCAGGACGTGATCGAGGGCAACCGGATCGCCGAGCTCAAGGACGTGTACCAGCTGGTCCGCGACGCAGGCGCCGAGAAGGTCCGCTTCAACGTGGAGACCAAGGTGGAGGCAAGCCAGGTCGGCGGCCCCGGGATGGAATCCCTCACCCGCGCCGTGGTGGCCGAGATCCAGGCTTCCGGCATGGCAGACCGCACCACCCTGCAGTCTTTCGACTGGTCCTCCCTGAACCTCACCAAGGACATCGCGCCCGAACTGACTCTGGTGGCCCTCTCCAGCGGCGACACCTGGATGGGCGTGGGCCAGCCCGGTGCCAGCCCCAACCTGGGCGGCGTCGACATCGACAACTACGGCGGCTCGCTCGCCAAGGCCGCAGCGGCCCAGGGGTATGACGTCATCTCCCCCACGTTCCGCTCCGTCACCCCTCAGATGATCGCCGAAGCCCACGAGCTGGGCCTGCCCGTCATCCCGTGGACCGTGAACACCACCGCGGACATGGAGCGCCTCATGGACCTGGGCGTGGATGGCATCATCACCGACTACCCCACCCGTCTGCGCACCATCATGGAGGAACGCGGCCTGAAGCTGCCCAAGGCCTACTCGCTTCAGGCCTAATTTCCGGATAATGGCCGACGGCGGCTGCCGCACTTCCGCGCAGGAGTCCGGCAGCCGCCGTCGTGCTGTGCACCACGCCCGGGGCTGGCGGCGGATTTCTGCCCCGGACGCGAACATTGGTAGAGGTTAAAGGATGCAAGACCTACTCAATCCCGCCATGCCCTTTATTGCCGTCACCCTGGCAGTGGCCGCAGGCCTGGTCCTGTCCTGGCTGCTGCGCAAGCTCGTCCTGCGCCTCAACCGCAAGCGCCCCGAGCTACAGGCCACGTCCCGGATTGCCCGCCAGCCGCTGCGCCTGGCACTGTGCCTGATCGGCGTCCGGGCCGCGCTGGGACTCACGGCCGCCGGCGAAAGCTGGCACGGCGGCGTCGACCATCTGCTGCTGATTGCCCTCATCGGTTCCGTGGCCTGGCTGGCCGTGGCGGTGCTGCTGATCATCGAAGCTGTGGTGCTTGGCAGGTACAGCGTGGACGTCGCGGACAACCGGCGTGCCCGGCGGCTCCGCACCCAGATGATCCTGGCCCGGCGGATCGGCGTTGCGCTGGTGGTGGTGCTCGCCGCCGGCTCGGTGATGCTCACCTTCCCGGCCATCCAGGCCCTCGGCGCCGGGCTGCTGGCCTCCGCCGGCGTGATCTCGATCGTGGCCGGACTCGCCGCGCAGACCTCCCTGGTTAACGTCTTCGCCGGGATGCAGCTGGCCTTCACGGACGCCATCCGCGTGGATGACGTGGTGGTGGTTCAGAAGGAATGGGGCCGGATCGAGGAGATCACGCTCACCTACGTGGTGGTGCACATCTGGGACGACCGCCGCCTCATCCTTCCCTCCACGTACTTCACCACCACGCCATTCGAGAACTGGACCCGCCGGCAGTCCGAGGTGATGGGCACGGTGGAGTTCGACCTCGACTGGCGCGCGCCCGTGGAGGACATGCGCGCGGAGCTGCGCACGGTCCTGGCCGGGACGGAGCTGTGGGACCAGCGCGTGGGCATCCTGCAGATCACCGACGCCACCGGCGGATTTGTCCGGGTCCGGATCCTGGTGAGCGCCGCGGACAGCGCGGCCTTGTTCGACCTGCGGTGCCTTATCCGCGAGGCAATGGTGACCTTCCTGCAGCAGGGCCATCCCGAGGCTCTCCCCCAGCAGCGCTGGACCGAGGCAGCGTCCGACGGCGGCACCTCCTCCCGCCGCCATCAACCGCTGCGGGGGCTGGGTACGGCCGGCCGCGACGGCTCGCGGGCGTCGGCCGACCCCCAGGAGTCGCAGCTGTTTACGGGCTCGATGGAGGCGGTGCAGCGCTCACGCGCCTTTACCGGGCCCGGCGACGAGGTATTCCAGGACCGGGACCAGACGCTGGCTTCGAGGAACTAGCCGAAAACCCCAATCGATTGCTCCGTACCTGTCCTTTTGGCACCCCATAACGGCAGGTACGGAGCAACCGATGAACTATTCGCCCCCGGAATCAGGTACGGCGCGTTCCGTCCCATCTGCGGCCGCGCAGGTTGCGGGTGGCCACCAGGGAGGCACCGATGAACAGCACGCCCAGGACCACGGTGGCCACGCCCACGTAGAACCATGCGCCGCGGGTGAAGATCATCAGCGCGGCACCCAGGATGCACAGGCCTTTCGCCGTGATGTCCAAGTACAGCTGTGCCTTTGGAGAAGCCATATCTCCACGATAAGCCCGGCGGTCCGGACTCTCAGTCCGCCCGCTGCCGCCACAGCAGGCTCACGCCGAACGTCACCGCGCACAGGACCAGCATCGCGAGGACCATCCGGGCCCAGCTTCCCTGGTCCACGCCGCCGCCCGCGAAAACGCCGATCATCACGGTGGCGGTGATGGCGCCGACGTACCGGCAGGTCTGGTAGATGCCAGCCGCAACGCCGCGCTCCTGCGGCCGGATGGAAACGAACATGCCCTGGTTGGTGGCGATGCCCACCGTTCCGTAGGGGATGCCCATCAGTGCGGTCAGCACCACCACCAGCGGGATCACCAGCGTGCCGGTCAGCAGCCACATCAGGGCGGCCGCCACGGTAAGGAGGACGACGCCGGCAATCAGCACCCGCCGCACACCGAACTTTCCCATCGCCCTGACGGCCCAAGGCGTAGCCAGGACGGACATGCCCGCGAGCGGCAGCATCAGGAGCCCCACGACGCCGGGATCGTAGCCGCCGGCTTCCTGCAGGAGCTGGGGAAGGCCGAAAAAGACAAAGTAATAGACGCTGCTGAACACCGCAAAAGCCAGGTAGATGAGCATCAGGGGCTTGTTGCGCCCCAGCAGCCTCAGGTCCAGGAAAGGGCGGTTGAAGCGCAGCTCGCGCCAGGCGAAAAGACCGGCGAGCACCGTTCCGGCGGCCAGCATCCACCAGCGGTAGGCGGGAAGGACGTTCAGTGCGGCCATCATCACCAGCAGCAGGGCGGCCACGAACCCGAGAATCCCGGGAATGTCCGAGTCACGCAGCAGCTGGGCGAGGCTGCCGCGCTCCCGGGCCTCGTCCCTGGGTGCCGCCTGCCGGACGACCAGCAGCGCGGCCAGCGCCAGCGGGACGTTGACCAGGAACAGGGCCTCCCAGCCCACCAGGCTGACCAGCAGGCCTCCGATCACCGGGCCTACCGCAGCGGCGGAGGTGTTCGCCATCTGGAGCCTGCCCAGCGGACGCGCCGGCTCCACATTTGCCCGATGCGCGATGGCCCCCACCATCACCACTGCGCTGGAATAGGCGGTGGCCGTTCCGAGCGCCATCACCGCACGGGCAAGGCAGAGAAGGGCGAAGTTCGGGGCAAACGGAGCCAGCGCACATGTCACCGCGACCAAAGCCATGCCAAGCATGAACATTCGCCGCGGCCCGAACCTGTCTGCCAGCCTGCCCATCACGGGCTGGCCCGCGGCAGACGCGAGGTAAAAGGAGGTGACCACCCAGGTGACGGCGGCGACGTCCAGCCCGAAGTCCGCGCGGAGCACCACCAGGGCAACGGCGATCATCGAGGAGTTCAGGGGGTTCAGCGCCGTGCCCAGGCTGAGGCCGGCGACGGCCAGGGCAGTCCGGGGTTTGTTGCTCACGGAAACAGTCTCGCGCACGCGGCGCAGGCTGCGCGAGTTGATGAACTATCCGGCCCGGTTCCCGGGCTGCACCGGCGGGAACAGCGCTTCCTCAACCAGTCCGGTAAGTTGGCGGATGGTGTCGGCCTGCCCTGAGGCTTCCATCCCCTCCGCGTTCTCGGTGTAGATCACCAGGGCAAAGGATGAGCCTCGGTAATCCAGGACGGCGGCGTCGTGAAGGTGCCCGTCGAGCTCCCCGTACTTGTGGAACACCTCGATCCCGGCCTGGGAGCCCGCAGGGATCAGGTCCTCGTTGTTCGTGTCCTGCATGAAGCTGAGCAGTTCCGCGGTGTTCTCCGCATTCAGCAGGTCCCCGGCGTAGAGCTGTTTGAGGACACGGGCCATGTCGGCAGGAGTCAGGAGGTTTTCCTCGGGATCATAAGTGACCCCGATGGAGGAGGCGTAGGCGATCAGCTGGGGATAGCCCACGGCATCCATCAGGAGAAGCCAGGAATCGTTGTTGCTCTGGTTCACCATCGCTTGAAGCTGGAACGCCGCGTCATAGTCGCCCAGGGGTTCGTCGAGGCGCGCCTCCCCCTTTTCCACCAGGCTGTAATAGGCCGCTGCCGTGAGGATCTTCGCAGTGCTGGCCGCGTTGAAGGCTGCCTGGTCTCCAAACGTCAGCGCCGCATCACCGGACACGTCCGCCAACGCCACCCCGATCCGGTAGCCGGCCTTGTCCGCGAGCAGGGAATCGATGCGGTCCTGCAGGGAATCCGGGGCCGTGGCAACAGGGTCCGCGGGCGCGGCGACGGGGACCGGTTCGGCCGCCGTCCCTTCAGGCGGAACCGAGCGCTGGACGGCCAGGACGAAGGTGGCAGCTATCACCAGTGCCACGGCACAAAACAGCACCGCAAGCCTGCGCCGTCCCGCGCGACGGGCCGGACGGGCCGGACGGGGGTCCCGACGGGGGCCCGGCCCGGAGGAAGGCTTCTTCTTGTCCACCGGCATAGGGGCTCCTGTCTGCTTCAACAACCGGGCCTGCATCATGCGGCCCCAGTGCACGCGATGCGATGTTGATTAGACCATTGAAGGTTGGGAGCCCCCTGAAAGCACGCAGGCGCGCCATGTCCCGGCCGGACAGTCCTGTGTGGACTTGCACCGCGCAGGTGCGGTGTTTGTCAGCGGGTGCGGGCAGCCAGCGCGGCGTCCAGGAACTCCAGGTGTGCGGGAGTAACGCGCACCGTGTGATCCGCGTATTCGGGATGCTTGGTGAGGAATTTCTTGATGTAGGGGCACACCGGGACGATTCCCACGCCGGCGCTGACCGTCTCATCCAGGGCTGCGGTGGCGAGCTGGCCCGCCAGCCCTTGGCCGCCGTACTCCTCGTTGATCACCGTATGGTAGAAAATCCGCTGCGGCGAGGCGCCGCCGTCGTAGTCCTTGTACACGGCCTTGCCGATCACGTTGCCGGCGTCGAGGATTTCGAAGCGCCCGCGGCCGGGGTTGTGGCGGACGGTGATGTCACTCAAGGGGGATCTCCTTCTGTGCGGTGTGCACTTCAGCTTAACCTCAGCCGAAGGACGCTTGTTCCCGCACCCATCCCTTGCCGTGACCCCACCGTCCGCCAGTCCGGGGTCAGCTCAGGTAGCCGTTCGGGTTGAGGACATACTTGGTTGCTGCACCCGCGTCGAACTCCGCGTAGCCCTGCGGCGCTTCTTCAAGCGTGATCGCCTTTGCGTTCACGTTCTTGGCGATGTTCACCTTGTCGTTCAGGATGGCCATCATCAGCTGACGGTTGTACTTCATCACCGGGCACTGGCCGGTGGTGAAGCTCAGTGACTTGGCCCAACCGGTGCCCAGGCTCAGGCTCAGCGCGCCCTTCTTGGCGGCCTCGTCGATGCCGCCCGGGTCACCGGTCACGTACAGTCCCGGAATGCCCAGCGCACCGCCGGCTGCGGTGATCTCCATCAACGAGTTCAGCACGGTGGCGGGCGCTTCCTCTGCGTCCTTTCCGTGCCCGTGCCCCCGCGCCTCGAAGCCCACTGCATCCACGCCGCAGTCCACTTCGGGCACCCCGAGGATCTGTTCGATCTGCTCCGCCGGGCCTCCCTTGGTGAGGTCCACCGTCTCGCAGCCAAAGCTGCGCGCCCGTGCCAGCCTGTCCTCGTTGAGGTCTCCAACAATCACGACGGCGGCACCCAGCAAATGCGCGCTGGTCGCCGCGGCGAGGCCAACAGGACCGGCTCCGGCCACGTAGACCGTGGAGCCAACGCCCACTCCGGCGCTGACGGCGCCGTGGAACCCGGTGGGGAAGATGTCCGAGAGCATGGCCAGGTCCATGATCTTCTCCATGGCCTGGTCCTTGTCCGGGAACTTCAGCAGGTTCCAGTCGGCATACGGCACCAGTACGTAGTTCGCCTGGCCGCCCACCCAGCCGCCCATGTCCACGTACCCATAAGCGCTGCCCGGGCGGTCCGGGTTCACGTTCAGGCAGATGCCGGTCTTGCGCTCCTTGCAGTTCCGGCAGCGGCCGCAGGCGATGTTGAACGGCACCGAACAGAGGTCGCCGACTTTAATAAACTCCACATCGCGGCCCACCTCCACCACTTCACCGGTGATCTCATGCCCCAGCACCAGGTTGGGCGGGGCGGTGGTGCGTCCGCGGACCATGTGCTGGTCCGAGCCGCAGATGTTGGTGGCCACGGTCTTGAGGATCACTCCGTGATTGACCGGACGGCCCACATTCGCTGGGTTGACGCCCGGCCCGTCCTTGAGTTCAAAACTGGGGTAGTCAATGTCAATCAGTTCAACCTTGCCCGGCTCTTTGTAGGCAACGGCTTTGTTCCCTGTCATCTATCTCTCCTGAAGTCAGGCCTGCCCGGTGGGGCGGCCGTGATTTTGGGTCGTTGATGCTCCCCCGGGCAGGGGCACCGTCCGGTGGCCGACATTCCTGGCGCCTCAACATCAGGGGATATCGGGTCGGAAAGGGTCCAAATGGACGGGGGTCCGCCCAGTCTAAGCACGGCATGGCCGCATATCCAGAGGTTCGGCTCCTAATATCTCCACTCACCGGAATTAGGGGTTCCGGACACCCGGTGACTTCCGCGCCGAACCCTTGTAGTCTCGGCACGGAGAACGTTCCAGCGACCCAACACCGAGCGAAACCAAGGAGTGGACATGCCGGCCAACGAGGACGAAATCCAGATTCTGGACCAGTGGAGCAACCGGCTCGCCCAGGCACTGCAGATTCTGGACCTGAAGGTGGACCACGAGCTGCTCCTGGACCTGGCCCGGAAATCGGCCGACTCTGTCATCCACGCCGCCGCCCCGGTGACCACCTTCATGGTGGGTTACGCGGCAGGGCTGGAAGCCGGGACCGGCAGCGCCGGCAACCGCGATAACGCAGCTGCCGCGGTGGCCAAAGCCGCGGACACGGCCTTCCAGCTGTGCGAGGACGGGCACGACGGCGGGCCCGCCAGCAAGGGCTGGGCGGACACCGCGCAATAGCCGCGCCGCTTCTTATCCCGCGGCCGTGGGCTCCTCACGGAATGCGGCCACGGGCTCAAGCCTGACGATCACGGCCTTGGAGACGGGCGTCTGGCTGCCCTCCGCCACACTTTCCAGCGGCACCAGCACGTTGGCTTCCGGATAGTAGGCGGCAGCGCATCCGCGGGCCGAGGGGTAGGACACCACCCGGTAGTTGCGTAGGACCCGCTCCGCGTTGTCCTCGTAGACACCCCGCACGTCCACGTGCTGCCCGTCTTCTATCCCCAGTTCGGCCAGGTCCGCCGGATTCACGAACACCACCTCGCGGCCCTTCTTGATGCCGCGGTAGCGGTCGTTGTGGCCGTAGATGGTCGTGTTGAACTGGTCGTGCGAGCGCATGCTCTGCAGGATCAGGGTGCCCGCCGGGCGCTCCACATGCTCGAGCTCGTTAACGGTCAGAATTGCCTTGCCAGTGGGCGTGTGGAACGTGCGGGAGTCGCGCGGACCGTTCGGCAGGACAAAGCCGCCCTCCTGCCTGATCTTCCGGTTGTAGTCCTCGCAGCCCACCACCACGTGGGAGATATGCTCGCGGATCAGGTCGTAGTCCTTCTGGAAGCCCGCCCAGTCCGCTGCGATCCGGTCCCCCAGCACCCGCTCCGCCAGCTGGCAGACGATGGCCACCTCCGAGAGCAGGCCGGGAGCCACGGGTTCAACCGTGCCGTGGGAGGCGTGGACGGCGCAGACAGTGTCCTCCACGGACACGAACTGCGGGCCGGACTCCTGCCGGTCGATCTCGGTCCGTCCGAGCGTGGGCAGGATCAACGCTTCAGTGCCTGTGACCGCGTGGGAGTGGTTGAGCTTGGTGGAGATCTGCACGGACAGCTCGGTGCCTTCCATAGCAGCCTCGGCAGCCCTGGTGTCGGACATGGCGCCCACGAAGTTGCCGCCCATGGCGATAAAAACCTTGATCCCGCCGTCGCGCATCTGCCGGATGGTCTCCACCGCGTCCGCGCCATGCGTCCGCGGCGGTTCGAAGCTGAATTCCTTGCCCAGGGCGTCCAGGAAGGCCGGCGGCATCTGTTCCCAGATGCCCATGGTCCGGTCGCCCTGGACATTGCTGTGCCCGCGGATGGGCGAAGCTCCGGCGCCGGGCTTGCCGATGTTGCCGCGCAGCAGCAGGAGGTTGATGATCTCCTTGATGGTGGCCACGGCCTTCTTGTGCTGCGTGATGCCCATGGCCCAGGTGATGATCACTTTCTCCGCGGCGAGGTAACGGGCGGCGAGCTCGTCGATTTCCTCGGTCCGCAGGCCCGTGGCCTCTAGGACTGCGGCCTCGTCCAGTTCGGCAAGGTGCGCCCGGAGCTCCTCAAGCCCCTCGCAGTGTTCCTCAAGGAACTGGTGGTCCAGCACCGTCCCCGGGTGGGCGGCCTCGGCATCCAGGACGCGCTTGGACACGGCCTGCAGCAGCGCCATGTCGCCGCCGATCCGCACCTGCAGGAACTGGTCCGCCAGATCCGTGCCGTGGCCGATGATCCCCTTCACCTTTTGCGGGTTCTTGTAGCGCATCAACCCGGCCTCAGGCAGCGGGTTGATCGCCACGATCCGGGCGCCGGCCTCCTTTGCCTCCTCGAGGGCGGTGAGCATGCGGGGGTGGTTGGTGCCCGGGTTCTGTCCCATGATGATGATCAGGTCGGCCTTGGCGAAGTCGTCGTAGGAGACCGTGGCCTTGCCGACGCCGATGGTCTGGCCCATGGCCCAGCCGGAGGACTCGTGGCACATATTGGAGCAGTCCGGCAGGTTGTTGGTGCCGTAGCCGCGGATGAACAGCTGGTACAGGAAGGCGGCCTCGTTGGAGGTCCGGCCGCTGGTGTAAAAGGCTGCCTGGTCCGGGCTGGGCAGGGACTTCAGCTTGTCCGCGATGATCCCGAAGGCTTCGTCCCAGCCCACGGGCCGGTAGTGGTCCTCGCCGGCGGGCTTGTACACGGGTTCCGTCAGGCGCCCCTGCATGCCAAGCCAGTACTCGGACCGCTCCCGCAGCTCGCTGACCGGGTGTTCGGCCCAGAACTCGGACCCTATGACCACCGGCGTGGCCTCCCAGGTCACTGCCTTGGCACCGTTCTCGCAGAATTCGAACGTCTTGCGGTGCCCCGGGTCAGGCCAGGCGCAGCTCATGCAGTCGAAGCCGTCCTTCTGGTTCAGCGCCAGCAGGGTCTTCCGCGACCGGTCCAGGCCCATGTGCTTGAGAGCCGGCTGCATGGAATGGTAGACGCCAGGCACGCCGGCGGCCCATGTCTTCGGATGGCCGCTGACTTCGATCTCGGACTCGTCAGCCTCTTCGACTTCGGGGTTTTTGCGCGTCACTGCTGGTTCTCCTCGCGTTCAGCCGGTACCGGCAACCCTCCGGATGTTCGGGAGGTCCGGGCACTTTCCACACTTGTTCAGGGAAACCGGGAAGTCAAGGAAAACGGCTCCCCGACCACTCGCTGACCGGGCGGCCGCCGCGGGCAACGGACGACGCCGGGTCCCGACCGCGATAGGCTGGTCACCTCGGCTGAAGCAAGCGGCCGCGGGAACCACTCTGCGGAGCGCCTTTGATGTCCGACGACCTTGCCCTCGCCGCCCTCGCGGCGTCCTCCTTTTCCCTCCCCCAGCTGCGGGACGGCCAGCTGGCCGGCATGGCCGCGCTCGCCGGCGGCCGGGACGTCCTGGCGGTGATGCCCACCGGCTATGGAAAATCTGCGATCTACCAGGTCGCGGCACAGTTCCTCCACAACAAGACCGGGCGCCCCGCCGTCGTGGTTTCCCCGCTCATCGCCCTGCAGGAGGACCAGCTCGACGGACTGGCCTCGGACTTGGGGGCGGGTGCCGCCGTCGCCGTCAACTCCTCCCGCAGCGACGCGGAGGTGGAGTCCGCCTGGCATGCGGTAGAAACCGGCGAGGCCACGTTCCTGTTCCTCGCCCCGGAGCAGCTGGCCAAGCAGAAGACGGTGGACCGCATTGCCACCATGGGCATTTCCCTGTTCGTGGTGGACGAGGCCCACTGCGTCTCCTCCTGGGGCCACGATTTCCGCCCCGACTACCTCAGCCTGGGAAACGTCCGCGAACGGCTGGGCAATCCTCCCGTTGCGGCCCTGACCGCCACGGCCTCGCCCCCGGTCCGGGACGAGATCGTGGAGCGGCTGGGCATGAAGGACCCGCTGGTCCTGGTGCACGGCTTCGACCGGCCCAACATCAGCCTGGACGTGGTCCGCCACCATGAGGACAAGGGTAAGCGCCAGGCCGTGGTGGAACAGGTGGCGGCGATGGCCCGGGACGGGCAAGGGCTCCTCTACGCCGCCACCCGGAAGGACACCGAAAAGTACGCCGCCAAGCTGGCCAAGGCTGGGCTGCGCGCAGAGGCTTACCACGCCGGCCGCTCCGCCGGGGACCGCGAGCGCATCCACGAGCAGTTCCTGGACGACCAGCTCGACGTCGTGGTGGCCACCACCGCGTTCGGCATGGGAATCGACAAGCCCAATGTGCGCTTCGTGGTCCACGCGGACATTCCCGAGTCGCTGGATTCCTACTACCAGGAGATCGGCCGGGCCGGGCGTGACGGTGAGCCGGCTGCGGCCGTGCTGCACTACCGGTCGGAGGATCTGGGCCTGCGGAAGTTCTTCGCAACGCACTCCCCGGATCCTGAATCGCTCCTGGCCGTATTGAAGGTACTGAAGGCCGCGGGAGCGCCGGCGCCGAAATCGTCCTTGGCGGAGCTCACCGGCTTTCCCGCCCGGCGCATCACCTCGCTGGTGAACCAGCTGGAGGAGACCGGCGCCGTCACCTCCGGCAGGCGCGGTGTCCGCCTGGTTTCGAAGGCGAAGCCGTCCGCGCTGGTGGAGGACGCCGTCGAACTCGCCGAGGCCCGGCAGCGCGTGGACCAGTCCAGGCTCACCATGATGCGCGGCTACGCCGAGACGGACGGCTGCCGGCGGCAGTTCCTGCTGGGCTACTTCGGCGAGGACCTGCCTGAACCGTGCGGAAACTGCGACGCGTGCGCGGACGCTGCCGCGAAGGGGCCGGCGCTCCACTCAAGGGACGACGACGACGGCGGCACGGCTTCCGGCGGCCAGGCGGAGGAACGGTTCCCGCTCCAGTCCGCCGTGGTCCACAAGGAGTGGGGGCCGGGGCTGGTGATGCGGCACGAGGATGACGTGATGACCGTGCTGTTTGAACAGGAGGGCTACAAGACCCTCTCGCGGACCGCTGTGGTGGAACACGAACTCCTCAAGCCGGCATAGGTGGGTAGGCTGGGAAGAGACTCCAACGAAAGGCCCGCCGCGTGGAAGTACCTTCTTATGTCTGGACGCTGACCGTCATTGGGATCGTGGGCCTGCTGGTCTTCGATTTCTTTTTCCACGTCCGCAAGGCGCACACGCCCTCGCTTAAGGAAGCGGCTGTGTGGTCTGCCCTGTATGTGGGGATCGCACTGCTGTTTGGGCTCGGCGTGCTGCTGTTCGGCGGGCCCACCATGGGCACCGAATACTTTGCCGGATACATCACGGAGAAGGCACTGTCCGTGGACAACCTCTTCGTCTTCCTCATCATCATGGCGAGCTTCCGGGTGCCCCGCGCGGACCAGCAGAAGGTGCTGCTGTTCGGCATCGTCTTTTCGCTGATCGCCCGTACCGCGTTCATTTTCCTGGGTGCGGCCCTGATCAACAGCTTCGCGTGGGTGTTCTACATCTTCGGGCTGATCCTGCTCATAACCGCCGGCAACCTCCTCAAGCCGGACAGCCACGACGACGACACCGAGGGCCTGGTGGTCCGGCTCGCCAAGAAGTTCCTGCCGGCGTCGGAACACTACGACGGCGACAAGCTCTTCACCATGCAGGACGGCAAGCGCGTCCTCACCCCGATGCTCCTGGTGATGGTGGCGATCGGCGGCACGGACATCCTGTTTGCGCTGGACTCCATCCCGGCGATCTTCGGCCTGACCCAGAACGTGTTCATCGTGTTCACGGCCACGGCGTTCTCCCTGATGGGCCTGCGGCAGCTGTTCTTCCTGATCGACGGCCTGCTGGACCGACTGATCTTCCTCTCCTACGGCCTGGCCGTCATCCTGGGGTTCATCGGCGTGAAGCTCATCCTGCACGCGCTGCATGAGAACACCCTGCCGTTCATCAACGACGGCGAGCACGTGAACGTGGTGGAGGTCAGCACGGGGGTGTCCCTGAGCGTGATCCTGGGCGTCCTGGTGGTCACGGTCCTGGCGTCCATCTTCAGCCCCAAGGGCAAGGCCAAGAACGCCGTTTCCGGGGCCCGGCGGCATGCTGTTGAGTACCTGGACCTCAACTACGAGACGGACATGAACGAGCGGGACAAGATTTTCGCCGCGATGTGCCGTGAGGAGGACCAGATCCGCAAGCTGCCGGAGAAGTACAAGCGGCTCATCCGTAACGAAACCGAGTTCATGGACCTGCTGCGCTCCGCGCACGCCGAGCATGACAAAGCCCAGGTGCGGGCGGCCGCGGAGGGCTGACCCAACTGGGTAGCGCCAAGTGTCGTTTTGGGGGCTCAGAACGACACTTGGCGCTACCTACATTGCTGAATCAGCAGCCCACAACAAAGGAGGCGGGCGACGCCGGGAGGTCCCGCCGTCGTCCGCCCGCCTTGGCTTGGAGCTACTGGGCGTCAGGGCTACTACGGAAGGCAGGCTTCCATGGTGCCGTTGTGCAGCCGTGCTCCGAACTGGACGAACTGCCCGAAATTGCGCGTCCCATCCTCGCGTGCGATGTCCTTGAAGTAGTTCACGTCGAGGACGCCCGCGGACGCCTGGGTGGACACGATGATGCCGACGCAACTGGCGGCGTCATTGGCTGCCTGCGCCGGGGCGGCGCCCACCGCAAGGAGGGACAGGCCGGCAAGGCTGGTGATGGCGGTACGGCGAAGGTGGACGGTCATGCTGGAACCTCTTCCGGGACAAACCGAGTTCTGTCAGCTGCCGTCGGCACGATCCTGCGGCAGCCCTAAGGGCCGCCTCGTTGCCCCAGCCCGCCGACCCAGACCCGACGCCCGCAGACTGCACGGGTGCCGTCGCTGCGGGTTTGAGCCGTCGCGGCCGCCCGCACTGACAGGGTACTGCTACGCCCTGCCGGCGTCCACGCTGAATTTTCTCCTCCCGGAAAGGCAGCCAGCCAGCCCATGAAGCTTGATTGTCGGTGCCCCTTGCTACGTTTGAGGCAGTGAAAACCAAGGCTGGAGGAACCGTCCTCCTGGCCGGCTGTCGATGGGGAGGCCCCGTGTTCTTGCTCGAAGCTGCTGAGGCTGGCGCGCGGCCGGACCTGGTCTTTTCCGCCAGTGACCTTGTGGCTGCCAGCGAGTGTGAATACCGCACGCTCCGGATCCTCGACGAAAAGCTGGGCCGTTCCCCGAAGGCGGTGTTCCCTGCAGACGAGATGCAGGTCCGCGCCGGCAGGCTGGGCGACCGGCACGAGCAGACCGTCCTGGCCAGCCTGGTTGCCAAGTACGGCGAATGGGATGCCAGCAGGGGTGCCGGCGTGTACTCCCTTGACCGCGGCCAGAACGTGCGCGGGGAACTGCAGGCCAAGCATGCCGAAACGGAGCTCGCCCTGCGGTCCGGGGCGGACGTGGTCTTCCAGGCCACCTTCTTTGACGGTGAGTTCCTGGGCTACGCGGATTTCCTGGTCAACGAGGCCGCAGGCACCGGAACTCCCGGCCGCTACGAGGTCTGGGACACCAAGCTCGCCCGGCACGCCAAGGTGGGCGCCCTGCTGCAGCTGGCGGCGTATGGGGACCAGCTGCTGGGGATGGGCCTCGAGCCCTCGCCGGTGGTCACCCTGGTGCTGGGCACGCGCATAGGTGAGGACTGGCTCCGCAGCAGCCATTCCCTTCCGGACCTGTTGCCGGTGTTCCGGGAACGACGGCGGCGCTTCCGCCAGCTGACAGGGCAGCACCGGGAAGCAGACGGCGCGGTCCAGTGGCAGCAGCCAGGGATTGTCCACTGCGGCCGGTGTGATTACTGCGCCGAGCAGGTGCAGCTGCACCGGGACCTGCTGATGGTGGCGGGGATGTCCGTGGTGCAGCGGAAGAAACTGCACGCCGCCGGCGTCACCACCATCGAGGAACTAGCCTCCATGCCTGCCGGAGACGCCCGGAATTCCGTCGCACGGCTCCGCTCGCAGGCGCGCATGCAGCTGGGGCTGGACGCTGCCGCGGGCTCCCGGACGTTCACCAAGGACGGCCAGCCACACACCGTCTCGTTCACTGTCCTGCCCGGGAACACCATCGGCGCACTCCCGCCGCCCAGCCCCGGGGACATCTTCTTCGACTTCGAGGGAGACCCCCTCTGGCAGGATCCTGCAACCGGAGCCTGGGGCATCGAGTACCTGTTCGGCGTGGTCGAGGCACCTGCTCCGGACCATCACGGGGAACCTGTGTTCCGTCCGTTCTGGGCGCACTCCCGGTCCGGGGAGCGCCGCGCCTTCCTGGATTTCCTCGCGTATGTGGAAGAACGCCGGGCACGCCATCCGGACATGCACGTGTACCACTACGCGGCCTATGAAAAGACGGCGCTCCGCAACCTTTCCCTGGCGCACCAGGCCGGGGAAGAGACAGTGGACAGCTGGCTCCGGGAAGGCCTGCTGGTGGACCTTTACGCCACCGTCCGGCATTCGCTGCGCATTTCCGAGCCCTCCTACTCCATCAAGAAACTCGAACCGCTCTACATGGGCGGCAACCTGCGCTCGGGGGACGTGAAAGACGCCGGGGCCTCCGTGGTGGCCTACGCCGCCTACTGCGCGGCCCGGGATTCGGGCCGTCTGGACGAGGCGGACAAGGTCCTGGCCTCCATTTCGGACTACAACCGGTACGACTGCCTGTCCACGCTGCGGCTCCGGGACTGGCTGCTGGAGGTCGGTGCCCAGGCCGCCGCCGCGGACGCCCAGGAAACACCCGGCGGGCAGGCCGCTGCGCCCGCGGCATCCCCGGTGCGCCAGAGTGAAACCGGAGGCCAGCCGGCGCCGGAACAGCGGGCAGCCCCCGAGGAAACTCCAGCGGAGGCCAGGCTGCGCGAGTACCTGGCCAGCCTCCCGGACAACCGCCCCTGGACCGACGACGAACGCGCCATCGCGATGGTGGCGGCCGCCACCGGATACCACCGCCGGGAACGCAAGCAGTTCTGGTGGCAGCACTTCGACCGGGTGGAAGCTCCGCTCGAGAACTGGGCTGACCAACGGAACGTGTTCGTGGTGTCCTCCGCCGAGGTCACCTCCGACTGGGCCCTGGCCAAACCCCGTGAACGTATGCGCACCCGGGTACTCCGACTCCGGGGCACCATGACCGAGGGATCCGATTTCCGCGCGGACTCCACCTGGTGCCGGCTCTACGATGCACCGCCGCCGGACGGCATGGCCGCCCCGGATGCCGCCCCCGGCGCACGGGCCTACTCCTTCGGGACCAGGATCAGCGAGCTTGCCCCGGCCCCTGACAACCCGGAACACACCATCATCACCATCGCTGAGCGCGAGTCGGGGAAGGTTGCCGCCTACCCGCACCTGCCTGTGGCACTGACAGAGGACCAGCCGCTGGCCACCGCGAGCATCGAGGCTGCAATCGCCGAGATCGCCACTGCCGTGGGAGCGTCCCTGCCGTCCATGCCCGCCCAATCCGGGCTGGACATCCTGCGCAAGCGGGCGCCGCGCTTCCGCACCCTGGAAGGGCCGGTGGACGTACCCCATGACGCCGAGGGCGCCGCGGACTACGCCGTGGCCATCACCGCCTCACTCCGGGACCTCGACCATTCCTACCTCGCCGTGCAGGGCCCGCCGGGCACGGGAAAGACCTATGTCGGTGCCCACGTCATCGGCCGGCTGGTGAAGGAGGGCTGGAAGATCGGCGTGGTGGGCCAGTCGCACAACGTGGTGGAGAACCTGCTCTGCTGCGCCATCGCCACCGGCGGCGTCAACCCCGCGGTGGTGGCCAAGAAGCTGGCATCCCCGCACGACGTTCCCTGGAAGTCGTGCGGGGAAGGCGACGTCGCCCGGCTCCTCGCGGCCTCCGGCGGCTGCCTGGTGGGCGGCACGGCGTGGACCATGACCGGGAAGGAAGTCCCCGCCGGTTCCCTGGATCTGCTGGTAATCGATGAAGCCGGCCAGTTCTCGCTGGCTAACACCCTGGCTGTTTCCCGGGCAGCCAAGCGGCTGCTCCTGCTCGGCGATCCGCAGCAGCTTCCGCAGGTGACCCAGGGTGCGCACCCGGAACCCGTTTACGAGTCGGCGCTGGGATGGCTGGCCGCCGGTCACGCCACCCTGCCCGCCGCACTCGGCTACTTCCTTGCCGACACCTGGCGCATGCATCCGGACCTGTGCCGCGCAGTCTCCACACTCAGCTACGAAGGAAAGCTGCAGTCCGCCCCAGCGGCATCGCAACGGAAGCTGGAGGAGCTGCCGCCCGGCGTCGAAACTGTTTTTGTGGAACACAACGGCAACACCACGGCGTCCCAGGAAGAGGCGGCGGAGGTGGTCCGGCAGGCACGGCGGCACCTTGGCCTGAAATGGAAGCCGGGGGCTGAGAGCGAGGCACGGCCGCTGGACCAGCAAGACCTGCTGGTGGTGGCCGCCTACAACGCCCAGGTCCACCTCATCCGGAAATCCCTGGAAGAAGCCGGGCTGCCGGACGTCCGGGTGGGAACCGTGGATAAGTTCCAGGGCCAGGAAGCACCCGTTGTTCTCGTGTCCATGGCCTGCTCAGCCGTGGCCGAGGCACCGCGGGGAGCAGAATTCCTGCTCAACAGGAACCGGATCAATGTGGCCGTATCACGCGGGCAATGGAGGGCAGTGATTATCCGCTCCCCCGAGCTCACCAGCTACATGCCGCACAAGCCCGCAGCACTGGAAGAGCTGGGTGCCTTTATCGGCCTCAGCCCGCGGGAGTAAGCCGGGAACAGGTCAGCGCGCCCGGAAGCCGCGGAAGTTGCCCTCAGCGGCGGAAATGGAGTCCTCCACACGCTCCACCCGCCCCGGGGTGCGCTCTGAGTTAAGCCAGGTCCGGAGCTCGTTGATCTTCCACTGGGGCCCCTCGGCAACCAAGGCGACCGAGCCGTCAGCGAGGTTCTTCACCTCGCCGGTCAGGCCAAGCTCCTCCGCTTTGCCCATGGTCCAGTAGCGGAACCCCACGCCCTGCACCACGCCAAAGACCCGGGCGGTCAGCCGCACCGCCTCCGCGTCAGCTGGACCCGTCGCGCCGGAAGAAGCCGCCCCGCCAGGAGAAGCCGCACCACCAGGAGAAGCCGCGCCGCGGGAAGGATCGGGCGCCCCGGATGACGGACCTGCGTGCCTGGCCAACGTGCCTCCCCTCCGTCAGCGCCGTCCCCGCCCAACTAGGTAGCAGTAAGTGTCGTTTTGAGCGTTCAGAACGACACTTGGCGCTACCTAGTTGGGCAGGAGGGCGACCCGTTAGTTGATGGTGATATCGCGGGTACTGTGGTTGTACCGGATGGTGACCGGACCGCCGGCGTGGTGCAGCTCGTGGTTGGGGCCGTCGAAGGCGCCGAACGCACCGTAGTTCTCGTCCCAGGACCGGTTGAGGGCGATCTTGAAGGTGTAGAAACCGGCCGGCAGTTCCGCACTCTTCTTCCAGAGCTGGTCCAGGAAGTCGAACTCCATCTGCGCTTCGTCGTACTGCGGAGCCCAGTTCTCCGGAGCGCCCAGGATGGTGTTGAAGTCGCCCGCAACAGCCACAGCTTCGGGCTGCGGGTGGGTCTCGACATCCGCGTCCTCGAACAGCCCGGCTGCCGCGGGAGCAGCGGTGTCCGTGGCCTTGGCAGGGGCCTTGCCCTTGCGCACTGCCTTCACAACGGGCTCGACGGCGTCCTCGAGCACCTTGGCTGCCTTGCCCACGGCGGCAGCGGCCTTCTTCGCGGGGGTCTTCTTGGCGGGCTTCTTGGTTTCGCCAGCTGCGGCGGCCGCGGCTGCAGGCGCTGCCGCCTCGGGGACCGCCGTGGTCCTGCGGACAAAGCCCTCGGGAGCGGTGGGCACCTGGACGTCGGCAGGCACCGGAGTGCCGGCGTCGAGCGCGGTGGCGAAGGAAACGGCGTCCGGGAAGGCAACCGTGGCGCGCATGCCTTCGTCAGTGATGGTCCAGCCGGAGCGGCCCTTGACCAGCCAGCCGGCCTTGACCAGCTTCGCCGTAGCTGAGGTGAGCGTCTTGTGCCCGCGGGGAATCCCGCCGCTGAGCAGTTCGGCTTCGTGCTCGTTGAACGGCACGCGTGCCGTAGCCTCCGCGAGGACCTGCCCCGCGTTCAGTGCATCGCCTGACCACACGCCTTCGGTCAGGACATCCAGCACGGTCTTGAGGCGAAGGAAGGTGTTTTCTGCGGTGGACTTGGCCATGATTCCCCTTTATAAAAGCGATCGGTCTTAGGCATCTTGCCAACTGCCGGTTAAATCGCGCGACTTGAAATGGTTAACACTGCGTGTCGTGACCGACTATTAAGCGGACGTCCCAACAAGTGAGGCTGAGGTCTCGGGAAACGGGCTGACTGCACAACCCTTGAGCGCTGACATGGGTGCGACATTGCACTTCCCAGACACGCCTGCGGCCTCCATATTAGCGGGATTAATCAGCTGCTGTTGGCTGGGACACGTTAAGGACCCGCCACTTCCCCGCTGTTCAGCTCCTCCAGCAGTTCCGCCTTCCGTTCCTCGGAGGCGAAGGACGAATGGATCGAGTTCGCTGCAAGCCGCGCCTTGTCGAAATCCGAGAGCTCGAACACCGCCGCCAACTGGGCGAAGTTGTCGTCCACATAGCCGCCAAAATATGCAGGATCGTCCGAGTTGACGGACACGTTCAGCCCCGCCGCGAGCATGGCCGGCAACGGATGGTCCGCGAGGGTGTCCACGGCCCGCAACCGGACGTTGGACAGCGGGCAGACGGTAAGCGGGATCCGCGCATCCACCAGGCGCTCCACCAGATCCGGATCCTCCATGCAGCGGATGCCGTGGTCGATGCGCTCCACGCCCAGGATGTCCAGGGCCTCGATGATGTACGACGGCGGTCCCTCCTCGCCCGCGTGCGCCGTCAGCCGCAGGCCTGCCTCGCGCGCCTTGTCATAGAGCCGCTCGAACTTCGACGGCGGATTGCCCACCTCGGCGGAGTCCAGGCCGACGGCGGCGATGGGTGCGTTCATGGCCAGCAGGCCGTCCAGCACCTCAAGGGCGGACTCCTCGGAAAGATCCCGCAGGAAGGCGGCAATCAGCAGGGTGGAAACCCCAAACTCCTCCTGCGATGTCGCCAGTACGGACGCGACCCCGTTGACGCAGGTCTGCAGGGAAATCCCGCGGGAGAGGTGGGCCTGCGGGTCCATCATGATCTCGGCGTGCCGGACCCCGGCAGCGGCCGCGCGCTCTAGGTAGGCCCGGGTCATGTCGGCGAAGTCCTGTTCGGTCTGCAGGACGGCCATGTTCGCGTAGTACAGGTCCAGGAATGACTGCAGGTCGGTGAATTCGTACTTTTCCCGGAGCTCGTCCAGGCCTGAATACGGGAGGGCGATGCCGTTCCGCCCGGCCAGCTCAAAGATCAGTTCGGGCTGGAGGGTCCCCTCGATGTGAAGGTGCAGCTCGGCCACCGGAAGGATCCGGGCCGGAACCTCCAGGCCAGCTGCGTCCGGTTCTGTTTCAGGCACGGCGGTGCCGCCCGCAAAGTTATCCATCGGGTCAGGATAATGCCCGGGACCCGAATCGACACTAGAGTCGGACCAATGCAGAACGCCCAGCACGCTGATGACCTGCAGTACCCGGCTCCTGCCGCTTCCGCCGACGGTTTCGTCCGGGTCCGGGGGGCCCGCGAAAACAACCTAAGAAACGTGGATGTGGATGTGCCGCGCGGCGCAATCGTGGCGTTCACCGGCGTCTCCGGCTCCGGCAAGTCCTCACTGGCGTTCGGCACCATCTATGCCGAGGCGCAGCGGCGGTACTTCGAATCCGTGGCCCCGTACGCGCGCCGCCTCATCCAGCAGGGGCACAATCCGAAGGTGGAACTGATCAGCGGGCTGCCACCCGCCGTCGCGCTTCAACAGCGCCGCAGCGCGCCCAGCAGCAGGTCAACCGTAGGCACTGTCACCACGCTCTCCAACTCGTTGCGCATGCTGTTCTCAAGAGCCGGAACATACCCGGCAGGCTCCACCCAGCTGGATTCAGACGCCTTCTCCCCCAATACGGCTGCCGGCGCCTGCCGGGAATGCCATGGGCTGGGCATTGCGCACACCGTCAGCGAATCCTCAATGGTCCCGGACCCGTCCCTCAGCATCCGCAACGGCGCCATCGCGGCCTGGCCCGGCGCCTGGCAGGGTAAGAACCTCCGGGACATCCTCACCCACCTGGGCTACGACGTCGACGTCCCCTGGCGCAAGCTGCCCAGGAAACACCGCGACTGGATCCTGTTCACGGAGGAGCAGCCGGTGGTGGAGGTGACTCCGCAGCGTGACCGCGTGGCCAAACCGTACAAGGGGCGGTTCTGGAGCGCCAGGAGCTATGTCCTCCACACGCTGGCCGATTCGCAGAGTGCCTCAATGCGCGAGCGAGTGCTGGCCTACATGGAGTCCGGGCCGTGCCCGCGCTGTTCGGGGACGGGGCTGGTGCCGGAGGCCCTGGCTGTGACCTTCGGGGGCAGGACCATCGCCGAACTCAACCGGCTTCCCATGGTGGAGCTTGCGGAGGCCGTCCGTCCCACCGCTGGATTGGACGACGCCGGCACGGCCTCCCGGAGGCAGCTTTCCGGGGAGTCCAACGAGGTAGCGGTGGCCATCACCCGGGACCTGCTCCAGCGGATCACTGTCCTGCTGGACCTCGGACTCGGCTACCTGGCGCTCGGCCGCGCCACCCCCACCCTGTCGCCGGGCGAGATGCAGCGGCTCAGGATCGCCACGCAGCTGCGGTCCGGCCTGTTCGGCGTGATCTACGTGCTTGATGAGCCCTCCGCGGGGCTTCATCCCGCCGACGCAGAGCCGCTGCTGGAGGTGCTGGAGCAGCTGAAATCGTCCGGCAACTCCGTATTTGTGGTGGAACACAACATGGACGTGGTGCGCAGGGCCGACTGGTTGGTGGACGTGGGCCCGCGCGCCGGCGAGGGCGGCGGCGAAGTGCTGTACAGCGGACCCGTCGGCGGCCTCGCCGGGATTGAGGCGTCAGTCACCAGGCCTTTCCTGTTCGACGACGGCGGGCACGTCCCCGCGGGCGGTGCCGGTACCAGCCGGGCCAGGGAGCCGAAGGAGTGGCTGGAACTGACGGACATCCGCCGGCACAACCTGCGGGGACTGGACGCAGAGTTCCCGTTGGGCGTGCTCACGGCAGTCACAGGTGTTTCCGGCTCCGGCAAGTCCACTCTGGTGGGCAAAGTCCTGGGCGAGGTGGTGGCCGCCGGTCTCAAAACCCCGGTGGAGCAGGACGAACCTGCGGAACCACTGGAGCTGGGAAGCGTCATGGGCAACCACGGCATCGACCGGCTGGTCACCGTGGACCAGAAGCCCATCGGCCGGACCCCGCGGTCCAACCTGGCCACCTACACCGGGCTTTTCGACGCCGTCCGAAAGGAGTTCGCCGCAACGGACCACGCCAGGGACCGCGGCTTCGGTGCCGGAAGGTTCTCCTTCAACGTGGCTGGCGGGCGCTGCGAAACGTGCCAGGGAGAGGGATTTGTGGCCGTCGAACTCCTCTTCCTTCCCGGCAGCTACGGCCCGTGCCCTGAGTGCGCAGGATCCCGGTACAACCCGGAAACGCTTGAGGTGCTGTACCGGGGCCTGAATGTGGCCGAGGTCCTGGCGCTGACGGTGGACGCCGCCTCCGAATTCCTGGCCGGCATCCCCGCTGCGGCGCGGAGCCTCACAAGCCTGAAGGACGTGGGTCTTGGCTACTTGCGGCTGGGGCAGCCGGCCACCGAACTCTCCGGCGGCGAGGCGCAGCGCATCAAACTGGCTACTGAGCTGCAACGGGCACAGCGCGGCCACAGCGTCTACCTCCTGGATGAGCCGACCACCGGACTGCACCCCGCCGACGTGCAACTCCTGATGGCCCAGCTCCACGGCCTGGTGGACGCCGGAAATTCGGTGGTGGTGGTTGAGCACGACATGGCCGTGGTTGCCGGAGCCGACTGGGTCATCGACCTCGGGCCGTCAGGAGGGGACAAGGGCGGGCAGATCATGGCGGCCGGGACGCCTGCCGCCGTCGCCCGCTCCACCCGCAGCCGCACCGCTCCCTACCTGGCCGCTGCGCTCGGTCAGGCAACCACCAGCTAACACCCAGAAAAATCTCGATTTGATAACGCCCCGGTGATGTCCTAGCGTGAAAAGCATGCCCGCTGCCGGCGGGCCAGGAATGCCCGGTGCTGCCTCCACCACAACTGCCCAGCAGGCAGCCACCGAAATTGACCTCTATTCGTCAGGGGCGGGCAGTGGCGCGATGATCTCCGGGGACGGAACCAGCGCAGGTGGCCTTCGGGAGCATCACCATCATGAAAAACACCAAATTCCGTACTGCCGCGCGCCGCGGAGCCACTGTAGCCGCCATCTCCGCGGCAGGCCTGGCACTCTCAGCCACGGCGGCTAATGCCACCACCAGCACCTCCACCTGGGATGCCCTGGCGCAGTGTGAGAGCGGCGGCAACTGGGCCATCAACACCGGAAACGGCTACTCCGGCGGCCTGCAGTTCAGCCCCACCACCTGGGCCGCCTATGGGGGCACGGGTTCAGCGGCCGATGCCAGCCGCGAGCAGCAGATCGCCGTGGCGGAGCAGGTCCAGGCCTCGCAGGGCTGGGGTGCCTGGCCGTCCTGCGCTGCGCAGCTGGGCCTCAGCGGCGGCGCAACCGGCGCAGTCCAGGCGGCGCCCGTCCAGAGCGCTCCCGGGCAGGCGGCGCCTGTCCAGGCCGCTCCCGTCCAGGCCGCGCAAAGCGCGCCGGTTGCCCAGGCGCCGGCAGCCAAGCACGTGACCGCAGTGGCCCTGAGCGGCGAAACCTACACGCTGCAGGCAGGGGACACCCTGAGCATTGTTGCCGAGAAGCTTGGCGTCCAGGGCGGCTGGCAGCACCTTGCCGATGCCAACCTGGACACCATCGCCGATCCCAACCTCGTATTCGAGGGACAGGTCATCCAGCTCCCCGCATAGTGATTGCGCAGGCCTGGCGGCTGTTGTCGCCGCCGGGCCAGCCACCGCGAGGCGGCAGCCGAAGGGCACCACAGACAGGTCGGCGATAGACAAATTCCGTTGACCAAAAACGACGCCGGCACGCCCCCAAAAGGGGCGTGCCGGCGTCGTTCCTTAATCCTTGGAGGGACTGCCGCGCGGTCAGCCGGCGGCGGGAATTTCCCGCACGATCCGTACCTTCCACGCCTTGTCATCGCTGGTGTCCAGCAGGGCGACGGTGCCATGGGCCAGGTTGAGGGCGACGCGCTTCGCGGCGAGCAGTTCCAGGTACAGGTGCTCGTTCATGCGTGCGGGGGTGTCGATCATGTACTTCACGGCGTCGCGCACCTTGCGGTAGTTGACGCTGCGTTCCCGGTGCATGTGCAACTCCAGGGCCGAGCGCTGCTTCAGCCGCGGCTCGTGGCGGTTCAGCCACGAAACAGCCGCGTGCACGGCCACCACGAGGGTGAGCGATACGGCGTAGATCCACCAGCCGCTGGAGAGCAGGAACAGCGGCAGGTTTCCGATGGCTACGATCGCGATCACAATGCGGAGAGCGGCGATCCGGCGCATCGTCCGGGCGACTGCAGCCACGCCGTCGCGGAAGCGGTGCTGCTCTTTGCGCGCTGCTGCAGGATCGATGGTGAACTCGTCAAGGACCAGGATGCCCTTTGCTTCCGGGCTGAGCATCTGCCCGTAGCGGGGCATGGAGGCTGGGGTGTTTCCGGTGGTTTTTTCAACAGTTGATGTCATGAGAGGGCTTCCAAAAGGCTGGGGTGGTTGCGGTGATCTTAGTGCGTGGAGGCCCCCGGCGTATGCATGCGTCCACGATGTGAACACCACCGGCCTGCGTGTGTGGTCCGGGGCACTGCAATTGGCACATCCGCCAGGTGCCGTCAGACTGAAGGGATGCAAACCTTCCTCCCGTACCCCGATTTCCAGCAGAGCGCCGCCGCCTTGGACACCGCCAGGCTGGGCAAGCAGCGCGTCGAGGCGCTGCAGGCACTCCGTTCCCTGGTGCTGCCGGGATACGGCTGGCAGACCCACCCGGCGATCCGGATGTGGATGGGCTATGTGCCGGCCCTGACCATGTACGGCCTGGCAATGGTGGACGAGTGGACCAAGCGCGGCCACCCGGACAACACCCGGGCGAACATCACCGAATTTGCACCACAAGCCGCCCACCCGGACTATGCGGCGAAGATTCCGCTTCCGCCTTGGCTTGGGGATGCAGATTTCCACCTCAGCCACCGCTCCAAGCTCGTGCGCAAGGAGCCGAAGTTCTACAGCCCGGTATTCACGGATGCGATCCCCGAAATGGACTACATCTGGCCGGAGCCCAGGCATGAGTTCCTCCCGCAGGAGCCGGAAGGCGACATTCTGTGGATCCTCCGTTCCCCGCACCACGACGTCGATCCCCAGACACTGACCACAGTGGCGCTTCCGCCGGTGAACCGGAGCTCCGCTGCGGAGGCGGTTCCTGGCGACGACGACTACTCCCCTGTCTTCCTCGACGACGGGTCCCGCCGCCCTTCCCGGCAGTCCCGGAAGGCACCGCCCAAGCAGCTGGTCAAGAAACCGACCCGCAAGCGCCTGGCGCAGGAGGAAGCATTCTCCACACTGCCGGGCAAAACGCCGGTGGCCGTTCCGTTCGAGCACGGCCACAAGTTTGCGGTGGGACAGGTGGTGGGCCGGCCCATCACGCTGGAGGACGGCAGGTTCGGCAGGAATTTCACTGTCACCGAGATCATCGACCGCTCCGCTTTTGCCTACCCCGCCCTGCTCCAAGACCCCAGGGTGTTCTTCCCGGTGGAGGCGCCGTAACCCATGACCATCCTGTTAGCCGGCTGCGGTGATTTGGGGACCGAGGCCGGGCTGCGGTTCCATGCCCTTGGCCACCACGTGGTGGGCTGGCGGCGTTCCCCCGCCAAACTGCCGGCCGCGATCGAAGGTGCAGCGGCGGACCTGGGCGCACCCGACCTGCCGCGCGTCCCGGCGGACACCACCGCCGTCGTCATTGCCGTGGCTGCCGACTCGACGACGGAAGAGGCCTACCGGTCCGCCTATGTTGGCGGCCTCAGCCACGTGCTGGACGCCTTGGAGCGCGACGGCGTGAGGCCCCAGCGGGTGCTTTTCGTTTCCTCGACGGCGGTGTACGGCGATGCCGGCGGCGGTTGGGTGGATGAAAGCACGCCTCCCCGCCCCGCTGGATTCTCGGGGCGCATCCTGCTGGAGGCGGAGCAGCTGCTGGAGTCCAGGTTCAGCGGAACGGCAACCACTGCCACGTCCCTCCGGCTGGGCGGCATCTACGGACCCGGCCGCACGCGCCTGATCGACCAGGTCCGCGGCGGTACCGCGGTGGTACCGGACGATGCCAGGTACACCAACCGCATCCACCGCGACGACGCTGCTGCCGCCATCGTGCACCTGGCCACCATGCCTCCCGAACCGGCCCCCGTATACGTGGGCGTGGACAACGACCCCGCCGATCTGGGCACAGTGCTGCGCTTCCTGGCCGCGGAGCTGGGGCTGGCGGAGCCGCCAGTGGGCGATGCCGGGCCCGCACGGGGCGGCAATAAGCGCTGCCGGAACAAACTGCTGCGCAGCACGGGATTTGAATTCGCGTTTCCCTCGTTCCGTGAGGGCTACCGGGACATCCTCGCCGGCAAGGGGGTACGCCACCCCTAGCCTGGGGCCGCGCACCGACGTCTGCGCTTAGGCTGGCTGCTTGGGCCCAGGACGAAGAGGAAGGCGTGGACCATGGATTTTCGGCACATCATTGAAACGGTTGGCGAGTTTGTCGACTTTGCCGGGGTGGCCGTGATGGTGATCGGGGCGCTTGTTTCCATCCCCCTCGCGTTGCGCGGCCACCAGCCCCGCAAACTGCCCGCCGGCGCGGAGAAGCTGACCTTGTACCGTTCCTACCGGCAGCTGCTGGGGAGGTCCATCCTTCTGGGCCTCGAGCTGCTGGTGGCCGCCGACATCATCCGCACCGTCGCTGTCACCCCGACCTTCGAAAGCGTCGGGGTCCTGGCCGTCATTGTGCTGATCCGGACATTCCTCAGTTTCTCGCTGGAGCTGGAAATCACCGGGCGCTGGCCGTGGCAGAAAGAGTCCCGGGAGTCCGCCGATCCTGCCGGGGCCCCCGCAAGCTAGAAAGGCAGAGTCGCGTCCAGTGGCCTCCGGTAGGCTTCGCACGTGGATCACCGTTCGAACGCCGCGGACCTCTGGCCCTCCCCGCCCGAACTGCCGCCGCCCTGCATCATGGACCAGCAGTGGAGAGACGCCATATTCCTGCACTGGCGCATCCCTGAAAACGAGGCTGCCCGTTTCATGCCGCCCGGAGTGCAGCCGGACCTCTTCGACGGCAGTACGTGGGTTGGTCTTATCGCTTTACGGATGACGAACGCCGGAATCGGACGCGGTCCCGGAATCCCGTACTTGGGGAGCTTCAATGAGGTCAACGTGCGCCTCTATTCGAGGGAACCCGATGGCACCCGGGGCGTGGTCTTCCTGAGCCTGGACGCTGACCGGCTGCCGGTGGTCCTGGCGGCGCGGGCGGCCGGCATCCCTACGTGTGGTCGCGAATCCGCTCTTCCCAGCCCTGGCCGGCGCCGGGCAATGAAACGCTCGGCTATTCCGTCAGGCGTTTCAGGCAAGGAGCCCGGAGCAGCTTTGCCGTGGTACCCCAGTCCGGGCCCGCCGTCGAGGACCCGTTATCGGTCTTCCTCACGGCGAGGTTTGGCATGCACGGCGCATTCCGGGGACGGAGCATCTACATTCCCAACACCCATCAACCATGGCCGCTGTACTCTGCCAGGCTGGACCATCTACAGGACGAACTGATTGGGTCTGCGGGGATCAGCGTGGGCGGTCCGCCCGAATCGGTCCTGTTTTCACCAGGGGTGCGGACCCAGTTCGGGCGGCCGAGGCTGGTGGGTAGCCTCGGCCAACCGCCGGTGGCTTAGGCGTCCTGCCAGCCCCGGCCTTCGCTGAACGTGGCCACAAGCGTGCCCACGCCAGCCTGCAGCGAGTTGGACGGGTCAAAGTAAAGGGAAGCTTCGGAGGCACGGCTGTGGGTTATGAGCTGCTCCGCTTCAAGCTTTGCCTCCGGCACGGTTGCCCCGACGATCCCTGTCCTGGCCGGAAGTTCCGGGGTGTGCACCACCTCCGCGTTGGTTTCGGAGAGCGGAATGGTGGTGCCGGTGTTGATCTCATCGTAGGGGAACTCAAACTCGGCATCGCCGGTCGCGGCAGGAATCGTGTACTCCAGAAAATAGGTCATAAGCCCACCTTTGCAGAAACACCGCACTGCCGAAAGTCGGCCCGCGCTGCGGAGCCAAAGCACGTATTCCCACGTCAACCAGCAGGCTCCTATACTTGCCGGATGATGATGTCGCTGTGGTTTGGCGCCATAGCATCCAGCGCCCTGGTACTGGGTGCATTCATCGGTGTCCGGTTCGAACTTCCCAAACGGCTTCTGGCCATGCTCCTGGCTTTCGCCGCCGGTTCGCTCATCACAGCTTTGGCTTTTGAACTCTTCGAGGACGCTTACCAACGCGGGGGCATAGTACGCGCGGCGATCGGGCTGCTGCTGGGTGCAGTGGTCTTCACGGTTTTGAGCGCTGTACTGGACCGCTGGGCACAGGCGGGAGACCAGAAGCATGCCAAGGCCGCGGATGAGTTCCAGGGAAGTGCGAAGCTGGACACCGATGCCGCGGCGAGCGACAAACGCGCCACCAAGGCATCCACGAGCGGAGCCGCCGGTTTGGCCTTGCTGGCCGCGGTCACTCTGGACGGCGTCCCGGAAAACGTTGCCTTGGGAATCTCCTTGGGCGAGGGAACAGGAGGTCTGGCTTTGCTGGCAGCAATCTTTGTCTCCAACTTCCCCGAAGCGCTGGTTGGTTCAGCCTCCATGCGGAGCCAGGGGCGGTCCACCAGCAGCATCATCGGATTGTGGGTTGCCTGTGCCGTCCTGCTGGTCATCGCCGTCGTCGTCGGGGCTGGGCCGCTATCCGGCACCGACCCCGAGGCCATCTCCGTACCGCTCGCATTCGCAGCAGGCGCGGTGATCGCGTCCCTCGCAGACACCCTAATGCCGGAAGCCTATGAGCACGGCGGACCGGCCGTCGCGCTGAGCACCGCGGCCGGGTTTGTCCTTGCGTTCGTGCTGTCGCTGGCCTGAACAACCGCAACAGGACTACTTGCCAAGGCCAGCTTTCCGCAGGGCCTCGGCCATGGCTGTGTTGACGGGGGCAGGCTTCGGCGAAGAAGCACGGCCGACGGCGGGCTGCGCTCCCGAGCGCTTCGGCTCCGGCCGGGCGCCGGGCTGCTGGGCGCCAGGCTTCTGCGAACCAGGCTTCTGCGAACCGGGCTTCTGCGGGCCGGCCTTTGGCGAGCCGGACTGACCTCCCCCGGACCTGCCGGCCCCCGGCCTGCCGGAACCGGCCCCGCCAACGGAGGGTTCGTCGTCGAGCCTCAACGTCAGGGAAATCCTCTTCCGCTCAGGATCCGCCTCCAGCACCTTCACACGGACCACCTGGCCGGACTTCACCACTTCGCGGGGATCGGAAACAAAGCGGTTCGCCATCGCCGAGACGTGGACCAGGCCGTCCTGGTGGACGCCAACGTCAACAAAGGCGCCGAAGGCAGCGACGTTCGTCACCGTTCCCTCCAGCACCATCCCGGGCCTGAGGTCGGAGATCTTCTCGATTCCCTCCGAGAATGTCGCGGCCGCAAACGCAGGGCGCGGGTCCCGTCCCGGCTTGTCCAGCTCGGAGAGAATGTCCTGCACTGTGGGCAGGCCGAACGTATCGTCCACGAAGTCGCGCGGGTCCAGGGAGGAGGCCGGCGCCGAACCGGCAGCAACCAGGATCTTCCGGGCCACCGCATAGGATTCCGGGTGCACACTGGAGGCGTCCAGCGGCTCCGCTCCCCCGGTGATCCGGAGGAAGCCTGCGCACTGCTCAAAGGCCTTGGCGCCCAGCCGCGGCACCTTTTTCAGGTCGGTGCGCTTGGCGAAGGGGCCGTGCTCGTTCCGGTAGGCCACAATGTTTTCGCTCAGCAGGGGCCCGACGCCGGCCACGCGGCTGAGCAGTGCGGGCGAGGCCGTGTTCACGTCCACGCCCACGGCGTTCACGCAGTCCTCCACCACGGCGTCCAGGCTGCGGTCCAGCTTCGAGGCCGTCACGTCATGCTGGTACTGGCCCACACCGATGGACTTCGGATCGATTTTCACCAGCTCCGCAAGCGGGTCCTGGAGACGGCGGGCAATGGACACCGCACCGCGGAGGGAGACGTCCATCCCGGGCAGCTCAGCGGCAGCAAGGGCCGACGCAGAATAGACGGACGCACCGGCTTCGGACACCACCAGCTTCTGCGGCTTCCGGTCCACCTCCGGCAGCAGCTTGATCAGCTCGGCCGCGAGTTTGTCCGTCTCCCGCGACGCCGTGCCGTTTCCAATGGCGATGAGTTCGACGGCGTGCTGCCGCGCCAGCCGCACCAGGGTTGCCAGTGCTTCGTCCCACTTCCGGGCGGGTGCATGCGGGTAGACGGTGTCGGTGGCCACCACCTTGCCGGTGCCGTCCACCACGGCCACTTTGACGCCGGTGCGGAGCCCCGGGTCCAGCCCGAGGGTGGCCCGGTTCCCGGCCGGGGCGGCCAGCAGTACGTCGCGCAGGTTGGCCGCGAACACCCGGACGGCCTCGTCCTCCGCGGCAACGAACATCTTGCCGCGGAGATCCGCAGTCAGCCGCGACAGCAGGCGGGACCGCCAGGCCACCTGCGCGGTCTGGACCAGCCACGCGTCGGCGGGACGGCCGCGGTCGGCGACCCCGAGGCACCTGCCCACTGCCGATTCGTACCGCGAGCGCGCGGCCGCCAAAGCGTCGTCGTCCGCTGGATCTGCCTCGGCAAGGTCCAGCTCGAGGACGCCGTCCTTCTCGCCGCGCAGCAATGCCAGGACGCGGTGGGAAGGCATCCCGGCGGGCGCCTGGGCGAACTTGAAGTAGTCGGCAAATTTCTGCCCGTCGCTTTCCTTCCCCTTCTTTACGCGCGACACCATGCGGCCCTGCGTCCACAGCCGCTCACGCAGGGTGGCGGCCAGGTCGGGGTCCTGCGCTACCCGCTCAACCAGGATGGCGCGTGCCCCGGCCAGCGCCGCAACGGCGTCGGCGATGGCATGCTCCGCGTTGAGGTACTTGGCGGCCTCGCGTTCCGGGTCAAGGTCAGGCCGCTTCAGCAGGGCATCGGCAAGGGGCTCAAGGCCGGCTTCCCGCGCGATCTGCGCCTTGGTCCGCCGCCTGGACTTGAACGGCAGGTAGATGTCCTCGAGCCGGGATTTCGTGTCCGCGGCGAGGATGGCCTTGGCCAGCTCAGGAGTCAACTGGCCCTGCGCTTCGATCGCGTCGAGCACCGAACGACGGCGGTCGGCAAGCTCGCGGAGGTAGCGGAGCCGTTCGTCGAGTTCGCGGAGCTGGGTGTCGTCCAGCGTCCCGGTGGCCTCCTTGCGGTACCGGGCGATGAACGGCACGGTGGATCCGCCGTCGAGCAGTTCAACAGCTGCCTTCACCTGCCAGGCCTTGACGCCGAGCTCTGCGGCTATCTGCGAGTAGATGGCATCGTCCGGTGTCGTGGACTGGGACGGGGCGGACGGGGCTTGCGGCAGTTGAGTCACCAGAACATCTTGCCCTACCGGCTTCCCCGGCTCCACTGCCCGTGCGGCAGCCGGCCACCGGCACCCCCGGGCAGAGGTATTCCGCTCCCGCCCGCAAAGTGCTGTAGTGGAAATGCCGTCACAGGCGCCCAACGCTCGAGGAAGAGGCCACCATGCGGGAACTGCTTATCGTTTTTCAGGAGGGGTTCGACGAAGCCAACATCACTGTGACGGTCAACGGCAAACAGGCGCGGCGGGACCTAGGGGTGTCCACCAACCCGCTCCTGGGCATTGCCAACGAGGTGTCCGTGGAGCTACCTGCAAAGGGAGCGCAGGTGGGCGTGGAGGTGACCAATCGGGGGCTGAAGGCGATCACGAAGGTGAGCGGCAAGCCTAAAAGCGTGCTGGTTTGGATCGAGGACGGCAAGCTGGTGATGAAGGAAGGAACCGGCCGGGAGGCCGTGCTTTAACGGCACGCGCTTGCCGGGAAATCGGCCCTAGCGAAAGTCCATTCGCTGGAGTAGCATCTGATCACCGCCGGCATCCCTGAGGAGTCCGGCGGGCCAGATTAACAGTGTGAGCCGGAGGTCGTCGGATGGCCCCTGGCGCCAGCTGCCGGGACAGCACACCGCGCAGCCAGCGACGGCGGCACCCAGAGCCGGGTGCCGCCGTCGTCGTTAAACCCCGTCCTAGTTCTGGTAGGCGGGGTAGTCCGTGTAACCCTCCGCGCCGGCGGCGTAGAACGTAGACGGGTCCGGCTCGTTCAGCGGGAGGCTTTCCTTCCAGCGGCGGGCAAGGTCCGGGTTGGCAATGGCAGGACGGCCCACCACCACAGCGTCGGCATGGCCGTCCGCCACCAGGGACGCGGCCTCATCACGGGTGGTGACCACGCCGAATCCGGTGTTCACCAGGAAGGTTCCGCCGAAGCGGGCACGGAGATCCTGGACCAGTTCCCCTGCCGGCTCGTGGTGCAGGATGCTCAGGTATGCAAGGTTGAGCGGGGCGATGCTGTCCACGAGCACCTCGTACGTCGCACGGACGTCGGCGGCATCAGTTTCAGCGATTCCCTGCACGTTGTGCTCCGGGGAGATGCGGATGCCGACGCGGTTGGCGCCAATGGCGGCCACCACTGCGTTCACGGTTTCGATGACGAACCTGGCACGGTTCTCCGGCGAGCCGCCGTAGCTGTCGGTGCGGACGTTGGAGTTGGGGGCAAGGAATTCGTGCAGCAGGTATCCGTTGGCCGAGTGCAGTTCCACGCCGTCGAAACCGGCCTCGATGGCGTTGAGCGAAGCATTCACGAATTCCTGGATCACCATGGGCAGCTCATCCGTGGTCAGCGCATGCGGCACCGGGTAGGGCTGCTTGCCGAGCGGGGTGCGGACCTCGCCCTCGATGGCGACGGCGCTGGGAGCCACCGGTACAAGGCCGCCGGTGATGTCCGGGTGCGAGACGCGTCCGCCGTGCATGACCTGGGCGAACATGCGGCCGCCTTCAGCGTGGACGGCGTCGGTGACGTTCTTCCAGCCGGCCACCTGTTCCTCGGTGACGATGCCGGGCTGGCCGGCGTAGGACCGGCCGGCAGGGGCGGGATAGGTTCCTTCGCTGACAATGAGCCCGAGGGACGCCCGCTGGCGGTAATGCTCGACGACGAGCGGACCGGGGACGCCTTCCTCACCTGCGCGGAGCCGCGTCAGAGGCGCCATGACCAGGCGGTTGGGGAGTTCAAGTTCGCCGAGGGTGAGGGGGGAAAACAGCATGCGCAGTTCCTTTCGAAGGCTGAAGACTACTGTCCTTGCCAACTTGGAAGCACCGGCGGCTATTCCGGCTGCGATGCGAATCACAGCAGGTTCGCCGGGCGCCGTGGCTCTTATTGAGCCCCTACCGCTGGCCGCCCGGACAGCCCTGGCCCTGGGGATTGGCGTTGCAGTCATCGGCGTAGTTCCTGGTGAGCGAGCGCCACACGCTGATGGTCTGGGGTGGAGCGCTGAACTGGCCCTGGCCCGGTATCGGCAGGGCCGGACCGGCGTTGACAGAGTACGTTCCCTGGAAGGACGTGGTCAGCACCACCTGGAAGTCGCCCGTGGCTCCGTAGGCATGGCTCGTCCGGGTCTTCTCGCCCCAGCGGTCCTGCGGCAGCGGTCCGCCCATTGACGGCTGGGGACCGAAGACGGTCCCATCCCCGTAGTTCCAGGTGTACTGGACCGGCGTGGCAATGATGTGCACCTGCTGCCCGAACATGGTGACGTCGAACTGCTGTTCAGCCGCCTCCGCGTAGAAGTTGGTCTCGGCACCCCTCAACGTGTGCGGACTTGGTTGGGCCACCACTGTCCCGGCGTCGACCGGAAGGCTCTGGAATTGCCGCTGGATGTCAGCGGCGATCCGAGGCAGCAGGTCTTCTGGTCGGGCGTCGTAGAGGCAAGTAGGGCCGGAATGGAATGCCCAGACTGCCCCCGGAACTCCCCGTGGCTTGGAAAGCCAAGTGACAGGAATTCCTTCCTTTCCGTCGGGCCCGTTTTTGCACTCAAGCTGCCTCGCGAGGCAAGGCGTGTCAAAGTCACCACCGCCCAAGTGGCACTGGAGTTCGTACTTGTACTCGTTGGGGTCTGTATTAGGGACGTTTGGATCTGCTCGAACAAAATCCTTTGCCTCAGAGTCCCATTTGAAGCCATTGAATTGCAGTCCGGGATTCCACTCCCCACCGAACTCCGGATCGCTAGCTTCCTCCGCACGAACGGGATGCGAAAGAAAGAGAAGGAAGACTGCCGCTGCAAGGATGATACGGAGCAGTCGATAACCCGACATGGCTAGCCAACTATGCTTCCGAGCTCAGCCACTGACCAGGCGCCGTTCTCATAGGCCACAACGAGCAGATTGCCCTGGTCGGGCGCCTGTGGGTCTGTTCGTGCGGTAGTCCCATCAGCTCGCATATAGGACAACGGCTCTTGGTGAACCTGAACGGCTACCTTGTACTTCCCCCCTTGATCCTTTACGAAATTGGTGTCTGCGACTGGAGTCGTAAGCTTTCCGCCTACAAGCCATCGTCCATCTGAGTGCCAGTTCACTATGACTTCTTTGACTTTTTGGCAGGCTGCGCAGGACTCTGGCTCCACGCTTTCAAAGGCATCAATCTTGCCAGTCTCGTAGGAGTAACTGAGCACACTGAACCAGTACTTTGCGAACGCCTCAAGCCCCTCCTTCGTCTCCGTCTTTGCAACCTCAGGCAGCACGGGGACCGGAACGTTCTGGGCAGGGCCGGATGCGTCGGCTGGCTTGTAGACGGCGGTCGGCGTTGGAGTCGAGGAAGGGCTGGGGCTGGGGCTGGCCGACTCTGTACCCGCAGGAGTTGCCGTGCCGGGATCTGCGGGAGCGCCACCAGCACAACCGGCAAGCAATAGCGCCGCTGCAACAAGGAAGGCGGCGGCACTGGGCCGGGCCCGCCAAGACGTAGGGAGGTTCTGTGATGTCATGGGCCGCTAATCCCCCAGTAGTTTCAAGACGGCTTGCTCCGGACAATGACTTAAGGGTAGCCCAGGTCACAATTCAGCGATCAAACTTATCCACAGCTACCCCGGCAAGGTTTTACCATCACCAAGGGTCACGGAAAAAGTCATAAGGGAAGCCGGCACAAAAGCACCGGCTTTCCTTATGACAGATATGTCGAGTGGCTACTTCTGCGGCGGCAGCACCAACTCCCCTGTCTTGTCCGTGGACAAGGCGAGCGACGAAACATACTGCGGGCCGCCGTCGGGAGCGTCCTTCGCGGAACGGACCATGTCCGGCCGCTCGAACTCAATGCCGGTCACGTGGCACAGGAGCTTGGCGTCGCTCGGGTTCCCATCGGCGTCGAACATGGGCAGGTCAATGCCGTCGTCCGTGCGGCGGAGGTAGTACCGCCCGCGGGTGGCCAGGGCCAGCACCGGCGGAAGAACCAGCGCCAGGCCCACCGCGAAGATGGGCGAGAACGGCTGGATCGCGGCCCCAAAGGCTCCAAAGAACACGGCAATCGAGATCCCCGCGGAAACGAGCATCGAGACGAACCCCACCGGGTTCACCGCATACAGCATGCCGCGGCGAAACTCCGGAACCTTGGGCGAGATCTTCAGCAGGTACTTGTTGATGGCGATGTCGGATGCCACGGTTACCACCCACGCCATGGCGCAGTTGGCGTAGAACCCGAGGATGGTGTTGAGGAAGTCGAACATGTTGGCTTCCATCAGGACCAGGGCAATGACCAGGTTGACCACCACGAAGACCATGCGGCCGGGGTAGGTCTTGGTGATGCGGGTGAAGGAGTTGGTCCATGCCAGCGAGCCGGAGTAGGCGTTGGTGACATTGATCTTGATCTGCGAGATGACCACCAGCACCACCGCCAGCGTCATGGCCAGCCAGGCCGGCATCATCTCCCGGTAGACGCCCAGGAACTGGTGCACCGGCTCGTTGGCGGTGGCGGAGGCAGCCGGATCCAAAGTAGCGATCAGGTAGATGGCAATGAACAGCCCGACGATCTGCTTGATGGCGCCGAAGATCACCCAGCCCGGCCCGGCAAGGATCACTGCCCGCCACCACGCACCCTTGTTGGCCTCGGTGCGGGGCGGCATGAAGCGCAGGTAGTCGATCTGTTCGGCAATCTGGGCCATTAGGGACAGGCACACGCCGGCAGCCAGCATCACGGAGGCAAGGTTGGGCCCGCCCTCGCCAGATTGCCCGGTGTAGGCGAAGAAGGTGTTGATGCTCTCCGGGTGCGAAACCAGCAGGTAGCCCACCGGAACCACCATCAGGAGCAGCCACAGCGGGGTGGTCCACACCTGCAGCTTGGCCAGGGTGTTCATCCCGTAGATCACCAGCGGAATGATGATCACGGTGGATGCGGCGTACCCCAGCCACTGCGGAATCCCCAGGCCCACTTCCAGGCCCTGGGCCATGATGGAGCCTTCAAGGGCGAAGAAGATGAACGTGAATGTCGCGAAGATGACGTTGGTGACCACGGACCCGTAGTAGCCGAAGCCGGAGCCGCGGGTGATGAGGTCCAGGTCGATGTTGTACCGGGCTGCGTAATAGGCCAACGGGAAGCCTGTGGCGAAGATGATCACCGCCGCCACCAGGATGCCGAAAATGGCGTTGACGGTGCCGTACGCGATGCCGATGTTCGCGCCGATGGAGAAGTCCGCCAGGTAGGCAATGCCGCCCAGGGCACTGGTGGCCACTACGCCGGCGCTCCACTTGCGGTAGGAGCGCGGCGCGAACCGCAGGGTGTAGTCCTCGAGGCTTTCCTTGGTGGCGCTCAGCGCCGCAGCGTTGCCCGCCGTCGCTGCCGGAGCGCTTCCGACGACGGCGGCGCCTGACGGTGCCGGCGGTTCCAGCAGTTGCGTTGTCTCTTTGTCGTTGCTCATGATGTGCGTCGCTTTCCTTGCTGAAGGGGTCTAACGCGACGCTATCCAGCAAGATCGACGGGCCGGTCACCAGGTTGTTTCCGCGGCGTTAAGCATTTGACTGCCCCTGTAAACAAACCCGGAAGCCCTGCATTGTTGCCGGGCCACAAAAACGGCGGGCAAGGACAGAATTACGGTCAGAAGGAGACCTAATCCAACCCGAAGGACTGAAATGATGACGCACCCGCTTCATGTGGAACACCCCATCCTCGAGACCGCCCGGCAGCAGGTCCTGGAGGGCGGAGTTGGCCTCTCGGAGCTGCAGCTGGTGGAGGTCCTCCGGCTTCCCGACGACGCAGTTCCGGCCGCCCTGGAGCTTGCCCACCAGGTCCGCCTCAAGCACTGCGGAGAGGCCGTGGAGGTGGAAGGCATCATCTCCATCAAGACCGGCGGCTGCCCGGAAGACTGCCACTTCTGCAGCCAGTCCGGGCTCTTTGACAGCCCGGTCCGTGGCGTCTGGCTGGACATCCCGGAACTGGTCAAGGCAGCCAAGGAAACCGCGGCGACCGGGGCCACCGAGTTCTGCATCGTAGCCGCAGTCCGCGGGCCGGACATCAAGCTCATGAACCAGATCAAGTTCGCCATCAGCCGCATCAACGAGGAGGTGGACATCAACATCGCCTGCTCCCTGGGCATGCTCACCCGGCACCAGGTGGACCAGCTGGCCGGCTGGGGCGTCCACCGTTACAACCACAACCTCGAGACTGCCCGCAGTTACTTCCCCCAGGTGGTCACCACCCACACCTACGAGGAACGGCTGGACACCTGCAACATGGTCAAGGAGGCCGGAATGGAGCTGTGCTGCGGCGCCCTGATCGGCATGGGCGAATCCCTGGAGCAGCGGGCCGAACTCGCAGCCCAGCTGGCGGCGCTGGAACCCCACGAGGTCCCGCTGAACTTCCTCAACCCCCGCCCGGGTACACCGCTGGAGAACCAGCAGATTATGGACGGCAAGGACGCCCTCCGAGCCATCGCAGCCTTCCGGCTGGCCATGCCCCGCACGGTCCTGCGCTACGCCGGCGGCCGGGAGCTCACCCTGGGCGACCTGGGCACCCGCGAGGGACTCCTGGGCGGCATCAACGCCGTCATCGTCGGCAACTACCTGACAACCCTCGGCCGCCCCGCAACCGCCGACCTCAACCTCCTGGTGGACCTCAACATGCCCATCAAGGAACTCCAGAAGACCCTATGAGCAGCCCCGCACAGGGTCCAGCCGCCGCCCTGTTCTGCGCCCTCTGCGGCGAGGCCCTGAGAAAGGAAACGTCCGACGGCGGCAGCACCGCGCCGTCGTACGTTCACCAAGGCGGCGCCCGCCACCAGGGGTGCACCGTGCGGCTGCAACTGGAACCACCGCGCTACTGCCCGGAATGCGGGCGCCGCCTGAAAGTGCAGGTCTCACCCCTTGCCTGGCGGGCAACCTGTTCCCGGCACGGAACGGCCACCCCGTCACAGGAAGCAAATTCATCAAACCTCTGGAATATTTCTACATAACGTAGAAGAATGGCTGCATGATGTTTGAACATGCAGATGGACAACCCGTACTGGAACTCAATGACGAGCAGTCCTGGCGCCTGTTGGAGGGCACCAAGCACGGACGGCTCGTGGTGTCGGTCGCCGGTGAACCTGACATCTTCCCGGTCAACTACGTCACGTCCGCCCGGAAGCTCTATCTGAGGACGGCGCCGGGCAACAAGCTTGCCCAGCTCACCATCAACTCCGCTGTCCTCTTCGAAACGGACGGCATCCTCTCCGAGGAGGCCTGGTCCGTGGTGCTGCGCGGGAAGGCACGCGTGATCAGCAACTCCGCGGAACTGGCGGCCGTGGAGGAACTGGGCCTGAAAACCTGGGTCCCCACCCTGAAGGACTTCTACGTGGAAATCGAACCTACGTCCGTCAGCGGCCGGCACTTCCAGTTCGGCGAACAGCCCGAGCGGGAAATCTAGGAGCTCCTGGACGGAGTGCGTGGCGGACTGAGGGCACTGGCGGACTGAGGGCATGGCGGACAGGCTCACCCCTGAACAGCGCAGCTGGAACATGTCCCGGATCCGGGGCAAGAACACCAAGCCCGAGCTGCTGGTGCGCAGGCTTCTCCATGCCAAGGGCTACCGGTACCGGCTGCACGGCCGCTCCGGCAGCACCCGCCTGCCCGGCAACCCGGACCTGGTCTTCGCCGGACGCCGCAAAGTCATCTTCATCAACGGCTGCTTCTGGCACTTCCATGACTGCCGGGTGGGGCAGCATGCGCCGAAGGCCAACGCCGAATTCTGGGCTGCCAAACGCACACGGACCCGAGACCGGGACGCCAGCCAGCGCCGGCTGCTGGAGGATGCCGGCTGGGACGTCCTGACGGTGTGGGAGTGCGAGCTCAAGGACAGCTCGGCCCTGGAAGCCGAGCTGGTGCAGTTCCTGGAAACCCGCCGCTGACCCCACAGGGTGTTCAGCGCCGCTTTGGGCTTTGGCCCCCCCCCCGGAGGCCGCCCCGGCGGACTGGAATGGTTCCCCCGGCGCAGGCATCCAGTCCCATCAAGAAACCCACAATTCTCGCCGGGAAACCTTCTCCACCAAAGCAACAGACCTAACCTGAAGTGACATCCATGCCCCACATAAATGCCCCCTCCAGGAATGGACCGCACCCACCGAAAGGACCGCCATGAGCGCCGCCGATGATGCCCCCCGGCCCCTGGTGGACCAATCCGTCCTGGACCGGCTCCGGGAAGAACTCGAGGAGGACGAGGGGTACTGCAGGGTCTTCGTGGGGAACTTCATCGAGTACTTGCCGCAACGGATCGGGCGGCTCCGCCTCGCGCTGACCACCGGAGACCTGGAAGGTTCAGTGGACGCGGTCCTGAGCCTGAAGACCTCCAGCCAGATGGTGGGTGCGGAGCGGCTGGCCGGCCTGGCCACGGAACTGGAAGTGGAAATACGCACCGAGGCCCGCAAGGCTGACGTGGCCGTCCTCCTGCCCCAGTTGGCCGTGGCCTTCCTCAGGCCTATCAACCACTGCAGCGGGCAAACGACGCACCGCCTGCAGGCTCAGTTCGCTTCCGGCGCCAGCCGGTAGCCCACTCCCCGGACTGTCTGCAGCCAGCGTGGCTTCTGGGGCGAGTCGCCCAGCTTCTTGCGCAGGTTGCCCATGTGCACCTCGACGGACCGTTCGTCCGCCTCGCTGATGTAACTGCCGACGTCGTAATCCTCGTCCCGCAGCCGCCGCACCAGGTCCGATTTGGTCCGCACTGTCCGTCCCGCTTCCAGCAACGCGTGCAGGAGTTCAAACTCCGTGCGGGTCAGGTTCATTTCCTTGCCGTCAACAACCACGGTCCTGGACGCGTAGCTCAGCTCCAGCCCGTTGTGGCTGAAGTTCCCGCGCTCGGGGTGGGCTCCCCCGTCCGTTGTGCTGTCCGTGGACAGGGCGTCGGCAGGATCCGCGACGGAACGGGGACGGCGCATCATCGCGGCGATGCGGGCGCGCAATTCCCGGGGCCGGAAGGGTTTGGTGAGGTAGTCGTCCGCCCCGGACTCCAGCCCGATCAGGGTGTCCAGTTCCTCGGTGCGGGCCGTGAGCATCACGATGTAGGCATCGGAGAACTCGCGGATCTGGCGGGAAACCTCGAATCCGTCAATGTCCGGCAACCCAAGATCCAGGGTGATCACGTCCGGGCTGAGGGTCTTGGCGATCAGGACGCCTTCCGCCCCGCTGCTGGCAACGCTCACCTCGAAACCGGCCTGTGACAGGACGGTGCGTACCAGTTCCCGGATGTCGTGGTCATCCTCGATGACCAGTCCCACTCGTGCATCACTCATAGCGCCCCCTCAGCAGCCAACGTCAGAAGTATAGCTGGCTGCCGATATCCTGCTGGTATGGCTCCACACACCCCGCTCCCGTACGTATGCGCGCCATGAGCCACCCAGTGGCGTGGGCCTCGGGTAAGTTGAGGTTTTTCCGGCGGCCCTTCCACGAGTACAGCCTGACCCAGCGGGTGGGGCTGAGCCAGATGCCGCTGTTTGTCACCACGCTGTTGACGGTGTTCCTGGTGTGGGCCTTCTTCCCCGGCACCATGGACAATCCGCTCTTTGTTGCCTTCGTGATCTCCCAGCTCGCCATCATGGGCCTTTGCTACGTGGTTCCCTGGGAGCGGCTGCCCTACACGAGCTTCCTGGTCATTCCGCTGCTGGACTTCGTCTCCATCGGCGTCGGCCGGCAGGGCGGGCAGGAAGGACTCGCGGGCATCAGCCTGCTGGCAGTATTCCCCGTGATCTGGCTGTGCGCGTCCGGATACTACCCCAGGGCGGCGTTGTGGCTGTCCTTCCTGGGGCCGCTGGCCATCATCTGGGTTCCGCTGCTGCTGAAGGGAAACTTTACGCCGCAGGACCTGGCGCGTTCCTTGCTTCTTCCGGTGATTGTGCTCGGAATCGGGGTGTCCGTGAGCGTCCTGACCCTCAGCATGATGCGGCAGCAGCGCGAACTTGAGGAAAAAGACGCCCAGCTGCAGGCCAACCTCCGGACCAGCCAGCGGCAGGAAGCACTGTTGAACACCGTCCTGGACACGGTCCACCTTGGCGTCCTTGCGGTGGACGCTGGAGGGCACGACATCCTGATGAACCGCAAGCAGCGCGGCAACCACGAGCTGGCCCGGCCCCGGGACATCGCAGATCCGAATGAGTCCCAGCTGCTGGTATTCGGGCCGGACCGGAAGACGCCGGTCCCGGTGGAGGAGCGGCCTGTACGCCGCGCCGTCCTGGGTGAAACTTTCACGGACTACCTGGTGTGGCTGGGTTCCGGCAGCGGCCAGCGCGCGTTCGTGACCACCGCCCGGGCCATGAAGGACAACGACGGCGTGTTCGTGGGCTCGGTGATCGCGTTCAGCGACGTGACGGACCTGGTGAACGCCCTGGCGGCCAAGGACGACTTTGTCTCCAGCGTGTCCCATGAGTTCCGGACGCCGCTGACCTCCATCCTGGGCTACGTGGAAATCCTGCTCGACGACGGGCTGGAGCAGCAGCAGCGGCAGATGCTCGAGATTATCCGGCGGAACTCCGAGCGGCTCCTGACCCTTGTCTCGGACCTGCTGTCCAGCCGCAACGGGCAGCTGATCGTCACGCCGGAGGCCGTGGACGTCGCCGAGCTGGTGCGGTCCAGCGTTTCCTCGGCCATACCCCGGGCGGCAGCGGCCGGCGTGGAACTCGAAGCGCGGACCCCGGACAGGCTGGAAGCGCACGTTGACGGTGCAAGGATCTCCCAGGTCCTGGACAACCTGGTGTCCAACGCCATCAAGTACTCCCCGGACGGCGGCAGCGTGCTGGTCTCCCTGGCGCAGGAGAACGGGCACCTGGCCTGCCGGATCACCGACACCGGCATGGGCATGAGCCCCGAGGACGCGTCCGAGGTTTTCGCCAAGTTCTTCCGCTCCAGCAGTGTCCGCCGGACGGGCATCCCCGGCGTCGGCCTGGGCCTGCCGATCAGCAAGGCGATCGTCGAAGCCCACGGCGGAACCATCGGGGTGGACAGCACCCTCGGCGAGGGGACCACCTTCACATTCCGGGTTCCGGTCTAGGGCGCAGGCCTCCGGCCTTCGACAAAAAGGACCGGCAACGGTTGACCTGATGCCCCGGGTATCTCGAGGGAAGGTCTAGGCCGTCCCGGCAGGGTCAGCGAGAAGCTGGGCAAATGCCAGCTCGGCGGCGCCAACCAATAGCAATTCGGACCCGAGAACCGCCCTTTTAATCTTGACGTCCGCTCCGAGTCCCCCGATCGTCTCCCGGGCCACGGCCGAGGTAAGGCGCTCCGGGTCCAGGGAGAAGATCGCGCCCAGAAACCCGCCGAGCACGATCATTTCGGGGTTGAAAATGTTGACAAAATTCGTCAGTGCCACCGCAAGGAGGTCGATCTGCCGTTCAACTTCCTTTTGCAGCTCCCGGGACGGAGGCTCGGCAATGGCCCGCTCCAGCTCGTCCTGATCCGCCCGGGCAAGGCCGAGCGGGGCGAGCAGCCGTTCGAGGCGGACTTCGGCATCCAAACACCCGGACCTTCCGCAATGGCACTTTTCCCCGTTGGTTCGCACCAGAGTGTGTCCAAGCTCGCCGGCAAAACCTGCAGAACCCCGCAAAGTCCTGGCTCCGGACATGACGCCACCGCCGATGCCGCTGGCGCTTCCGTTCAGATACACAACGTCCGAGATCCCTACGGCCGCCCCGTAAATACTTTCGGCGAGCGAACCCAGAGTGGCATCGTTCCCGGCACGCACCGGACGGGCCAGGGCTTGCTCAAGAAAGGCCGCCAAGGGCTCATCGGCCCACTGGAGGTGCGGTGCCAGTAGTATCTGGCCGTCGGACGATCTGACGAGTCCGGGAACAGCAAGCCCAACGCCTGTAATCCGATCCATGGCGTCCAGGTCGGCCTGCATTCCTTCTACAATCGCCCGGCTAATGTTCACTGTTTCCGTTACGGAAGGCTGTGTGGCTGCCTCATACCGAATCCTGCGATGAACGTGACCGCCGAGGCCCACAAGCCCGACGGTCACGGCATCTACATCTGGATTAATGGCTAAGGCCGCGACCTTTTCGTTGGGATGAACGAGGGGGCTTGGCCGTCCGACACGCCCTATGGCAGGCGGTTCTGTTTCGTAGGCAAGTCCGAGGTCCCCGAGCTCGGCCGCAAGGGCGCCTATAGTTGAGCGGTTCAACCCCGTCCGCTTCGTCAGGTCGGCACGCGACAGCGGTCCTCCCCTGTGGAGCAGGCCCAAAATCAACGACAAGTTGGTGCGCCGGATCGTGTCCGTGCTATGGAGCGGCGCCGCCTTGGTTCTTCGCGTACCGTCCAGCTTCCTCAGCTGTGAAGCCGTCAACACTATGCCTCTCGAAATCCGTTGTAGTCGCTCATCTCCCCGGAACGGCGCTTGTTGAAACCGGTGACGGTTCCTCTTCCGACCTGGACCGCCGCACCGCCGATGAATACCGCTGCGATGGCATCCAGCTCATCGTTCTGCCCGGCAAAGGCGACAGCACCGCCCGCCCGGGCCGCGCTGACAACACCTGCCAGTGCCGCCCAGAATCCTGCGGATTTTCGCGGTTCCCATTATTACAGCCTTTGCGCTGGTACGGATAAGCACGGGCTGGCAAGTAGTGACCCAGCGCCCCGCAGCGGGTGGACGTCCGATCGTGAGCAACTCCCCAGTCGAACGGTGCCACACCGCGCGGCGTCGGTCCGCCGTCGGTCGGAGGAATCGAGGAAGGGCGTGACATTCAGGAACTATTTGTTGACAGGCGCAACTTATTCTGGCTAACTATGGGTCGGTGGGAGGAGAAAGCTAATCCGCCCGCCACGCCCCTCGTACAAAGGAGTATTTATGCGCACAACTCGTCCCCTACTCGCGAGCGTCCTGGCGCTGGCCTCTGTGGTGATCGTCCCGAGCACGGCCTTCGCTGCTCCGGCTCCGCCGTCAGACCCAAAGGCGTCAGAGCACTCGTCCGTCATCAGTGAGAACAGCCTGCGCGCCCTCGCGGACGAAGCCGGCATCAAGATCGGTGTTGCCGTGAATGCCGATCTGCTGGAACAAAACGGCAAGTACCGCAACATCGTCAACACCCAGTACTCCAGCGTCACCGCCGAAAATGTGATGAAGTGGGAGGCGCTGAACCCGGCTCCCGGCGTTTACGACTGGGCCGCGGCGGAGGCGCTGATCGCCAACGCCGAGGCGAACGGCCAGGTGGTACGGGGGCACACGCTCGTGTGGCACAACCAGCTGCCCACCTGGCTCACAACGGGGGATTACAGCGCCGAAGAGCTGCGCGTGATCTTGGAGAACCACGTCCGGACAGTCGCCGGGCACTTCGCGGGCGACATCCAGCAGTGGGACGTCGTCAACGAGATCTTCAACGACGACGCCGAGGGTAGCTTCCGCGAGACCGTTTGGTACCAGGCATACGAGGAACTCGGCCTGCCGGGCGAGCAGTACGTCGCCGACGTATTCCGCTGGGCGCACGAGGCCGACCCGAATGCGCTGCTCTTCTACAACGATTACAACCTGGAGTTCACTGGCCCCAAGAGCAACGCTGCGTATGCCTTCGTGCAGGAACTGCTCGCGGACGGTGTGCCGATTCACGGTGTCGGTTTCCAGGGGCACCTGGACACGCAGTACGGCTACCCTGACCTGCGCAACAACCTGCAGCGATTCGCCGACCTGGGTCTGGAGGTCGCGTTGACTGAGGTCGATATTCGGACCTACGTCGCCCAGAAGCCGAACGGCACCTACACCAACACCCCGGTGGACCCTGCCGAGGCCGACCAGCAGGTTGACTGGTGGGCACAGACCCTTGAGGACTGTCTCGCCGTTGAGGCGTGCAACTCATACACGGTATGGGGCGTGTCCGACGCGAATTCCTGGATCCCGGGCTGGTTCACCGGCCAGGGCGCAGGCCTGCTGTACGACATGCACAACAACCCGAAGCCACAGTACGAGGCGCTGCGCGAAGTTCTGCGCGACGCAGCCTGACCAACACCCGATTCCTGCTCCGGCGGCGTCACGTCGTCGGGACACACGAGGGGCACGTCCTTTTGGACGTGCCCCTCGTGCCGGATAGGCATGGCCTTCCTTGCCCCACACCGAAGCGCCATGAGCGTCCCCACCCGCACCCTAACCTCGCAAGCTCAGCCCGGGAACCCTGCGGGCGTGGGCCCAGCCTGCCGGACAACCTCGCCCCAGGACTGGCGGGCCAGTTCCCGGACGGACGCGAGGATTTCCGACGGCGGCCTGGACAGGTCCAGCGGAAATTCCACGATGTCGATATCCGTGTTGAGGATGCGGCGGAGCTTCATCTCCCCCGCCCCGGCGTAGACCAACCAGGCGGTGGGCACTGCCAGTGCGGTGCAGTGGGCCAGCATCTGGTAGTGGTCCGCCGTCAGGGAAGCGCCGGAATCTGAAGCAGCGGTGTACTTGGCGTTGTACACCACTACCGGCCGCCCCCCGAGCAGGTGTACGGCGTCCGGGCGCACCGACAGCCTGTCGGCGTCATGCACCGCCTCGCTCAGGAGTGCGTTGAACCGGAGCCGGAGCTCGCCCGGGTAGGCGGCCATTGCCTCCCGCAGCGCCGTGCCCACGAAATCCTCGAACACCTGGGACATGTCCACCACGAAGGAGGCGGTCTGCTGCATGCCTTCGCCCGCTTCCGCGGAGGCGTTGCGCAGGATCAGCTCCGCCAGGCGCAGCACGGCGTGGTAGCGGACGTTCATCCTGGTGGCTTTCCACCGGGGCAGCGGCGCTCCGGCCGGGAGGCGCGTGACGGCGTCGAGCTTTCCCTTGAGCTGGCGCAGCCTGCTCAGCACCTCGGGGCGGACGCGCGGCACCTGGCCCATCCGCTCCAGCGCGGCGCGCAGGATCCGGTTCTCGGCAATGTCCTCGGTGAACTCGTCATAGGACACCTCAAGGGGCACCAGCATGCCGGGACGCCGGGAGATCTGGTCCGAAATCCGGATCCGGCCCTTGACCGTCCGGAGCGATTCGTCCACCGTGAGATAGCCCTGCAGCACGCCGCGGCCCAGGGCCCGCTCGGCCAGCTGCGCCAGCGACTCCGCCAGCGCGCTCCACAGCTCCCGGTCCTCCAAGGCGGAGACCGAGTCAGGGCGGAAGCCCTGCTCTCCGGCGTAGCTGAGCAGGAACAGGAGCCTGCTCAGCCCCAGCCTGTCCTTGGGACGCACGTCCAGCTGCACCGTGGGTGTGCGCACCGAACCCACCTTGCCTACCGGCTCGATCCGGTACAGCCCAAGGCCCATGGGTGATGCCTTGGCCAGGCCGCTGGAATTCAGGAAGGAAGCGCTGGCCGGGTCCAGCCGCTCCACGATGCCGCGGGACAGTTCGTCCAGCACCAGGTGCCGGACGGACGCGCCGGGGTCAGCGGCCCGCAAGGCGTCCCAGCAGCTGGTCCAGCCCGAAACGCTCCTCAAGCTGCGCGCGGGTCAACTGGCCGTGGTAGTGCTCCTCCAGCAGCGGCATGAGCTCGTACTTCCAGATCCGGCGCAGGCCGGCCGGCGTCTGGGCAGCGGGCTTCATGAAGTAGGACGGGCCGATCATCAGGTCCCGGTCCCACTCGTCAATCGCACTGTTCAGGGCGTCCAGCAGCAGCGCGGGCGTGAGGTCCAGCTGGCGCGCCTGGAGGAACCGCAGCAGCGATCCCTTCACGGGTTCGGTCTGCGGGTGCAGCTCGATGAAGGAGAACCGGCGCCGGATGGCTGCATCCATCATGGCGATGGAGCGGTCCGCGGTGTTCATGGTGCCGATGATGTACAGGTTGTCCGGCAGCGTGAACGGCTCGTTCGGGCTGTACTGCAGGTAGATCCGGTCGTCCCGGTATTCCAGCAGGAAGTACAGTTCACCGAACACCTTGGCCAGGTTGGCGCGGTTCATCTCATCGATGATCAGGAAGTACGGCTTCTTCTCGTTGCCGGGCTTCGCCGCTTCCTCCGCGAGCCGGCGCAGCGGCCCCGCCACCAGCTTGAAGGACACCTGGCCTTCGTCCGTCTTGTCCGGCCGGTATCCCTCGAAGAAGTCCTCATACGCGTACGAGGGATGGAACTGGACCAGTTTGACGCGCTCATCCGTGGTGTCGTCCGCCAGCTCGGCGGCCAGGTGCTTGGCCAAGTAGGTCTTGCCGGTGCCCGGCGGCCCATACAGGACCAGCTGCCGGTTCTCCTCCAGCAGTTCGGCGATCTCCTGGAGCGGCTCAAGCTCCATGTGCAGCGAGTCGGCGAACTCGCGGGTCAGCGGGCGGAAGCCCTCCTGGACGGGAGGTACGACGGCGGCCGCTTCAGCGTCGCCGTCGGGCTCCGTTTCCGCTTCTGCGGGCAGCAGGGCCTGCAGCGCCTGCACCACTTTGGTCACGTCCACAACGATTCCGGGCGTGGCCAGCTGACGCTGGACGTGCCGGGGCAGGCTGGTGGTGGCGTGCCCTTCGTCGAACCAGCGGACCTTGCGGCGCAGCCGCCGGTTGTCATCGTTGTGTTCGGGCTCTCCCAGCACCACACCCAGCCGCACCGCGCCCGCGTGCTGGTACAGCACCAGGTCCCCCGGCTTCATCACCGTCAGGAAGGCAAAGACCGCCGTCTTGGTGTCCTCGCGCTCCACATAGCCGAGGTGTTTGTAGTCCTCGTCCACGGCGTGCTGGACCAGCCCTGCGGTAACGCCCGGGTCCAGCAGGCGGAGATGTTCGACGTCGAGGGTCACCTTCTCCTCGCCCTGCCAGGCGGTGAGCAGCTCGGTGTTGTCGCTGTGCGTGCGCAGCAGCCACGCCCGCCGGCCGGGGTCGCCCACCTTGCGCCACTGGCTGACAAGCTGGCGGGAGTACCAGTCGATGCGCTGGCCGGCCTGCTCGTCCAGGTGCAGGCGGATGCGGTGGATGTCAGCGGTGACGTCCTCTTCGGCATCCCCCTTCGCGCCGCCCACCAGCGAGGCGAAGGCGTCCCGGATCTCCTGCCGCTCCACGTCCGCCACCACGGGCTCGAAGTAGCTGGGGCAGGTGAGGAACTCGATGCTGCGGCGGATGGCGGGCTGGTCGTCCGGTGTGGCGGAAGCCAGGCGGTGGAACTCCAGCGGGTCCTGCAGGGCGGCGGCGATGGCCGCCGTGGGCTGCTGGTCCACGTGCTGGACAAAGCGGCACAGCCATTTGAGGTGGTCCCAGATGGTCCAGTTGAACTCGGCGGTGCGGTCCCTGATGACGCCGTGGTCCGTCATGCCCTCGTAGAGCTCGTCGGGCAGCTCCAGAGGAGGCTCCAGCCATGAAGCAGCCTCGGCCACGCGGGCACGCTTGACCTTCAGTGACTTCACCTCATGGGCCAGCGGGAGGGACTGCAGGAACAGCAGTTCTACGGCCAGCTGCTTCGCCTCCCGGGAGGCGCCCTCCAGGTTATGCCGGAGGTTGGTCATCATGGGGGCTTTCGGGTCCGGCGTCCCGCGTTCCAGGCGCTCCAGGAGCTCAGCCGCCGCGTCCGCCGTCCACGTCAGCGTCCGGCCATCCAGGGCAGACGGCTTTCCCAGAAGCCCCGGGCCCAATACGAACCACGCTGCGTCCTCAATCTCCTTTGAAATGCCGAGGGCGCGGGTCATGGCAGCAGTGGAGGCGGGGGTCATGAATTCAAATTTACAGGGTCAAGCTGGACGGGCGCTCAACAGACTGTGAACGGCCGGCTCGGCCTGGCCCCCTACATGGCGGTGACGGGCTTCTTCCGGCCGAAAATGAAGTAGCCCATGGGGCCGATGAAGTTGATGAAGGACGCCGCACGCCAAGCCGCCTTGGGACCGTTGATCATTGCGGCCGGGCGCTTGGAGATGTCCCGCTGCGCTGCTACCAGCAGTGACATCTGCACGATGCCCACCACAATGGTGCCTGCCTTGGCTGACGGAGACATTTCCTTCCAGGTCTTTTTCTTGGCCATGTTCGCTGCTCCTTGGTTGGGCTTTCAGTTTCCGATGCAGGCGCCCGCTGCGCAATGGGTGGCAGTGCCCCCGCACTGCGGCTCAGGCCGTGAACGGTGCCAGCCGTTCCTTCTGTTCCCGGGTAAGCCGCTGCACCCGTCCCGTGGCTTCGTCCACGAACGCCAGGTGGCTGCTTGCCTTCACGCAGTCCTCCCGGGTGACCGGATCCTGGACCAGATAGTGGATGTCGAAGCTGGCCCCCTTCACTGCCCCGATCCACACCAGGACCACGGCCGGCACGTTGCGGTATTCGAGGGTCCTGACGTACCGGATCTTGTGGTCTACCACTAGCGCCATGGTGCCCTCCGGGACGTCGTTGAAGAGGGAAACGTGCGGTTCCATCCCGGGCAGACCGGCGCCCCGGGGCGGGCCGAAGGCTGCGATCCGGGCTTCTTCCAGCATCCGGACAATCTGGACGTTGTTGATGTGCCCGTACGCGTCCATGTCGCCCCAGCGCATGGGAACCAGGACCTCGATCCGCCGGCCGCCGTCGGTGCCTGGCTGCGCTGGGGTGTCCTGCTGCGCCTGCGTGCGCTGCGCCGGGCTTTCGTGCTGGGCGGGTGCCTCCTGCGTGCTCAACTGTGCACCGCCGTCGAATCATCCACCGGGACTTCCTCCGCGTCCGCTCCGGCGAACTGGGACATGTACAGGCGGTAGTACGCGCCCTGCGCGGCGAGGAGGGCCTTGTGGTTGCCCTGTTCCACGATCTTTCCGTTTTCCATGACCAGGATGGTATCGGCATCGCGGATGGTGGAAAGACGGTGCGCAATGACGAAGCTGGTGCGGTCCGTGCGCAGGGCTGCCATGGCCTTTTGCACCAGCAGTTCGGTGCGGGTGTCAACGGAACTGGTGGCCTCATCGAGGATCAGCAGTGAAGGGTTGGCCACGAACGCGCGGGCAATGGTGATCAGCTGCTTTTCACCGGCGCTGACGTTGTTGCCTTCCTCGTCGATCACGGTGTTGTAGCCGTCCGGCAGGGCGCGCACAAAGCGGTCCACGAATGTGGCCTTTGCCGCCCCCATCACCTGGTCCTCGGTGGCGTCCAGGTTGCCGTAGCGGATGTTGTCGTAGATGGAACCGCCGAACAGCCAGGCATCCTGCAGCACCATGCCCACCTTTGACCGGAGCTCGGAGCGGCTGAGGTGGGTGATGTCCACACCGTCCAGCATGATGGAGCCGGCATTGAGCTCGTAGAACCGCATCACCAGGTTCACCAGGGTTGTCTTTCCGGCCCCGGTGGGCCCCACGATGGCCACGGTGTTTCCCGGTTCCGCCGTGAAGGACAGGTTCTCGATGAGCGCCTTGTCCTCCGTGTAGCTGAAGGTGACGTTCTTGAAGTCCACGTGGCCGTCGGTCCTGGCCGGCAGGTGCTCCGTGGCGGTTTCCGTGTCCTGCTCGTCGGCATCCAGGAACTCGAAGGCCCGCTCCGCGGACGCCACCCCGGACTGCAGCATGTTGGCCATCCCGGCCATCTGGCCCAGCGGCTGCGTGAACTCCCGGGAGTACTGGATGAACGCGGTGGCATCACCCAGGGACATGGACCCTGAAGCAACCCGCAGGCCGCCCACCACAGCGATGCCCACATAGCTGAGGTATGAAACGAACTGCATCACGGGGAAGATCATGCCGGACACGAACTGGGCCCCGAAGCTGGCCTTGTACAGGGCCTCGTTGCGTTCCTCGAACCGTTCCAGCATGTCCGCGTCCCGGCCGAAGACCCGGACAAGGTCGTGGCCCGAAAATGATTCCTCGATCTGGCCGTTGAGGGAACCGGTGTTCTTCCACTGCGCTGCGAAGAGCTTCTGGCTGCGCACCCCGATCATGCCCGCTGCGACGCCGGAAAGCGGAAGCGCAACCAGGGCGATCAGGGCCAGCTGCCAGGACACGATGAACATCATGATCACGATGCCCACCACCGTCAGCAGCGAGTTGATCAGCTGGGCGAAGGCCTGCTGGAGCGCCTGCTGGATGTTGTCGACGTCGTTCGTCACCCGGGAGAGCACGTCGCCGCGCTGGCGGGTGTCGAAATAGTTCAGCGGAAGCCGGTTCAGCTTCTTTTCCGTATCATCGCGGAGCCGCCTGATCACCTTCATCACGATGCGGTTGAGCACATAGCCCTGCAGCCAGAGGAAGATGTTGGCCACGAAGTACATCAGCAGGACCACCGCGATGAGCGTGGTGAGCTTATCGAAGTCGATGCCGGCGCCGGGCACCAGTTCCATCCGGGACACCATGTCCGCGAAGTTGCCCTGGCCCTGCTGGCGCAGCCCGTCCACAAACTGTTCCTTGCTGACGCCCGCCGGAAGCTGCTTGCCCACCACGCCGGCGAAAATCACGTCCATGGCCTGGCCCAGGATCTTGGGGGCGATGACATTCAGGACCACGGCGACCACCACCATGCCCACCACGACGTAGATCCCCAGGGCTTCGGGCTTCAGCAGCCCCATCAGCCGCTTGGCGGAGGGCCAGAAGTGCTGGGCTTTCTTTGCGGGGATCCCGCCGAACATGTCCCCGTCGGCTTCGGAGGGTGTGTACTCCTCCTCGACGAAGTCGTCGTCCTCGACCGGCGCGTCTCCCGCGCCCAGCTTGGCCTGGGCTGCGGCTGTTTCGCTGGTGTCCGTGGAGTCCTGCTTGGGGGCGTTCATGCCATTTCCTCCACGCTCAGCTGGGATTCAACGATTTCCTGGTAGGTGGGCGAGGTTTCCAGGAGTTCCTGGTGGGTTCCGCGGTCCACGATCCGTCCGTTGTCCAGTACCAGGATCTGGTCCGCCTCAGTGATGGTGGATATCCGCTGGGCCACGATGATCACGGTGGCGTCCGCCGTAATGCCCTTCAACGCGGCGCGGAGCCGGGCGTCCGTGGCCACGTCCAGGGCCGAAAAGGAGTCGTCGAACAGGTACACCCGGGGCCTGGTGACGAGGGCCCTGGCGATGCACAGGCGCTGGCGCTGGCCGCCGGAAACGTTGGTGCCGCCCTGGGCGATGCGCGAGCCCAGCCCTTTCTTCTTGGCCCGGACAAATTCCTCACCCTGCGCCACCTGCAGGGCCTCCCACAGCTCCTGGTCCGTGGCTTCCGTCTTCCCGAACCGCAGGTTGTGCCCGATGGTGCCGGAGAACAGGTAGGGCCGCTGGGGTACCAGGGCAACGCGTTTGGTGATGTCGGCACGGTCCATCCGGCTCACGGGGACACCGTCCAGCAGCACTTCCCCTTCCACGGGGTCGTAAAGCCGCGGCAGGAGGGACAGGAGGGAGGTTTTGCCCGCACCGGTGGAGCCGATAATGGCGATGGTCTGCCCGGGACGCGCCGTGAAGCTGATGTTGCTCAGCACGGGCGATTCAGCGCCCGGGTAGGCGAAGGTGACGTTCCGGTATTCAACGACGCCGCGCAGGGCGGCCGGCGCCTCCGGACGCTCCGGATCGTGGATGGAGGGTTCGACGTCGAGCACTTCACCGATGCGGTCCGCGCACACCGAGGCGCGCGGAATCATCATGGCCATGAAGGTGCCCATCATGACGGCCACCAGGATCTGAAGCAGGTACTGCAGGAAAGCGGTGAGGGCGCCCACCTGCATGTCGCCCGAGTCCACGCGCTGCCCGCCGAACCACAGCACGGCGGCGGTGGACAGGTGCAGGATCATGCTGATGGCCGGGAACATCAGGACAAAGAGGGCGCCGATCTTCAGCGACACATCCGTCAGTTCTTTGTTGGCCTCACCGAAGCGCTCCGTTTCATAGGGTTCGCGCACAAAGGCCCGGACAACCCTGATGCCAATGATCTGTTCCCGCAGCACGGCGTTGATGCGGTCGATCTTCTTCTGCATGGACCGGAACAGCGGCATGAGCCGGACCACCAGGTACCCCACCACCACTGTCAGGAGGGGCACCGAAACCCACACCAGCCAGGACAGGTTGAGGTCCTCGCGCAGCGCCATGATGATGCCGCCCACGCACATGATAGGCGTGGCCACCATGAAGTTCAGTCCCATCAGGACAAGCATCTGGACCTGCTGGACATCGTTGGTGCCGCGGGTGATGAGCGTGGGGGCGCCAAAGGCGTTCACGTCCTTGGCCGAGAAGCTGGTGACCTTGCGGAACACACCGCGCCGCAGGTCGCGGCCCATGGCCATGGCGGTCTTGGACCCGAAGTAGACACCGGCAATGGCGGTGCCCACCTGAACGAAGGCCACCAGCAGCATCACGGCGCCCGTGCGCCAGATGAAGTCCGTGTCCCCGCGGGAAACCCCTTCGTCGATGATCTGGGCGTTAAGGCTGGGCAGGTACAGCGCCGCCATGGTGGATGCCAGCTGAAGAACAATGACGGCCACTATGTACGGCTTGTACGGCCTGGAAAACTGCCTTATCAGGGTCAGGAGCATGCCCGCGGGTCCTTAGGATGGGTTCGACGATGGGTTCGTAAAAGCACGAGGCTTAAGTAGTAGCAGCCGGGGCTGACATCCGTAGCTTTCCAACTCTACGAAACTCCTCCCCGCGGTGAAACCGGCCCCGCGAAAGATCATCCGCCGGGAGTGCTTCCGCCCGTCACCTGCCCGCCGGGGCGGGCTCCGCCGTCGTGCTTTCCTGCTGGCGCGCCTGCTCGGACGCCGGCTGGATGTCAACTGTGCGCCGCAGCGGCTTTTCCTTGATGAACAGCACGGACACCAGGGCCACGACACCCACGGCGGCGGAGATCAGGAACACTTCCGCGGTGGCGTCGCCGTAGGCGGCCCGCATTATCTCGCGGACCGGTTCCGGCATGTGGGCCAGGTCCATGCTGGAGCCTGCCGCGCCGCCCTGGACCGGAATGCCGGCCGCCGCCATGCCCTGGGTGGCCAGTTCGCTGACCCTGTTGGCCAGGACGGCGCCCAGCACGGAGACGCCAATGGCGCCGCCCACGGACCGGAAGAACGCCACCGAGGCGCTGGCCGTTCCAATGTCCGCAGCCCGGACGGTGTTCTGCACCGCCAGCACGAGGTTCTGCATCAGCATGCCCAGCCCAAGGCCCAGAATGGCGGTGAAGACGCCGGCCTGCCAGAGCTCGGTGGTGTGGTCCATGGTGCCTGCCAGTCCCAGCCCGCCGATCAGCAGGATGGATCCCGCGATCAGGTAGCCCTTCCACTTTCCGGTGCGGCTGATCAGCAGGCCGGAGGCCACCGAGCCCGCCAGGTTGCCAGCGATCATGGGCAGGGTCAGGAGTCCGGCCTCGGTGGGGGTGGCGCCTCGGGCCACCTGGAAGTACTGCCCCAGGAAGGTTGAGGAACCGAACATCGCGATGCCCACGGCCACGGAGGCGAGGATGGCCAGCGCCGTGGTGCGTTCGGAGATGATCTTGAGCGGGATGATGGGCTGCTCCACCTTGGATTCCACCAGGACCAGGAGGGCCAGCAGGAGGATTCCGCCGCCCACCATGAGGGCGGACTGCCAGGAGATCCAGTCGTAGTAGGCGGGGTTGCCGGCGAAGGAGACCCAGATCAGCAAGAGGCTCACACCGGAGGTCAGCAGGATGGAGCCCAGCCAGTCGATCTTGGCGGGCCGCCGGATGTGGCTGATTTTGAGGGTGACCTGCAGCAGGATCAGGGCGACGACGGCGAGCGGCACGCAGACAAAGAAGGTCCAGCGCCAGCCGAGCGGGCTGTCCACGATGAAGCCGCCCAGCAGCGGTCCTCCGGCGGTGCCAACTGCCATGACCGCGCCCATGTAGCCGGAGTATTTGCCCCGGTTCCGGGGCGGGATCATGGTGCCGATGATGGCCTGGGCAAGCGCCGTGAGGCCGCCCATGGCCACGCCCTGGATGACCCGCGCGCCAAGCAGCAGCGGGATGGTTTCGGACAGGCCGGCCATGACGGAGCCTGCAACGAAGATGATGATGGTGAGCTGCACCAGGACCTTCTTGTTAAAGAGGTCGGCCAGTTTCCCCCAGATGGGGGTGGTGGCCGCGTTGGCCAGCAGAGCGGCGGTGATCACCCAGGCGAAGTCGGTCTGGGTTCCGTGCAGGTCGGACATGATAGTGGGCAAGGCGTTGGCCACGATCGTGCTGCTGAGGATCGCCGTGAAGAAGGCAGCCAGGAGCCCGGTGAGGGCTTCCATGATCTGGCGGTGGGACATTTCGGGCGGTGCAGCGGGTGAACTCGGCGTGGTGGCCGGGGCGGCTGTGGTTGCCATAGGTTTTGCTCCTAGGGGGTGGTGATAGTGCCGGCCGCCGTTGCCCGGGCTGATTTCCTGAGTGATTCGGTGAGCTTGTGGAGGGTTTTCGCCGTGTTGCCGGCGTCCTCCTCGCTCCAGTCCCGCAGGTAGCCCTGCAGGACTGCCGTCCGCTGCTCCTCGATGCTCCGGAGTTTGTCCGCTCCGAGGGGCGTGAGGGCAACCAGCTGCGCCCGGCCGTCGTCGGGATCCTGCCTGCGGACCACCAGGCCGTGCTCTTCCAGGTCCGCGATGTGGCGGCTGAGGACCGGCGCGCTAACTCCCAGCCGTTCGGCCAGGCTCGTGGCGCGGGACTCCCCCTCCCCCACGAACCGCAGGACGCCCTGGAGCGCCACTCCGGTTTCCTGCCCGCGCACGCCGGCGGCGGCAATGCACCGCACCGCGCGCTGGAGATCGAAAATCTGGTAGACGAGATCGGCCGCCGTGTCCGGTGCTACTGCCATGGGTTCAGGCCTCCTTATTTGTTTGCCTGAAGCAACTATATATCTATTTGGTTGCTTTGGGAAACTAAAGCGTGGGCGGAGATGACGAAGGGTCCCGGCATCCTGTGGATGCCGGGACCCTTCACTGCGTATTCGGTTGGGTTCGGGCGTTATCGAGGGAGGTGGGTTGGGGCGAACATCTTCAGGAGTGTTTCCACCACGACGACGTTGGGCCCGTCCGCAGCGAAGCCCGCCTTTAGCGCCTTCCCCACGTCCTCGGGGGCCACTTTGGTGGCCGGCACGCCGAAGGCCTCAGCGAGTTTGACGAAGTCCGGGCGGGCCAGTTCGGTGGCCGTTGCCTTGCCGAAGGCGCCCACCATGTATTCGCGCAGGATGCCGTAGCCGCCGTCGTCCACAATGAGCCAGGTGACCGGCACGTTGTGCTGCTTCGCTGTGGCAAGTTCGGAGATGGAGTACATGGACGAGCCGTCGCCCGAGACCGCGAGCACCCGGCCCGGCTTGCCGACTGTTTCCAGCCCTACGGCCGCGCCGATCGCCGCCGGGAAGCCGTAGCCCAGGCCGCCGGCGCCCTGGGCGGAGTGGAACTGGCCCTCCCGGGCGTCCCAGCAGCTCCAGCCCCAGTATGCGGCGATGGTCATGTCCCAGAAGGTCTGCATGTCCGCCGGGACTGCTTCCCGGATGTCTGCCATGAACTTCATCTCCTTGGCGAGGTCCTGGGATTCCAGGCGGGCCCGGACCTTCGCCAGGGTTTCCTTGACCAGGTCCTCCGGAGCGGTGCCGTGCCAGCTGGGCGTGGCATGCGCGGGCCCCACCTCCAGCGCCTCGTCCAGGGCAGCCAGCGCCTGGCCGGCGTCAGCGCGGATGCCCAGCCCGGGCCGGTTGGATTCCAGGACCCGGGGTTCGGCGTCGATCTGGATGATCCTGCCGCGCGGTTCGAAGGTGAAGTAGTTGGACGTGACCTCGCCCAGGGACGAGCCGATCACCACCAGCACGTCGGCGTCCTCGAGCAGGTCCGTCATGTAGCGGTCCTCGATCCAGGATTGCAGCGAGAGCTCATGGTTCCACGGGAACGCGCCGTTGCCGCCCGGCGTGCAGATCACCGGGGCACGGAGCTTCTCCGCGATGGACAGCAAGGGCTTCTCCGCCCGGCCCCGGCGGGTGCCGCCGCCGGCAATGATGGCCGGGCGTTCCGCAGCCTGGAGCCACTTCACGGCTTCGCGGACCAGTTCCACACGCGGCGGGTTGTCCGCCGCTTCCGCGAGCGCATCCTCCACCGGCGGGACCATGATCGGATCCAGCAGGACGTTCTGGGGGATCTCAAGCCACACCGGCCCCTGGGGCGAGGAGATCGCCTCGGTCCAGGCGTCCTGGATTGCGGACGGAATGCCGGAGGCATGCTGGATCAGGCGCTGACTCTTGGTGACGTTCGCGGCCGAGGCCTTCTGGTCATCGAGCTGGTGCAGCATGCCCTTGCGCCGGGCGCCCAAGCCGTCGAGCGGAATCTGGCTCGCCACCACCACCATCGGCACGCCGGTGGCATAGGCCTCCTGCAGCCCAGCCAGGGACGTCAGTGCACCGGGACCGGTGGAGAGGAACAGGACGCCCACTTCACCCGTTGCCCGTGAGTACCCGTCTGCGGCGAAGGCGGAGTTGTTCTCCACCCGCGAGGAAACGAACTGCAGGTTGCCCCGGCCCATCGCGTCGAAGAGTCCCAGGGCGTGCTGGCCGGGGATGCCGAAGACGGTTTTTGCGCCCAGCGCTTCGAGTGTCTCGACGACGAGGTCCCCGCCGTTGCGGGTGCCGGTACGTGGACCATTCCCTGCGGGCACAGCTGCCTGATCCGGATCGTGATCGGCCATCTCCGTTACTCCTTGCCTGCCGGCGCGAAGCCTGCCGGGCGGCGGGCCTCCTGGCCGAGGGCCTGGGCGGCGTAGCCTGTTGCCGCGCCGAAGCGGTCCCCTTCTACGGCATTGTCCGCCATCAGCGTGACCAGTTCGTAGGCAACGTGGCTTGCGGCGACGCCGGTGATCTCGGCGTGGTCGTAAGCGGGAGCGACCTCCACGACGTCGGCGCCCACCAGGTTCATGCCGCGGAAGCCGCGGATAATTTCCAGCAGCTCGCGGCTGGTGATGCCGCCGGCCTCGGGAGTGCCGGTGCCGGGGGCATGGGCCGGGTCCAGGACGTCAATGTCCACGGAGATGTACAGCGGACGGTTGCCGATCCGGTCCCGGACCTTGGCCACAGTTTCCAGGACGCCCTGGTAGTAGACGTCCGCCGAGGTGACGATGCCGAACCCGAAGCGATGGTCGTCGTCGAGGTCCTTTTTGCCGTAGAGGGGGCCGCGGGTGCCGATGTGGCTGATGGCCTCGGTGTCGAGGATGCCTTCCTCGACGGCGCGGCGGAACGGCGTGCCGTGGGTGTATTCGGCGCCGAAGTAGGTGTCCCAGGTGTCAAGGTGTGCGTCGAAGTGGAGCATGGCGACCGGCGCTCCCGCCCGCTCAGCCGCTGCGCGGAGAAGCGGCAGGGCGATGGTGTGGTCCCCGCCCAGGGTTACCAGCTTGCTGCCGCCTGCGGTGAGGTCCAGCGCGTTCTGCTGGATGGTTTCAATCGCCTCATGGATGTTGAACGGGTTGACCGCCATGTCCCCGGCGTCGGCAACCTGGATGTTCTCGAACGGGCTGACATCCCATGCCGGGTTGTAAGGGCGCAGCAGCCGGCTGGCTTCGCGGACGTGGTTGGACCCGAAGCGGGCACCCGGGCGGTAGGAGACGCCCGAATCGAACGGCACGCCCACCACGGTGACATCAGCTTTGGCCACCTGGTCCAGCCGCGGCAGGCGGGCATATGTGGCAGCACCCGCGTAGCGCGGGATCCGGGATGAATCGATGGGGCCAAGGTTGCCGTTGGCTTCGATGCGCAGCTCTTCCACTGGAGGCCTCTCCTTCGAGGAGTTGAGGGACTGTTGTGATTGCCATCATACAGCTTGTTTTCCACAGAGCATCATCTGTTTACCTCCCACTCGGTGGCACAGCAGACCCGTGCGTTCCTGCCCAGTTACTCCCGGCGCCACTGGGGCCCTCCCACCTCAACCGCAGGATTCCGGCACTCCGCGTCAGCAGGAACCCGGTGCACGGCAGGTAACTGGGATGGAATGCACACACGGTCGGGGAGGAGTGTCCACATAGGGCGGGCATCCGATTCCCCTGCGGCAATTGCGGCGATCAGATGGCGATGTGGACATTCTTGAGTATCTGCAGAAGGCCGGCGGAGTTGCGCGATCGGCCCAACTCCTCCACGCTGGCTTCTCGCGCCGTGACCTGCTACGGCTCAGGGAGTCCGGAGCCAGCCAGCCCAGGCGCGGGGTCTTCGCCCTCCCGGGCTGCGATGAGGATTACCAGGCGGCAATCCGGCACAACGGCCGGCTCAGCTGCGCCAGCGCCGCCGCCCACTATGGGCTCTGGCTGAGACAGCCACCTTCACGGCTCCACCTGGCCTGCAACCATGGCCACGGCAGCGGCTTTGTCCGCCACCGCACAGTCAGGTTCGAGGGGCATCCGTTCGCACCGGTAGCCGCAGTGGAAGACGTAGCCCTGCATGCCTTGGGCTGCCTCCCGCCGCCAGCATCCACCGCGATGGCGACGTCGGCAATCCGGCTGCATGGCGTATCCCCGGAACTGCTGGTGCACCACCTGCGGGCAGACCGTTCCGGCACAGCACTCCGCGTACTGCGGGAACTCGACGTGCGCGCCGAATCCATCGTCGAGGTCGATGCGCAGCACCTGTTCCGGAGTAACGGGATCGACTACGAGGCGCAGGTCTTCCTGCCCGGGATTGGCCGGGTGGACTTCCTGCTGGATGGCTTCCTCATCGTGGAGATCGACGGCTTCGCGTTCCATTCCAAACGCGAGGACATGCTCCGCGACCGGAACCGCAACAACACCTCCACCGTCAACGGGTATTCCGTCCTGCGCTACATGCCCGAGCACGTGTGGTTCAGCCCGGACCAGGTCATGGCGGAAATTAGGACCGTGTTGGCGGCCCGGCACTTCACAGCTCACTGATTTGCATGCGCTCCAGCCCAGTTACTGTTGGACAACAGCCGTTGGGCGGGACGAGTTCCCACAGAACGGGCGGCTGCAACAACGTGCCGCCGTGAGTAACCGGGAAGGAACGCACGCGGTTGGGCAGGAGTTACCGGCTGGCAGCGGGAACCAGGACCCACAGCACCTCGACCGGCTTGTCCGTGGGGTTGACCCAGGTGTGCGGTTCACGGCCCGGGAAGGTCACCGTGTCTCCGGCATTGAGGTCGTATTCCTCATTGGTGAGGATCAGCCGGATGCTGCCCTTGATCACGTGGAGCACGTCAACGTCGCAGTCCACGGCGTAGAGCTCGGACTCGCCGCGGCCGCGCGGGTCGATCGAGGCCTGGATGATCTGGATGCGCCGCTCCGAACGGGCGGTGAGGAGCCGCTCCACGATGCCTTCGCCGCCGAGGGAGATCCTTGGCCCCTCGTTGCGTTTGGTCAGGTGCGTCTCGGGGGCCGCGAACAGATCGCCGATTGAAATGGACAACACCTGGCACAGCGTCACGAGCGAGGCGACAGACGGCGACGTCAGGTCCCGCTCCACGCGGCTAAGGAACCCCTTGGTGAGGCCCGTGGCATCGGCCACCTGCTCTATGGTGAGCCGCTGGGACTGCCGGGCCGCACGGATCCTGGAACCGATGGCTACCGGAACGTTGCTCGGCTCAACTGGCAGTGCCTTCATCTACGAACCTTTCATGGCCGGCCGCCCGGCTCCGCTCTGGAGCAATCCTAATGGGCCACCCCTACTGTGACGCGTCATTGCAGGCGTGGCCCGGGGACCGTAAACCTCCCTTGACTGTTACCACGGTCACAGCCTAGCTTTGGACAACAGTTGTTGCCTATATAGCAATAACCGAGAACCTTCCCCCATTTCCGCAGCGGTTGCCCGGCTTCCCCGGCACCCGGACCGGGCCCGCTGCCAACACGCTCCAAGGAGCCAACATGGACGTAAATGTCATCAACATCGCAATCGTGGTGGTGTATCTGCTGGCGATGCTGGCTTTTGGCTGGTGGGGCAAGTCCCGCACCAAGAACAACAGCGACTTCCTGGTAGCCGGCCGGCGCCTCGGCCCCTTCCTCTACACAGGCACCATGGCCGCCGTCGTCCTTGGCGGCGCCTCAACCGTCGGTGGCGTGGGGCTGGGCTACAAGTTCGGCATCTCCGGCATGTGGCTGGTGGTGGCCATCGGCGCAGGCGTCCTGCTGCTCAGCCTCCTGTTCGCCGGCACCATCCAGAAACTGAAGATCTACACCGTCTCGCAGATGCTCACTTTGCGCTACGGCAGCCGGGCCACCGAAGCCTCGGGGATCGTGATGCTCGCGTACACCCTGATGCTGTGCGCCACGTCCACCGGCGCCTACGCCACCATCTTCGTGGTCCTCTTCGACTGGGACAGGGCGCTTGCCATCGCGGTCGGCGGAGCAATCGTGCTGGTTTACTCCACGGTGGGCGGCATGTGGTCCATCACCCTGGCCGACCAGGTGCAGTTCGTCATCAAGACAGTGGGCATCTTCTTCCTCATGCTCCCCTTCACCCTGAGCGCCGCCGGCGGCCTGGACGGCATCCGCAGCCGCGTGGACGAAAGCTTCTTCCAGATTGACGGCATCGGGCTCCAGACGATCATCACCTACTTCGTGGTCTACACCCTTGGCCTGCTGATCGGCCAGGACATCTGGCAGCGCGTCTTCACGGCCAAGACCCCGGCAGTGGCACGGTGGGGCGGTGCCACTGCAGGCATCTACTGCATCCTCTACGGCGTGGCCGGCGCCCTGATCGGCATGGCCGCCAGCGTTGCCCTGGCCAACATCGAGATCGCAGCCAAGGATGACGTCTACGCCGAAGTTGCCCAGACCCTGCTCCCCGTCGGCATCGGCGGGCTGGTCCTCGCGGCAGCCGTGGCCGCCATGATGTCCACAGCCTCCGGCGCCCTTATCGCCGCGGCCACCGTTGCCCGTGCAGACGTCCTGCCCTTTGTTGCCAGCTGGTTCGGCAAGACCATCAACACCGAAGACACGGACAACCCGGAGCACGACGTCAAAGCCAACCGCGCCTGGGTCCTCGCCCTGGGCATCGTGGCCATCGTCATCGCCATCATCACCAAGGACGTGGTGGCAGCCCTGACCATCGCCTACGACATCCTGGTTGGCGGCCTCCTGGTGGCAATCCTCGGCGGCCTGGTATGGAAGCGCGGGACAGGCCTGGCCGCCGCGGTTTCCATGGCGGTGGGATCCGTGGTGACCCTGGGCACCATGATCATCCTGGAAGTCAACGCCAAGGCGCCGCTGGACGGCATCTACGCCAACGAGCCCATCTACTACGGCCTCCTGACCTCCGCCGTGGCCTACATTGCGGTGTCCCTGCTGACCAGGCCCACCGACCCGCAGGTCATGCGCAACTGGCAGCGCCGGGTTGCCGGGCAGGACAACGAAGAGGTGCCGGCTCCGGCCGCCGTCGGCTAATCCGCTAAATCAGGCAGGCCCGCCAGGCCCGGCGGAAGGTTCCACGGCAAAGCACGACGGCGGCACCTCCTCCCGCGTTACAGCGAAGGAGGTGCCGCCGTCGTCAGTCCTGCTCGGCTTCGCGGACCTCGTCCGGGTCCTCCAGCGGGACCGGGCGGTCCTCGGCGTCGATGACGACAGGAGGCGGCTGGACTACCGGCTCCTCTTCGTCCAGGTATTCGTCCTCGGTGTCCCAGTCGTCCTCAACTACCGGTGCATCCTCTGCGTAGTCATAGGCGGGGTCCGCCTCTACGGCATCCAGGTGCGGCATGTCCGGGTGCTGTCCGGTGGTGCTCATGATTGAACCTCCGTTTGTTCGCCTGACGTGCTCTTTCAGTGAGGGCGCTGGCTGCGCCACACTTTCATCACAGCACCGCCCGGCATACGGGTCAATAGCGCAAATAACCGGCCGGAGTCACCCTCAGGGCCTGCCCTGGATTACGGCGGACCGAAACCCCCTAGGGAGGAATACCTGCCAAAAATCCGCGGATTTTCGCAGTAAGCTGGCACTGCAATGGGGCCGAACCATGCCCCATCCAGCCCAGGAGTGTCCGTGTCTCCGCACGCCCAGAACAACCGCAACGCCACGCCCCAGGCGTCGTCGCCCCTTCCCGCTGCACCCGAAGCAGCTGCACCGGAAGCATCCGCACCGGACCAGCAGCCCCAGCCGTCGCCGTCGGACATCAAGCGATGGCGGCAATACCTCGCAGACGAGCGCGCCGAAGCCGCCGTCTACCGGGACCTCGCGCAAAACCGGCAGGGCGAAGAACGCGACATCCTCCTGGCCCTGGCCGAGGCCGAAGGCCGCCACGAAGCACACTGGCTGGGCCTGCTGGGAGACCGTGCGGGCAAGCCCCGGCGGGCGTCACTCCGCAGCCGGCTGCTCGGTTTCCTGGCCCGGCATTTCGGCTCCGTGTTCGTGCTGGCGCTGGCCCAGCGCGCCGAAGGCCGCTCCCCCTACGCCAAGGATCCCAACGCCACGGACGCCATGGCCGCTGATGAACAGATCCACGAGGAAGTGGTCCGCGGGCTGGCCACACGGGGACGCAACCGCCTGGCGGGAACTTTCCGCGCGGCGGTGTTCGGCGCCAATGACGGACTGGTCAGCAACCTGTCCCTGGTGATGGGCATGGCCGCTTCCGGCGTGGCCAGCAGCGTGGTGCTGCTCAGCGGCATCGCCGGCCTCCTGGCCGGTGCCATGTCCATGGGGGCCGGCGAGTTCATTTCCGTCCGTTCCCAGCGGGAACTGCTGGCGGCAACCCGGCCCACACAGGTCACCCTGGTGGCGGCTCCCAAGCTGGACCTCGAGCACAACGAACTGCTCCTGGTATACCTTGCCAGGGGCATGACCCAGGAAGCGGCGGAGCACCGGGTGGCCGAGCGCACCGGCCTGTTGCCCTGTGACTGCGACCCCAGCCTTTCGCTGCAGCCGGAACTGCCCGACGTCGATGACCAGCACGAGGCTGTTGGCACCGCATGGGGCGCGGCCCTCTCCAGCTTCTGCTTCTTCGCGTCCGGGGCAATTGTTCCCATCCTGCCGTTTGTGTTCGGCCTGACCGGCGTGCCTGCACTGGTGGTGGCGGGCGTCCTGGTAGGCCTCGCCCTGCTGGTCACAGGCGCCACCGTTGGCCTGCTGTCCGGCACGTCACCCCTGACGCGCGGGATCCGCCAGCTGGCCATTGGCCTGGGCGCGGCGGCAGTCACCTACCTGCTGGGGCTCGTCTTCGGCACCGTGGTGGGCTAGCGGTGGCCTGCTAATGGGCGCGCGCTAGTGGAGGACCACGGCGCGGGGTCCCGCCATGCGCGGTCCAGGGTCCGCCGGGGCGCACGCGGTATTGGCAGGCTCCTGGTCATCGCCGCGCTGACCACGGCTGCCGTGTTCGGTGCGGCCGTGGCGGTCAGCGATCCGCGGGTCAAGGGATTCCTGGATGTCCGCATCGGCCCGGGAACCGGCCCGCCAGGCGGAACGTCGGGGGAGCCGGAAGGCCGGCAGGGCGCTGGCCCCACAGGGCACGCAGGCCAGGCACCGCCGGCCGAGGGCCGGACCAAAACGCCGCCTCCCGGATTCGAGGAGTCGGAGGCTCCCCTGGGAGCGGCCAACCCGCCGCCGCCGGGCAGCGATTCCTACCGTTTCCTGGCAGTCAACGGGGACGGCAGCCCGGTGGGGTATTCCCCCTGCAGGCCGCTGCACTATGTAGTCAATGATGAGCTGGCCCCTGCCGGCGCACAGCAGCTCATTGCGGAGGCCATCACTACCATCTCGGCCGCCACCGGCATCCAGTTCACCTACGAAGGAACCACCCGTGAACTGCCCTCACCCCAACGGCCGCCGTACCAGCCGGAGGCCTACGGCGAGCGCTGGGCGCCGCTGCTCATCGCCTGGACAACACCGGAGGTGGCTCCGCAGCTCAGGGGCAAGGTGATCGGCACCGGGGGCAGCACCCATTTCAATTACGACGACGGCCCCAAGGCCTTCGTCACAGGCGGCCTGGACCTGGACTCACCGCAGATCGCCGACGAACTCCTGAACCCCGATGGCCACCTTTACGCACGCGCCGTGATCCTGCATGAGCTCAGCCATGTCATGGGACTTGACCATGTGGAGGACCCCACGCAGCTGATGTACCCGGAGATCGGCACGCCGGAGGGGTTGTCCGCCGGAGACCTCAACGGGCTGTTTGAGCTGGGCAAGGCCCAGTGCCGCAAGGACCTCTGACCGGCCGGGCCGGCATACCTGCCAGGTTTCAGGGGGCCTGCCCTGGGCCCAACTGGCTTTGCAGCACCTCCACCGCATCCTGCACGGAATCCACCAGGAATATGTGTTCTTCCATCGGCCGGCCGGCTGCCAGGCTGCGGAGCATGGGCCAGGCGGGGTACTGGTGTTCCCAGTGGTCCCTGCCCACCAGCACCATGGGCGTGACCTTTTCCCGCGCGCCGTAGTAGTTCTCGCAGGCGTCCTGGAAAATTTCCTGCACCGTGCCCGCGGCGCCGGGAAGGAAGACGATGCCTCCCTTGCACAGTTCCAGCAGGATGGCTTCCCTGATGGCGTTGGCAAAGTATTTGGCGATGTGCGTGGCGAAGTAATTGGGCGGCTCGTGCCCGTAGAACCACGTGGGAATGCCGAGCGACGGCGTCCCGCCGGGAAAGCGTTCGACGACGGCGGCAGCGGCGCGCGCCCACGCGGACACCGAGGGACGGAAGCCGGGGACGGCGGCGAGCGTGTCCAGCGCCGCCCGCACCTCGCCGTCGGACGCCTCGCTGAGGTACGCGCCCAGGTTGGCCGCCTCCATGGCCCCCGGCCCTCCGCCGGTGGCCACCACGCGACCGTCCCGCGCAAGCAGCCGGCCCAGCAGCGCGGCCTGGGCAAAGTCCGTGCTGCCGCGCTGCGCCGCGTGCCCGCCCATCACTCCCACCATGGCCCGGTCCCGCCACGGCGCTGCCCGGGTCAGCTCGTCCAGGGCGTCGCCGATGGCGTGGTCGTGCAGCGCCGAGGCGAGGGTGGCATCCAGCCGGTGCCGCTGGCCGTCGTGGATGCTCCACTGGTAGATCCGGGCATCCGGGAGCTGCTCGTACGGGGAGTGCGGCAGCCCCGCGTAAAGCTCCTGCGGTGAATAGAGGGTGGCGCGGTAGGGGTTGAAAGGTACCGCCTCCAGCCGCGGAAAGATCAACGCTCCCCGTTGCCGGAGGAGGTCCTCGGTGCCGTCGTCGAACGTGCAGCCGAGGAAGATGGCCCCCTCCACGTGCATGCCCTCCAGCGCAGCGGTCCTCCCCCGCAGGTCCAGGGACTGTGCGTGCCAGCCGTGCATGTCCAGGGCACCTGCGCTGACCAACCGGTCGAAGCTTTCCAGGTCCTGGACTTCGAGGTTGTGCGGGTGGGGGCCCAGGTTTCCGGAGAGGTTCACGGTCTAAACCTAAAGCAAAGCGGGGCCGGATTCTGCCTGTCCGGAGCTCCGGAATGGACTGGCCCTCGGAGACCTTGGCCTGCCGGGCCGGTGCCTGCTACGATCAAAAGGAAGTATGTCCTATCAAGCGAACATATAGCGGCAAAGTTGCCGTACTGCGTTTGGCTCCCGATCGGGCTGAAGCCGCAGAAAGGAACGTACCGTGGCAAACAACCTGGGTCTCAGTATCGACCGCTCCTCCCCCGTGCCCCTGTACCACCAGGTGGTCCAGGGCATAGAAGCGGCCATCTACAGTGGCGTGCTGGAACCGGGCAGCCGGCTCGACAACGAAATCGACCTTGCCGCCCAGCTGAACCTCTCGCGCCCCACCATGCGGAAGGCCATGGACGAACTGGTCCGGTCCGGGCTGCTGGTGCGGAAACGCGGCGTGGGAACCCAGGTGGTGTCAAGCCAGGTCCGGCGCCCGCTGGAGCTCTCCAGCCTCTATGACGACCTCACCAACAACGGCAAGAAACCCACCACCGAGGTCCTGAGCTTCTCCCACATTGAGGCGGACGAGGCCACCCTGTCCACGCTGCAGCTCCCGGCCGGTTCAAAGGTCTACCACTTCACCCGGCTGCGGAAAGTGGGGGGCAAGCCCCTGGCCCTGATGGAGAACTGGGTCCGCGACGACATCACGGAGATGGACGAGGCGATGCTGTCCGCCGAGGGGCTCTACGCAATCCTGCGCCGCGGGGGCGTCAACTTCCGGTTGGCCACCCAGCGGATCGGGGCAATGACCGCTAACGAATACCAGGCCGGCATGCTCGACGCCGAGCAGGGATCCGCCCTCGTCACCATGGAACGCACCGCAGTGGACGACACCGGCCGCCGGGTTGAAACCGGCCACCATGTGTACCGCGCGGATTCCTACAGCTTTGAAATGACACTCGTACAGCGCTAGTTCAAGGAGCCAACTGCATGACCAACTGGGTCTATCCCCTGGGCACAGCCGCCGACGGCAAGTGGGATGTTTCGATCGGGACGTCCGATTCCTCCCTCTCCGTGGAGGGGTGGGCACACACCGGACTGAAGGTGGCCACCCTGGCCGCAAGGGCCGACGTCGTCCTTCCCGCCGCGGCAGAGGAACGCATTGTGGTCCCGCTCAACGGCTCGTTCACCGTCACCGTGGACGGCACGGAATACCAGCTGGCGGGCCGTGCCTCCGTGTTCCACGGCCCCAGCGACGTCCTCTACTCCGGCGCGGGCCGGGAGGTCACCATCAGCTCGGCCGACGGCGGTCGCGTGGCGATTGCCACAGCACCGGCGAAGGATTCGTACCCCACCCGCCTGGTGACCGCCGTCGAGACCCCCGTGGAACTCCGCGGGGCGGGCAACTGCTCCCGCCAGGTCCACAACTTCGGGACGCCCGCCGCGCTGGAGGCCGACAGGTTCATCGTCTGTGAAGTACTCACTCCCGCCGGCAACTGGTCCTCCTATCCCCCTCACAAGCACGACGAGGAAAAGGACGGCGAGACGCAGCTGGAGGAGATCTACTACTTCGAAACGCAGGTGGCTGCCAGTTCCGCAGCCCCGGCCGACGCCGATGCCATGGGCTACCAGCGCGTGTACGCCTCCGATGAGCGCCCCATCGACGTGTCCGCCGAGGTGCGTACGGGCGATGTTGTCCTGGTGCCTTACGGCTGGCACGGCCCCGCCATGGCGGCCCCGGGCTATGACCTGTACTACCTGAACGTCATGGCCGGCCCGGGACCGGTTCGCGAGTGGCTCATCAGCGACGATCCGCACCACGGCTGGGTGCGCCAGACGTGGGACGGACAGGACATCGACCCCCGGCTGCCGTTCGGCGCCTGAACGCCGCGCGGGCCCTGGACGCCGTCCGGCACCCCCTCCCCCGATGGCAGGGTGGAGTCGTCAGCCATCCAGCCCTGCACATCTGGACGAAGACTCACACTTTGAGGGCGACTCACACTTTGAGGGCGTCTTCGACGTCCGACGGCGCCGCTTCCAGGACTCCCGCCGGTGTCTTGCTGCGCCTGGCGCCAGCCGCTGCGAAAGCCATGACCGCCAGGCCCAGCACTGTAATGCCCGCTCCTGCCCAGATGGGCGAGGTGTAGCCGAGCCCTGCAGTAATGGTGACGCCGCCAAGCCACGCGCCCAGTGCGTTGCCCACATTGAACGCCCCGATGTTTGCACCGGAGGCCAGGGTGGGGGCGCTGCTGGCGTAGTTCATCACCCGCATCTGTAGGCCGGGTACGGTGGCGAAACCGAAGCCGCCCATAAGTACCAGTGAGGCCACAGTGAGCACCTGGCTGGTGGCCGTGAGGGCAAAGACGACGAGGATGGCGGTAAGGGCCGCGAGAACCACCAGCAGGGTGCGGTCCAGGTTCCGGTCAGCCGCTTTTCCGCCGAGCGTGTTGCCCGCGAAGAGCCCCAGGCCGAAAAGGATCAGGAGCCAGGGCACCGTGCCGGCAGCGAAACCGGACACTTCGGTGAGGGTGTAGGCGATGTAGGTGAAGGCGCCGAACATGCCCCCGAAACCGAGGATGGTCACCACAATCGAAAGCCATACCTGCCCGGAGCGGAAGGCCCGCAGTTCGCCGCGCAGCCCTCCGGTTTCGCCCCGCGCTCCGGCTGCCTTGGGGACGAGCGCCAGGATCCCGGCGAGCGCCAGGAAACCGATGATGGTGATGGCCCAGAAGGTGGCACGCCAGCCCGCAGCCTGGCCCAGGAGGGTGCCGAGCGGCACACCCAGGACGTTGGCCGCCGTCAGGCCGGTAAACATCAGCGCGATGGCGCCCGCCTTCTTCGCAGGGGCAACCATGCCTGCCGCCACCACCGAGCCGATGCCGAAGAAGGCGCCGTGGGCCAGCGCCGCGACAACCCGGCCTGCCATCATGGGCCAGTAGTCGGCTGCGGTGGCCGACAGCAGGTTGCCTGCGATGAACAGGACCAGCAGCGCCGCCAGCACCGGCTTCCGCTGGAAACGGGTGACGGCCGCGGTGAGGCCCAGGGCGCCCACCACCACCGCCAGCGCGTAGCCGGAAATGAGCCAGCCCGCTTCCGCTTCGGTGACACCGAAGTCCGCTGCCACCTCGGGCAGCAGGCCCATGATCACAAACTCCGTAAGTCCAATTCCAAAGCCTCCAAGGGCCAGTGCTATCAATCCGACAGGCATGCCGGTACTCCTCCGTGTTGTGTGGGGACGCGCATGTTGGTGTGCGCAGGATTGCGCGTAAACTAGTTGCAGGCGCGGGATTTATTGTTGCACACGCAAATATACCGCGCAAGCAACTATCTGGGTGAGGAGTACCACCATGGGCATTAAGGACGACGCCGTTGAGGTCCGCGCGCAAGGCTGGCGCACGCTTGCGGCCCTCCACGGCCTCATCGAGACGGAATTGGAGCGCTCCCTCCAGTCCCGGTACAAGCTATCGGTCGTGGAATACACGGTCCTGGATGCCCTGAGCAGGCAGGACGGCTGGCACATGCGGATGCAGCAGCTGGCCCGCGCTTCTGCTTTGAGCCCCAGTGCCACCACCCGGCTGGTCAACCGGCTGGAGGACAGGGGCCTGCTGACACGCATCCTGTGCGCTGACGACCGCCGGGGAATCTATACGGAGCTGACGCCCACAGGCCTCAGCCTCCTTGAGGAAGCGAGGCCGGTGCACGACGCCACCCTCGAACGTGCGCTGGGGGCGGCGCAGGACATCCCTGAGCTGGCCCCCCTGGTGGACGCGCTACCCAAGCTGCACGCAGTTTCCTGACCCGTCAAGGTCGCTCAGGACATTTGGCTGGCCGTAGCTCCTGCCACCCACACCGGGAGGCCGCTGGCCAGGGACTCCTGGGCGGCGTCTGCCACCCGGGAGGCGGCCACAGCGTCCTCGGGCGTGCACGGGTTGTCCCGCTCGCCCAGGACAAGCTCAACGAAGGCGGCCATTTCGGAACGGTATGCCTGGTCGAAACGCTCGGCGAAGGTCCTGTGCGGCTCACCCGAAGGGAAAACGACGCCGGGTTCGGCCGAGGCCATGGCGGTCTTTTCGTCCAGGCCCACCGTCAGCGACCGGCTGGACCCCTGGATTTCCAGGCGCACGTCATGGCCCGCCCCGTTGTACCGCGTGGCCGAAACCGTGCCTACCGTCCCGTCGTCGAACGTCACCAGCGCCAGGGCCGTATCCACGTCCCCTGCTTCGCCGATTGCCGGGTCACCGTTGTTGGAGCCCTTGGCGTAGACCTCGACGATCTCGCGGCCCGTCAGCCAGCGCAGGATGTCGAAGTCGTGGACCGAGCAGTCCCGGAAGAGTCCACCGGAGGTTGCCAGGAACTCCACGGGCGGCGGAGCCATGTCGCAGGTGACCGCGCGCAGGGAGTGGATCCATCCAAGCTCGCCGGCCTGGTACGCCCGCCGTGCCTCAAGGTATCCGGCATCGAAACGCCGCTGGTGGCCGATCTGGACCACGCCGTTGTTGTCCCGGATGTAGTCCAGGACCGGCAGGGCGTCCGCAACGTTCATGGCCACCGGCTTTTCGCAGAAGACCGGGATGCCAGCGTCCACTCCCGCCTTGATCAGCTCGGGATGGGTCGCGGTGCCCGTGGCCACCACCAGGCCGTCAATGCGGGAGGCGAGCAGTGCATCCACGGAAGAAAGGTACTCGGCGCCGAGGCCCGCGGCAACGTTCCGGGCATGCTCTTCAGCCACGTCCGTGAGGCGGAGGGTCACGTTAATTCCCTTCGGATTCAACACCTCGTTGAGGGCGGCGATGTTCTGGGCGTGCATGACGCCGATCCGGCCTACGCCGACCAAGCCAAGCGCTACATTCTTCATGATTTTTCCTCTGCATAGACGGTAAAAGCGGTCCGGAAGGCGTCGAGGGCTGCGTTGCTGTCATCCTTCGCCCACGCCTCCATGCCTACTGTGCCCTCATAGCCGGCCTCGGCCAGGGCCCGGGCCACAGCCGCGTAGTTGATTTCCCCGGTGCCCGGCTCGCAGCGTCCGGGAACGTCCGCCACCTGGATTTCACCGATGTAGTGCATTGCCGACCTCACCAGTTCGATGAGGTTCCCCTCCCCCAGTTGGGCGTGGTAGAGATCCAGCATCAGTTTGGCGTTCGGGTGCCCCGCGGCCTCCACCAGTGCGAGGGTGTCCTTGGCGCGTGCCAGCGGAATGCCGGGATGGTCGACGATTGTGTTCAGGTTCTCCAAGCAGAACGTCACGCCGTGCTTTTCGCCCAGGGCGCCCAGCCGCTGCAGGGTGCGCGCGCCCGTTGCCCACATGCGGCCGGTGGAGCGGTATGCCGGGCGGGCGGCGCGGCCGTCCACCAGTTCAGCCGGGTGCACCACCATGCGGCTGACGCCGAGCTCGACGGCGGTGGGGATCAGCGCTTCAGCTGACCGCACCACGTCGTCGGCCGTGTCCGGGTCCACCAGGCTGCCGGACGTGTAGCCGGTCATGGAGGAGAAGACGGCCCCGGTAGCTTTCAGTGCCCGGACGTCCTTGGTCCGGGAATCCCAGAGTTCGACGTCGAATCCCGCCTCATGGATCCTGCGCACCCGTTCCAGGAACGGCAGGTCCAAAAAGACCATCTCGGCGCAGACGGCCAGGCGCATCAGAGGGCTGCCTTCTCGCTGACGATGACGGGGGCCCCGCGTTTGACCGATTCGATGCAGGCCAGGGCCATAGCCAGGGCACGGCGGGCATCGGCGGCGCCGGGCGTCAGCGTGAAATCGGGCGACGGCGACGGCGACGGCACGCCGTCGCGCTTTGCCCGCACGGCCGCGGCGAAGTCGGCGAGTTCGTCCGTGTAGGCCTGGCGGAACAGCTCCACGTTGAGGCGCGGTGTATCCGCCGAAAGTCCTTCTGCGGTGTAGCGCCGGGCCGCCGTTTCGGTGGACCGGCCGGCCTGCACCATGCCTTTGGAGCCGAAGACTTCGCCACGGACGTCGTACCCGTAGAGTGCACTGAAGTTTGCTTCGGCCACCGCCACGGCGCCGTTGCTGTACCGGATGGTCACCACGGCGGTGTCCAGGAACCCCTGGTCGCGCAGGGACGGCTCCACGAGCGCATCGGCCACGGCGTAGACCTCCACGGCTTCGGCCCCCTCGTTGAACCAGTTGAGGGTGTCGAAGTCATGGATCAAGGTTTCAAGGAAGATTGTCCAGGCCGGGACCCTGGCCGCGTTGGGGATGCTTCCGGTCCCGGGGTCGCGGGTCAGCGAGCGCAGGAGCTGCGGGGTTCCTGCGGTTCCGGCGGCGAGGTCCTTCTTCGCTGCCTTGAAGTCATCGGCGTACCGGCGGTTGAATCCGATCTGGAACAGGATGCCCGCCTCGTCCACGGCGGCGAGCGCGGCGTCGAGTTCAGCGAGGGTCTGGCCGGCGGGCTTCTCGCAGAAAACGTGCTTCCCGGCGGCGGCCGCCTGCGCGATGAGTGACGAGTGGAACCGTGCAGGGCTGGCGATGATCACGGCGTCAATCTCCGGATCGGCCAAGATGTCATCAGCGCTGGCCGTCACCTTGGCAGTACCCAGCTCCAGGGCAAGGTTCTGCGCGGACTCGAGGTTGGGGTCGGCGATGGCGGCCAGGTCAGCGCTGGGGACGCGGCGGGCAATGCTTTCGGCATGGAACGCACCCATCCAGCCTGAGCCGATAAGACCGATCCGTACCGGTACTGGGCCCGCCGTGGGGTTCTGGGTGATGTAAGCCAAGGGCTCGTCCTTTCGGTGTACTTACAGGAATGGGTCAGGCGGGCGAATTGCCTTCACCGGGAGATTGGAGTCGGGCACGCGTGCCGCGGGCAGGCGTGCAGGCGTGCAGGCGCCATCAGTAGATGACCTTCGTGAAGGCATCTTCGCTGTGCAGCGACCGGATCATTGCCTGGGCAACCTGGGATGCCCGCAAACCGTCCTCTCCCGTGGCAAGCGTGGCCGGTTCACCGAGTTCGAGCGAGGAGATCCATGCCTGCAGCTCGAGCCGGTAGGCGTCGGCGAAGCGGGGACGCCAGTCAGCGGGAATCCGTGAGCGCCGTTGGCCTTCCTCCCGCACGGGCAGGTCCGCCGGTTCCGGCAGGGCGGTGGTGCCCCGCTCCGACACAACCTCACACGCGGTTGTGTAGCCGTACTGTGCATTGAGGAACAACTCCAGGGTGGCCAGGGTTCCATCTGCCAGGCGGAACAGCATGAACGCCGGGTCCTGGAGGCCTCCGCCGGCGTAGCGGGAACTCCGGCCCGCCTGCCACGAGACTTCCGCGATGGGCGAGTCCAGCAGCCAGGGGACGATGTCCAGTTCGTGGATGGCGGAATTGGTGATGGCGGATTCGGCTGTGGTGCCGGGACCCGCCGAGGCGTTGCGGCTGGTGCAGTGGACTATCAGCGGCTCGCCCTGGACCCGGTCCTGCACTGACTGGCGCAGAGCCACGTAGCCCGGGTCGAAGCGCCTCATGAAACCCATTGACAGCAGCTTGGCACCAGTTGCTGCAAAGATGTCCGCCTCAGCCTCCACCACCTCGAGGCTCTCGAGGAGCGTAGGGGCCAGGGGCTTCTCGCAGAGCACGGGCATCATCGCTTCAAAGCATTCCAACACCAGCCCGGCGTGGGTGGAATCGTGGGAAGCAATAACGACGGCGTCCACCTCACTGGAGTTGATCAACTCCGACGGGTCGGTGGTGGTCCGGGCCGCCGGAGGCGCGGCCGCCGCTGCACGCCCGGCGTCGAGGTCTGCCACATAGGTGACTTCGGCGCCGCTGATGGTGGTGGAGAGGTTCCTGATATGGTCTGCACCCATGACACCGGCGCCGATGACGCCAACCCGGATGGTCATGATGTTTCCCGTCTGCTTGTGGTTCCTTTTGCGCCTTGGCATGGCGATTGGGGGCCTGTCCGGTTATTTCCGGCAGGCCCCCATGCCCGTCCCTGCTAGGCGTGCCGGGGGCTGCTTTCCTTTGGTGCTTCTGACGTGTGGGTCACGTCCGCGACCTCGGCCTGCACTTCCTTGACGACGTCGCTGTGGCCGCCGAGCTGCTCGAGCTCATGGGCGAGCTCTGCGAGTTCGGCGCCACCGGCCATCTGAGCGGTGAGCTCGTCCAGGGTGATGTCTTTTTTGTCGTAGTAGCCGATCGACTTGCCGCGTTTGAGCAGGAGGAACCGGTCGCCCACTGGGAAAGCGTGATGCGGATTGTGGGTGATGAAGATGACCCCGAGGCCGCGGTCACGGGCCTGGAGGATATAGCGCAAAACGACGCCTGACTGCTTCACGCCGAGCGCCGCCGTCGGCTCGTCCAAAATGAGGACCTTGGCGCCGAAGTAAACAGCCCGCGCGATGGCGACACACTGCCGCTCACCGCCCGAGAGCTGCCCGATGGGCTGTTCCACGTCGCGGAGGTCGATGCCCATCTCGGCCAGTTCCTTGAGCGTGATGGCCTTCATCTTCTCGACGTCCATGCTCTTGAACGGGCCGAACCCGCTGGTCAGTTCCGAGCCGAGGAAGAAGTTGCGCCAAATCGGCATCAGGGGCACCACCGCGAGGTCCTGGTACACGGTGGCAATGCCTGCATCCAAAGCATCACGGGGGGAAGAGAACGTCCGTTCCTCGCCCATGATGTTCAACACCCCTGCGTCATGCTGGTGCAGGCCTGCGATGATCTTGATCAGAGTGGACTTGCCTGCACCGTTGTCGCCAAGGACGCAGGTGACCCGGCCGTTGTCCACGGCCATGGTGACGTCGCTCAGGGCAATGATGTTGCCGTAATGCTTGCCCACGCCCTCGAGGGAGAGCAGGTGGACTGGGGTATGGGTTAGGGGGTCCCGTTCGTTCTGGAGCAGCGTTTGCTGGTCTATTTCATGTGCGTTCATTTTTCCGGCCCCTTACTTCAGTTCTGCGCGGCGCTTGACGATGAGGTTGACGATGGTGGCCAGGAGCAGCATCAGGCCCAGGAAGAACTTGAACCAGTCAGGGTTCCACTGCGCATAGACGATGCCCTTGTTGGCCATGCCGAAGATGAAGGCTCCAATAGCACCGCCGATCGCAGAACCGTAACCACCGGTCAGGAGGCAGCCTCCGATCACCGCGGCGATGATGTAGAGGAACTCGTTGCCCACGCCTTCACCGGACTGCACGGTATCGAAGGCGAAGAGGTTATGCATGCCGAGGACCCAGCCACAGAATCCCACGCCCATAAACAGGCCGATCTTGGTGGCCTTGACCGGCACACCCACCGCGCGGGCCGCGTTCTCGTCACCTCCGACGGCGAAGATCCAGTTCCCAACCCGGGTCCGCATCAGCACCCAGGTGGCTACGGCGACGAGTGCAATCCAGATGAAGACCGTGATTTTTACTTCAATGCCGGCGATGTTCACCGCGGAGGCGAAGACACCGCGGGCGGTATCGAAACCATCCATGTTGGAGATTGACGGCGATGAGACGGAACCACCAATCAGACGCGTGAGGCCGAGGTTCAGGCCGGTCAGCATCAGGAAGGTTGCGAGGGTGACGATAAAGCTTGGCAGCTTGGTCTTCATCAGGATCCAGCCGTTGATGAAGCCGATACCGAGGGACACCAGCAAAGCCAGGAGGACCCCTACCCAGACATTCGTGCTGAAGTACCAGCTGAACATCGACGCCGTCAGCGCCGATGAAATCACGGCGACACCAGTGGAAAGATCAAACTCTCCGCCGATCATCAGCAGCGACACCCCTACGGCCATAATTCCGATTGTGGAGCTGCCATAAAGAATGGTCGCCAGCGCATTGGGCTGGGTGAACGTCGGGGACACCAACGCGAAGAAGACAAAAAGGACAATTGCGCCCACCAGGGCACCGACTTCAGGCCGGCCGAGGAGCTTCTGCAAGGGACTGCGCTTGGCGACGCGCTCATCGGTCGCCGGTGATGCAATCTTGGTCTGGGTGATGGTCATGATGTTTCTCCTTGCTGCCGGGCCGGCGCTGGCCGGCCCGGCAAGCGGGCTGTTAGCGGATTCCCTGTTCGGCGAACTTCAGGACTTCGGTTGCATTGGACTTGTCGACGATTGCCGGACCGGTGAGGACGGACTGTCCGCCACCGAGCTTGAAGCCGCCCCGCTTGTTCTGCCACAGCGCATCCACTGCGCCGTAGCCCTGCAGCCAAGGCTGCTGGTCCACGGTGAACAGTACGCTGCCATCAGCAACCTTCTGCGCGAGTTCCTTGTTCAGGTCGAAGCTGGCAACCTTGGCCGAGCTTCCGGCCGTAGACACTGACTTCATGAGCGTCAGCGTGATGGGCGCGCCGAGGCCGATGATGACGTCAGCATCCGCGGAAGCCTGGAGCTTTGCGGTCGCCGTCGATTCAACAGACGTCATGTCTGCACCGTTGACATACAGGATTTCGGTGCCGGGCACTTTGGCCTTCACACCGGCGCACCGGGCCTCGAGCCCCACGTGCCCCTGCGCCTGGATGACGCAGACCGGGTGCTTGTAGCCGCCCTCGGCCAGTTTGGAACCCACTGCTTCCCCGGCGAGCTTCTCATTCGAGCCGAAGTGGGTGAACGCCCCGAGCTGGGCAGAAGCCGCTTCGCCGGCATTAAAGCTGACGATCGGGATTCCCGCATCAGAGGCCTTCTTGAGGGCACTCTTCAGTGCGTCGGGAGTGGCCAGCGTTACCGCGATCCCGTCCACCTTCTGGTCCACCGCCTGCTCGATCAGCTGCGCCTGACGGCCGGCCTCAGGATCTGACGTGTAGAGCAGTTCGACATTGTCCTTTGCTGCAGCTTCTTCTGCGCCCTTACGGACGGTATCCCAGAAGGTGTCACCAGCGGGGGCGTGCGCAATCAGTGCTATTTTCATCCGCTCGGTGGTGGCAACCTGGCCACCACCGCCTCCTGTGCCAGTCTCGGGGGTCCGTCCACCACCGCTTGAACATGCGCTTAAGGCCAGCATTGGAACTACTGCTGTCACCAGAGCCGCTTTACGCCAAGAAAAATTAGCCACCATAATCTCCTTTGATCTCAGGTCCCGCGCTGCCATTTTGCAACCTCCGGGGCACTGCCTACCTCGATCATGGTGATCTATTTCACGAATGTCAATACTTTGTCCTGACATTAGGATGTTTAGACCAAACCTGGACGCTCGGCCTCCTTGCACCCTCAGTCGGGTAGCGGACCAGTGGTTCCCCGGACAACCAATGTCGGCGCAATAAGGGTCCGCCCTGAGCTTGGGGCACCGCTTTCTATCCGCGCGAGCAGCACCTTAGCCGCGTCCTTGCCCACAAGGTCGCTTCGGTTGTCCACCGAGGTCAACTCCAGATAGCGGGACTTGGCGAGGGTTGAGTTGTCATATCCGATCACGGAAATTTGGGACGGGACGGCCAAGCCGCGCGCCTTGATGGCTCCGAAGGCACCCAGCGCCATGGTGTCGTTGGCAGCGAAAATAGCCGTTGTGTCCGGATGGTGGTCCAGCAGCCAGCAGGCCGACGCGTACCCATCCTCCTCCGACGTACCCCCCGCCTCCCCAACGACGTGCATATCCGCGCCCGCCTCCCGGAGGCGGCCGGCAAAACCGGCGCGGCGGTGGGCGGCGGCGCCGCCGAACCCCGACAGGTGCCCAATCCTGGTGTGGCCGAGACCCAGGAGGTGGTCGGCAGCCATGGCGCCGCCGCCGTCGTCGTCATTGGTGATCAGGTCCGCGCCGACAGGCACGCCGTTCCGCCACCCTGCCACCACCGTGGGCACACCTGCGCCGGCGAGCATTGACGCGCTGGGCTCAGCCGCAATCACCAAACCGTCAACATGCATGGCAAGCAGGCCGTCCACGGCTTCGCTGATCCGGTTCTCGCCGGGCCGGGAGTCAGCCAGCATCACCCGGTAGCCTTCCTCCGTCAGCACGGACTCCATGCCCCGCAGCAGGTCCACGAACCACAGGTTCCGGTAGTCGTCGATCACGAGGCCTATGCTCTTCGTCCGACTGCTGGCGAGGGCCGTGGCTGCCCGGCTGGGGCGGTAGCCAAGTTCCGTAATTGCCGCTTGCACAGCGTCGCGCCGCTTCTCGCTTACCCGCACGGGATTCTGCAGCACCAGCGAAACCAGCGAGGGCGAGACGCCCGCCTGCTTTGCCACGTCATAGATGGTGGGGCGCCGGGTTCTGGAGCGATCATGCGTCATGAAAAAGCCTTTCATCTCTGGGTTGAGAATATCCCGGCCGATCATTGACAGGACAAATAGACATAGCTACGCTCAAGGCCAGCGTAAAAATTGTAGCGCTACAAAACGCCGTCGGACGTTCCATGTCGCGGCTGAATTTCAAAGGAGAAATCAATGGCTGAAAGCCTTGGTGTAGCCGTCATCGGTGCAGGCATGGCGGGCAAGGCCCACGCTGCCGCATACCGGACGGCGTCCGCCCTCTACAGCCCGGTCCTTCCTCCGGTGCGCTTGGTTTCGATCGGTGACGTCAATGCCGAATTCGGCTCCCTGGCCGCCCGGCGCTTCGGTTACGAGCGTAACGACACCTCATGGCAGGCAATCGCCGAAGCCGATGATATCGACGTGGTCAGCGTCGTCATCGCCAACGCCCTCCACCGTGAGGTTGTTGAGGGCCTGCTGGCCGCCGGCAAGCACGTGCTGTGCGAGAAGCCCCTGAGTGATTCCATGGAAGACGCCCGGGCCATGGCTGACGCAGCCCGCAGCGCGTCCAGTATCGCGCGGATCGGGTTCACCTTCCGCCGCACACCGGGCATCGCCTATATCCGGGACCTCATCCGGACCGGGGTGCTCGGCAACGTCCTGCACTTCAGCGGCCGCTACTGGACGGATTACGGCTTCAGCCCCTCCGCTCCCATGAGCTGGCGCTATAAAGGCGGCCCCGGCTCAGGCGCCCTCGCCGACGTCGGATCCCACCTGACGTACATTTCCGAGTTCCTGTGCGGCGACATCAAGTCCGTTTCCGGCGGTCAGCTCAGCACGGTCATCAACAAGCGGCCACTGCCGCTCGCTGCTGTGATGGGCCATGACCATGCCCCTGTCAGCGACACCTTCGAAGCCGTCGAGAACGACGACTATGCCGCTTTCAATGCGGAATTCGCCACGGGCGCCGGCAGCTTTGAAGTCTCCCGCGTTGCGGCCGGACACGCCAACAGCCTCCAATTCGAGGTGTTCTGCGAAAACGGTGCCGCAAAGTTCGACCAGCGCCGTCCGTCCGAAATCCAGCTGTTCCTCAACGACGGCTCCGGCAACGAAAATGGATACCGGCAGGTCATCCTGGGCCCGGGCCACCCATATATCGCCGGCGGGCTCGCAATGGACGCCCCCGAAGTGGGCTTTGGCCAGAACGATGCCTTTGGCTACCAGGCACGTGCATTCCTCGAAGAGATTGCCGGCCTCAGCGAAGAAGAGTCGCTCCCCCGCTGCGCCACGTTTGACGAGGGCGTGCGGAACATGGAACTGCTGGGCGCCGTCACCGAATCCGCCCTTAGCAACGGAAAGAAAATCACGCTATGAAACTCGGCGTCTACAACGCGATCCTGCATGACCGTCCACTTCCCGAAGCGCTGAAGGTCATAGCCGATCTTGGCCTCACTGGCATTGAAATCAACACGGGCGGATTCCTGCCCGCCGTCCATGTCCCCACCATGGACCAAATCCTGGAAAGCGACACCGCGCGCGACGACTACCTTGCGATTTTCGAAGGCACCGGCGTCTCGATCGCCGGCCTGAACTGCAACGGCAACCCGCTGCACCCCAAGCGTGAGATCGGTAAGAAGCACGCCGAAGACATCCGCCGTTCCATCCGGCTGGCACACCGCCTGGGGCAGAACCGGGTGGTGACCATGTCCGGCCTGCCCGGAGGCGAACCGGGCGCCACCACCGTCAACTGGGTGGTCAACGCCTGGAACTCGGCTGCGCTGGATGTACTGGACTACCAGTGGGGCGTGGCAGCGGAGTTCTGGAAGGAAACTGACCGCCTTGCTGCTGACCACGACGTCAAGGTGGCTCTTGAGCTGCACCCCCAAAACCTCGTTTTCAACACCGCCGATGTCCGCAAACTTATCGAGCTTACGGGTGCAACACACGTCGGAGTGGAACTTGATGCCTCCCACCTGTTCTGGCAGCAGATGGATCCGGTAGCTGTGGTCCGCGAACTCGGCCCCCTGGTGTTCCAGGCCGCAGCAAAGGACGTCCGCGTGAATACGGAAAACGCGGCGCTCTACGGCGTGCTGGACAACAGTTTCCGTCGGCTCTCCCCGGAGGAGAACCGCACCAACCTTGGCGGCGATGAATGGGCCAACGAGTGGCCCAAGAACTCCGCCTGGGACTTCGTGGCCTTGGGCCGCGGGCACGACACAGCCTTCTGGACGGAGTTCCTTCGCGCACTGCACGAGGTAGATCCGGACATGCTGGTCAATATCGAGCACGAGGACGTTTCGCTGGGCAGGATCGAAGGACTGGAAGTAGCCGCCAAAGTTTTGAAGGACGCTGACGCAGCCCTCGCAGCCTCGTTGAACCCGACCGCCTGATAACCCGAGGGACACCCTGACAGCAGGAGGGCGGCGCAAACGCGTCGCCCCTCCTGCTGTTTTCCGTTCATTCCACCCGAACAATAAATCCAACAGGCAAAGGAGACGAATGATGCGAATCGGCGTTGTGGGCTATGGAGCAGGCGGCCGGTACTTCCATGCCCCGTTTGTGGAAGCGGCCGACGGCGTGGAACTCGCCGGGGTGGTGGCCAGGTCGGCGGTCAACCGGGCACACGTGGAACAGGACTATCCGGGCCTTCCGGTCTACGGCAGCCTTGCCGAAATGCTGGCAACAGGGGTGGATGCAGTAACCATCACTACGCCGCCGCACACCCGCAGGGATCTGGTCTTGGAAGCTATCAGCGCTGGTGTCCACGTTGTGGCGGATAAGCCCTTCGCGCCCACAGCGAAAGACGCCAGGGAGCTGGAACACGCAGCCAGCCAGGCCGGGGTTTTCCTGAACGTTTATCACAACCGGCGGCGGGATGCCGATATCATTACTCTCGCGAACGTCCTTGCATCAGGGAAACTCGGTGAGCTGTGGCGTGTCCACTCGACGATGGATCAGGACAACGCGGACACCTTGGAACTTGGTGCCAGTGGCGGACTCCTCCGGGATCTTGGCAGCCACCTTGTGGACCAGATGCTGTGGCTCCTGGGTCCGGCCAGCTCCGTTTATGCAACCCTTGACTGGACGGACCGCTTCAGGGAACGGACGGACTGCGGCTTCGTCGTCACCATGAGGCATGCATCCGGAGTTGTCTCCACAGTGTCCGCCAGCAAACTGAACCATTCAAGTACCAGGGAACTGCGCGCTTACGGCAGCAACGGCAGCTATGTGGCAACAGGTGCGGATGTCCAGGCCGAGGCTCTGTTCGCAGGCCGCCGTCCTGCGGCGGAACCGGCGGCGTGGGGAATTGATGCCCCGGAAAACTGGGGGACGCTTTCTTTACAGGGAGGGCGCGAGGTTATCGCCTCAGCCCAGGGAAACTACGCCGGCTTCTACGTGGAATTCGCCCGCGCTGTCAGGGGAGAAGGCCCCGAACCGGTACCGGCGGCTGAAGGGATCAGGACTCTGGAGGTTCTTGACGCCGCCCGCGAAAGCGCGTTGCGCAACACGGTGATTGCGCTCTAGCACCGCCGTCACCCTGGAGGCAGAAACGCCCGACGCCGGCAGGCGTCGGGCGTTTCTTGTGGCACCTGCTGCGCCGCCCCGTTTTGGGGGCCTTAGGCGTCCACGCGGGAGCGTTCCTTGAACAGGTGCTCGAGCTCCTCGAGGGACTTGTCCTTGGTTTCCGGGACCACCCGCTTGACCCAAACGATGGCGCCGAGCTGCAGTGCCACAAAGATGAGGAACGTAGCCGAAACACCGGTCCACGCAACCATCTGTGGGAAAAAGAAACCAATGAGGAAGTTGACCATCCACAGCACAAAAACGCAGATACCCATAGCAACGCCACGGACGTGCATCGGAAAGATCTCGGACATGGTCAGCCAGGTGACGGTGCCAATGCAGCCCTGCATGGAGGCCAGGAACGTCACCATGAACAGCAGGACCAGGTAGCCGCGCAGGGTGCTTGCCGGCAGGGCGAAGGAGATGATCGCGATCGCCAGCAGGGACGAGGACGTGCCGCACAGTCCCACAATCAGCATGGGTTTACGGCGTACGCGCGACATCAGGTACATACCTATAACCACGGCCACCACAGAAGTGATGCCGTTGAGGACATTCGCGATCAGTGCGCCACGGTCGCCGAATCCTGACGAGGACAGGATGGACGTCCCGTAGTACATGATCGCGTTCACACCGCTGATTTGGTTGATGATCGCCATGCCGAGACCCACCACGAAGATCCTGCGGATCCACGGGACGGTGAGGTCCTTGACCGTGCCGAGTTTTGCCTGGTAATCCTCGCGGGCCGCCTGCCGCACCTCGTCGAACTCTGCTGACACGTCCCCGGCAGCGCGAGTGGAGCGCAGCACCTCCAGGACGGCGCCGAACCTGCCGGCGGACGCAAGCCAGCGAGGGCTTTCCGGCAGGACGAGCATCCCGAACCAGAGCACCACGGCCGGCAACGTAGCGATCACGAGCATCCAGCGCCAGATGTTCGCTTCTTCAGGAAACGCGTTACCCAGCACCGCGTTGAACGTGAAGGCCAGGAACTGCCCGGTAACGATCATCAGTTCGTTCTGCGTGACGATGCGGCCGCGCTGGGCCGCCGGCGACATCTCCGCGAGGTATACCGGGACGATCACCGACGCACCACCCACGGCGAGGCCCAACAAGGTCCTTGCCGCTATCAGCAGTTCAGTACTCGGCGAAATAGTGCAGAAGATGGTGGCGACGACGAAAATCAGCGCCAGCCCCATGATGGTTTTCCGCCGGCCGAAGCGGTCCGATAAGCGTCCGGCACTGATGGCGCCAAATGCTGCACCGAAGAGGAGCGTGGAGGTGACGAGCCCTTCAGTCAGCGGAGTAAGGCCAAGATCCCGCTGCATAAAGGGCAGTGCGCCGTTGATGACGCCGGTATCGTAGCCGAACAGCAGGCCGCCGAAGGTGGAGAAGATCGCCACCTTCCGCATGAATTTCTTCGGGTCCGAGGACTTTGACGGTGTGGAGTTCCTTGCAATGCCGGGCGTTCCCGCCGCGCCCGGCGCGGTCATGGTTCCTTTGCTGTTTTCCATCGGCGCGTCCACTATTTCGTTTTGGCGATATAGTCCTGCATCGTCTCCAGCTGGTACCGGGAGACGTCCTCCGCATGCTCGTCCTCGGCAAAAACGCTGGACACCATGACCGTGTCATCCCGGTCCAGGAACCCGATTTCCTTCAGGCCACCAAAGAACTCATCCCAGTTCACGTCGCCATCGCCGATTTTCAGGTGCTGGTGGACACGGACCGGGTTGCCCGGAGGGTTGGTGATGTAGCGCAGGCCATGGGAGGCGTGATGGTCCATGGTGTCCGCCACGTGGACCAGCCGCAGCTTGTCACCTGCGGCGCGCATGATGTCCAGGGGCGCGTTCTTCATGTGGAAGCTGTGCGAAGCCACGTAGACCATGCCCACATTCTTCGAATTGACCCCGCGGATCACGCGGATGGCGGCGAGGCCCTCTTCCACAAAGTCGTCCGGGTGCGGGTCGATCAGCAGGTCGATGCCCTCCCGCTCGATGATGGGCAGCAGTTCTTCCATGGAACGGTAGAAGGCCCTTTCGGACTCCTCCGCCTTCTCCGGGCGGCCGCTGAACTCAGTGTTCATGGTGCTCACGCCAAGGTCCACGGTGATCTGGATGGCACGCTTCCAGTAGCGGACAGCCGCTTCCCTGGCATCCTCGTCCGGTCCGGACCAGCGAAGCACCGGCAGCACGGAGGCGATTTCGATTCCCGCGTCCTTGCAGGCCTTGTTCAGCTGGCGCACCAGTTCGTCATCCGCCTTGGGATGGTTGAAGAAGGGGATGAAATCGGCGTGCGGGGTCATCTGCATGTACTTGTAGCCGAGGTCCGCCACCACCTTGGGGAACTCAAGCAGGCTATGCGAGTGGTGGAACGGCGTGGGGTCAAGTGCGATTTTCACGAAAAACACTCCATCGTGGATCAGAACGGCAGGGCGGGGGCTACTTGTAGAGGTCGGGCTTTGCGGCGAGCTTCACGGCGACCTTTTCGCCGTTCTTCTGCGCTTCGACGCCTGCTTCGCAGCACGCTGCGGTGGCGTAACCGTCCCAGGCGGTTGGACCGCCAATTTCGCCCTTAAGCGCCGCGTCCACCCATGACTGGATTTCGACGTCGTACGCCGCGCCAAAGCGCTCCTCGAAGCCGGGCGTGACGTTGCCGCCCCAGTGGCCGGCGCTGCGGGTGTATGGCCCCTTGTCGCCGCCAATGTTGACAATGCCTTCTTCGAAGGAAGCCTGAGTGGCCACTTCGTAGCCGAACTTGGCGTTGACGAAGATTTCGACGTCGGCCAGGACGCCTGACTCGGTCTCGAGCAGGACGTGCTGGGGATCGTGCTGGCCTGCGGGCGCGTTCTTGGTGGCCTTGCCCAGGCGGACCTGGACACTGGTGATTTCCTCGCCGGTGAAGTAGCGGATGGCATCGAACTCGTGGACCACGGAGTCGTTGATTAGCATCTCGTTGGTGAAGCCATCCGGTGTGGTGGGGTTCCGGTGCTGGTGGTGCAGCATGAGCAGTTCGCCCAGTTCGCCGTTCCGGATGATTCCGCCCAATGCCGCGTACTCGGCGTCGAACCGCCGCATGAACCCCACCTGGATGCGCTTGTGGCCCAGCGCCACCTCGGCCTCGACGATCTTCCAGGAGGATTCGGCGTCGGGGGTCAGCGGCTTTTCGCAGAGGATGGGGATGTCCTTGGCGAGGGCCTTGAACAGGATGTCCTCGTGCAGGAAACCGGGGGTGGCGATCAGTACCGCGTTGACATCGCCGTTGTTGAGGGCTTCCTCGGCGTCGGCAAGTGCCACGGCGCCCGGGATGCCCTCGATGGCGGCCTGGGCACGGGCCAGGTCCACGTCCACGACGGCGGCAACTTCGGCTCCGTGGATGCGGGTGTTAAGGCGCTGGATGTGGTCGGCGCCCATGCGCCCGGCGCCGATGACGGCGACGCGGAGGGTTTCAGTCATTGTTTCGTTCCTTCAGTATCTGTGGCGGATGCGGGCGGTGTGGCTGTCAGTTGACGGTGGTCCGGGAACCGCAGGACAGCAGGTAGTTGCGGGTGCGCTTGGCGATCGGCATGGGCACATCGAACGCCACCGGGTACATGTCCTGTTCCACGATGCCGAAGATGGGACGGTTCAAGCCTTCCACAGCTTCGATGACCGCGCGGAGGTCCGGCAGGCCGTTCGGCGGCTCGGTCATGACGCCGGCCAGGTTGGCTGCGGCCCAGGTCATGTTTTCCTCGTTGACCTTCTTCAGGATCTCCGGGTTGATCTGCTTCAGGTGCAGGTAGCCGATGCGGTCCGGGTAGTTCTTGATCAGTTCCAGGCTGGAGGCACCGCAGTATTCGGCGTGGCCGGTGTCAAGGCACAGGTTCAGGTACTGCGGATCCGTGGCGGCCAGGAGGGTTTCGATGTCTTCCTGCGCGCCAACGTGGGAGTCGGCGTGGGAGTGGAACTGCTGCTTCAGGCCAAAGTCTTCCAGCAGGGTCTTGCCCAGGCGGTTGTGGCCGTCGAAGAGGTCACTCCAGGCCTTGTCGCTCAGGGTGCCGCTTTCCACAGCCTCACCCGTGACGTCGTCGCGCCACATGGCCGGGATGACCACAATGTGCTCGCCGCCCATTGCTGCCGTCAGTTCGGCCACCTTGCGGGCCGGCTCCCAGGCGGTCTCCCACTGGTCCAGCCCGCGGTGGAAAGCGGTGAAGACGGTGCCGGCGGTGACCTTGAGGTCGCGCTGCTTGAGCTCCTCGGCCAGGCGGGCAGGGTCGGTCGGAAGGTAGCCGTAGGGGCCCAGCTCAATCCACTTGTAGCCGGATTCGGCCACCTCGTCCAGGAACCGCTCCCACGGCGTCTGCTTGGGATCGTCCGCGAACCAGACGCCCCAGGAGTCCGGAGCGGTGCCGATGATCAGCTTGTTTTCAGTCATGACAGCGTTGTCTTTCTATTGTCGGGGTGCTCAGCTGGGATAGCGAAGGGGTCAGTCGCGCCGTCCGCGGCCTTCAGTTGCATCGTCGGCCCGGCCTGGAACGGCGTCTTCTCCGTGCGCCAGCTCGTCAGGGAGGCCTTCTGCGATTCCGTCGTGGCGGACGGCATGGCTGTCGTCGGCGTGGGACGGGAAGTTGTAGGAGGCGCCGGAGGCGTGGTGGGTTTCGGGCCAGCGGGAGGTGATGACCTTGCCGCGGGTGTAGAAGGAGACGCCTTCGGGGCCGTAGATGTGCTTGTCACCGAAGAGCGAGGCTTTCCAGCCGCCGAAGGAGTGGTAGGCCACCGGGACGGGCAGGGGCACGTTGATGCCGATCATGCCGACGGTGACGGAGCGCTGGAACTTCCGGGCTGCTGCGCCGGAGGAGGTGAAGATGGCGGTGCCGTTGCCGTAAGGGTTGGCGTTGATGAGCTTGATGCCGTCTTCGAGGGTATCCACGCGGACCACCACGAGGACGGGTCCGAAGATTTCCTCCTTGTAGGCGGTCATTTCGGTCTTGACGTGGTCGATCACGGTGGGTCCCACCCAGAAGCCGTCTTCGTGGCCGGGGACCACCAGGCCACGGCCGTCCACCACCATGGCAGCGCCGGCGGTTTCGGCTTCGGTGACGATCCTGACGATGCGTTCCTTGGAGGCCGGGGTGATGACCGGGCCCATTTCGGCGTCGGGGGCGGTGCCGTTGTTGACCTTCACGGCCAGGGCGCGCTCTTCGACCTTCTTCACGAGCAGTTCTGCGGCGTCCCCGACGGCGACGGCGACAGAGATGGCCATGCAGCGTTCACCGGCGGAGCCGAATGCGGCGGCGGCGAGGTGGTCTGCGGCGTTGTCCAGGTCGGCGTCGGGCAGGATGATGGCGTGGTTCTTTGCCCCGCCCAGGGCCTGCACGCGCTTGCCGTGCTTCGTGGCGGTCTCCTGGACGTACTGGGCAATCGGGGTGGAGCCGACAAAGGAGATGCCGTCAACGTCCGGGTGGGTCAGCAGCCCGTCCACTGTTTCCTTGTCGCCGTGCAGGACCTGGAACACGCCGTCGGGCAGCCCGGCCTCCTTCCACAGCTTCGCCAGCAGGAGGGAGGCAGAGGGATCGCGTTCGGAGGGCTTGAGGATGAAGGCGTTGCCGGTGGCGATCGCCATCGGCGCCATCCAGAGCGGGACCATCACGGGGAAGTTGAACGGGGTGATGCCCGCCACCACGCCGAGGGGTTCGCGGAAGGAGAAGACGTCGATGCCGGTAGAGACCTGGTCCGAGTAGTCGCCCTTGAGCAGGGTGGGGATACCGCAGGCGTACTCCACAACCTCCAGGCCGCGGCCGATCTCACCCTTGGCGTCGGAGAGGACCTTGCCGTGCTCGGCCGTGATCAGGGCCGCGAGGTCGTCCACGTGGGCGGCGACGAGTTCACGGAACTTGAACAGCACGGCGGTGCGCTTGGCCAGGGAGATGTCGCCCCACGTGTCGGCTGCTTTGCGGGCGGCGGCAACGGTGGCGTCCAGGTCGGCGCGGTTGGCCAAGCGCAGGGTTGCGGACACAGCACCGGTGGCCGGGTTGTAGACGGGAGTGCTTCGGTCACCTTCACCGGCGGTTTCGGCGCCATTGATGAAGTGGTTGATGGTGGTGGTCTCAGTGGTGGTGGCAGTCATTGGACTCTTCCTTGAGTAGCGGAGAAAGGGGGTCAGCCGAGCAGTTTGCGCTGGCGGGACTTGTGGTCGGCGTAGGTCTGGAAGGCCTGCTTGGTGGATTCCAGTTCGGAGACCTGGGAGACGGGCACGTCCCACCAGGATTCAGAGGACGGCGCGTCCAGCAGCGGATCGGATTCGACGTGGATCAGGATCGGTCCACCGCGCTCGGGTGCGGCCTTGGCATCGCGGATGGCCTGTTCGAGTTCGGCGATGACCTTCTCCCCCGGTTCGATCCGGATCACCTTTACACCCAGCGACTGTGCGTTCAGGGCCAGGTCAACGGGCAGAGTCTCGCCTTCGTCGAAGCTGTGGTGTTCCTCATCCAGTGCCCGGTACTTTGTGCCGAACCGCTGCGAGCCGAGGGATTCGGACAGGGAACCGATGGAGGCGTAGCCGTGGTTCTGGATCAGGACGACGATCAGCTTGATGCGTTCGGCGACGGCGGTGACGAGTTCGGTGTGCATCATCAGGTAGGAACCGTCCCCCACCATCACGACGACGTCCCGCACCTGATCGCCTGACCCGCCTGCCGCCGTCGTGCTTGCCGCTTCGGCGAGGGCCGCGCGCTTGACGCCGAGGCCGCCGGGGATCTCGTACCCCATGCAGGAGTAGGCGTATTCGACGTGGTAGCCGAAGGGGTCGCGGACGCGCCACATCTTGTGCAGGTCACCGGGCAGCGACCCTGCCGCGCAGATGACCACGTCGCGGGGGTCCATGGCCCGGTTGGTGGCGCCGATGATTTCATTCTGCGCCGGCAGCGGGGTGTAGCGGGTGTCGAAGGCTTCATCCACGGTGGCGTCCCAGCGCTTCTTCTCCGCCGCGACGCGTCGCTCAAGGTCGCCGCCCACGCGGTAGCCGCCGAGGGCTGCGTTGAGCTTGACCAGTGCCTTGCGGGCATCGGCGACAATCGGCAGCGTGGTGCCGTGCTTGTACGCGTCGATCGGGGCGACGTTGATGTTGATGAAGCGCACGTCCGGGTTCTGGAACGCCGTCCGGGACGCGGTGGTGAAGTCCTCGTAGCGGGTGCCGATGCCGATGATCAGGTCCGCCTCGGCAGCGATGGCGTTCGCCGCCGTCGTGCCGGTGGAACCGATGGCACCCAGGCTGAACTTGTGGTCCCAGGGCAGGACGCCGACGCCTGCCTGCGTGTTGCCCACCGGGATACCGGTCAGCTCCACGAACTTCGCCAGCTCGTCGTTGGCGTAGGCGTAGAGGATGCCGCCGCCGGCGATGATCAGCGGGCGCTTCGCGGCACGGATCGCCTCGGCGGCGCGGCGGATGTCGTCGTCGTCCGCCTCCGGTCGGCGGATCCGCCACTCCCGCTCGGCCAGGAATTCCTCGGGCACGTCGAAGGCTTCGGCCTGGACGTCCTGCGGCAGCGAAATTGTCACCGCTCCCGTCTCGGCCGGGTCGGTGAGCACCCGCAGGCCGTGGTGGAAGGCGGAGAACAGCTGCTCGGGCCGGTTGACCCGGTCGAAGAACTTGGACAGCGGCCGGAACGCGTCATTGACCGTCAGGTCGTAGGCGTAGGGCTGCTCGAGCTGCTGCAGCACCGGGTCCGCGGCGCGGGTGGCGAACGTGTCACTGGGCAGCAACAGCACCGGCAGCCGGTTGGTGGTGGCCAGCGCGGCGCCGGTCAGCAGGTTGGAGGAGCCCGGGCCGATGGAGGTGCTGACCGCGAACGTCTGGCGACGGCGGGTGTGCCGGGCATACCCCACGGCCTGGTGGACCTGGGCCTGCTCGTTGCGTCCCTGGTAGTACGGCATGATGGCCGGGTCCAGTTGCTGGTACTGCTTCAGCGCCTGGCCCACGCCTGCCACGTTGCCGTGCCCGAAAATGCCGAACGTTCCCGGGATCAGGCGCTCCCGGTAGTCCACCCCGTTGACCGAGTCCACGGTGTACTGCTTGGAAAGGTATTCGACGACGGCCTGCGCCACCGTCATCCGGCGGGCTCCCTGTACTGGTGCCATGGTGGGTCTACTCCGATGCTTCTGAAGTGTGGTTGAGAAGGGAAGCGGCGGTGGCGACGGCGCCTGCCACGTCCCCGTCAGCGGGATACAAGAGGGTCCGGCCAACGGTCAGGCCCTGCACTCCGGGAAGGGCAAGGGCTGCCTGCCAGCTGGCGAAAACTTCATCCTGGCTGCTGTCCGGGTCCCCGCCCAGGAGCACCGTAGGCATGGTGGTGGCCGCCATAACGCGTTCCATCTCCGCCACGACCGGCAGCTTCATCCAGGTATAGGCGCTCGTGGAGCCCAAGCCCTCGGCGATGGCAATCGACTTGATCACGGCGTTCGGCGTGAGGTCATTGCGGACCCTGCCGTTTTCGCGGACCGAAAGGAAGGGCTCCACCATGGCGATGAGCTTCCGCTCGGCCAGCGAGTCAATGGCCTTGGCGGTAGCTTCGAGGGTCACCACCGTGTCGGGGTCGCCCAGGCAGATCCGGGTCAGCATCTTGCCGCCGTCCGCACCCAAGGCTTCGAGCGCTGCAGCGGTGTGGCCGGTGAAGCGGTCGTCGAACTCATTGACCAGCCCGGCAAGGCCGCCGCGGTTCATGGAGCCGAAGACCAGCTTGCCGTTCAGTGCACCGAGCAGCAGCAGGTCATCCATGATGTCCGGCGAGGCCAGGACACCGTCAACGGCCGGGTTGGCCAGCGCGATCTGCAGCCGGTCCAGCAGCTGCCGGCGGTCCGCCATGGCCACCGGGTCGCTGCCGACGGCAAGGGCGCCGCGGGCGGGGTGGTCGGCTGCGACGATGAAGTTCTGCCGGCCGGACTTCACGCCGGGATGGCGGCGGCGGGCTTTGGCGGCCCGGGCTACGGCATCCGGGTCTTCGAGCCGGATGGTGCTCAGGTGCTCATAGCGGCGGGGGTCGTCGTTGACGGCCTGGTTCGAGGCGAGAGGCGTAAGGGTCACAGTGCTGCTCCTTCAGTGGCAAGCTGCTCAGAGGTGCCGGGAACACTGCCGGGAACCGGGCGGCCGCGTTCGGCCAGCAGCGACGTGACCTCATCCGGCGTCGGCATGGCGTCGGCGCAGGAGAGGCGGGAGGCGACGATCGCGCCGGCGGCGTTCGCGTAATCGAGGACCTGGGCAAGCGGCCAGCCGGACAGCAGTCCGTGGCAGAAGGCGCCGCCGAAGGAGTCGCCGGCGCCCAGGCCGTTGACGGTTTCCACCGGGACCGGGGCGGAGACCACGCGCTCGGTGCGGGTCTTGGCCATCACGCCTGCCGGTCCAAGCTTGACGACGGCGATTTCCACGCCCGCTGCCAGGAGCCGGTCCGCCTGCTCATCCGGAGTGCCCTCCCCCACAGCCACGGCACACTCCTTGTCATTGCCGATGGCAACGGTGACATGCGGGAGGATCTTGGCCACTTCGGCCCGGGCTTCCTCTTCCGAGTCCCAGAACATGGGCCGGTAGTCCAGGTCCAGGATGGTGAACTGGCCCTCGGCCAGGGCGGTGCGCGGCCGGGCCTCATGGGCGGCAAGGTGCGCGCTGCGGCTGGGCTCCTGGCACAGGCCCGTTACCGTGGACCAGAAAATACCGGCCTCGCGGATGGCATCAAGGTCCAGCTCCTCTGCCCTGATCTGCAGGTCCGGAGCAGTGGGGAACCGTCCGTAGAAGTAGAGCGGGAACTCGTCCGTAGCCGGCTTGATGGCGCAGAAGGTCACGGCCGTCGGATACTGCGTGACGGATGATACGAAGGTGTCATCGACGTTGAACTTGTGCAGTTCGCGGTGGAGGTACTTTCCGAACGCATCGTCCCCGGTGCGGGTAATCACACCCGTCCGGCGGCCATGCCGGGCGGCAGCGACGGCGACATTGGACGGAGAACCGCCAAGGTACTTCCCAAAGGACGTCACGTCCTCCAGGTCAACCCCAATGTCGTTCGGGTAGATATCAACGCTGATGCGCCCGATCGTAAGAAGCTCGTGGGTCACGGTAATCGTGGACCTTTCTGGTGTGGAACTCTAAACCTGTTCTGAGGGAGCCCTGGACTCGCTGCCGTGACTTACGCCACGGGCACTACTTTGCCCTAGTTTGGATGTCCTGTCAAAGCTTTGTACTGACATACTTACAACGAGACGTGGCTATGAAAATCCACATATCCGCCCCGCACGGAGGGGCTACTTTTTGGGCACAGCCAGCTCGCCGGTGACATACTGCGCACGGCCAAATCCAAAGGACCAGTCAACCGCAGTGTTCTCCACGTAGCCGATGAACACGTCCTCCCCCGCAGTGCCGGCCTCGGCAAGCTTTTCCGCCACTGCAGCGAACAGCCGCTGCTTCGCCTCCTGGGACCGGCCGCCCTGCGTGAAGATCTGGATCATCACCACATCCCGGGTCCGCTCAAACCCCAGGCCGGCATCCTGGGCAAAAATCTGCCCCTCGGTATGCTCGCTGAGGATGTGGAAGTAGTCCCGCTCGGGGATGGCGTACTCAGCGATGATGGCATCATGGATTCCCCTGCTGAGCTGCTGCAGCTCCCCGCGGCTGCGTCCTTCATTTACGTCAATGCGCACAAGCGGCATGTTTCGCTCCGTTCAAAGTTTGTACTGACATACTAACAAAGGGGGTGAGCCAGAAACAAGGCCAAAAGGCTTGAAAGGGAAGCGCGTCGCGCCTACTCTTAAACAACCGAAAGGTTGATAAACGAGAAGATTGATAAGGAGGGCCCTGATGAGCTCCGAAAGCGCGGCCTTGGACTCGGCCTTTATGGCCCTGGCCGATCCCGTGCGGCGGAGCATCATCGCCCGGCTCAGCCGGGGTGCGGCCACCGTGAACGAATTGGCAGAACCGTTCGAGATCTCCAAGCAGGCGGTCTCGAAACATATCCAGGTACTCGAGCAGGCGGGACTGGTCACCAGGACCAGGGATGCGCAGCGCCGGCCCGTCCACCTGAACCCGGCGCGGCTTGAGGCGCTGACCGCCTGGATCGACCAGTACAGGCTGGTACGCGAAGGGCAGTTCCGGAACCTCGACGCCGTACTTAGATCACATGCTGCGTCTGGCAGCGACTAATCTCCAAGGAGTCATCATGAGCAATTCCCTGAAACTCAGCGTTCCTGAGGGCGTCCCCTTCATCGACTATGAGCGCGAGTTCGATTTCCCGGTGGCGGACGTCTTCCGTGCCCACAAGGAACCTGACCTGATCGTCCAGTGGCTGGGCCCGCGGGGCTACAAGATGGAGATCGACCATTACGACTTCCGCACCGGCGGCAGCTACAGCTACCTGCACACGGGACCGGAGGGGGTGCCGTACGAGTTCAAGGGCATCTTCCACACCGTCCGCGACAACGACTTTGCCATCCAAACCTTTGAGTTTGGCGGCTACCCGGACATCGTCAGCCTGGAATTCATGACGTTCGAGGACCTCGGCAACGGGCGGACCCGGCTGCGGGGCCACTCCGTTTATCCCAGCCAGGAGGCGCGCGACGGGATGGCACAGTCCGGAATGGAAGGCGGCATGAGCGAGGGCTACGAGCGGCTGGACGAACTCCTCAGCGGCGCCAAGGTCTGAAGCAAAAAAGTACGACGACGACACGCCGCCCTTGCAGCGCTTGAGTTTTAGCGGTCGTTGCAACACCCATAGATTTTGGGAGTTGCAACGACCGTGCCGTATTTAAGCGATGTTCCAGCGGAGTCCCGGAAGTACGCGAGATCGACTGTTCAGCAGAGGGAAGAGTTCTTCCAGGTTTTTGACCGACTCGGAAGTGCGACATCAGCCGCGGCAGAACTGGGTTTGAACCGGAACAGCTGCTATCAGTGGCTCCGCAGGGCTGGCCTCACTTCCGGGAACACCGCATCAACCCGCCAGGCAGCCAGAACCAAATACACATCCGAACAGAAACGTGAGTTCTTGTCCGTTCTCGAGCGGGAAGGGAGTGTGACTGTTGCCGCAGCTGAGATCAGCCTGAATGTAAACACTGCGTTCCGCTGGGCCCGCGAGGCGGGCATTTCCAGCCGGCCGGTGAGTCATCGCAGGCGAGTGGAGTACCTGCGCTTACGGGACCAAGGACTGAGCCGGCGCGATGCGGTCAAGGCCCTGGGCGTTCCCCGCAGCAGTGCACGGGAGTGGGAGCTTGGGGTGAGGAAATCTGGCGGTCGACGCATTTATCCAGGTGGACAGAGAATGCATTACAACCATGATGTGGATTCTTCAACACTTCCTGCCGTCCCCGGCAAAAGGCAGCAGACCCGGTCGGTATCGATCTCGGTGCTTGAACGGGCCATTGACCCGAGGTTTCTGTCGCTGCAAGAACGCGAGACCATCCGGGACCTGAACGGCGCTGGGGCCTCGCTGCGTTCAATCGCGGCAGTGTTGCAGCGATCGCCGTCGACCGTTAGCCGGGAAATCGCCCGTAACGGCCACCCGGGTGTTGGCTACCAGCCGTATGCGGCGCAACGTCAAGCTGCCTCACGCCGCGCCCGGCCCAAAACCGGGAAACTCGCTGGTGAATCGGATCTGAGCAACTACGTGAAGGAGAAACTGCTCCTACGCTGGTCTCCAGAGCAGATCAGCCACACGCTGGTCGAAGATTTCCCCGAACTGCCGGAGATGCGTGTGTGCCCAGAGACGATCTATCAAGCCCTCTACGTCCAGGCCAGAGGGGGGCTCAAACGCGAAATTCAGGCGGCCCTGCGCACCGGCCGGACCCGCCGCAAACCCCATAACACCGGCGAACAGCGCATCTCCCGCTTCGCCGACCCCATGGTCATGATCTCCGAACGACCGCCCGAGGTCGAGGACCGCGCCGTACCCGGCCACTGGGAAGGCGACCTGATCACCGGCACACTAAACCAGTCCGCCATCGCAACCTGGTCGAACGCACCACCCGGTACGTGATGCTCGTCCACCTGCCAAATGACCACACCGCCGAAACCGTCCGTGACGGCCTCGTCCGGACCATCAGTTCCCTTCCAGCGCACCTGCGCGGCTCACTGACCTGGGACCAAGGCGCCGAAATGGCCGGACACCGATCCTTCACCATGGCCACCGACATGCCCGTCTACTTCTGCGACCCCGCCAGCCCCTGGCAACGCGGCTCGAATGAAAACACCAACGGGCTACTGCGCCAGTACTTCCCTAAAGGCACCGACCTGTCCGCCTACGGCACTGAAGACCTCGAACACGTCGCCCAGGAACTCAACGGCCGCCCACGCAAAACGCTCGGCTGGAAGACCCCAGCCGAGCGTTTACGTGATTTACTACTAACCACCTAACCAGCAGGTGTTGCAACGACCCCTAGAAACCGCCGCGGAGGCGGCCTGCCGTCGTCGTACTTGACAGAAAAAAGCGGGGCAACCTGCCGTCCCGAAGGCCGGCAGGTTGCCCCGCTTTACAGCTGTACTGCTTCGCAGCCTAGAGGGCTGCGTAAACCTCGCGCAGCAGCTTGGCGGTTTCGGACGGCGTCTTGCCGACCTTCACGCCAGCGGCTTCAAGGGCTTCCTTCTTGGCCTGGGCGGTTCCGGCGGAACCGGAGACGATGGCGCCGGCGTGGCCCATGGTCTTGCCCTCGGGAGCGGTGAAGCCGGCAACATAGCCAACCACGGGCTTGGTGACGTTGGCCTTGATGAAGTCGGCTGCGCGCTCTTCGGCGTCGCCACCGATCTCACCGATCATGACGATGGCCTTGGTCTCGGGGTCAGCCTCGAACGCCGCCAGGGCGTCGATGTGCGTGGTGCCGATGATGGGGTCGCCGCCGATGCCGATCGCGGTGGAGAAGCCCAGGTCGCGCAGTTCGTACATCATCTGGTAGGTCAGGGTGCCCGACTTGGAAACCAGGCCGATGGGGCCCTTGCCGGTGATGTTGGCAGGGGTGATGCCCACCAGGGATTCGCCGGGGGTGATGATGCCGGGGCAGTTCGGCCCGATGATGCGGGTGACCTGGTTGCCGTCGGCGTCGACCTTGGACTGGGCCAGCGCCCAGAACTCGGCGGAGTCCTGGACCGGAACGCCTTCGGTGATGACGACGACAAGGCCGATGCCCGCCTCGATGGCTTCAACCACTGCGGCTTTGGTGAATGCCGGCGGCACGAAGACGATGGAGACGTCGGCACCGGTTTCCGCCATGGCTTCCTTCACGGTGCCAAAGACGGTGATTTCCTTGTCCCCGTGCAGGACGGTGGTGCCGGCCTTGCGGGCGTTGACGCCGCCAACGATGTTGGTGCCCGCCTTGAGCATCAGGGCGGTGTGCTTGGTGCCTTCGCCGCCGGTGATGCCCTGGACGATGACCTTGGAGTCCTTGTTCAGATAGATAGACATGGTGCGTCCCTTTACTTAGCTGCGTTGGCGAGCTCGGCTGCCTTGTCGGCGCCCTCGTCCATGGTGGCGGCCAGGGTTACCAGCGGGTGGTTGGCCTCGTTCAGGATGCGGCGGCCTTCCTCGACGTTGTTTCCGTCGAGGCGGACTACCAGCGGCTTGTTCGCGGAGTGGCCCAGTTCGGCCAGCGCGCCAACAATGCCCTTGGCCACGGCGTCACAGGCGGTGATGCCGCCGAAGACGTTCACGAAGACGGACTTGACCTGCTCATCACCGAGGATGACGTCCAGTCCGGCGGCCATGACCTCTGCGGATGCTCCGCCGCCGATGTCCAGGAAGTTGGCGGGCTTCACGTTGCCGTGGTTCTCGCCGGCGTAGGCGACGACGTCCAGGGTGGACATCACCAGGCCTGCACCGTTGCCGATGATGCCTACTTCACCGTCCAGCTTGACGTAGTTGAGGTCCTGCGCTTTTGCCTTGGCCTCAAGCGGGTCAGCAGCGTCTTTGTCCTCGAGGAGGGCGTGCTTGGCGTGGCGGAACTCGGCGTTCTCGTCGAGGGAGACCTTGCCGTCGAGGGCTACGATTTCGCCGGCGCCGGTCTTGACGAGCGGGTTGACCTCCACCAGGGTGGCGTCTTCCTTCTTGAAGACGTCCCAGAGCTTGAGGATCACAGCGGCGACCTTGCCGCGCAGTTCCTCAGCGAAGCCTGCGGCTGCGACGATTTCGTCTGCCTTTGCCTGGTCGATTCCCACTGCGGGGTCGATGGCGATCTTGGCGAGCGCCTCGGGGCGTTCGACGGCGAGCTGTTCGATTTCCATGCCGCCCTCAACCGAGCACATGGCCAGGTAGTTGCGGTTGGCCCGGTCCAGCAGGACGGAGAAGTAGTACTCCTCGGCAATGTCCGCACCCTGGGCAATCATCACCTTGTTGACGGTGTGGCCCTTGATGTCCATGCCCAGGATGTTGGTGGCGTGTTCAAGTGCCTCATCCGCGGACTTTGCCACCTTGACGCCGCCGGCCTTGCCGCGGCCGCCAGCCTTGACCTGTGCCTTAACGACAGTAACGCCGCCGATTTTCTCGGCAGCTGCCTTTGCTTCTTCTGGGGTGTACGCCACGATGCCAGCAAGCACGGGTACACCGTGCGCCTCGAACATATCGCGCGCCTGGTATTCAAACAGGTCCACGGTTTAGTGTCCTTCTACGTCGAAGTAGTTTCTGTACAGTCGGACACCATCGCAAGACGATGACCGGGCTGCGGAATTGCACGCACCGGCGGCCTGTTGGAAACGAGCCACGCGGCGTGATGCTCCATTGGGAACTCTAGTCCTTTGAAGGGACCGGCCCGTCCCAGAGTACCCCTTATGTGAGTAAGGACACTATTCTATGAAGCGTAGAAAAACCGCGGAATTACGGGGTTTTTGAGGCCCCTGCCGTGGCCGCCGGGGCGGTTTCGGCCGGCCTTGGGATCAGTTCGTAATGATCCGGTGACACGAAGAAACCGACGCCGGCAGAGACGTTTCCGCACGCTACGCCGCCGTTGTAGGCAGAGCAGCGCAGCCCGTTGCGTTCGAGGTTTTTCCCGCCTGCCAGGACCTGCAGCTGCGCCAGCGGTCCTGCCTTGCTGCCTCGGGGGCCGTACGCTGCCTCCATTTGTGTGACGCCGGAACGGCACTCGCCGTAGGTTGCGGTGTCAGGCGTCAGCAGGGCAACCCCGCCCAGGTAGCCGAGGTCCGTTCCGGCACAGTTGTCTTTGACGTCGTCCGTCTGCGGCTTGGGGTACCTTGCCAATTCGCAGTGGGCCACCGGCACGATGGCCAGTTTGTTGTTTTCGCTGTCGCCGAAGCTGTTCTGCTCATACGGGAGGTTGATGTGCGGCCCCCTGGCTGCCGTGAGGGAGCACGCCACTGTCCGGTCCTCCGTGATGAACGAGAGGACGCCATCAGCTCCGCCGGAGAAGTCCTCCGGGTCAGCCAGGGCTGCCTGCTCCAACTGTTCCATGGGTGGCAGCGGCGGCGGGGCCACATACCCGGGGTCCTCCACCGTCACAGCACACCCGGTGGCGCCGAGCAGGAACAGGGCGGCGAGTGTCCCCCACATGGTCCGTCGCATGGGCTCCATTATGCTTCACACCGGCGGCCGCCTGGAGCCAGGAACATTTTCGACGACTTCTGCTGCTGCCTGTGCCGGGTCCTGCCGTGCGAAGTCCTCCCGCATCTGCTGGGCGCGGTTCTTCCACTGCGGGTCGGCCAGGATGGAACGCACGGCCGCGCGGATCTTCTCCGGCGTGGGAGCCTCGCTCCGGAGGTTGATGCCGGCTCCGGCATGCTCCACCCTTGCGTTGACGTCGCTCTTGCCTTCATTGATGCCAGACACCACCAGCGGGACGCCCGCGGAAAGGGCAAGCTGCACCCCGCCGAAACCGCCGTTGGTGATAAAGACATCCGTGGAGTCAAACACCGCGGCAAAATCCACGTAGTCCCGGATGTGGATATGCGGTTGGGGGTAGCGCGCACGCAGTTCCGCGGACTTCCTGCCGCCTGTTGCCACAATGACCAGTGCATCCATGTCCTTGAGCGCCTCCAACGCGGGAATGATGAGCTTGTTCTGGTCCGTGTTATCCAGTGTGCCCTGGGTGACCACAATGGTCCTTTGATATCCCTCCGGCAGCTCTTCCCGGTCTCCAGCGCCGGGACGCCGGTATGGCAGGAGCGCCCCGACATATCTCACCTTCGGGTTCCTGTTGCGGCGCGGAAAATCAAGGGACTCGGTGCCGGCCTGGATGACGGCATCCGAGCACCGGTAGGCATCGTCGGTGAGCCTGGCCCCCTTGGGCACCTCTTGGCCATAGAAGCTGTGCTGGCGCCGGTAACTTTTGTGGGCCGGACGGAGAATGACTTTGTCCGACAACAGCCCGGCGGTGCCCTGCAGAGCCTTCTCGGCAGGGTTCCGCGGCGGCCGGAAGCCGAAGAAGAGCGGTGGCACCAGCGGATCGCTTTCCATGTTGGGGATCACCACTACATTGACCACCGGCTTGTCCAGCAAGTGCGCAACAAGCCGTTGGATGAACATGGAGTGGTCCACTACCAGGGCATCGAAGGGGAATTCCTGGTCCAGCTCCCGGATGTCCTCAAAGAGGTTGCTGATGTTGCTGGCGAAGATCTTTTCACCGTCAAAACCGATGGCCTTGGGTCCCTTGAGTTTCGCCCGTTCCGGATACAGATCAAAGAGGTTGTCGGCGCGGTGTTCAATGGCCCGCTTGAAGGGAAAGAAGGGAATCCCGAGGTCCTGGAGCTTGCCGGCGAACACCGGGCCCGTGTACCAGCGGACGTCATGGCCGCGCTGTTTCAGCTTCATGGCCACTCCGGTCATCGGATTGAAGTGGCCGTCAATTGCCTGGCTCGCGAACAGGATGTTCATGGTCCCACTCCGACTTCGGATGCGGTTGCTGGGGAAGGGTTCCTGAACTGTAGTACCGAGGGCGGAGACGGGCAAGCGCCCCGTTCCGGTTTTTAGGCGCTGAGTTTCGTCAAGGGCGCGTACCGCAGGAGCAGCCGCTTCTCGCCGACGTCGAACTTCACCTTGGCCACTGTCTTGTCTCCCGCTCCCTCAAGCGCCAGGACTGTTCCGTTGCCGAAGCTGGTGTGGTTGACCTTGTCCCCCACGCTGACTGCCACAATTTCCTTCTGCGGCTGCACCCTGTTTCGGGCGATGGCGGCGGGAACATCGGCATTGAACCCGGCCGAGGCATCCGCCGACGCGCCGCGCGCAGTCCCGGCGCCCCAGAAGGACCCGCTGTAGCGGCTGGAGCCAATGGAACCGCTGCTCCCCCAGCCGCCCTGCCTGCTGGTTCCTTCGCGCTTCCATTCCAGGAGCTCGGCGGGAATCTCTTCGAGGAACTGGCTGGCCGGGTTGTACTGGCTCTGTCCCCACATGCTGCGGACCTCGGAGCGGGTGACGTAGAGCCGTTTCCGCGCGCGGGTGAGCCCTACATAGGCAAGCCGGCGTTCCTCGGCCAGTTCCTTGGGATCGGTGGCTGAGCGCTGGTGTGGAAACAGTCCGTGCTCCATGCCGGTCAGGAACACCACCGGGAACTCCAGGCCTTTCGCGGTGTGCAGTGTCATCAGGGTCACCACTCCAAGCCGCTTGGCCTCGGCGACGGCAGCATCAATGTCCGCCCCGGGTGCGTCGGGGATCTGGTCAGCGTCTGCCACCAGGGAAACCTGCTCGAGGAACGCTTCGAGTGTCCCTTCCGGGTTCTCCTGCTCGTACTCACGCACCACGGCAACGAGTTCGGCCAGGTTTTCCACCCGGGATTCGTCCTGGGGGTCGGTGCTTGCGCGCAGGGCAGCGAGGTAGCCGGTCTGCTCCAAGACTGCCTCCAGCGCCGCCGCCGCGCCCGAACCAGCAGCCACCTCGGCCAGGTCATCCAGCAGCTTCACAAAGCCGAGGACGGCATTGACGGACCGGGTTGCCATTCCGGGAGCCTGGTCTGCCCGGCGCGCAGCAGCCATGAAGGAGGTACGCTCACGCTGGGCCAGCGCCGCTACGGCACCTTCGGCCCGGTCCCCGATGCCCCTCTTTGGTTCGTTAAGCACCCGCCGCAGGTTGACGTCGTCGTCGGGGTTGACCAGGACGCGCAGGTAGGCGAGGGCATCCTTGATCTCCTTGCGCTCGTAGAACCGCGTGCCGCCCACAACCTTGTAGGGCAGGCCCACACGCACCAAAACGTCTTCGATGGAGCGGGACTGGGCGTTGGTGCGGTAGAAAATGGCCACATCGCCGGGCCGGAGGTTGTCCTCGTCCTGCAGGCGGTCGATCTCCTTGGCAATGAACTGGGCTTCGTCGTGCTCGTTCTCGCCGACGTAGCCGATGATCTTGTGGCCGTCACCCTCGGCCGTCCACAGCCGTTTCTCGGGACGGTTGGGATTCCTTGAGATGACGGAGTTGGCTGCGTTGAGAATGTTCTGGGTGGAACGGTAGTTCTGCTCCAGCTTGATGGTGCGGGCCTCGGGGTAGTCCTTTTCGAACTCGACGATATTGCGGATGTCGGCGCCGCGGAACGCGTAGATGGACTGATCGGAATCACCCACCACCGTCAGCTCTGACGCACCTGGTCCTTCCCCCACGATTTCCCGGACCAGCGCGTACTGGGCATGGTTGGTGTCCTGGTACTCGTCCACAAGCACGTGCCTGAAGCGGCGGCGGTAGGACTCGGCGAGTGCGGGAAAAGCACGGAACATGTAGACGGTTTCCGCGATGAGATCGTCAAAGTCCATGGCGTTCGCCTGCCGCAGCCGCTGGGTATAGCCCTTGAAGACGTCGGCGACGGCCTGCTCAAAGGGATCGTTATAGTTCGCCGCAGAGGCGTACGAGTCAGCATCAATGAGTTCGTTCTTCAGCGCCGAGATCTTGTGCTGGATGGCCTTGGGCGCGAACTTCTTGGGGTCCAGGTCCAGGGCTTTCGATACCTGGGTGACCAGGCGGAGCGAGTCCGCGGAGTCGTAGATGGAAAAGTTCGACTTCAAGCCAACATTGGCCGCCTCCTGCCGGAGGATACGGACGCAGGATGAGTGGAAGGTGGAGATCCACATGATCTTGGCACGTCCACCCACGAGCTTTTCGATGCGTTCCCGCATTTCCGCGGCGGCCTTGTTCGTGAAGGTGATGGCCAGGATTTCGCCGTGGTGGGCCCGTCCGGTGGCAATGAGGTAGGCGATCCTGTTGCTCAGCACGCGGGTTTTGCCCGAACCGGCGCCGGCCACGATCAGCAGCGCCGGACCGACGTGTTTGACTGCCTCTTCCTGCTGGGGGTTCAGCCCCTCCAGCAGCTGGGCCGCATCCGGCCGCCGACTGCCGTGGTGCTGGCCTTCCGCCTGGGGCCGATCTTCACCATTCTGGCCACCGGGCAGCCCCGGACGCTGCAGGTTCTCCCAGGGCGCGGCACCGCCAGGACCAGCCGCCGTAGCGCCTTCAGGGCGCGACTTGGTGCGGGCAGCCGTTGCGGAAGCGGCCTTGAACGGTCCGTCAGAGTACGGGTCAAACAACATATCCATGGTGCCTACAAGTCTAGGCGGTGGGGCCGACACCCGGTTCCAGGCTGTGGATTACAAGGCTTTATCCACATAGCGCTGAGGAGTGCGTGCCGAGTGCGGCACGGGCTGGAAGGCTCGGCGTATGGAAGCGGAAACGACGGCGGCGGCCCGGATGGATGCCGAAGCGGGCAAGCAGACGGGGGCAGGTCTGGCAACAGAGTCGGGTCTACAGACGGGCTCCGGCCCGGACGCGGGAGGCCTCCCTGGGCCTTGTGTTGCTGATGTCCTTGCGTTGCTGGCTGCTGTTCCCGTCGTCAAGGATGGTCCGGGAAAGATCAGCCAGATACGGGAATTCGAGGACGTGAAGTCCGCGGTTGCCGCGAAGCAGGCACGGATCGCAGTGGCCTACGATCACGACGTGCGGCAGGAACAGGCCGCCGCCGGCGTCCCTGCCGCTGACCGGGGTGCGGGTGTGGGGGCCGAGATAGCGCTGGCGCGTCGGGAGTCCCCGGCCCGTGGAGGCAGGCTCCTGGGCCTTGCCAGGGCACTGGCCACCGAGATGCCGCGGACCTTGGCCGCTTTGGAGTCCGGGCAGCTGAACGAATGGCGCGCCACCCTCGTGGTGAAGGAAACCGCCTGCCTGTCCGCCGAGGACCGGTGCGCCGTGGACGAGGAACTCGCCGCCGATACAGGGTCCATGGCCGGTGCCGGGGACCGGGCCGTGACCGCGGCCGCCCGGGCCGCGGCGTACCGGCGGGACCCGTCCTCGGTCGCACAGCGGGCATCCCGGGCCGCCAACGAGCGGACCGTGACGCTGCGCCCGGCACCGGACACCATGACCCGCCTGACCGCCCTGCTTCCGGTCGCCCAGGGCGTTGCCGCCTACGCGGCCCTGACCCGGCACGCTGACACCGTCCGAGCCACCGGAGACGGCCGGGCCTCCGGAGACGGCCGGGCCACCGGTGACAGCCGGGGCACTGGGAACGGCCGGGGCAAGGGCCAGATCATGGCCGACCGCCTGGTTGAGTGCCTCACCGGGACCCCGGCCGGGATCACCGGCATCGACATCCAGCTCGTCATGACCGACCGCACCCTCCTCCAAGGCGACAGCGAACCAGCCCGCCTCACCGGCTACGGCACCGTCCCCGCCCAATGGGCACGGAAAGCAGTGCTCGGCGCAGTGGCCGGGCCGGAGTCTGCCGGCCCCGGGGCGGCTGGTCCGGCAACTGATTCCGGGTCCGCGGGCAGCGCGGAGAATACCGAACTTCAGGTCTGGCTGCGCCGGCTCTACACAACGCCAGCGGAGGGCGAACTGGTCGCGATGGACTCCAAGGCCCGGCTCTTCCCGCCAGGACTTCGCCGCTTCCTCCAGGTCCGGGACGACACCTGCCGCACGCCCTACTGCGACGCCCCGATCCGCCACCACGACCACATCATCCCCTGGCACACCAACGGACCCACCACCAGCCACAACGGCCAAGGCCTCTGCGAAGCCTGCAACCACACCAAAGAAAACCCCGGCTGGACCGCCCGGCCAGTCACCCAACCAGGGCAGCGCCACTCAGTCGAACTCCGAACACCCACCGGCCACACCTACCACTCCACCGCACCACCACTGCCCGGAACCGCACAGTTCCCCAGGCCCAAGCAGCCGGCTGTCCTCGTCCTTGGCCACGTCGCACCGCCTAAGCCCTTGGTCCCTGCCGCGGCTGGACCCTAGGCCACGGAGCCCGACTGGAGGGCTGCACGGAGCTCGCGTACCGCCGTCGTGCCCCCAGCCATGAACCATTCCAGGCCGTTGACGCGCACGGTGTCCACAGCGCCGCCGGCGGCCCGCACAATCGCCTTGCCGGGCAGCCAGTCCCATTCCGGGCAGCTGTGCTGGAACCAGCAACCGATCTGTCCGTCCGCCACCCGGCCAAGGTCACAGGAGCCGGAGCCGAGCATCCGCAGTGCTGCGGCCGACGTCGCTGCCGCATGCCAGGGCATGGCGCAGAGCGGGTCCATCAACCAGCTGGGGTGGATGTAGGTGGCCGCCCCCAGCTCGGCAACGGCGGTGGCGTTCCGCTCACCCTTGTTGTCCTGAAACACCGTCAGCGGTTCACCGTTCAGGCTGGCGGGGTGCACCCGCCCGCCCAGCCAGAGCTTGTCCTCCTCCGGCTGGAAGATGGCGCCGAGCACAACGTCGGACTGGTCTTTCAGGGCGATGGCCGAGCACCAGTACGTGGACCCGTGCAGGAAGTTGTAGGTGCCGTCCACGGGATCAATCACCCACGTCCGGCCGCTGCTCCCCTGCACCGACGCGCCTTCCTCACCCAGGATGCCGTCCTGGGGCCGGCAGCGCTGCAGCTGCTCCAGCACATAGGCTTCGGCGGCGTGGTCGGCCGCGGTCACCACGTCCGAAATGGACGTCTTTTGCCGCGACTGCAGCCCTGCCATCCGCATGAGGAGCGCCAACTGGCCGGCCTCCCGCACCAAGGCTGCTGCAAGCTGGTAGTCGTCAAGTGAAGGGTCAAGTTCAACAGCGCTGTGCCTGCCAATGGTCATGGCATCAGTTTATGGGGCGCGATAATGGTGCCATGGCCAAGACACCTGCCCAGCGGATCAAGAAGCACGGTTCCAAGGCGGCGGTACCCCAGCACCACCTCCCGCCCGTGGTGAACCCCACCACGGCCCGTACCCCGCAAAAAGCCCAAACCAACAGCAACCTCATCCTCATCGCGGGCGTGGTGGCCAGCCTGTTCCTCTTCTGGTACCTCCACCTGCTGACCCTGGACCAGCTCCGGCAGCTCTCCGGCGGCCTGGCCATGCCGGACTCGCTCATTGGCGGTTTCGACCACGCCTACATCAGCACCCTGCACGCCGCCATGGACGGTGACGCCCGGGGGCAGCTCAACTACGTGCACAAGACGGCGGGCACCCTGTTTCCGCTGATCTTCGGGTTCAGCTGGCTGCTGCTGATCGGGACCAACACAGCCCGGAAGGCGCTCCGCTGGGCCCTCTGGGCCATCCCGCTGCTCTTCGTCGTGGTGCGGCTCTGGGGCAACGTGGCCATCGACGGCGTGCTGGCCTCGGACACGGCCGACGCCGGCCAGGTGGCACTTGCATCCGGACTGACCGTTTCCGGCTGGGTCCTGCTGGTCCTCAGCCTCCTCGCGGGCGCCGCCGCAGTCATCCTCGGTTCCCGGAAGCCGAAGGCCGCTAGCTGACCGCGGCCGCGGCGCGGGCCCGGACCTCCTTGCGGTGCCGGTGCACCCGGTGCGCGATCACCAGGCCCGCGGTGGCCATGCCCACCGTGACGGGATAGCCCATCAGCCGCTCCAGGGTGCCGGGCTCCGGCACCTCCATGCGCGTCAGTCCGCCGGTCACCAAAGCAGCGGACGAAACAGCACCGCAGGCGAGGATGAACCAGGCGAAAGCTGTTTTCCGCAGCCAAAGGATGCCCAGGAGCAGCAGGGCAGCCGCCCCGGCAAGGAAGTACACCACGGCGCCCACGAGATGCCAGTTGGAGCCGGCGTCCTCGGGGACCAGCCCCACGATCACAGTCCCTGCCCCGGCGGCCCCGGTCAGGATCCGCACCCACGCGGCCGCCAGCCAGGGCCTCCGCCGCGGCTGAACCCGCAGGTCCGCCCGGGCCGCGACGCACAGCAGCCCGGAAGTCAGCAGAACAGCACCCAGCAGCATCCCCAGCCCCTGGACCACGAACGAGGCGTTCATCAGCCAGTTGAGCGGGGAACACACCTGGCGGCCGTCATAGACGCCGCAGTTCAGCGCACCCAGGTCGCTGATATAGCCAGTCCGGAGGTCGTAGGCCGTGGGTCCTGCCCAGGCCCCGATCACTGCGGCCTCGGCCGCGAAGTACTGCAGCACGCTCAGCACCGACCACGCGCCAATGTATTGCCGTGTGGACGTAGTGTCCGGAATGAAGGCGACGGCGGGGGCTGCGGACGGCGCTGAACTCATGCCTTGAGCGTAGTACGGCCCAGCACCTTGTATGCTTGTATCCGTGTCCGGCCGGACTGGCCCGCCGATCCTACGGACGCAAGCCCTCGTAGCTCAGTGGATAGAGCACGGCTCTCCTAAAGCCGGTGTCGTTGGTTCGATTCCAATCGAGGGCACTTGAACTATCCTTCCCCGGGGTTCCAGCTCCGCGCCTACCTCCTTGGCACCAGCCGGCCCAATGGGCCCGGACACGTTGGTGCCGAGGACCTTGGCGCAGCAAAGGTGGGGCTGTGGACCGTCCAGCGGGACCTGCTGGACCGCGCCGGAGGCATCCGCGGCACCTTTTCCGGCGTCGTGCATTTTGTTCCCACGGACGACGCCGGCCTGTCCCTGCGCGAAGAAGGCACCATGCGCTGGCCATCCTTTACAGGGCCCGCCTCCCGCGAATACCTGCTGAAAAGCACAGCCCGCCCGGATGCACTGGACGTCTTTTTCCCGGACGGCCGCCCTTTCCACAGCATGAGCTTCACTCCGGAAGCCAACCTCGACAAGCACTGGTGCGATCCCGATACCTACCGCGTCGCCTACACGTACGGGGACGCCGACCGGTTCAGCTACATCTGGGACGTGCAGGGGCCAAAGAAGGACCTGCTCTTGTCCTCCCTCCTGGTCCGGATGCGCGGCGATGCCGCATGAAGGACCGCATTGTGGTCTCCGCTGTCTGCGTGTTCGACGACGCCGCCCGGCTCCTCACGGTGAGGAAGCGTGGCACAGCCATGTTCATGCACCCGGGCGGCAAGCCGGAGGCCGGCGAATCAGCCGTCCAGGCGGCAGCCCGGGAGCTGGCTGAAGAGGTTGGGATCGTCCTCGATCCCGGCGAACTGCAGCTGATGGGCGTCTGGATTGCGGATGCCGCGAACGAGGCCGCCACGGATATCGAGGCAACCGTTTTCCTGGCGCCGGGCACGTGGACGGCCCGTCCCTCCGCGGAAATCGAAGAAATCCGCTGGCTGGACCTGGCTGCCCTTGCCAGCGGCGCAGAACCCGGCGAAGACTTGGCACCGCTGCTGACGGACCACATCCTGCCGGAACTCGCCGCCAGGCCCGGCGGAGCTCCTTTGGGAGCCTAGAACTCCGGAACTGCTTCCTGGACCACGGCGGTGGCTTCGGCGAACTGCGTCCGGTACAGGTCCGCGTACCGCCCTTCGGCAGCAAGCAGTTCGGCGTGTGTTCCGCCTTCCACGATCCGGCCGCCCTCCACCACCAGGATCGCGTCCGCGGCGCGGACGGTGGACAGGCGGTGCGCAATCACGACGGCGGTGCGCCCCTCGAGCGCGGCACCGAGGGCTGCCTGCACGGCGGCTTCGTTGGTGGAATCCAGAGCGGCCGTTGCCTCATCGAGGATGACCACCCGTGGCTGGGCGATCAGGAGCCTCGCGATGGTGAGTCGCTGCCGTTCACCGCCGGAAAGCCGGTAGCCGCGCTCCCCCACCACGGTGTCCAGCCCGTCCGGCAGGGAGCGGATCATGGTTTCCAGCCTGGCCTGCCGGATGGCTTCCCACATGTCCGCTTCCGTGGCGTCCGGCCTGGCCAGCCGGAGGTTGGAGGCGATGGATTCGTGGAAGAGGTGGCCGTCCTGGGTGACCATGCCCAGGGTTTCCCGCATGGAGTCGAAGGTCAGGTCGCGGACATCCACCCCTGTTCCTGGCCTCCCGCCGCCAAAACGGATGGCACCGGAATCAACGTCGTAAAGCCGGGCCAGCAGTTGCGCGATGGTGGATTTGCCGGCACCCGAAGAGCCCACCAGCGCCACCGTCTGTCCGGGTTCAACCCGGAAGCTGACCCCATGCAGGACTTCTTCCCCGCCGCGGGTGTCCAGGGTGGAAACGTCCTCGAGGGAGGCCAGCGAGACCTTGTCCGCCGATGGATAGGAGAACCGGACGTCGTCAAACTCCACGGAGAGCGGGCCGCGTGGCGATTCCACAGCATCCGGCTTCTGGCGGATGAGCGGCTTGAGGTCCAGGATTTCGAAGACGCGCTCGAAGCTGACCAGGGCACTCATGATTTCCACACGTGCGTTGGAGAGTGCGGTGAGCGGGGCGTAAAGGCGGGTGAGCAGCAAAGCGAGCACAACGACGTCGCCCGCGGCCAGCTGCCCTTCCAGCGCCAGCCAACCGCCCAGGCCGTAGACCAAGGCCAGGGCCAGGGCGGAGACCAGGGTCAGGGCCGTGACGAAGGTGAACTGGAGCATCGCCGTGCGGACACCGATGTCCCGCACCCGCCCGGCCCGGAGTGCGAACTCCCGGGACTCCTCGTCCGGGCGCCCGAAGAGCTTCACCAAGGTGGCGCCGGGGGCGGAAAAACGCTCAGTCATCTGCGTGCCCATGGTGGCGTTGTGCTCGGCGGCCTCACGGCGCAACTCGGCCAGCCTGGAGCCCATCCGGCGGGCGGGGATGAGGAAGATCGGAAGCAGGATCATCGCCAGCACAGTCACGAGCCAGGACTTGTTCAGCATCACAACAAGGGTGAGGGCCAGCGCCACCACATTGCTGACCACGCCGGAGAGCGTGCCGGCAAAGGCGGACTGGGCCCCGATCACATCGTTGTTAAGCCGGCTCACCAGCGCACCGGTCCGGGTCCGGGTGAAGAAGGCGATAGGCATCTTCTGCACGTGGTCGAACACCTTGGTGCGCAGGTCCAGGATCACGCCCTCGCCAATCGAAGCGGACAACCACCGCGTTACGAGACCCAGCCCTGCCTCGGCCACAGCCACGATCGCAATCAGTATTGCGAGCCAGGCCACCGTTCCGGCGTCCGTCTTGGCGATGATCGCGTCCACCACCTGGCCGGCGAGCACCGGTGTTGCCACGGCCAGGACTGCCATCACGATGGACAGCAGCACGAAGGCAACCAGCCGGCCGCGGTGCGGCCGCGCGAAACCAAACACCCGTTTGAGGAGCTCCTTCGAGAACGGCTTGGATCCGCTGGAGGCGCGGGTGATGTTGTAGAGGGAGCTCCAGGCAACCCTGTCCATACTCATTTTTTGGTGCCTTTCGGGGCGCTGGCGGCCAGCACTTCAGTGACGCGGCCGTTATCCACATTCCAACGTACATCCAGCCGCACGTTTTCCAGCAGCCTCCGGTCGTGGGTCACCAGCAGCAGCGCCCCGTCATAACTTTCCAGGGCCTCCTCCAGCTGCTCGATGGCGGGAAGGTCAAGGTGGTTGGTGGGCTCGTCCAGGACCAGGAGGTTGACGCCGCGGGCCTGGAGCAGCGCGAGCGCAGCCCGGGTCCGCTCGCCCGGCGACAGCGAGTCAACGGTCCGGGAGGTGTGGTCGGCCTTGAGTCCGAATTTGGCGAGCAGGGTGCGGACCTCGGCCGCGGCCATATCCACCAGGACTGCCTCAACGGCGTCTGCCAGGGTCAGCTGGCCGGCCAGCAGCCCGCGGGCCTGGTCAATCTCGCCGATAGCCACGGAGGCGCCCATGGCCGCACTGCCGGAATCGGGCTCGACGGCGCCCAGCAGCAGCCGCAGCAGGGTGGACTTTCCAGCTCCGTTGGGCCCCGTGATGCCAATCCGTTCCCCGGCGTTGAGCTGGAGGTTGACGGGTCCGAGGGTGAAGCCGCCCTGCCGAACCACCGCATCGCGGAGCGTGGCAACCACGGAGCTGGAGCGGGGCGCCTTGCCGATGGAGAACTGCAGCTGCCATTCCTTGCGCGGCTCTTCCACCGCATCCAGCCTTGCGATGCGGGATTCCATCTGCCGCACTTTCTGGGCCTGCTTCTCCGAGGACTCGGTGCTTGCGGCCCGGCGGATCTTGTCATTGTCCGGGCTTTTCTTCATGGCGTTCCGCACGCCCTGGGAGCTCCATTCACGCTGCGTCCGGGCCCGGGAAACGAGGTCCGCTTTTGTGGCGGCAAATTCCTCGTACTTTTCGCGGGCGTGCCGCCGGGCAACGGCGCGTTCCTCCAGGAAGGCGTCATAGCCGCCGTCGTAAACGGCCACGGCATTCTGCGCCAGGTCCAGTTCCACCACCGTGGTAACGCAGCGGGCCAGGAACTCGCGGTCGTGGCTCACCAGCACGGCCCCGCCCCGCAGGCCTTTGACGAAGTCCTCGAGCTTGGCGAGGCCCTCCAGGTCGAGGTCATTGGTGGGTTCGTCCAGCAGCACCACGTCGAACCGGCTCAGGAGCAGCGCAGCCAGCGCCACGCGGGCGGCCTGCCCGCCGGAAAGGCCGGTCATGGCCGCGTCCGGCCCGGTCTCCAGCCCCAGGTCCGCCAGTACGGCGGGAAGCCGGTCGTCCAGGTCGGCTGCACCGGAAGCCATCCACCGGTCGAAAGCGAGCGCATAGGCGTCATCTGCTCCCGGGGCACCTGCTCCGAGCGCTTCCGCCGTCGCTTCCATCTCGGCCGTGGCCTGCGCGCATCCCGTGCGGCGGGCAACGTATTCCGCAACCGTTTCGCCCGGCACCCGTTCATGCTCCTGCGGAAGCCACCCCACAAAGGCATCGGCAGGGGCAAGGCTGACCGAGCCGTCCTGCGGCTCGTCCACGCCTGCCAGGAGACGGAGCAGCGTCGATTTCCCGGCTCCATTGGCGCCCACCACTCCCACAACGTCCCCGGGGGCGACGGTCAGGGAAAGCCCGGAGAAAAGCTGCCGGTGGTCATGACCGCCGGAGACGTCCTTGGCTACAAGGGTTGCAGTCATGTGATCCATCCTTTCGCCGCTGCGTCCGCAGCGGGTTTCCTGCCCAAAAACCGGCCGGCGGGACCATGCCGATTGCCCGGGAGGAAGGCGCGCGGGCCGCAGGACATAAAAGAACCCGCTGGTCCGGACTTGGGGGGTGTACGGACCAACGGGCTCGACCATCAAGCATAGTCGAAAGGGCGGCCCGGGTAAAATTGGGCTGCCGCGGGCAGGCTAAAATCGACGAAACACCCGTTCTGCAGAGAGCCCTCCATGACCATCCCCGCCAAGGCGTTCCAGCGCTGGCTGCAAGGCATTGCGCCGGATGCCAGTACGGCAGATGTCTGCAGGATCTCCGGAATCAAGCGGACAACGCTCGCCCAGCAGCTGGTCCGCGGGAAAGTCGCGGTGGGCACTGTGGTCAGCATCAGCCGCGCCTACGGCGTCAATCCTGTTGCGGCCCTGGCCACCTTCGAGGCCTACCGGGACCTGGCCGGCCCCCAGCCCCTGCCCACCCGCTCCGAACTGGTGAGCCAGATTTCCACGGCGGACCTCCTGAGGGCACTGCTGTCCCGGCCGGCGATGGAGGCCGCCGCCCCGGGGAAGGAACCGCCGCCGCTTTCCGCTGCCCCGCACTCCACCTCGGTCAAGAACTGGGTTGATGCAATCGACGACGGCGAGGTGCGGCACCGCGTCTCGGCTGCCACCGGGGTTGCGCCCCAGAACTACTCCGCCCAGCTGACGGCGAACCGGCTGTCCCCCGAACTGGCCATCGCCACGTCCCTCGCCGCCGGAGTCGGACCCACCGGCGGGCTGGTGGCCACCGGCCTCATCACGGAGGAAGAAGCCGGGTGGCCGGCCGGCGCCCGGCAGGGCGCCTTGGACAGCCTGTCCGACGGCGACCTCACCGCCTTGGCGGGCGACAGGCTCCAGGCACTGGGCAAGGTGCTGCGGCGCCAGGAGCAGGACCAGGCGCAGACCGAAAAGATCTGGGAGAACCTGGGATGATCGAAATTCTTCAGTGGTCCACTCTTGCCACCTGCGCCCTCGTTGCGGCTGCCCGGATCCCCAGCGCCCTGCGCGGCGAGAACAGGTCCCTCTTCTACATCTTCGCCCTGATGACTGCGGCAATCCTCCTGAGCATCGAGGCGCCGTACGTGGCCATCGACCAGGCGCTGGGCGGCATCAACCTTGCCAACCTGCTGCTGCGCTTCATCATCTTCGCCGCCATCTATTTCATCGGGATACGCGTCACGCGCGGCTTCGGCGCTGAAGGTGCCCACCGGCTCATCACGGGGAAGGCGGGCATGGTTGTGCTGGCGGCCGTTTCCCTGGTGATGACGGTGGTGTTCTTCATGATGGACACCACCGGCTCTTCGGCAGGACTATCGGCACTATCGGAAAAAAGCGGGTACAACGCCATACTGGCGCAGTACTACGGCGCCGCCGGCCGCGCCTACCCGGCGTATGTGGGCCTCGTCCTGCTGCCCGCCATGGTGCGGGCCGTCCGGAGCCGGTTGCCCGTGTTGGTGCGGGTGGCGGCCGGCCTCCTTGCCCTGGGCGGCGTGGCGATCGGCCTCAGCCTGCTGTTTCCCCTGGTGCCTCCCGGGTGGGCCGCCATCATGTTCGTGGTCAACTACACGGCTGTGCTGTGTTACCTGGTGGGGCTGGCGCTGATCTGGGCCGCCCGGGTGCGCAGCGGCAAGCCTTTGTCCAGCAAAAGGACATATACCGAAAAGTAACAAGGCTTGCTTTCACAAAATCATTAGAATGTGAAACAATCATGAATGTGTGAAGGTGGAGCGCGAAGCGTTTTCGAACGGGGATAAATTCTTGAACGCGAGCGCTCCGGGGGCCTACGCACGCATTGGGGGGATGAGTGGTGGCGGGACGTTGGGGACCGCCCCCACTCAGCCTATTTAAGGCCCTTTTTGCCGGGCCCAGGCCCCTACTGCTTTGGCTTACTCCTTGGCGGCGGGCTGACTTTGCCGCTGCCTGCCGGCCTTGCCGCTTCAGCTCACTTTGCCGCTGGGCCGGACGCCCGGGACACCCTGAGAGTCACCAGCTGGAACGGCCGCAAAACCAGATCCGCACCGTCCTGGCGCGTTTCCACTCCGGGGGCCGGGACTGGGCGCTCCAGCAGGTCGACGGCAGTGACGCGCCGCACCGGGAAGTTCGCCATAAGTTTTCCCGCAGAGCGCTCGCCCAGCGACTCGTACAGTCGGACCACCACATCGCCGGACCCGTCCTCCGCCAGCTTTACGGCTTCAATGACCAAAGCGGGGTTCGTTATGGAGAAGAGCGGTTCCACAGGTGTTGCGCCGCGGACCAGCCGGGGAACGAGGTTGGTGCGGTAGCCTTCCTCCACAGCATCGGCAATGCCGGCACCGGGACGGATGGTGACGGTAAGTTCATGCAGCCCGTGGTCGGCGTCGGGATCCGGGTACTTCGGGGCGCGCAGCAGTGAGAGCCGCACGGTAGTGGTGGTGCCGCCGTCGGAATCCCTGATGTTCCGCATGACGTCGTGCCCGTAGGTGGAGGAGTTGGAAATGGCCACGCCATATCCGGGCTCGGCCACGTGGATCCATCGGTGTGCGCAGATTTCGAACTTGGCCGTTTCCCATGAGGTGTTGGTGTGGGTGGGCCGGAAGACGTGGCCGAACTGCGTCTCGGCGGCGGACCTGTCCGCACGGACATCCAGTGCGAAACCCAGCTTGAGCAGTTTTTCGCGTTCCTGCCAGTCCACGGAGGTGGTGATTGACAGGGACGGGCTGCCGGCCGCAAGGCTGATGTACTGCGTAACGGCGGATGTACCGGCAAGCCGCTCTACGGTTACAGTCGCCGCTGCCCCTTCCCGGTTCAACTGCAGGGATGTGGCCTGCGTCAGCGCCGTGACGTTGCGCCTGTAGAACTCGTCGATGTCCCAGGCGTCCCATTCGTTGGGCGTGTCCCGGTGCAGTTCCAGGAGGTTGCCGCGCTGGCCCGGGGCAATAGCTTCGCGGCCGGTGGCATGGTCTACGAGCGAGGCGAGGAGCCCGTTACCGTCCAGCACCGCGCGGATGACGCCGTTGTCCAGGATGTAGCCGCCGTCATGGGCCTTGGCGTGGACCTGTTCCGCCGGCAGCGCCGGTTCGCCCGCAGCCAGCGCGGGCACGCCGGCCCTGGCATGCGGCGCCGCGTTCAACAGGAACGTGCGTTCGCCGCTGCCAAGCACGGCGGCGGCAGCCTGGCTGATAATGGCATCAAGGGCTTCACCGATTGCCTGGTAGTTGCGCTCGGCATCCTGATGTACCCAGGCAATGGAGCTGCCCGGCAGGATGTCGTGGAACTGCTGGAGCAGCACCAGTTGCCAGAGCCGCTTGAGCTCGGCGGCCGGGTAGGCGTAGGCGCCGCCGGTACGGACGGCGGCCGTGGTGCACCACAGTTCCGCCTCCCGCAGCAGGTGCTCACTGCGCCTGTTGCCCTTCTTGGTCCTGGCCTGGCTGGTGTAGGTCCCGCGGTGCAGTTCGAGGTACATCTCGCCTACCCAGACGGGCAGGACGGGGTAGTCCTCCTCCGCCTGCCGGAAAAAGCTTTCGGCTGAGCCGATCCGGACCTTGGGCGAGCCCTCGAGGTTGGCGGTGCGGGCCGCTGCTGCCAGCATTTCCCGCGTTGGTCCGCCGCCGCCGTCGCCGTAGCCGAACGGCACCAGGGACACGGTGCCGCGCCCATGGTCGCGGTAGTTCCGTTCCGCGTGGGCCAGTTCACGGCCGGTCAGCTCCGAGTTGTAGGTGTCCACCGGCGGGAAGTGGGTGAAGAGCCGGGTGCCGTCGATGCCCTCCCAGTTGAAGGTGTGGTGGGGAAACTTGTTGGTTTGGTTCCAGGAGATCTTTTGGGTCAGGAACCAGCGGCTGCCCGCGGATTTGACGATCTGCGGCAGCGCGGCGGAATAGCCAAATGAATCAGGCAGCCAGGCCTCGTGGCATTCAATGCCGAATTCCGCCATGAAGAAGCTTTTGCCCTCCACGAACTGGCGCGCCATGGCCTCGCCGCCGGGCATGTTGGTGTCCGATTCGACCCACATGCCGCCTACGGGGATGAACTGGCCTGAGCGGACCTTCTCGCGGATGCGGCTGAACAACTCGGGGTAGAGCTCCTTTATCCAGGCCAGCTGCTGGGCTGAGGAGCAGGAGAACACAAAGTCCGGATGTTCATCCATCAGGGACACCACGTTGGAGAATGTCCGGGCACACTTGCGGACAGTCTCACGCACCGGCCAGAGCCAGGCGGAGTCGATGTGCGCGTGGCCGGTAGCCACCAACTGGTGCGCGGAGGCGTAGGCCGGCCGGGCCAGTACTTCGGCAAGCGCTTCCCGTCCTGCTGCCGCGGTGCCGGCAACATCGTCCGGGTCCATAACGTCCATCATGCGTTCCAGGGCCCGGAGGATCTCATGCCGCCGGGGCAGTTCCAGGGGCAGTTCAGCCATCAGGCCCGAAAGCGTCCAAATATCCTGCTGGAGTTCCCAGACCGCCTGGTTCAGTTCAGCAATGGCAATGGTCCCCAGCCGGTACTGTGGCGCTGTCCCGGCCGTGGATTTGTCGCCGTACGGCATGGGGGCAAAGGTCCAGCCCTGCGCCACGTCCGGGTTCGCAGCGGCCTCGACGTAGAAGTCCACCGCCATCCCGCCGCCCAGCAGCTTCAGCGGTATGTACTGGTTCCTGGGCGAGACCGCCTTGATGATGGTGCCGTCCGGGCGCCACGCCATGCCTTCGCACTGGAAGCCGGGAATTTCGATCGTGAAACCCAGGTCCACCAACACTTCAACGGTGGTGTCGGGGTCGGTGCCCCATGATTCCGGGACCTCGCCCTGGAGCCGGAGCCATTTGGTCCCCCAAGGTTTCCCCCATGGGGCCCCGTGCTCCTGTGGCTGGAAGTCCTGTCGCATTGCCTCCAGCGCGGGGACAGGCTCATCGGGCGCGTCCCAGCTGCTCAGGGTAAGGGGAATGCTCCGGCTGTAGACCGCCGGGCTAATCCGCTCACGCACGAACCTTTGGAGGCGGACTTCCGTTATCCGGCGGTCGTCATGCAATGTGGGCCCTCTTTAGCGCTTGGGACTGGACGATGCTGTCCATTCGATGGATAAATCTACCCGCTGGTAGCCCGTTTACCAACCCTTTCGGAAAACGCATCCCGGACAGTGTCCTGCGCGCAAACCAAGCCTATGACGGCGGCGCCGCAGCCACCGGCCGCCGGATTCTTCCGTCACCGGCGTAGATGTTGAGGCTTGTTCCCCTGCTGAAACCGGCGAGGGTGACTCCGCTGGCCTCGGCGAGTTCGACTGCAAGGCTCGAGGGCGCACTGACCGCCGCGAGGACGGGGATTCCGGCAAGTGCGGCTTTCTGGACCAGTTCGAAGGATGCCCGGCCGGAAACCTGGAGCACGGTGCCGCGCAGCGGGAGCAGACCTTCGCGGAGGGCCCACCCCACAACCTTGTCCACCGCGTTGTGCCGCCCCACGTCCTCGCGTAGGCAGAGAAGCTGCGCGCCGCCGTCGTCCCCTATCTTGAAGAGCCCGGCGGCATGGACGCCGCCAGTGTCGTCAAAAAGGCGCTGGGACTCCCGGAGGATGTCCGGAAGCGAGGCCAGGACCTCCGCGGAGATATTCAGGGGATCCCCGGCGGGGCTGAAGTGAGAGGACTTCCGGACGGACTCTATGGAATCCGTCCCGCAGATGCCGCAGGAGCTGGAGGTGTAGACGTGCCGGCCGATGGACGGAAGCTCCACGCCAGGCCGCAGCTGGGCCTCCACGACGTTGAAGGTCTGCACTCCGTTTTCGTCTTCCCCGGCGCAAAAGCGCAGCGAAACGAGCTGCCCGGACTCCCAGATCACGCCCTCGGACACCAGGAATCCCGCCACCAGGTCGAAGTCGTCCCCTGGGGTGCGCATGGTGACCGAGAAGGACAGGCTTCCCAGCCGGATTTCCAGCGGCTCTTCCACCGCCAGGACGTCCTCCCGGTACCGGACCGGGAACTCAAGGGCATTCGGGGAGCCGTCCAGCACATACTTGTGCACCTTGCGGCGCTGGGTCACGCGTCCCATATCCCACCGTTCCTGTTCATCTCTCCATCATCGCAACCGTATTGGGGCGATGCCAGCGGGGCTGCGCCATCCGGGCATGCCTCAGCCAAGGAGTGCACTCCAGTCTACGGGGCCTGCCGGCGCCGGCTTTGCGGCCGGCAGGCCTGTCCGTCCGCCGCTGCGCGCCTTCGGCTTGGCGGCGGGGTCCGGCGGAGCGGGGATGGGCGGCCCCCAGGGAAGGGCAAAGGCGGGCACCGGTTCTCCCAGCTGCACCCCGTGGGGAGGCACAACCATGACGCCGTCGGCCGAGGCCAGTCCGCGCATCATGCCCGGGCCCGTGTGCTGGGCCGGCGAGGCCATGCCGTAAAGCAGGCGGAACGGGAGCAGGCGCGTGCGCCCGGGTTCGGGGTCGAGGGTGGTTCCGCAGGGGACCTCCTGCACGGCCGGCAGGGCCCGGTGTCCCAGCGCCGCGAGCAGCGGGGCCCCCACCGTGGACAGGGCCATCATGGCGGCCAGGGGATTTCCCGGCAGTCCCAGCACGAACCGCCCATCCGGAAGTTCGGCCAGGACGGCCGGGTGTCCGGGACGCATGGCCACTCCGTCGATGATGAGCCGCCCGCCCAGCTCGCCTACTGCGCGGCGGAGGTGGTCTGTGCCGGACTTTCCCGTCCCGCCCGTAGTGATGACGACGTCGGCCGGCAGGTCCGGCGTGCCCGGCACCTCGGGGACCACGTCCTCCAGGGCAGCAAGCCATTCAGCGTAGGAATCGCCGATCCGTTGCTGCCCGCCCGCAAGCCCGCCCAGCATGCCCACCACGGCCGGCAGCTGCGGGCCGAAAGTGTCACGCACCTGGCCGGGAACGGGCAGGCCGCGTTCCACCACTTCAGAACCTGTCAGCAGCAGCCGCACGAGCGGCTTCCCCTGGACCACAACCTCGTCGTAACCGGCAAGGGCGGCGAGGGCCAGGTGCGCGGGGTTCAGCACCACCCCGGCCTTGACCAGGATGTCCCCTGCCGAGGCTTCCTCCCCCGCTTTCCTGACGTGCTGGCCCGTCCGGGGTTCGCCGGGGCGTGCGGTGCCGCCGGTCACCAGGACGGGCAGTCCGTCGTCGTCCTTGTCCAGGCGGGCGCTTTCACTGCGCAGGACCGCCTTGGCGCCGGGCGGGATGAGCCCCCCCGTGGCGATGGGACTGGCCTGGTGCGGAGCCAGGGGCGCACCTGCGTCCACCAGGATCCACGGCCCGGTGCCGCTAACGGCCCAGCCGTCCATCGCCGACGACGCGTAGTGGGGCATCTCCTGCAGGGCCACAATGTCCTGGTCCAGCCGGCGCCCAAGGGCCAGCTCCAGGGGGACGGGACCGGCAGGGATCGGAGTGCCGGCGTCAAAGGCAGCCTGCCTGGCTTCTTCCCACGTGTGGTCGAGGTGCCGCGGCTGCCCGGTTTCGGAGGCGCCCGCTTCCTCTTGGGACTCCTTCGTCATTCGCCGGGAGCCCCGGCGGCTTCAGCATCGTAGTCGGCAGCCAGGGAACGGGCCACGGCCAGCGCGGACTCCATGGAAGCAGCATTGGGTGACTGGCCCAAGCCGGAGGCAAGGCCGGCAGCGTAACCGGCAATGAAGGTAGTCAGCGGCGCCGCCGGACGTACCACCGCGTGGGCGGCCACACCAGCGAGGGCAAGGATGGCATTAACGTCCACCTGGACGTCCTCCAGTTCATAGGCCTGGAGCAGGGACCTGCACCACTCCTCCAGCGTTTCATCCTGGCTTTTCACGAACGTGCCTCCCTATTTAACTGCGGCTGCGCCGGCCCTTGGCCCTTGTCCTGGTTTCCGGCGACAATCCCTAGTGCGGCGGCATCATCCCAGGTATCCACGTCTGCCGTGGAACCTGCAGGGACGGTGACAGGCTGCACTTCCAGACTAGCAAGGAGGGAGCGCACCGAGCCGTTAATAAGGGCACCCCGGGACGAGAGCTCCGCTGCCGACCTTTTTAACGCTGCCGTGCGGTAAAAACCAGCAAGGGGCTGGAGCCGCCCGTCTTCCGAGCGGGCCACGGCGCCGTCTGCCTCCCCCAGCGCCACTGCAGCCGCCAGCGCCCCTATGGCGTCCCGGACCAGCGGCATGTCGCAGGCCAGCACCAGGGTGAACTCGGCCGCGCGCCCTTCCTGGGCGAGGGCCTCAAGCCCTGCGGAGATGGCCGCTGCCGGGCCTGCAAACTCGGGCTGTTCCCGGCAGAACAGCACCCCCGGAACAGTATGTCCGGGCCCCGGGCCCACCACCACCGTTCGCGAAGCACCTGCTGCAGCCGCCAGCGCGCGCTGGAGGAGCGTGTCCCGGCGGAAGACCAAATCCTGCTTCGGCACACCGTCGAGCCGGGAAGACCGGCCGCCGGCCAGGATCACCGCATCGAAGTCCAGCCGGTTCTGTTCCATTCCCCCAGCCTAGCCATCGTTGGCGCTGTCGGCGCGCCGGGGGCTGCGGTCAGGCTGCGCGCTCCGGCAGCAGGAACGGGTCCCAGGCGGGGGTGGGCTTCTCGAGTTCCTTGATCTGCCAGATGGTTCCGTGCGGTGGCTCCGGGACGAAACGCAGCTTCCAGCCCATTTCAGCCGGCGTATGGTCGCCCTTGACGTTGTTGCAGCGCAGGCAGGCCGCCACCAGGTTCTCCCAGGAGTCCTCGCCGCCCCGGGACTTGGGCTGGACGTGGTCGATGGTGTGGGCCGCCTTTCCGCAGTAGGCGCATCTGTGCCCGTCGCGTCTGAGCACTCCGCGGCGGCTGACTGCCGTGGCCTGGTTGTACCTCGGACGGATGTAGCGGTTCAGGAGGATCACGGACGGGCGGCCCAGGATTTCCTGCGGTCCCACCACGGGATCATCGCCTTCGGCAACCACACTGGCCTTGCCCGTGAGCACAAGCACCAGCGCCCGGCGGAAAGTGATCACCGCCAGGGGCTCATACCCAGCATTCAGAACGAGAGTGCGCATGCACGTACCTCTTCACGGCCGCACCCGTCCAGGGGCACGAGGGCCGGCTGCCCTCGGCATGTCCGGGCTATGGATCGACACCACAAGAGTAAACACAGAAGCGCGCTATCGGCTAATTCCTGTTCCGGAACTGTCGTGTCGGCCCAGCCGAGGGCCCCTGCAGAACGGCCGGAGCAGCGGCCCTAAGCAGCGGGCCCTTAAAGGGGAAAGGACCCCTGCCGTGGGGCAGGGGTCCTTTTGCGTCCCGGGTGGACAGCCGAATACCGGAATCAGTTCACGCGGATGAAGACGGGGCCGGAGCCGACGTTGGCGCTGAAGACCACCGTCTGGTTTCCGTTGTAGCCGCCGTGGACGGCCTGGCCGTTGCCCGCGTAGACAGCGATGTGCGCCATGCCGGCGCCTCCGTCTGCGTAGTAGATCAGGTCGCCCGGCTGGGCCTCTGCTGCACTGACCGTGCGGCCCAGGGAGAGGTAGCCTGCAGGCCAGTCGTGGAAGTTGATCCCCACTGCTGCCAGGGAGTTCGTGACCAGCATGGTGCAGTCCTGCATAACACCCAGCTGGGCGTAGGCAGCGGACAGGATGGCTGCGCCCTTGCCGCTGGCGGAAGCGGTAGGAGCGGCTGCGGGGGCCGAAGCCGTGGAAACCTTGGCGGTGACCTTGGGAGCAGCAGCAGGCTGGGCGGCGGGAGCCGGCTCGGCCTCCTGGACCTCAACAGGGGCAGGCTCTTCGATGACCGGGGCCGGCGTGGTGGTGACGGCGGGCTTCTCGAAGGTGATGGCGATGGTGGAAGCAGCAGAGATGGGTGCCTCGACGGCGGATTCAACTTCCAGGGTGGAAGGAGCGGAATCGCGCTGGACGTTGGAGTCGGCAGCGTTTGCCGCAATGCCGCTGGTCAGCACCAGGCCGGAAGCAGCGGCGATGACCGCCGCCTGGCGGCCTACGCCACCGGCGTTCTCGCCGACAGCCTTGGCGATGATGGCGATTGAGTTGGTTTTGGTGACCTCGGCGCGATGCCGTGCGGTAGCACGAGTAGTCATCAGTTCTCTCTTTCGTTTTCCTCAGGGCCGTTGTGGGCACCAAGGGATGTGGACGCGCCGGCATCTTGGGGGTACGCCGGCACGCCCCGAACGGGGATGTGGTGTTAGCGGGAAGTGTGGAGCAAAGAAATAGTTCCTGGACCCGAGGGTCCAAGAACTATTTGCTGACGGTGAAGAACGAGGAGCTGCCGGTCGCAGCTACGGCGTGGAGCAGCGTGCCCTGGGAGGGGTTGAGTGCGCTGATCATCATGCCGTTGCCGACGTAGATGCCTACGTGCGCTCCGCCGTTCTGCATGACCAGGTCGCCGGCCTGCGGGGTGGAGGTGGGCGTCATGGCGGTCCAGGCGTTGACCCGGGGGATGCTGATGCCGGCCTGGGCGTAAACCCACTGGGTGAAGCCCGAGCAGTCCCACCCGGTGACAGGGCTGGTGCCGCCCCAGACGTACGGGCTGCCGATGCCGGTGTAGGCGATGCCAGCGATGCCCGAGGTGGAAGCGGAAGAGACAGTCTTGGCCAGCTTGTCCGCTGCGGATTCCGTAGTGCCCGCGGTGGAGGCCGCGCCGGTTTCCGTGGCGGTGGACTGCGCCCGCACCGGCGCCGGCTTCGGCGCGGCCGTGGTCTTGACGACCGGGCGTTCGAAGGAAACGGTAGCCGTGGGTGCTGCGGTGACTGCCAGGGCAGCCTGTGCGGAACCGGACTCCGTGGAAGCGGAAACACCAGCGGTGGTGTCCGCTGCGTTGGCGGGCAGGCCCATGCTGAGGATAAGACCGGAAGCTGCGGCGATAACGGCAGCCTGGCGACCTACTGTCCCGGCATTGGCACTAACAGCCTTGGACATGCCGTCCAAGGGGTTGGTACGAACCGTTTGCGCACGGTGGCGCGCAGAATTATTGCGTGAAGACACGAAGGTAGCCTCTCCCAATGCCTGCGAGGTGAGCTGTCGGATTCGGATGGGAGTCACCCGGCCGCGCTGCTTCCAAGGAAACTTTGCGACTTAACCCCAAGGTCTTAGCCAAAGCCAAGACCAAAATTGGTTCCCCCGCCCCTGCCAGACGATGAAATGCGAACGGACCTTGAGCGGTGGCAGAGTTAGGCAATCCGCACAAGAGCGTCAACTTCGGAAAAGTTGACGCGAGTTAGACGGTACAGCAGTTTTGAGTGAATGTCACATTCAGGTCACGGCATGTCACGACGATCTGATAGTTCACCGTCATTTGACTAGAGCCAGCCGGTGGGATCGACTACTTCACCGTTGACCTGCACCTCGAAGTGGAGGTGGCAGCCAGTGGAGGCGCCCGTGGTCCCGCTGAGGGCAACAACGTCCCCGCGGGAGACCGTCTGCCCTTCCTTCACGCTGAAGGAGGAGAGGTGGTTGTACGTGGTTTCCAGTCCGTTGCCATGATCCACCACAACGCGGTTTCCGCCGCCGAACTGGTGCCAGCCCACGAAGGTCACCGTGCCGGTGGCGGCAGCGAGGACGGACGTGCCGCACTGGGCCACGTAGTCCTGGCCGCGGTGGAAGTCGCCTGAGCCGCCAGTAATGGGGCTGACGCGGTAGCCGAAGGGGGATGCCGTGGTCAGTGTGGCCAGCGGCGCGCCGAGGCTTCCGGCCGAGGCGGCCCGTGACACAGAGCCGGCGGACTGGGCACTGAGCAGCTGCTTGAGCTTGCCGTCCGGATCCGCCTGGGTGACGACGGCCGAGCGGCTGAAATCGATCTGGGCGCCGGCCTCCGCTGAGATCTGGGGCTGCGGAGTGACGGCTGAAGCTGCGACCGGCGTGACACCGGGAGCGTTGTTTGCCATCACGGGACTGGTGGCCGGCACTGTCACGGTCAATACCAGGCCTGTGGCGGCGAGTGCGATTCCGGCCTTTTGGCCGATCCCGCTGGCTGCCGCGAACTCGGTGACCTGGCGGAAGGGACCACGACGGCGGCGCGCATCACGGTGCGGATCGCGGGGGCGTTCCGTGGTGATGACTTCGACAACCCGCGGCGTCGCAGCGGGTACCGCGGCGCGGCGGCGTCCCCTGGGGGTCTGCATGGACAAGAAGGGTTCCTCTCTGGAAAGCCTGCGAAGTTAGCTGTCGGATTCGGGTCAGAGAGTTCAAAGACCCGGTCCGCCGTAAGCAAGCTTCGGCACAGGAGGTATCCACGGAGGATCCTTCACTGGAAGAGGCTTGCTGCTGACGGACTTCACCCCAAGGCAGTCCCCCGGCTGCCGCTTGTGGTTCCCCCGCCTCTGCCAGTAATGACTCGTGCACCTGGTCCGCTGGCAGAGCTCGGCTCCGGATCAGGTAACGCTTTAGTATCAACGCTTGGGTTTAACTATAGGGCCATAAGTCCCAAAGTAACAATTCCGTTATCTTTGCGTAACCGGCGCCCAATGGGGTAGCCCGGAGGGCCCCAAGCCGCCCCTAGCGTACGGCCACGAAGACGTGCGCCGCGACTTCGGGCGGCAGTTCCAGGGCCCCTTCGATGCCCGGGACGCGGACCGAGATGTACTCCCCCACCCGCTCCAGCGATACGGAGGCGCCGGGCCGGATTCCGCCCTCATCCAGCTGGACCAGCAGCTCGGGTTCCACCTGGATCGGCTCAGCCAAGCGGCTAACGGTCACTTCCGAGGCCGGGCCATAGGACTTCATGGCCTCAAGCAGGCTGACGGCCGCGTCCGCGGAGGCCTGCGCCTGGCCGCCAAGGGCCGCCAGGCCGGGGATGGGGTTGCCGTACGGGGACTCGGTGGGGTGGTTCAGCATTTCGTAGATGCGCCGTTCCACCCGCTCGCTCATCACGTGCTCCCAGCGGCAGGCTTCATCATGGACGTAGGCCCAGTCCAGGCCAATGACGTCGGCAAGGAGCCGCTCGGCCAGCCGGTGCTTCCGCATGACTTCCGTGGCGCGCTTCCGTCCCACTTCCGTAAGTTCAAGGTGCCGGTCCCCCGAAACCACCACCAGCCCGTCCCGTTCCATCCGGCCGATGGTCTGTGACACAGTGGGCCCGGAGTGGCGCAGCCGCTCCGCAATCCGGGCGCGGAGGGCTACGATGTTTTCTTCCTCAAGCTCCAAGATGGTCCGAAGGTACATCTCCGTAGTGTCGATCAGATCCGTCATCCAGCTCAGCTCCTCGAGCGCAGTACCTTGCGTTGTCCCACCGTACCGCCTTCACATGCGGCGTGGTCCGTTGGAAAGCTTAGCCTATTTTGAGTTTGTCCGAATAGTTGACGGCGAGGGCGGGCCCTGTCTCAATGTCTGGACTATGACGGTCCAGGTTCCCGCTGAAACAGCTGTTCGGGCAGAATAAGGGAGGGCCCGGGTCACAGTCGCCGCCGACTGCCTGCCGTCCACCATCCGTCCGGACCAACAGCCCGTCCACGCCGAAATTGGAGCACCTGTGAGCGAAAACAGCATCACTATTCCCGCCGACCTCCTGCCCCAGGACGGGCGGTTCGGCGCCGGTCCGTCCAAGGTCCGGCAGGAGCAGATCGATGCTTTGTCCGCCGCATCGAAGACCATCCTGGGAACGTCCCACCGGCAGGCCCCCGTCAAGAACCTGGTGGGATCTGTACGCGAAGGCCTCAGCCAGTTCTTCCGCGCACCCGAAGGCTATGAAGTGGTGCTGGGCGTCGGCGGCTCCACGGCGTTCTGGGACATCGCCAGCTTCGGCCTGGTGGAGAAGAAGGCCCAGCACCTCTCGTTCGGTGAATTCGGCTCGAAATTCGCCGCGGCCACCAACAAGGCGCCGTTCCTGGATGCCTCCTCCATCATCAAATCCGAGCCTGGCACCCGCCCGGCCGCACAGGCTGAGGCGGGCGTTGACGCCTACGCCTGGCCGCAGAATGAGACGTCCACCGGCGTTTCCGCCCCCGTGAAGCGCGTGGCAGGAGCGGATGAGGGCGCCCTGGTCCTTGTGGACGCGACGTCGGCTGCCGGCGGCCTGGACGTCGACGTGGCGGAGAGCGACGTCTACTACTTCGCCCCGCAGAAGAACTTTGCCTCCGACGGCGGGCTCTGGCTTGGCCTGTTCTCCCCTGCTGCCCTGGAACGCGCGGCGCGGATCAAGGCCACGGGCCGCTGGATCCCGGACTTCCTGGACCTCCAGACAGCCATTGACAACTCCCGCCTGAACCAGACGTACAACACCCCGTCACTGTCCACCCTGGTGACCCTGGACGCCCAGGTGCAGTGGCTGAACGGGAACGGCGGCCTGGACTTCGCTGCGGCGCGGACTGCTGATTCCGCCGGACGCATTTACAGCTGGGCCGAGACCTCCGAATTCGCTACGCCGTTCGTCGCAAACCCGGACGAGCGCTCCAACGTCATCGCCACGATCGACTTCGATGATTCCGTGGACGCAGCAGTGGTGGCCAAGGTCCTGCGCGCCAACGGCATCGTGGACACCGAGCCGTACCGGAAGCTGGGGCGCAACCAACTGCGCATCGCCACGTTCGTGGCCATCGAGCCATCCGATGTCTCCGCCCTGCTGGCCAGCATCGACTACGTGGTGGGCGAACTGCGCAAGTAGGACTGCGCAAGCAGCGGAAGTGCCTTAACGTACGACGGCTAACGTACGACGGCGCCGCCCGGGATCATCCCGGACGGCGCCGTTCGTGTGTGGTCAGTAAGTCCGTGCGTCGTCGTCAGGCTGCCCGTCGTCGTCCGGCTGCCCGTCGTCGTCAGGCTGCCCGTCGTCGTCAGGCTCCCCGCCCCCGGGCACCTGGCCCTGTTCAGGTTCCTGTGCCTGGGCTGGTTCCTGGCCCTGTTCATGTTCCTGTGCCTGGGCTGGTTCCCGGGTCTGTTCGGGTTCCTGCTCGTCCTCGGGGCGGACGCGTTCTGCCCACGGCACCCACTCCGGGGCAAGGATCGAATCTTCCGACGGCAGCAGGCCGAGTTCGTTGACCGTGACCACCTTGGAGCGGGAGTTGCGGGTCAGCACCGCATACCATTGCCAGCCCAGGTAGCCCGGCAGCCTGGACTCAAACAGATGGGTCACCAGGCGGTCGCCTTCGCTTTTCGCCGCGAGGTGCTGGCCGATTGTTGCCGCCGGCGTGATGCCCTCGATGGCGGTGCGGGCCGTGTCCACGGCTGCAGCCAGGAAGGCATCGGGCTTCCCCGTCCGCCACACCGGAACTCCCGCGCGGCGCCTGGACACGGCCTTAGCCCCCGCAGCTGCAGGGTTGGCAACGGCAGCACCCCCCGCCGTCGGACCGTCCTGGTCCGGGGCGGCCGGCACCGGCTGTTCAGCTTCCGGGTTCATCGGCGCCTAAACGTCCAGCTCGTCGGCAACCTTACGCAGGGCCGCGGCGATGGCCTTGCCCTTGTTGCCTTCCGGGTACTTGCCGGCGGAGAGCGTTCCGGAGAGATTGTCCAGCACGGTCACCAGGTCCTGGACCAGCGGGGCGAGTTCCTTGGCGTTCGGCCGTTTGGCCTTGGCGATCGAGGGCGTCTTGTCCAGCACGCGCAGCCCCAGGGCCTGGGCGCCCTTGCGCCCATCAGCTACCCCGAATTCAACCCGGGTGCCGGCCTTGAGCTCTGTTACGCCTTCGGGCAGCGACGATTTGGGCAGGAATACCTCCTGGCCGTCTTCGCCTGCGAGGAACCCGAAGCCCTTGTCCTTGTCATACCACTTGACCTTGCCGGTAGGCACGTAATCAACCTTCTTCGTTCTGACGTCTTCTGACACGGCCAGCCCTCACCGCATCCGCATTGCTGTGCGGGTTTAGGGCATGACGGCTGTAACCGTGTTGGTCTATCCCTCAAGGTTATCCTGCCCGCCGCCCTATTCATGCTTTCAATGGCTCCGTGCAGCCTTCCGGCGGCACCCTCCAACACCATTCACTCCCGACGCTGCAGGAGCGGTAGCGTTACGTCCATGACACCCTCGCGCTACCGGCGTGCCCTGATGATCCTCGCCGCGGCTGTCGCCGTGCTTTCCCTGGTGGCGGTAGGCGCCGTGATGGCCCTTGCCTTCGCCGGCTCCGTGGCTCCGGCCTGGGTCACCTACACGGCGCTGTACGGCCTGCCCCTGGCCTTCCTCCTGATGCTCTTCCTGGTTCTGGACAGCGTTGCCGGGCGCCGCCGGGCAGGAAACGCGGACCGGCGGTAACGTTGGACTGATGTCCCTCATTCGTGCGTTGAGCAAGGAGCTGGAGGCACGCAGCGACGATTCACTGCGTGCGCTGTTCGATGCGCGGCCGGACCTCATCTCGCCCCCTGTTCCGGACTTCCCTGCCCTTGCCGCCCGGGCAAGTGCCAGGCTCAGCGTGCAGCGGGCGCTTGAACGCCTCAACCGGCCGCAGATGCAGGTCCTCGAAACCCTCCACCTGTGCACCAATACGGATACCGGCCACAGCGCGTCCGCTTCCGGGCTCCGCAAGATGATTTCCGGATCGTCGGCAGCCTCTGTGGAGCGGATCCTTCATTCGCTGCAGGAACTTGCTCTGGTGCACCGCGCCGAGCCGCCGCACGGCACCCCCGCGTCCGCGGCGAAACAGCACTACTACCTCCCGGTGGGTTCGCTGAAGGACGTGGTGGGCATCTATCCCGCCGGGCTGGGCAGGAGCTACACCGAACTGGTCCGCCTCCAGCCGGCCTTCGCCCAGCGCGCCGTGCAGCTGGTGTCCGAGCTGCACCGCAGCGGTGTAGCCATCCACGATGCCACCACGCCAATGGAGGCAGCGCTCGCGCTGCAACACTGGACGTCCTCCCCGGAGGCCCTCCAGAGTATTCTGGCCACCGCCCCGGAGCGGACGACGGCGCTGCTCGCCAGGTTCCGGAACTGGGCCATGGGTGCCGTCCCCCAGGCGCAACGGAAGGCCTCAATCACCACGGAAGGATCCGACGTCGGGCCCGTGGACTGGCTCCTTGCGCGCGGCCTGCTGGTGCCGCTGGACGCGGCGCACGTCGAGCTGCCGCACAGCGTGGGGATCTCCCTGCGCGGCGGTGCGGTGATTGACGATTTCACGTTGTCGCCACCGGTCCCCCACCTCGGCCGGACCTCGGCGGCGCTGCGCAGGAACGCAGCCCTCAGTGCCATCTCGGAGACGCTGCGCCTGGTGGGCGATCTGCTCCACGCGGTAGGGGACCAGCCGCTGGCCACGCTCCGCAGCGGCGGAGTGGGGGTGCGCGAGATGAGGCGTTTGGCCGAACTGCTCCGGATCGACCTGCAGCACGCCGGGGTCCTGCTGGAGCTGTCCGCACTGGCCGGCCTCATTCGCCTGGACGTCGATTCCTCCTGCTGGGTCCAGCCTCCGCAGCTGGAATGGCTTATCCTCCCGCGGCAGGAACAGTGGCTCTGGCTGGTGAACGCCTGGCTGTCCAGCGAGCGCGTGCCGTCCCTGGTGGGCCAGCCCATCACCGGAACGCGGAACGCGCCGGCAGCACACCGTTCCGCCTCCGGAAGCACCATCATCGCGCTGTCAGCCGAAGCGCAGCGGCCCGATGCCCCGGTGGTCCGCAAACGCATCCTGGAGATCCTGAATGAACTGACCGTCGAGGCAGGCTCCCCCGACGGGACTGCCCCGGTACTGGATGCGGCGACTGTCCTCCAGCGCGCAGAGTGGGCCCAGCCCAGGATGGCCAGGCGCTTCAGCTCCATGATCCGCGGCGTGCTCGCGGAAGCCGAACTCCTTGGCCTGGTGGGGTCCGGGGCCCTGAGCCAGCTGGGAAGTGCGCTGGCGGAAGACAACCCTGATGCCGCCCTTGCCATCCTGGGAGAGCACCTGCCGGCAGCTGTAACCCACGTCCTGCTGCAGGCCGACCTCACTGCTGTCGCCCCGGGGTACCTCGCCCCCGAACTCGCCGGGAAACTGCTGCTGATGGCTGACCCGGAAGGCCAGGGACCAGCCACCATCTACCGCTTCTCGGCCGGCTCCATCAAGCGTGCCCTGGACACCGGACACAGCGCCGCCGGCATCCTGGAGTTCCTCCGGGAGCACTCGGCCACCGCGGTGCCCCAGCCGCTCGAATACCTCGTGGAGGACACCGCCTCACGGCACGGAAGGCTGCGGGTGGGGGCGGCAGCCAGCTTTGTCCAGAGCGAAGACGAAGCAGCGCTCCTGGACCTTCTCTCCGGACCGAAGGCGTCCGGCCTGAACCTGGTGAAGATTGCGCCCACCGTCCTGGTTTCCTCCGCACCGCCGCGGGAAACGGCCCAGGTTCTCCGGAGCCTGGGGCTCTCCCCCTCGGTGGACGGCGCGGACGAACCCGTGGTCCGGCTCCGGGGAACCCCGGCAACGCAAGACCACCTCCGCCCTGTCTACACCGCCCCGCGGACGGCGCCCGGGGCTGAGGAGGTGGACGCCCAGCTTGCGGTCCTGCGCCAGGTGGGGCCCGCCGTCGGACACCGCGGAGGTGCCGGACACCCGGACGGCGAGGCAGGGACGCAGCTGGGGCTTGAGGCGCTGCAGCGCGCCATCAGGCTCAAGCAGCGGATCAGCATGAACGTGGTGGACGGGCTGGGGAATGCCAACCTGGAAATTGTTGTTCCGCTATCAGTAAGCGGCGGACGCGTCCGGGTGTTTGATCCCGCAAAGGAAACGGAACGCGTGCTGTCAATCCACCGCATCATCGACATTGAGGCTGCAGAGGAACTGCGCCAGTGAAGGACTTCCCTGCGTGAACGACGGACCCCTGATCGTCCAGAGCGACAAAACCATCCTGCTTGAAGTGGACCATGAACTGGCAACCGAGGCCCGCCACGCCATCGCGCCCTTCGCCGAGCTGGAACGTGCTCCGGAGCACATGCACAGCTACCGGCTGACCCCGCTGGGGCTCTGGAATGCCCGCGCCGCCGGCCTGGACGCGGAGAAGGTGCTGGATACGCTCCTGAAGTACTCGCGCTTCCCGGTCCCGCATTCGCTGCTGATCGACGTTGAGGAAACCATGTCCAGGTACGGGCGGCTGCGCCTGGAGAAGGACCCGCAGCACGGTTTGGTGATGCGCACCGACGATTACCCCGTCCTCGAGGAAGTGATCCGGGCCAAGAAGATCCACCCCCTGCTGGGGCCCCGGATCGACGGTGAGACCGTTGTGGTGCACGCCTCCCAGCGCGGGCAGCTCAAGCAGCTCCTGCTGAAGATCGGCTGGCCGGCAGAGGACCTGGCCGGGTATGTGGACGGCACCCCGCACCTGATCGCGCTCAATGAGGACGGCTGGAAGCTGCGGCCGTACCAGCGGATGGCCAGCGACAACTTCTGGTCCGGCGGAAGCGGCGTGGTGGTGCTTCCCTGCGGAGCCGGAAAGACCCTGGTGGGCGCCGCTGCCATGGCAACCGGCTCAACCACAACACTGATCCTGGTCACCAACACGGTTGCCGCCCGGCAGTGGAAGGACGAGCTGCTCAGGCGCACGTCCCTCACCGAGGACGAGATCGGCGAATATTCGGGAGCGGTCAAGGAAGTACGCCCGGTGACCATCGCCACCTACCAGGTGCTGACCACCAAGCGCGGCGGCCTGTACCCGCACTTGGAGCTGGTGGACGGCCATGACTGGGGACTGATCATCTACGACGAAGTGCACCTGTTGCCCGCACCGATTTTCCGGATGACGGCCGACCTCCAGGCACGGCGCCGGCTGGGACTCACGGCCACCTTGGTCCGTGAGGACGGCCGCGAGGGCGAGGTCTTTTCCCTGATCGGGCCCAAGCGCTACGACGCCCCATGGAAGGACATTGAGTCCCAGGGCTACATCGCCCCTGCAGACTGTGTGGAGGTCCGCGTCGACCTGCCCAAGGACGAACGGGTTGCCTATGCCATGGCCGAGGACACGGACAAGTACCGGCTGTGCTCCACCTCCGAGTCCAAGACGCAGGTGGTGGAACAGCTGGTGGCCCGGCATGCCGGGGAGCAGCTGCTGGTCATCGGCCAGTACATCGACCAGCTGGACGACCTCGGCGAGCGCCTGAAGGCCCCGGTGATCAAGGGCGACACCTCCGTGAAGGTGCGCCAGAAGCTCTTCGATGCGTTCCGCGCCGGTGACATCCAGACGCTGGTGGTCTCCAAGGTGGCCAACTTCTCCATCGACCTTCCGGAAGCCTCGGTGGCCATTCAGGTGTCGGGTTCCTTCGGGTCGCGCCAGGAGGAGGCGCAGCGGCTGGGCCGGCTGTTGCGGCCCAAGAAGGACGGCCGGGCTGCACGCTTCTATTCGCTCGTGGCCCGGGACACCCTGGACCAGGAATTTGCGGCAAAGCGCCAGCGGTTCCTGGCCGAGCAGGGCTATGCCTACCGGATCATGGACGCCAAGGACGTGGAACAGAAACCCTCTGGCACCTAATAGCCACCTACCGGGTATGTAACGGGATGGCCACAAACGTGTTGTCCGTGCCGCGCCGGCTCGCGTGGCTGATGCTTCCAATGCCCGTCTTTTCGTTGCGGCGAGGGCGTAGTGGTGGTGGAAGGCGTGCCCGCGGGGCCCAGGATCCTGACCGCTACGGACTTGTTCACCGGCTGGACCGAGAACCTCGTGGTCCGCAACGGCGCGCACAAGGGGTGCCCGGGCTTTAATGGTGAATCTCTCTTCCGGACGTTGTCACCCCGTTATCCCCGGGCTACACTCAGAGCGCTGGGTGTCACATTGGTAACAGGTCCTGAACTCAGATCAGGATGGGCGAAGCCTCACGGCCTTCCCCGTGTATGAGGACGCGTGAATGCGCAGTCGCCCCAGCCGATCCACCCGCGCACCCCCAAGCCATAACACTTGGCTCCGTGCTGCCTGCCCGCTCCGTGCCGCAAAGACGCGACCACCGAGTAGCCGGCGGGCACCCGACGCGCGGGCGCCATCCGATCAGATTCTTGGAGAGGGATGCTGGGGGACCTCCCGGTGCCGGACCACAGCTCCGCGCCGACCGTCACACCATCCGCCACTCTAAGAAGTGAGTTATTCAATGGAGAATATAACGCGCGCCCGCTGGGGCGCAGGCTTGGCTTGTCTGGCATTGATCCTTTCCGGAGTTACGTCGGCTCAGGCCACGCTCTCCGGAGCCGAACTAAACGCTCAGGACGGCAACTTGGTCGTCGACACAGGCGACATCAAAGACTGGGCGAACATCGGCATCAGCTGTGAAGTTCCCGTCGCGGGATGCGGGCTTGATAAAGCCACCGGCCAGACGGACGATTCATTCGGAACAGGTACAAAGGAAGATACCGCAGTACCGTCCGTCGTCGACGGTTCCATCCCAAACAACAAGAGTGACCTGACACGCTTCTATGCCAAGTTCGTGGAGGAATCGAACGGCAAGACGTACGCCTACCTTGCCTGGGAGCGCGTCCAGGAACCAAGCGGCACTACCAACATGGACTTCGAATTCAACCAGTCGTCCGTGCTGTCCTCCAACGGTGTGACCCCCGTCCGTACGGCGGGCGATGTCCTGATTAAGTACGATCTCTCCCAAGGCGGCGTAACCCCGGTTCTTGGATTCCACCGGTGGATCACCACTGGTGCCCGGACGCTCTGCGAGGCAGCCAACGCGACCCCCTGCTGGAGCAAAGTCCAGCCATTGGCCGGCAACTTCGAAGGCTCAATCAACACCGTTGTGGTGACGGACCCCATTGCACCCAACGCTCCAAGAGATCTGAGTGTCCGGACCTTCGGCGAAGCAGCCATCAACCTGACCGATGCCAAGATCGTCGGCACGGACCCCTGCCTGCCGTTCAGCAGTGCGTACTTGAAGAGCCGCTCCTCAGATTCATTTACGGCGGCCTTGAAGGACTTCATCGCACCGATTTCCGTCGCCACATCGAAGTGTGCAGACATCAACATCCTCAAGACTGACGACGACTCGCCTGCCTCCGCCCTGGCGGGTGCCGTCTTCACCCTGTACAACGATGCCGCACCGGTAGGCGGAACCTTTGATCCGGCCACAGACACCGCGGTGACTCCGGCGACCACGTGCACCACCGGAGCCGACGGCAAGTGCTCGTTCAGCCAGGTTCTCCAAGGCAATTACTGGGTGGTTGAGACCACCACTCCGACGGGACACGACACGGCAGCGCCCCAAGCAGTGACCGTCGTGGGAGGCACCAACGTCAGTCTGACTTTCGTGAATCCCCGGGATTTCAAGATCATCGTGCTGGTGTGCAAAGAGGCTGACAACTCGCTGTACTCGAGCCAAGTCACGGTTGATGGCGTCAACAAGGACTCGCTGGCCACGGCTCCCTCCGGTACCACGGCCGCCCAGCTTTGCAGCCTGGGCGGCGCTGCGTATGACGACAAGAGCTACGGCGCTCACCCCGCGAATGTGGACATCCCGCAGTAGACAGGGAAATCTGGCACCTGACCAGTTGATCACTTTGAAGTGATTCCCAAAGCCAGGGTTCTCCGCACTCCCGTGCGGGGGACCCTGGCGGCGCCGCCAACTTTACTGCGCGCCGCGGACGCCCATGCAACATTCACCATGCATCCAGAAAACTCACAGACTCTGGGAGCAGAATGGGAGCATGAACAAGAACGGTCCCGAGGCAAAGCTCCTTGTTGTTGACGATGAACCCAACATCCGGGAGCTGCTCTCCACATCGCTGCGTTTCGCCGGCTTTGAGGTCGTCTCGGCAGCGAACGGCCGCGACGCCCTCGCGGCGGCCGAAACCCATGCCCCGGACCTGGCCGTGCTGGATGTCATGCTTCCGGACATGGACGGCTTCACCGTCACCCGCCGCCTCCGGGCCTCGGGCAAGCACTTCCCGGTACTGTTCCTGACCGCGAAGGACGATACCGAGGACAAGGTCACAGGTCTCACCGTCGGCGGAGATGACTACGTCACCAAGCCGTTCAGCCTTGACGAGGTGGTGGCCCGGATCCGCGCCGTCCTGCGCCGGACGCAGCCGCTGCTGGATGACGACGCCGTCATCCGCGTCGACGACCTGGAGCTCGACGACGACGCGCACGAAGTGCGCCGCGGCGGCACGGTGATCGAGCTCTCCCCCACCGAGTTCAAGCTCCTCCGTTACCTCATGCTCAACCCCAACCGGGTGCTGTCCAAGTCCCAGATCCTGGACCATGTGTGGGAGTACAACTTCAATGGTGATGCCTCCATCGTCGAGTCGTACATCTCCTACCTGCGCCGGAAGGTGGACATCGACCCCGACGCTCCCGCCCTGATCCAAACCAAGCGCGGCGTGGGTTACGTGCTTCGGACGGCCGAAAAGCGCTGACCTTGCTGCAGCGATGGAAGTCGGCCTCCCTCAGGACGCAGCTCGTGGCCATGATCATGGCGCTGCTCATAGTCGCCCTGACGGTGACCGGAGCGGGAACGCTGGCACTGCTCCACAGTTACCTGCAGGCACAGGTGGACGACAAGTTGACCGCGGCAGTGGACCTGGCCCGGCAGCAGCGCTCCTTCACCCCGCTGCAGGCGCCCAATCCGATGGTCCCCACCGACTACTCGCTCATTCTCTTCGCGCCGGGCGAGGAACCGTACCCGTTTGGCGGCGACCCTGAAAGCCGCCCGGACATCAGCTCCATCACGGTGCAGCAGGCCCAGGAACGCGGTGCCGTTCCCTACCAGGTGCGCGGCACGGACGGGCAGAACTGGCGGGTTGTGGCAGTGCCGGTGCAGAACAACCAGACCACCGCGGTGGTGGTGATCGGGCTGCCACTGCAGAGCGTGGACGATGTCCTCAAGCACGCCTCCCTGGTGGTGACCGGGGTGGGCCTGCTGACCCTGCTGCTGGCTTCCCTCATTGCCAGCTGGACGGTGTCCCGCTCCTTCCGCCCGTTGGCCAGGGTGGAAAAGACGGCGGCGGCCATTGCCGCCGGCGACCTCTCCCGCCGTGTCGACGTCGAAAACCCCGGCACTGAACTGGGACGGCTCAGTAGGTCATTGAATGCCATGCTCGCCCATATTGAAACGGCCTTCGCGGCCCGCACCGCCTCGGAGGCAAGGATGCGGCGCTTCGCGGCGGACGCGTCCCACGAACTGCGGACCCCGCTCGTGACCATCCGTGGGTTCTCCGAGCTGTACCGGCATGGCGCCCTTGCCACCGAGGAAGACGTGGCCACCGCCATGGGAAGGATTGAAAGCGAAGCCAAGCGCATGGGTTCCATGGTGGAAGACCTCCTTCTGCTGGCCCGCCTCGACGAGCAGCGGCCGCTGCAGCAGAAGCCCGTGGACCTTCAGCTGCTCGCCCACGACGCCGTGGTGGACACGCAGGCCAGCTCCCGCTCGCGGGCGATTTCGCTGACCGGGCTCGACGGCGGCCCTGCCACGGCTGCCCCCGTGCTGGGAGACGAAGCCAAACTCCGCCAGGTGGTGGGGAACCTGATGGGCAACGCCCTGCGCTACACGCCGGAGGGCAGCCCCATCGAACTGGCTGTGGGGGTGCGTGCAGGGGAGGACGGACAGCCGCGCTCGGTCATTGAAGTGCGCGACCATGGACCCGGCATCTCCGAGGCGGACGCCTCCAAGGTCTTCGAGCGCTTCTACCGGGCGGACACCTCCCGGACCAGGGAAACCGGTGGCAGCGGACTCGGCCTTGCCATTGTGGCTGCGATCGTAGGGTCCCACGGCGGTTCCGTCAGGGTGGAAAATACCGACGGCGGCGGCGCCACCTTGGTGGTCAGCCTTCCGCACCGTGATGACGCAGCGAATAGCGGCGAGACCGCTGAGGCGGGACAGGGCAGCGACGGCGAAGTTGTCCACATATAGCCCCGGACCGTGGCGGTGCCAGGAGTTTGCTCCCTAGGCTCGATCCCAGCGGCCCGGGCCAGCCGGGCCCCCAGGCAAAAGCTGCCGCTAGAGCGAAAGGCACGGCCATGAGCATCATCTCCGTCGATACCGAACTCCTTCAGTTGAAGTCCGCCAGCGTCCAGGCGACCGTGGACAGGATCAGCGCCGATGTCCAGGCGATGAAACGCGGGCTGGACGAGCTCCAGGGGTCGTGGCGCGGCACCGCCGCCACCAATTTCCAGGCGCTCATCACGGAATGGACCATCACCCAGGGACGGGTGGAAGCCTCGTTGGCGTCCATCAACACAGCGCTTGCCTCCGCCGCGGCCACCTATGCCCAAGCGGAGCAGGGCAACACCCAGCGGTTCAGCTGAACGGGGAAACACCCAGCGGCCAGCTGAACCGGGGCTAGGCCTCCGGAGTGCCTTGGTGGAACCGCAGTCGCCAGCGGCCTCCGTCAAGCACCCACAGTGAGCTTCGGAGGGTGGTGCCGGAGCGAGCGTAGCTGCGGTACGTCAGCAGGACGGCGTCACCGCCAATACGGTCAGCGCCCAGAATCTCAATCTCCGTGCGCTCCCCCGGGTCGTCTTCGAGCGCCATCATCATGGCGTCCCGGGTCCACACCCGGCCCGAGCTGCCAATTTCCATGAAATCGGGGTGCAGCAGGACAGCAGTCCGGCCGATGTCCCCGCGCACCAAGGGGCCCAACAGCTCACGCTCCAGTTCTTCCACCAAGGCCTCCGGCACGGCGGCGGCGGGCTGGACCGCTGTGTCCGGCCCGCCGAAAGTGCCGTTGTCCAGCTGGCTGAACAAATCCGGTTCCTCGTAGGCGCCCGGCGCTGCGGCGGCAACACGGGGTGCCCGCGCAGCGTCTTTGGCCGCCGGCGCGTGGGATGCCTGGGGTGCGTGCGATGCGGCATGGTGCGCGCCGGGGAAACCGGGCCCGGAGCGGGCGGCCACCCCCTGCTGAAAGGCGGTGGCTGCCGCCCGGGCCCGCTCGTCCGCGGCTTCGTTCAGGTCATGCCCGGCATGCCCCTTGACCCATTCGAAGGTGTACTTCCGGCCGGCGAGCTCCCGGTCCAGTTCCTTGAGCAGATCCACGTTCAGGACCGGCTTTCCGTCGGCTTTGCGCCAGCCTTTGCGCTTCCATCCCGGCATCCACTTGGTGATCGAGTTGATGACATACTGGCTGTCGCAAAGGATCCGCAGGTCCTCCTGGGGAAGGTGTGCCGTGGCCCTCAGCAGATCCAGGACCGCCATCAGCTCGCCCTGGTTGTTCGTCCCGTGGGGCCACCCTCCGGCGCGCCAGCAATCATCGTTCACGTACCAGGCCCAGCCGGCCGGGCCGGGGTTTCCCAAGGCCGAACCGTCGGCCGCTGCAGTAATTGTCACCGGTCCATCCTCCCAGACCGGACGGACAATCCGGACTTTCAGCGCAGCCGGTGCACGGCCGTGCCCGGAAGTAAAAGTAAGCAGCTTCCAAGGAACACGAATGCGGCCCCCTCAAAAGAGGGGGCCGCATTCGTTTCAGCGGGACACAGTCCGGCAGGAGGGCTTAGAAGCCGCCCATGCCGCCCATGTCATCGCCGCCGCCAACGGGGGCCGGGTTCTTCTCCGGCTTGTCGGCAACCACAGCTTCGGTGGTAAGGAACAGGCCGGCAATGGAAGCCGCGTTCTGCAGGGCAGAGCGGGTTACCTTGACGGGGTCGTTCACGCCGGCAGCCAGCAGGTCGACGTACTCGCCGGTTGCGGCGTTCAGGCCGTGTCCTGCGGGCAGGCCGCGGACCTTGTCCACCACAACGCCCGGCTCCATGCCGGCGTTGAAGGCGATCTGCTTCAGCGGAGCATCGATGGCAACACGGACGATGTTGGCACCGGTGGCCTCGTCGCCGGACAGCTGCAGGTTGGCGAATGCCTTGGCGCCGGCCTGGATGAGGGCCACGCCGCCACCGGCAACGATGCCTTCTTCAACAGCAGCCTTGGCGTTGCGCACTGCGTCTTCGATGCGGTGCTTGCGCTCCTTGAGCTCAACCTCGGTTGCGGCACCGGCCTTGATGACTGCGACGCCGCCGGCCAGCTTGGCCAGGCGTTCCTGCAGCTTCTCGCGGTCGTAGTCCGAATCGGAGTTCTCGATCTCGGCGCGGATCTGGGACACGCGGCCAGCGATCTGGTCGGCGTCGCCGGCACCTTCGACGATGGTGGTCTCGTCCTTGGTGACAACAACCTTGCGTGCCTTGCCCAGGAGTTCCAGGCCGGCGTTTTCCAGCTTGAGTCCGACTTCCTCGGAGATGACCTGGCCGCCGGTGAGGACAGCGATGTCGGCAAGCTGCGCCTTGCGGCGGTCACCGAAGCCCGGGGCCTTGACGGCGACGGACTTGAAGGTGCCGCGGATCTTGTTGACGATCAGGGTGGCCAGGGCCTCGCCCTCGATGTCCTCGGCAATGATCAGCAGCGGCTTGTTGGACTGCATGACCTTTTCGAGGACTGCAACCAGTTCCTTGACGTTGGAGATCTTGGAGTTGACGATCAGGATGTACGGATCCTCGAGGACCGTCTCCTGGCGCTCAGCGTCAGTCACGAAGTAGGCGGAGATGTAGCCCTTGTCGAAGCGCATGCCTTCGGTGAGCTCCAGCTCCAGGCCGAAGGTGTTGGATTCCTCGACCGTGATGACGCCTTCCTTGCCCACCTTGTCCAGGGCTTCGGCAATGAGGGCGCCGATTTCTTCGTCACCGGCGGAGATGGACGCCGTGGCGGCGATCTCTTCCTTGGTTTCGATTTCCTTGGCGGAGTTCAGCAGTTCGGCGGTGACGGCCTCAACGGCCTTCTCGATGCCGCGCTTGAGGGACAGCGGGTCGGCGCCGGCGGCGACGTTGCGCAGGCCTTCCTTGACCAGGGCCTGGGCCAGCACGGTAGCGGTGGTGGTTCCGTCGCCAGCGACGTCGTCGGTCTTCTTGGCAACTTCCTTGACCAGCTCGGCGCCGATCTTCTCGTAGGGATCGTCCAGCTCGATCTCCTTGGCGATGGAAACACCATCGTTGGTGATCGTGGGGGCGCCCCACTTCTTTTCGAGGACGACGTTGCGTCCACGCGGGCCGAGGGTGACCTTAACGGCGTCGGCGAGGATATTCAGGCCCCGCTCAAGGCCGCGGCGTGCCTCTTCATCAAATGCAATGATCTTGGCCATAACGGCAATAGTCCTTTCGGGACAGTCGTTAAGAATGAACCTTCGCTGCAGTGCCCGCGACGGACGACCCTTTGCCGGCGGCCTCTGTATGCCTCCGGGTGCGGGTCTCACTCCAGTAAGGTGTTTCTTCGCTCCTCGCCCGGTGCCGCGCGCCGCCGGCCGGAACCAGGCTTTGCTTAGCAGTCGGTACGTCAGAGTGCTAAGTCAATAATTAGCACTCCCCACGTGAGAGTGCAAGCGAATAGGCCGCCTAAAGCGTTGCGGCAGGCACCTCTACGCCGAGGGCGATCAGCCGGCGCGGCCCGCCGTTTCGCGGCCGCTGGGCGTCGGGTTGTTGTCTGCCCCGTAGGTGAACACAGTGAACGTTGCCGAGGTGATGTCGCCATTGGCGTCGAAGGCAACCGGGCCGGATTCGCCGTCGTAGTTGATGCCCGTACCGGAAGCCTTCGCTGCCAGGCATTCCTTGTAGCTGGGGCAGGGCGTGCCCGGCGCCGATTCAGTCCCGCCAGCGGTCCCGGCAGCCGTCCCGCCTGAGACGGCAACCAGGTTTGCTGCGATGGAGCGGCCGGAGTCGTCCTCGGCTTTGGCCGCCGCCAGGGCCGCGAGGATCGCGGCGTCGTATGTCTCCGCTGCGAAGGACACGTCCTTCAGGCCGGGATCGATGCCGAGGAGCCTTTCCTGGAATGCTGCGGCTGGCAGCTCACCGGGGACCACGGCCCGGGCACCCTCCAGGGCCTTGGTTCCCAGCTTGGACGCGTACCGGCCGAATGCGCCGTCGCTGAGGATGATCCTGGAACCGGCAACGGCCGCGTTGTTGAGTTCAGCCAGGGCACCCTGCGCGCCGTCGCGCGCCACCAGGATGACGGCGTCAGGGTCCGCTGCGCGGGCGGCCGCGGCGGCGTTTCCCGCTTCACCCGGCTTGAAGCCCGCCGTGGCAACCACTTCCAGGCCGGCCTGTTGGGCGGAATCGGCGACGGCGGCGGAGACATCGCTGCCGTAGGCACCTTCCTGGAACATGACGGAGATGGTGGCGGCGCCCGCGTCCTTGGCGAGCTTAACCAGCACCGGCCCCTGTGCGACGTCGGCGGCCGCCGTCCGGAAGTAGTACCCGCCGCTGGGGATGGTGCTGAGCCCCGCCGCGGTGTTGGCCGGCGAGATCAGCGGCGTCCTGGCCCTGGAGAGGATGTCCACGGCCGATTTGGCGTGGCTGGAGTCGGTGGGGCCGATCACCACGTCCGCCTTGGCCTGGACCAAAGCCTGGGCTTGTGCTGCCGCGTCCTGGCCGGCCTCGAAGGGCAGCAGTTCCACGGGCCGGCCTTTGTGCCCGCCGGCCGCGTTGATTTCCTTGACGGCGAGCTTGGCGGCGGCCGCCTGGGGCGGGTTCAGGAAGCTGCTGTCCCCGGTGTTGTCCAGGATGAGGCCAATCCGCAGCGTGCCGTCCCCGGATGCCTCCGCTGTTTCCACGCGTGCATTTCCGGTGACGCCGGAACAGGCGGTGAGGGCCAGTGTGCAGCAGAGGGCTGCGGCGAAAACAGGACGACGCATCCCGGCGGGAACAAACAGACGCTTCACTCGGCTGGCCGGACGCTTTCCGCCTGGGGGCCCTTTTCGCCTTCGCCCACTTCAAGTTCCACGCGCTGTCCTTCATCCAGTGCCCGGTAGCCTTCGCCCTGGATGGCGGACCAGTGCACGAAGACATCGTCGCCGGACCCGTCAACGGTAATAAAGCCGTAGCCCTTTTCCGCGTTGAACCACTTGACGGTTCCTCGTGCCATGGTGACCACTCTTTCCGTTAGGTCCGGGATGCTGCCGGCGCCGCCGTTCCGGGGCCGAAGCCTGGAATTTACTCTAGCCAATGCGTGCCGGGATTAGCGGTACCCCGGGCCCAGCACAACCACAAGCGGAACCTGGAATTCCGTGCTGTTCACCACGGTAGGGACGCCCAGGAGTTCCGCGAGGGCTTCGGCGTTGGCCCGTTGGGTTGTCCCGGAGTAGAAAATGGTGGAGCCCTGCTGCGGCGCCCCTGCCCAGTTCCCTACCTGGCCCAGGGACCAGCCGTCGGCCCGCACGGTTCCGCCCACGCGGCTTGCCAGTCCGGCGGTTCCGGCGGCGTTGTAGACCGCCACGGCCTGTGTCTTGTCCACGGACGCAGCCTGCGGCGTCGGCTGGATGCTGGACCCAGCCCCGGCGGCGGGAACCGTCCCTGGCCCCGCGGCTTCTGTCGTGGCGGAGGGCTCAGGCTCCGTCGAGGGGGTGGAGGATGTGTCCGGGGTGGCGGAGGGCGTAGACCCGGTTCCGGCGAGCGGCGTTGATTCGAGGCTTGAGGAGGCCTGGCTTGCCGGTCCGCTGAACCCGAGCTTGGGCAGGATCAGGAAGGACACCAGCCCGATGGCCAGGGCAACGCAACCCACCGCCAGGATGGGCCACAGCCGGACCCGTGACGGAGCAGAGGCTGTGCGATGGACACCTTGTCGCGACGCGGTCTCCGGGACCTTGTCGAATTCATCGCGGGCGTATTTGGTCATGGGAAAGAGACATCCTTGCGTGTTGCTGCTGAGACTCAGTACGGGCGTCTTATGCGTCGGACCCCAGGCGCCGTGCAGTGCGTGCACGGTGACGCGACGTACGTAGTCTACGCAATCTCTTGACCAGCATGGGGTCATGCGCCAGCGCATCCTCGGTATCGATCAGCGCGTTGAGGATCTGGTAGTAGTGCGTCGCGGAGAGATCGAAGAGTTCCCGGATGGCCTGTTCCTTGGCACCGGCGTACTTCCACCACTGCCGTTCCAGGGCGAGTATCTGCTGGTCACGCTCGCTGAGCGGCGAATCCCGCAGCGCGAAATCCGGCAGGAGGACGTTCCGTTGGTCCTGCTCCGGCAGGTGCTCCCGAGCTGGTTCCGCCACGGCGCACTCTCCTTTGCTGGTTACGTAAAATGTCTGACCCCCATGCTACGGGCGAATAACACCATTGTCATTTGCGCGCCGGGCGGCCTGCCGGACCGGGCCGGCGGTCCTCCTGCGAGAATGGGACGGTGTTTGAATCAGATGCCCTTTTCGAACTGGCGCAGGATCCGGCGCGCGGGCAAGGCTTCGCCGAGCTGGCGCAGCTGCCCCTGACGGAGCTGATGACGCCTGACTGGGCAGCTGCCTTGGCGGGCGTGGAAAGCGGACTCCGGGACGTGCTCACCTTCCTTGCCCGGGAAGAAGCGGCCGGGCACCCGGTGCTGCCGGCGCCGTCGAACGTCCTGCGGGCATTCCGCCAGCCCCTCGCCGACGTGAAAGTCCTGATGGTGGGGCAGGATCCGTACCCCACGCCGGGGCACGCCGTCGGGCTGGCCTTCGCCGTTGACCCGCACGTGCAGCCCATCCCTCGGAGCCTGGCGAATATCTACCGGGAGCTGGAAGCGGACCTGGGAATTCCCGCGCGGGTCCACGGCGACCTCTCCGCCTGGGCTGGCCAGGGCGTCCTGCTCCTGAACCGCGTGATGACTGTAAGGGCCGGCGCTGCAGGCTCCCACCGCCGGAAGGGGTGGGAGGAAATTACGACGGCGGCTGTCAAGGCCGTGGCCGGCCGGCGGGCCCCGGACGGGTCGCCGTTGCCGCTGGTTGCCGTGCTGTGGGGAAAGGACGCAGAGAGCGTGCGTCCGCTGCTGCCCGGGGTTCCGACCGTGTCCAGCGCCCACCCCAGCCCCCTCTCCGCCTCCCGCGGATTCTTTGGTTCCCGGCCGTTCAGCCGCGTCAACGCGCTGCTGCGGGAGCAGGGTGCCCCGGACGTAACCTGGGAGCTTCCGCCGGTAGCCTAGCTTAGGCTTGCCTTATGAGCATTGTTCCCGCCACCACCAGCGCCACCAAGAAGAGCCGCCCGCAGGTCAACCTCGCAGTGCTGCGCCGGGAACAGCTCTCGCCCCACATGGTGCGGATTGTTGCCGGCGGCGACGGTTTTGCGGACTTCGTCAACAACGGCTTCGTGGACCGCTACGTGAAGATTGTTTTCCCGCAGCCGGGCGTCACGTACCCCTCCCCGCTGGACTTGTGGAGCATCCGGGAGACCATGCCGCGGGAACAATGGCCGTTCACGCGCACTTACACCCTCCGCTGGGTGGATCCCGTGGCCAGGGAGCTTGCCATCGATTTTGTGGTCCACGGCGAGGAAGGACTGGCAGGACCGTGGGCGGCGAAGGCCCAGCCGGGCGAGACCCTGACTTTCACGGGGCCGGGAGGGGCGTACAACCCCAACCCCGACGCTGACTGGTACCTGTTCGCCGGGGACGAGGCGGCGGTGCCCGCCATCGCGGCATGCATCGAATCCCTGCCTGCCGAAGCCGCCGGCGTCGCCTTCCTTGAAGTTGATTCCGGCGCCGACATCCAGCAGTTTGCCGCCCCAGCAGGAGTGAAGCTGAACTGGCTTTTCCGTAACGGCGTCCCTGCAGGCGAGAGCGGCCTCCTGGTGCAGGCGGTAGCGGACGCGGAGTGGCCCGAGGGCCGGGTGGACGTCTTCGCCCACGGCGAGCGCGGGTACATGAAGCAGCTGCGCGACGTCTTCTTCAAGCAGCGCGGCCTGGACCGGAAGCAGGTGTCCCTGTCAGGGTACTGGGCCAAGGGCCGCGTTGAGGACGACTTCCAGGCTGAGAAGAAACTCCCCGTAGGGCAGATCTAGCCTCCACCCCTGGTCAGCGGCGGCGTGCGCGCCGCCGCTCGTTGCTGGCAAGGCTGCGGGTCAGCGGCCGCGCCAGCGTGTCGCCAAGGACGATCCCGCCGGCTGTTCCCAGGACGATGGCTCCCGCGTTGAGCATCCCGCCGGCGCCCAGCAGGATCTCGGCTTCCTCGATGGTGAGCACGTACATGGACCGGAAAATGGTAAGGCCGGGCAGCAGGATCAGCGCCGCGGGCACGGCCACCACCAGCTGGGGTGCACCCATCCTCAGGGCGACGACGCGGGCCAGCAGGCCAATGGCCACGGCGGCCAGGGCTGGGGAGAACCGGTCCCCGATGCCCAGCAGTCCACCGCCCAGGAGGACAAAGTAGCCGGCGACCCCCACCGCCGCGGTGGGAAGCAGGAGGTGCCACGTGGTTTGTTCCGTGACCCCGATGGCCATCACCGCCACCGCCACCAGGATGACCAGCACCCACAGGTCGTAGGCGGGCGGGAACGTCTGCGTGACGTCGATCCGCTGCATCCCCGTCAGTTCCCCCACCACGAAGGCGACGGCGATGCCCGCCACGATGGCACCGAATGTCAGCAGGGTGGACAGGAAACGCCCCGCCGCAGTGACGGGGAAGCCGTTGATGGCGTCCTGCACCGAGGAGACAAGGCGTCCCGTGGGCAGGAGCAGGAGGATGCCGCCCACCACCACAATGGCCGGTGATGTGGTCAGCCCGAACTGCCAGAGCACCAGCGCCAGCTGCGTCACCACAAAAGAGCAGCTGGCGGTAATGAAGAAGTCCGGCACCCGCCAGCGGCCCAGTTGGCGGGCCAGCAGGCTGATGCCGATGTTGGCTGCGAACGCAATGGCAGAGGAGGCCGGCCCGCCGCCCAGCACGGCGACGAATGCCGCAGCGAAAATGCCGAAGGCCGCCGTGACCATCCAGCGCGGGAACGGCTTGGGGCTGGTGATCGCCTCATCCAGCCGCCGGATGGCCTCGTCCCTGCCCACTCCCCCGGCGACGATGTCGGTCACCAGCTGGTGGACCTTGGCCAGGCCGGCGTAGTTGTTGGTCCAGGAGCGGACCACGCGCAGGAGTGCTATGGGCGTCTGGTCCTTGGGGGCGTAGTTGATGCCGACGGACTGGTTGGTGATGTCCACCTCGATGTTCTTCAGCCCCAGCGCCGCGGTGACGGCAATGATGCTGGTTTCCACCTCCAGGGCGCCCGCCCCGTAGCGGAACATGGTTTCCGCCAGGTGCAGGGCGAAGTCCAGTGTTTTGCGGGCGGAGGTGTCCACCCCTCCCACCTGGATCATCGGATTCGCATAGGGGCTGCCGGTGAGCCTGTCCACGATGCTCAAGGGCGCCGTGGGCGGGTTTTCGCCCTGGACCAGGCGCCGCAGCATCCTCCTGGCCGCAGCGTTCTGCCGCAGCTGGGAGGGGGTCAACGGCTCGGTTTTGGGCAGGCCGTCCGTATGCGCCCTGGCCTTCGGGGATCCGGAGCCGGGGTGTTCGGGGCGGTCAGTCATGGTCCCTCCTCCCGTTGGTGGTGTGCAGGCGGCGTCAGGCGGAGCGCTTGGGCGGCAGCTTGCCCAGCACGGTGCGCGCCGCGCCTGCCGCCGTCCGGGCCAGCCTGTTGGCATGGAACACGGCGGGGCGGACGGGCAGCACGAAGTCACCGACGAGCTGCACAACTTCCCCGCCAAAGCCCTTTTTGAACTCGTAGCCCCCGTGGCCTTCTTCGTCCTGGCCGGAGATGCCGAACGTGCCGTAGAAGTTATACCGCGGGTACCCCTTTTCGAGGGCGTGGAGCATCATCCCCCAGTAGAGGGAGGTAGCGCCGTTGAAGTAGATGTAGTCCTGGACGGTGCCGCCGATAACGCAGACCACCTCGTCGCCGTAGCAGACGAAGTGGATGGCAGCCACCGTGGCCACACCCACGGAATCAGGAAAGCGCTCGATGTCCTTCAGGCTTCGTTCGTAGCTGTCCACAAGGTCCTGGACCACTTTGAGCCGGTTGTTCTTTTTCTTGCTGCCGGTGGCTGCTACGTCCTGGCGCAGTTCATCGGCGGTGGCCGATTCCGCGGCAAGCCGCTCCGTGATGGACTTCCGGTATGCGGGGATGTCGATCTTGGCCATCATCAGCTTGGTGAACTCAGGCGATGTGGTCCGGAGCAACTGCTCGTAGTAGGCGCGCTCCCGGTATACAAAACCCTTTTCATCACCGGCCCGGCTCAGTGCGCCGTAAAACTCGTCCAGGGTATCCAGGGTTGCCTGTTCCAGGAAGACGCCATTTTTCTCGGCTTTCCGGATGGCCTTCCGGGTCCGGTAGCTGGTGCCCATGATCAGTTCTTCCGCGTCCTGGATGCCTTCGAGGTTCTTGATGAACATCCAGTTCACGTTCACGAAGTCCATGTCCAGGCCCTGGTGCCGGAAGCCCAGCCCGCCGAGCTGCGCCACCAGCGGCCTGTTGTCCTCGACCTCTGGATGTTCGGCGCCGTCGGCGTCACGCGCGATGTACCTGAGGTTCGGGGAGATCCGCAGCTCGGCGGCCTTGCGCTCCGCCGCGCGTTTGCGGAGGAGGGCGACGACGGCGCGCACCAGGTCAGCGTCCGTGTAGTCCATCAGGGGTCCCTTGGCGCATTCGCACACTGTGTACCCCAGCCGGGTGGTGGTGTAGTTCAGCTTCCCTGCTGCCACCAGTTCACCGTCCTGCCGGACTCCGAAGAGCTCAACCAGCTGTCCCCTGGCGCGCTGGAACCGGGCAAAGTCAACGGACTGGAGAAAGCTGTTCTGCGGGTGCTTCAGCGCGAACTGCTCGAATTCGGCGTCGCTGAGCAGGGCGAACTCGAGATCGGCGGCGGGGATTGCATTCAAGGAGTTACCTTCTTCACGGATAGGTGGCCTGGCAACGGCGGGCAGCGGGCGGGGTCGGTCGGGGTTGGGCAGGCAGCCAGCGGCGCTCCTGCCCACGGTCAGTAGAACTGCTGGCCGGTGCGGGCGGTTTCGATCCGGCGGAACACCTTCTCGGCTCCGCTAACCCAGAGCCGGTGTTTCAATGGGGAGAGAACGTAGTCGTGGCATCCCACAAAATCGGTGACCGTCTTGGTGAAGCTGGTCTTGAACATCCCCATGCCGTACAGGTTGTGGGTCTTGTCCTTGATCCGGGCAGCGGGCGGTGTGCCGCAGAAGTCGTATTCCGTGCAGCCCAGCTCCTGCATGCGCCGGATGGCTGCCCACTGCACCAGGTGGGAATCGCCGTACTGCTTGCGGTTCTGGGTGGAGCCGCCGTCCTTGTAGGTGGCTTTTGCCCCGTAATTGATGACGAACGCTCCCACACTGGGCTTTCCGTCCTCGTACGTGAAGAAGAAATTGCCCTGGCCGCGGTTGCAGAACTCGGCCCAGAAAGCGGCGTAGTACTCGTAGCTGCGCAGTGGCATGGAGCCCTTGGCGTTGACGGTGTCCGCCATGAGGTCATACAGGGCCCGGTAGGTTTCCGGGCCATGTTCCTTGCGGACCACGTCGCAGCCTTCCCGTTCGGCGCGGCGGATGGCGTTGCGGGCGCGGGAGGAGATGGCCTTGAACACGGCCTCTTCCGGGCCGGAAATGTCCAGCAGCGCGGTGGAGTCGTTGGACTGGATGTTCGGTGCCTTGACCAGCCCGGCGGCACGCAGGTCCGCCCGGGTCTCTTCGGAGTCCACGAAGTCCGGCTCGATCTTGATGGTGAAGACGTTGAGCTTCCGGCAGCGGACGAAGGCTGCGCACGCTTCCAGCGCAGCCTTCAGGTCGCCCGCTGCGGCCAGGTCCGGGCCCTTGATGAGGTACCAAAGGCGGCCGAGCAGCGGGAAACTCTTTTCGAGCACCAGGTTGTAGCTGGCTGTTTCCCCGTCCTCCAGCACCAGGAACCGGACCTTCCAGCCGCTGCCGTTCTTGACCGAGGCATACGCGGCGGACTGCAGCATGTTGCCCCCGTTGGGGTTGGCCGTGACGTGCTTGTCCCAGTTTTCAATTTCCTCGGCTGTGGCGAATCGTGCGGTGAATTCTCGCAAGGGGGCCGTGTCCAATCGGTTTCGTGCGCGGTTCGGTACTCGTGTCTGCGTGCGGACATGCAGCCTCAAGTCTAAAGCCTGATGCCGTCCCGGCTTTCCAGCAGGGCCCCGCCCGTGCCTGCCTTGACTGGGGTCGGGCCGTTGGCAAGGGTGGAACCATGCAGCCGAATGATGGGGTGGAGTCCTCGCCGGAGCGAACGGAACAGCCATACGGCGCAGGTGTCCAGGCGGCAGCGCTGGCCGGCTTCCTGGCGGCGTCCTTCCTGGTCGCGGCGCTCGGCGGGTTTTCCACCGTCAGCAACGTGGACGGCTGGTACGCCACAGCCGACAAGGCGCCGTGGTCGCCGCCCAACTGGCTGTTCGGGCCGGTGTGGACGGTGCTGTACGCGGCCATGGCGGTGGCCGCCTGGCTGGTGTGGCGCAGACGGACTTCCGGGACCAGGCCCGCGCTGGCGGCCTATGGGGTCCAGTTGGGCCTGAACCTTGCCTGGACTCCGGTGTTCTTTAGCCTGTACCCCGTCCTGGGCACCGCCGCGCTGTGGCTGGCTTTGGCCATCATCCTTGCGCTGATCGCGGCTGTCACCGTGACTGTCCTGTACTTCGGCCCCATCAGCCGGGCGGCCGGGTTGCTGCTGCTGCCCTATGTTGCCTGGCTGGTGTTCGCTTCCACCCTGAACGTGTGGGCCGCCATCCATAACTGAGGGCAAGGCTTGCCCCTTGCCAGGATCGGCCTCCCCGTGCCGGTCGGCTCAGCATTCGACGACGTTGACGGCGAGGCCGCCCATGGCCGTTTCCTTGTATTTGGAGCTCATGTCCTTGCCGGTCTCGCGCATGGTCACAATGACCTCATCGAGGGAGACCCGGTGCGAGCCGTCGCCCCAGAGCGCCATCTTCGCCGCGTTGATGGCCTTCGCCGCGGCGATCGCGTTCCGTTCAATGCACGGGACCTGGACCAGCCCGCCGATCGGATCACACGTCAAACCCAGGTTGTGCTCCATCGCGATCTCCGCCGCGTTCTCCACCTGAGCCGGGGAACCACCCATCACCTCCGCCAGGCCCGCGGCCGCCATCGACGACGCCGACCCCACCTCGCCCTGGCAGCCCACCTCAGCCCCCGAGATCGACGCCTGCTCCTTGTACAGCACCCCCACGGCGCCGGCGGCGAGCAGGAACTTCACCACCACATCGTCCCGGTCCTCCTGGGTGGCGTTCTCCATGCCAGGGGCGAAATGCAGCGCGTAGTACAGCACCGCCGGGATGATCCCCGCCGCACCGTTCGTCGGCGCCGTCACCACCCGGCCGCCCGAGGCGTTCTCCTCATTCACCGCCAGGGCAATCAAATTAACCCACTCCTGCCAATACTTCGGGTCATGGAACTCCCCCGAACCGGCGCCGGCGTCGTTTCCCGCGCCGCCGGGGCGGGCGCTTTCCTTCCGCAACCGGTCGTACCAGTCCGGGGCACGGCGGCGGACCTTCAACCCGCCCGGCAGCACCCCCTCACGCTTCAGGGACGTGGCCACGCAGCCCTCCATCACGGAGTAAATATGCAGCAGGCCTTCCCGGATCTCCTCCGGGGTGCGGCTGTCCTCCTCGTTGACCCGCATCACCTCACTGATGCCCAAGCCGGTGTCCCGGCAGTGCTCCAGCAGCTCCGCGGCGGTCCGGAACGGCAACGGCAGCTCCTTCTTGGACTCCTCCAGCTCCTGCAGCGCCGCGTCCTCCTCACCCTCACGGACAATGAAACCGCCACCCACCGAAAAGAACGTCGCCGTATGCAGGACGTCGCCGCCGGCGTCGGACACCGTAAACGTCATCCCGTTCGTATGCCGCGGCAGGACCGTCAACGGCCGCAGCACCATGTCCTTCACCCCATACGGCAACGCCACCGCACCGGCCAGCTGCAACATCCCGGTCCCGGCGATCGAGGCCAGCCGCTCCTCCACCTCGTCCGGCAGGATCAGCTCCGGGTGGTAGCCCTCCAGCCCCAGCAGGATCGCGGTCATCGTCCCGTGTCCATGACCGGTCGCCGCCAGCGACCCATAAAGATCCACCCGCAACGACGCCACATCAGCAAGCCTCCCGGAACCCTTGAGCTCCTCCGCAAAAACAGCAGCAGCCCGCATCGGCCCCACAGTATGAGAAGAAGAAGGCCCAATCCCGATGCTAAACAGATCAAAGACTCCAACAGCCATGTGCTTGGTTCCTAACTAGAAAGTTCGTGTCGGGGTTGGGTGCGCCTGGCAGAATTCCTCCGCGTGCTGCTCCTCCGTCGCTCTGACGCACGCTTCCGGAATCCGCTCACCCACCGACGTCATCTCACCTTTGATGCAAGCGGCGGACTGTTGAACCGGAAACCGTGAGCAGCGCGGCCCCTGTGGGACAGGTATCCGGAAGCGTGCGTCTAAGGGAGCGTCACGTCCGCTCAGCGGGCGTCTACGCGACCGAGCACGCGGAGGATGCCGGTCCCACCGGGCCCAAAGGTGACCACGGAGAGCTACCTACTTGGCGCGTTTATAGAACGGCAGGTCGACGACTTCGAACGGCTCTGCCTTACCTCGCAGGTCGATATCCAGGGTGGTGCCAACTTCGGTGAACTCGACGTCCACGTAGGCCATGGCAACCGGGTAGCCGAGGGTGGGCGAGGGCTGCCCGGAGGTCACTTCGCCCACGACGTTGCCGTCCTTGAGGACCGGGTAGTGGCTCCGGCCGGCGCGGCGGCCGAGTCCCTTAAGCCCGACGAGCCTTCGGCCGGCAATGGAGCCGGCGCCGGCTTCCTTCTTCGCGGCGAGGGCCGCCTTCCCCACGAAGTCGCCCTCCTTGGACAGTGCGACGACGGGTCCCAGGCCGGCGGCGAAGGGGTCGCCTTGCAGGGAAAGCTCGTTCCCGTACAGGGGCATGCCTGCCTCAAGCCGGAGGGAGTCGCGCGAAGCCAGCCCGGCGGGTGTCAGCTCCCCGTCGTCGGCGATGGCGAGGAGTGCCTGCCACAGGCCGGGGGCGTCGCCGTTGGGCACAAAGATCTCGAACCCGTCCTCGCCGGTATAGCCGGTACGTGCGAGCAGCAGGTCCAGTCCGGCGCCGCGCACCAGGAACGGAACCTCGACGGCGGCGTAGTACTTCAGCTCCGTCACCAGGCTGTGCTGTGCGGCCGGGACCAGGCGGAGCAGCAACTCCTGTGCCGTGGGACCCTGCACGGCGATGAGGGACGTGGACGCGGAGGCGTCATCCACCTGCACGTCGAACCCGGCAGCCCGCTTGGCCAGCTCAGCAGCCACCACCGCGGCGTTGCCGGCGTTGGGGACTACCAGGAAACGGTCCGTGCCGTCTTCTCCGGCGCCTGGAACCGGCGGCCGGCGGTAGGTAATGAGGTCGTCGATGATGCCGCCGTCCTCATTGCAGATCAGCGAATACTTCGCCTTGCCCACCGGCATGGCGGAGATCTTTCCCACCAGCGCGTAGTCCAGGAAGGCGGCAGCCTCCGGCCCGGTCACCCATACCTCACCCATGTGGGAGAGATCGAACAGGCCGGCGCTCTTGCGGACAGCGTGGTGCTCGGCGAGCTCCGAGCTGTATTTGAGCGGCATCTGCCAGCCGCCGAAGTCGGTGAAGGACGCCCCCAGCTTCTTGTGCTCCTCGTAGAGGGCGGTGTGCTTCTCAGCCATGGCGCGTGTCCTTAGTTTTCGAACTCGGAAAGCGGCGGGCAGGAGCAGATCAGGTTCCGGTCCCCCGCCGCGCCGTCGATGCGGCCCACCGGCGGGAAGTACTTGTCCTGCTTGAGCGACTTCACCGGGAACACGGCCTGTTCACGCGGGTACGCGCGGTCCCATTCGGAAGAGACGACGGCGGCGGCCGTGTGCGGGGCATTGCGCAGCGGGCTGTCCGTCACGGTGAAGTCGCCGTTCGCCACCTGGTCGATTTCGGCGCGGATGGCGATCATTGCCTCGATGAAGCGGTCGATTTCGCCGAGGTCCTCGGACTCCGTCGGCTCCACCATGAGCGTCCCCGCGACGGGAAATGCCAGCGTGGGGGCGTGGAAACCGTAGTCGATGAGCCGCTTGGCCACGTCCTCCGCGGTGACACCGGTCCGGGCAGTGAGCTCGCGCAGGTCCAGGATGCACTCGTGCGCCACGAGCCCGCCTTCGCCGGTGTAGAGGACCGGGAAGAAATCGTTCAGGCGGGCGGCAACGTAGTTCGCGGCAAGCAGCGCGGACTTGGTGGCCTCTGTCAGTCCCTGCCCGCCCATCAGCTTCACGTAGGCCCACGAAATCGGAAGCACGCCCGCGGAACCGTACTTGGACGCCGAGATCGGCACGTCATTGCCTTCGGTCCAGGTTGCCGCGTTGCCGGGCATAAACGGTGCCAGGTGCGCCTTCGCAGCGACGGGCCCGACCCCGGGTCCGCCGCCGCCGTGCGGGATGCAGAAGGTCTTGTGCAGGTTCAGGTGCGAGACGTCGCCGCCGAACTTGCCCGGCTGCGCCAGGCCCACGAGGGCGTTGAGGTTGGCGCCGTCGATGTACACCTGGCCGCCGGCGGCGTGGACGGCGTCGCAGACCTCGCGGACGTCGGCGTCGTATACGCCGTGGGTGGACGGGTAGGTGATCATGATGCAGGACAGCGCGTCCCTGTTCGCCTCGATCTTGGCGTACAGGTCGGTGTGGTCGATGGTGCCGTCCGGTGCCGTGGCCACCACAACCACCTTCATGCCGGCCAGGACGGCGGAGGCGGCGTTGGTGCCGTGGGCGGAGGCCGGGATCAGGCAGACGTTGCGCTGCTGGTCGCCCCGCGAGTGGTGGTAGCCGCGGATCGCCAGCAGCCCGGCGAGCTCGCCCTGGGAACCGGCGTTGGGCTGGATGGATACCTGGTCGTACCCGGTGATCTCGGTAAGTTGCGCTTCGAGGTCGGCGATCAGTTCGCGCCAGCCCTCGGTCTGGGAGTCCGGGGCGAACGGGTGGATGGAGGCGAACTCGGGCCAGGAGATGGCTTCCATCTCTGCCGTGGCGTTCAGCTTCATGGTGCAGGAGCCCAGCGGGATCATGGTTCGGTCCAGCGCCAGGTCGCGGTCACTGAGCTTGCGGATGTAACGCAGCAGCTGCGTTTCGGAGCGGTGCGTGTTGAACACCGGGTGTTGCAGGAAGTCGGAGGAACGTTCGAGGGCGGCATCCAGCGCGATTGCAGCGTCATCACGTGCATCAACAACGGAAGCACCAAAGGCGGCCAGGACGCCCTCGACGATTGCCGTCGTCGTGGTTTCATCGGTGGAGAACCCCACCGTGTCCGCGTCGATGCTGCGCAGGTTGATGCCCGCGGCCTCGGCTGCGGAAACAATCCCGGCAGCCTTGCCCGGCACGGAGACCGTGACGGTGTCGAAGAAGCTGGTGTGCAGCACCTCCAACCCGGCGGCCTTGAGGGAGGCCGCCAGCGTCCTGGCGTGGAGGTGTGCGGACTGGGCGATCGCCTTCAGGCCCTCCGGGCCGTGGTACACGGCGTACATCGAAGCCACGATGGCCAGCAGTGCCTGCGCGGTGCAGATGTTGGACGTGGCCTTCTCGCGGCGGATGTGCTGCTCGCGGGTCTGCAGGGCCAGGCGGTAGGCGGGAACGCCGGCGTTGTCCTTCGAGACGCCAACAAGGCGGCCCGGCATGGAGCGCTCGAGGCCCTTCTGCACGGCCATGTAGGCGGCGTGCGGGCCGCCATAGAACAGCGGAACGCCGAAGCGCTGCGCGGAGCCGACGGCGATGTCCGCACCCTGCTCGCCGGGCGGGGTGATGAGGGTGAGGGCCAGGAGGTCGGCGGCCACCGTGACCAGGGCGCCGCGTTCCTTGGCCTCGGCGATAACCGGGCTGTGGTCAAAAACGCGGCCGGACGCTCCGGGCTGCTGGAGGACCACGCCGTTGATGTCGCCCTCGGGCAGGCCTTTGGCGAGGTCCGCGACTTCAACCTCGAAGCCGAGCGCCTCGGCCCGGCCCTTGACGATGGCGATGGTCTGCGGCAGGCAGTCGGCGTCCAGGACGGTCTTGCCGTCCTTCGCGCCTGCGTTCTGGCCTTTGGCCCTATTGGCCCTGCGCATCATCAGCACGGCCTCGGCCACTGCGGTGGCTTCGTCCAGCAGGGAGGCGTTGGCGATGGGCAGGCCCACCAGGTCCTGGACCATGGTCTGGAAGTTCAGCAGCGCCTCGAGCCGGCCCTGCGAAATTTCAGGCTGGTAGGGGGTGTAGGCGGTGTACCAGGCCGGGCCCTCCAGGATGTTCCGGCGGATCACCGGCGGGGTCACGGTGTCGTAGTAGCCCTGGCCGATCATCTGGACGGCGGTCTTGTTCTTGGCGGCGAGGCGGCGCAGTTCCGCGAGCGCCTCCACCTCGCTCAGGGCATCTGCCAGTTCCAGCGCAGAGTCCTGCCGGATGTCCTTGGGAACGGCGGTATCAACCAGCGCGTCCACGGTGTCGTAGCCTACGGCCTTGAGCATGGTGTCGACGTCGGCCTGGCGCCTTGCGCCGATGTGCCGGTCAACAAAGGTGGCGGCAGCGGCGGGGGCAGCAGTGGCCGGGGTGGCGGAGGCCGGAGATACAGTCACGAGGAACTCCATTACTAAGGCGGCGCAGGGTACGCCACATCGATTTGGGTCCTCCCCGCTCTGTATCTGTACCTGAGAGTTTCCGCGTTGCCTGAAGACGCGGGCATCGCTTGCACCGTCGGTGAACACAACAGTCCAGGGATCCGGGGACCGGACCTCCAGGCGGACGGCGTGCTGCTTTCCAGAGGTGCCTCGCCGCGGCGGTACATGGGCCTGTGAGATTCCTGGGGAGGATTTGCTCCTACGGCGCCTGCTTGTACCTTCTGGCAGGACTCTCCCGCCGCAGATCAAAGGCTATTCATTTGGGTTGTCTTGGCGCGCCGGCAACCGCCCGCGCACAGCCCAATTCTCCTATGCCGCAGGCCCGGGGGCAAATGTCAGCTAGCCCCGCAGCCGCTCCACGGCTGACAGGAGTTCCTCCACGTCCGCCCGCCTGTTCCCGGCCTTTCCCGCCGGCCCGCTTTCCCACATGGCGTTGAAGTACAGCCCGTCCCCCATATACAGGACCGCCTTGGCCATAGCCTTGCCCACGTCCTTCCCGATGAGCTCCAGCCATTGCTGCTGGATGGCGGCGAAGCGGCGGCGGGCTTCCTCGTGGGCCACCTCGGCCAGCCGCGTCGCGGCAACGAAGGAGCGGTCCATCGGGGTATCGGACCAGAGCGACGACTTGATGAAGTATGCCGCCGCCCCCTCGGGTGCGGACGCCATGGCGGCGAGGTCCTCCCCCGCCAGGCGGTCCAGCCGTTCCAGGGTGGCTGTGATCAAGGCTTCCTTGGTGGGGAAGTGGTACAGGAGGCCGCCCTTGGAGACGCCGGCACGCCTGGCCACGGCGTCCAGGGTGGCAGCCCGCTCCCCCACGTCGATCAGGAGCTGTTCAAAGGCATCGAGGACGGCGTCTCGCGCAACGGGTTTTCTGGCCATGGTTCCCATCATGCATGGTCACGAGCCGGTTTTTAACTATACCGTCCAGACGGTATAGTTAAAGCATGACCATGCCCGCCGCTTCCCAACAGAAGACCACCCGCCGTACCCAATCGAGGCCGCCCGCGCCACGCCCACCCAAGGGCAGTTGGCGCTGCTGGCTGGCCCTGGGCCTGCTGATGTTTCCAGTCCTCCTGGTTGCAGTGGACAACACGGCCCTGACCTTTGCCCTGCCTGCCATTGCCGCCGCGCTGCGCACGTCGGGCGTAGAGCTCCTCTGGATTGTGGACGCCTACCCGCTGGTGCTGGCCGGGCTGCTGGTTGCCATGGGGAGCCTGGGCGACAGGATCGGCCGACGCCGCCTGCTGATCATCGGCAGCATCGGTTTTGCGGCAGTATCAGCAGCAACTGCTTTTGCCCCCACTGCGGGATGGCTCATCGCAGGCCGGGCGTCCCTTGGCTTCTTCGGCGCCATGCTGATGCCCTCCACGCTGTCCCTGATCCGCAACATCTTCCCGGACCCCAACCGGCGGCGGCTGGCCATCGCCATCTGGGCAGCGGGGTTCTCGGGCGGTGCCGCCCTGGGGCCCATCTTTGGCGGGTGGCTGGTGGAACAGTTCTGGTGGGGAGCCGTCCTCCTGGTGGCAGTGCCCATCATGCTGCCGCTGCTGGCCCTGGGCCCGGCCTTCATCCCGGAGTCCAGGGACCCGTCGCCGGGCAAGGTGGACGGGCCCAGCATCGTGCTGTCGCTGTTCACCATGGTTCCCGTGGTCTACGGGATCAAGCACCTCGCCACCGAAGGCCCGGACACCACAGCCCTCGGAACCGTAACGCTCGGCCTGGCAATGGGCGCGGCCTTCGTCCGCAGGCAGCAGCGGCTGCACAGCCCGCTGCTGGAGATGTCCCTTTTCCGCAACAGGGTGTTCAGCATGGCCATCACCGCCAATATCCTGGCCCTGTTTTCGTTCAACGGCTTTATCCTCTTCCTCGCCCAGCACCTCCAGCTCATCGAGGGCATGTCGCCCTCGGCTGCCGGAATGGCCATGGTCCCGGCGCTGATGGCCACGATGGCCTCGGGCCTTGCGGTGGTGCCGGCGGTGAAGAAAGTACGCCCGGGCTTCGTTGTGGCGGGCGGGCTCGCCCTGAGCGCCGCCGGCTACAGCCTGGTGGCTTTGGGGGGCAGCCAGGGCGGGGCATCCCTGCTGCTGGCCGCACTGCTGGTCCTTGCCCTGGGCGTGGGAACGGCTGAGACCATCTCCAACGACCTCATCCTGGGAAGCGTGCCGCCCGAAAAGTCAGGGGCGGCCGCGGCGATTTCCGAGACGGGCTACGAGATGGGCGCGGTTTTGGGAACTGCGGTGCTGGGTTCCATCCTCACGGGTTCCTACCAGCACAACCTGCGGCTCCCGGCCGGCGTCGCTGAAGCCGCCCCGGCCCAAGGCACCGCGCACGCCAGGGAAACCCTCGCCGGAGCCATGGAACTGGCGGCAGGCCTGCCGGGCCCCCTGGCAGGCGCAGTCCGGCAGGCCGCCGGCTCGGCCTTCGAGTCAGGGGTGCACGTCACCGCAGCAATTGGGCTGGTACTGATGGCGACGGCGGCAGTCCTCGCCGCCGTCGTCCTCCGGAAAGTACCCAAGGCGGACAGCTGAAAGGTGACCTGCGCACCGTGACAGCAAAGGCGCCCGCCTCGGAGTGTTACTCCGGGCGGGCGCCTGGCAGGCCGCTTCCCTTGCGGGCCCGCTACTTCGAGTCCGGGGCGGTAACGCTGGCGGTGGGCTTCATGTTTTCAGCGTTGACCATCCAGGCGAACTGCTCCAGCTTGGCAATGAACTCGTGCAGCAGGTCAGCGGTGGTGGGATCCTCTTCATCCACTTCATCGTGGACCTTGCGCATAGTGCCAACAGCAGCCTCGAGGGCAGCAACGATCCGCTCGATCGCATCCTTGGTGCTGATCAGGCCTTCGGGGAACTGCGCCAGGCTTGTGGACTCCGCCACCGTGGAGCTGCGTCCATCCGGCAGGGCGTGGAGGGCCCGCATCCGCTCTGCGGTGTCGTCGGCGAACTGGCGGGCAGCGTCAACGATTTCGTCCAGCTGCAGGTGCAGGTCGCGGAAGTTGGTTCCCACGATGTTCCAGTGCGCCTGCTTGCCCTGGATGTGCAGCTCGATCAGGTCGGCGAGCACGGCCTGCAGGTTGTTGGTCAGTGTCGGTGAAGCTTTCATGCATCCTCCTCAATTGGTCCAGTAAGCCCGACGCTACCAGCACCGGCCAGCACAACGGAGGGCCCGCAGGGAATTTCTCAGTGAGCTTACTAACCGGCCCACAGCAGACACAAAAGAACGCCGTTCATTATTTTCCTTGCTTCCCGGGCGTCCCACCCCCATACTAAATGAACGCCATTCATATAGTGACCGCCGTCTCAACTTCTCCAGAAAGTGGTGCCATGACCGAGACCATCCGCACCAGCACATCCGCCCCGGGTTCAGGGGGGCACTCGCCGCGTACTGCAGGCATCAGCCCCAAGGGACTCAAGGGCGGGCAGCTGGGACTCCTCGCCGTCGTCGTCCTGGGCATCTCCACCATCGCCCCCGCCTATACCCTGACCAGCGCCCTTGGCCCCACGGTCAATGAAGCCGGACTCCAGCTGCCCGTCATCTTCCTGATCGGGTTCATCCCCATGATCCTCGTCTCCCTCGCCTACCGGGAACTCAACGCCGATTCCCCGGACAGCGGCACCACCTTCACGTGGGTCACCAAGGCGTTCGGCCCGTGGGTGGGCTGGATGGGAGGCTGGGGCCTGCTGGCCGCCAACATCATTGTGCTCTCCAACCTTGCGGGAGTCGCCGTCGACTTCTTTTATCTTTTCCTTTCCCAACTGACGGGCTCACCGGAGCTCGCTGACTTGGCAGCAAACAAGGCAGTGAACGTGCTGACCTGCTTTGTGTTTGTGGCCCTGGCCGTCTGGGTCAGCTACCGCGGACTCCACACCACCAAGGTGGTCCAGTACAGCCTGGTGGGATTCCAGCTGCTTGTCCTCGGCCTTTTTGTGGGCATGGCCTTCGCCAACTGGTCCGGCTCGGACACTGCCATCCCGTTCAGCTGGGAGTGGTTCGACGTCACCAGGATCGAGACCTTCGGGCAGATCGCAGCAGGCATCTCCCTGTCCATCTTTGTGTACTGGGGCTGGGACGTCTGCCTGACCGTCAATGAGGAAACCTCCAACGGCAAGAAGACGGCAGGCCTGGCCGGAACCCTGACCGCCGTGATCGTCCTGGCGATCTACCTGACCGTGAGCATCGCCACCATGATGTTCGCCGGCGTCGGTGAAACCGGAAACGGCCTCAACAACACGGAGATCCACGAGAACATCTTCACCGCCCTGGCCTCCCCCATCATGGGACCGTTCGCCATCCTTATGTCCATGGCCGTGCTGTCCAGCTCCGCCGCGTCCCTGCAGTCCACGTTCATGTCGCCGTCCCGGAGCCTGCTGGCCATGGGGTACTACGGTGCCCTGCCCGAGCCGTTCAGCCGGGTCAGCAGGAAATTTGCGACGCCAGGCTTTGCCACGGTGGCCGCCGGCGTCATGTCCGCGGGCTTCTACGCCGTGATGCACGTGGTCAGCGAAAACGTCCTCAATGACACCATCCTGGCGCTCGGGCTGATGATCTGCTTCTACTACGGCCTTACTGCCCTGGCCTGCGCCTGGTACTTCCGCCACAGCGTCTTCAGCAGCCTGCGCCACGTCATCCTCCGCCTGGTGTGCCCGGTGCTGGGCGGCGTGGGCCTGTTCGTGGTGTTCCTGCAGACCGCCGTGGACAGCTGGGCCCCGGAATTCGGCAGCGGCTCGGAGGTCTTCGGAGTGGGCCTGGTGTTTGTGCTGGGCGTCGGCATCCTGGCTTCCGGCGCCGTCGTCATGCTTGTCATGGCCAAGGTCCGTCCCGGCTTCTTCCGCGGCGAGAGGCTCCGGCGCGACACCCCCGCGCTGGTGGTCCCGGAGTAAAAGGGCCGGAGGCTGTCCGAAGCCAGCCAACCCCGACGAAAGAAGGTGCTGTTCCCCGCAAAAGAGGGGAACAGCACCTTCTTCGTTTGATCGGCTGACTGTCTACGGCCCGCTGTCACCAGTAGTGCGCTACGTCAACCACCAGGCGGGATCCGGAACCCGGCCCGTCCAGCGTGAAGACCCGGAACGGCAGCCGGGCGCGTACGCCCAGCCCGATGCTGGTGTATCCCTCGAAGCTGCCGGCAAAGACCACCTGGCGGAAGGTCTGGTAGCGGGCGACGTTGGAGAGTTCGTCGTTATCGGACGGGTTGTAGGTGGGCTTGTAGTCGCCGTTGTAGGCGGGTGCGTTGACTGTGACCTGGAGGCGTGCATTCCCCCGGACCGGGATGGTGAAGCCGGAGCCGTCCTGGACTATCCGGGGAACGTACCGCACGGTGTAACCCGCCACGGCGCCGTTGAGGTCCACCACCATCCTGTCGAAGCAGTAGTGCTGCCCGGTCCGGATGTTGGTGACGGGAGCGGTGCTCATGCTTTGGTCCGCCTTGGCCAAAGACCCCCATACGAGACCGCAATAGGATGTGGCAGCGGAGGCAGGCCCCGGAACCACGATTCCCAGTCCGGCCGCCAGGAGGATGGCAGCCAGCCAGGTGTAGAGCTTTTTCATTGTGGAGCCACCCATGTGTGGAGCGAATGGATAGCTCCAGCGTAGGAGCGTTGACGGCGCGAAACGAGGCTTGTGGCCGCTTCGCCATGCAACCGTTAAGGTGCGGCGCCCCGCATCACGCGCGTATATAGCGGCTGCCAAAACCGGGCTCCAACCGGCCCGTTTGGCTCCCTTTTTGTGTTCTTCGGGCGCCGTTCCGGCACCTTGCCGTTACCGGGATAACGACGGCGGCAGGAGACCGGAAGCGCCGGTCACCTTAGGGGGCCGGGCGGTCCGGCAGTCCGGAAAAGGATTCAGCCTTCGCAGTCGCGGCAGTACTTCATGCCGTTCTTTTCCCGGGCAACCTGGGAGCGGTGGCGGACAAGGAAGCACGACGAACAGGTGAACTCATCGGACTGTTCGGGAACGACAATGACCGTCAGTTCTTCGTTGGAAAGATCCGCTCCAGGCAGGTCGATACCCTCTGCGGTGTCGTTCTCGTCGACGTCAATGACCGCGGTCTGGGCGTTGCCGCCGCGCGAGGCCTGGAGGGCCTCCAGCGAATCAGCCGGAGATTCTTCTTCCTGCTTGCGTGGAGCATCGTAATCGGTAGCCATAGCGTGTTCACTTTCCTTGCTGCGCAGCACCATTTCAGGCACCTCAGTGAAGCAGTTTAGGGCATGATCCCGTTACCGGCGCAATAGTGTGCTCAACCAGACATTTCGCCGCGCTGCGCCAGGGATTCCCCGTGGCTGCGCCGGGCTTGGTCTCCCCCAACTGCCACTCCGCTCAAGGCCGGCAGCCACCCCCAGCGGGTGGCGTCGGCCATGGCGTCGGCCGCGTGTTCGCCGGATTCGTAGGTAAACGTGTCAACGAGCCGGGTGCGGAACCGGCGAAGGGTGTCTGCGATCATGCCTGAAACCTATGCAGGGATTGTTGTGCCCCTGTTTCGTCGCCATCTCGCCTGCGTTAATCCATGGCGGTTTCCCAAACACCGTCCTACGCTGGAAGCCCTACGGCTGACGCGCCCGGAGCCGGCACTGGAAGGAGGCAGGATGGCAGTACGGCTGAACCGGAAGGCACTCGCACACGCCCGCAAGCTCATCGAGGCAGGAAAGGTGGAACGCGATGTCCGGGATGACTGGAGTGAACATGCGCCGTCCACTGAGCAGGAGAACTCCTTCATCGACAAGCACGGTTTCGGGAACTTCGAGGAATGGCACCTTGGCAGGGACGACGACAAGTCGGAGGGAACCAAAGGCAGCGTCAGCTTCCCGTATGGGGATTTCAGCAAAGTCCACCGCTGCGCTGTCATCTCGCTGGAAAGCAGGGCCGCGCAGTATGGGCACGATGACATCCGGGACGCGGCGAAAAAGTTGCTCGAACTGATGGACTCGGACTGAGCAAAATCCGCTGTGCTGCAAAATCCGCTGCACCAAGCTGCTAGGGCGTTGCCGCTGTCGTGTCCGACGCCGTGTCCGCCCGCGAGCGCTGCCGGCGGCTCAGCAGGATGAAGGGGGCAGCGATCAGTTGCACTGCCCCGCCCACGGCCAGCGAGGCGGGGTAGCCGTAGAGGTCTGCGGTCCGGCCCAGCAGCGGCTGCACCACGACTCCCCCGGCCGAGCCCATCAGGGAATCGAAGCTCAGGACGGTGGCGCGCTGCTTCGAGGCAATCATGTCGTTCAGGTAAGCCTGCCGGACCGGGGTGCCGGCTGAGGACACAACGGCCCAGAGCGCCAGGAGCACCAATGCAAGCCAGAAAATGTTGGTGAACATGAGCGCCACCAGGATCAGTGCGCTCACCACGTTGGTGGCGATCAGCACGCTGGTCCGCCGCTTGACCAGGTTCCGGACGCGCGGTGCCATCCATCCGCCGACGATGTCCGCTCCTGCCACAAGGGCCGCGGCCAGGCCCGCAACGGCATAGGCCCGGGGGTCTCCAAAGAGCTGGAGCAGGTACGGCTGCAGGGCATAGAAAACATAGATGCCAACCCCTTCGGTGAAGGGGGCGGCCAGCATGATGAAGCGGACGGGCGGGTTCTTCAGTCCGTTGTCCACCGATGCCCGCAGTACTGCGCGGGTGGCCCGCAGCGGGTGGGCCGAACGCTCCGGTGTGAAACCGACGTCGTGCATGAGCAGGAAGGCCACGGCAAACATGGCGCCCAGCACGCCCACCCTGAGGAGGAACGGAACGCCGAGGTTGCTGGCCTGCGCAATGACCCCGCCTGCCACGGAACCCGCCAGCATGGCAACGCCGGACACCATCTGTCCCCGGCCAAGCACCGTTTCCAGCCCGCCTTCGTAGCCGGAGAAGCGCAGGGCGTCCACCAGCCAGGCTTCCACTGCGCCGGAGAAGAAGGTGAAGCCCAGGCCCAGCAGGACCGAGACCACCGCCCACCACCAGAACGGGGCCGAAAACTGCCATAGCAGGAAGTACAGGAAAGTGGACCCGGCCAGGGTGACGGTACCCAGCAGGAAGGAAACCCGACGGCCCCAACTGTCCGCCACCACTCCGGTGGGCACCTCGAACAGCACCATACCGGCGGTGAAGAATGCATTCGCGGCAAATGCTTCCAGGTTGCTCAGCCCCGCATCCAGCAAGAAGAGCGTGTTAATGCCCCAGATAAACGAGGCCGCCAGGGTGTTTCCCAGCGTCAGCGTCAGATAGACGCGCTGGATCTTCCTGGCTGCGTCATTCATGGCAGGGCTGCTAGGAGGTGCTGAAGCTGGCGGGTACCGGATCATGCCGGAGGTACCGGCGGCGGAACCGGCCGGATCCCGCCGTCAGGGCCCGCAGGTCCACGGCATAACGCAGCAGTTCCTGGTCCGGGACCTCGGCGCTGATCTCGGTCAGGCCGTCACCGGAGGAGGTGGTGCCGGTCAGCCTGCCGCGCCGGGCAGACAAGTCGCTCATCACGGACCCCACATGCTCGTCCGTCACGGTGATGACCACCGATGACACAGGTTCCAGGAGCTGGATCCGCCCGGCTGCCGCCGCCTCGCGCAGCGCAAGGGCACCTGCCGCCTGGAATGCTGCATCGGAGGAATCCACGCTGTGCGCCTTGCCTCCCGTGAGCGTCACGCGCAGGTCCACCACGGGGAAGCCCGCGCTGACCCCCTTTTCCATCTGGGCCCGGACGCCCTTTTCCACGGACGGGATGAACGTCCCCGGGATCACGCCACCCACCGTCTTGTCCACGAATTCGAACCCACTGCCGCGTGGCAGGGGTTCCACATCGATGTCGCAGACGGCATATTGCCCATGGCCGCCGGACTGCTTCACGTGCCGGCCATGGCCGGTGGCGGGTGCCGCAAATGTCTCCCGCAAGGGCGTCACCACGTCCACCGTGTGAAGCTTCACGCCCTGGTCCCGCAACCTGTCCAGCACCACCTCGGCGTGGGCCTCGCCCATGCACCACAGGACCAACTGGTGCGTTTCCTGGTTGCGTTCCACGCGCAGGGTGGGATCACCCGCCGCAATCTTTCCCAGGCTGCGGGCCAGGGCGTCCTCGTCACTGCGCGAATCAGCCTCCACCGCCACCGGCAGCAGCGGCTCGGGCATCTCCCAGGTGGCCAGCAGCAGTGGCCGTTCGCGGCCGGAGATGGTGTCTCCGGTTTCGGCGCTTCCCAGTTTCGCCACGGCACAGATGTCCCCCGCCACGCAGTGCGGGACAGGCCGCAGGGAGGCCCCCAGCGGGGAGTAGAGGTGCGTGACGCGTTCGTCCGTGTCGTGGTCCTGGTGGCCCCGGTCGGCCAGGCCCTGGCCGGTCACGTGCACCGGGGCATCCTCCCGGAGCGTGCCGGAGAAGACCCTGACCAGGCAAATCCGGCCCAGGAACGGGTCGATGGAAGTCCGGACCACCTCCGCCGCCAACTGTCCCCCGGGATCACAGGTCAGCGGACCGGCAGGGGCGCCCGCCAGGTCCGTCACCTCCGGCACACGGCTGTCCGGCGGCGGCGGGAAGGCCCGGACCAAGACCTCCACCAGTTCCGCGGTGCCCAGGCCGCTGACGGCCGACGTGGACAGGACAGGAAAAAAGGAACCGCGTTCGACGGCGGTTTCCAGGTCGGCCACGAGGACGCCGGTTTCGATGTCCTCGCCTTCCAAGTAGCGGTCCATCAGGGTTTCGTCCTCACTCCCGCCGATGATCCCCTCGATCAGGTCGCCCCGGGCGGCACCATGGGCCGCCAGTTCGTCGGCATTCGCTGCACGTGAGGTTGCCGGCAACTCTCCGGACGAGTAGTCACTGACCGTCCCGGACAGCAGGCCCAGCAGGCCGGTGACCTCAGCGCCCGTCCGCACCGGAACGTAGAGCGGCAGGACGCCCTCGCCGAAGGACTTCCGGCAAGCGGCAAGGACGCCGTCGTAATCTGCCCGCGGGTGGTCCATGCGCGTTATGGCGACGGCGCGGGGCAACCGCATGTGCTCGCATTCATCCCACAGCGCGGTGGTGGTGGCGTCGATCCCGTCAACGGCGGACACCACGAACAGGGCGGCGTCCGCGGCGCGGAGTCCTGCGCGGAGTTCGCCGATGAAATCCGGGTAACCCGGGGTGTCCAGGAGGTTCACTTTGATGCCGTCAACCAACAGCGGCACAAGCGACAAGGTCACGGAGCGCTGCTGGTGCACGGCAGCGGGGTCCGAATCGCTGACGGTGGTCCCGTCCGGAATGGATCCCTTACGGGTGATCATGCCGTTGGCTGCGAGCAGCGCTTCGATCAGCATGGTCTTCCCGGCACCCGAATGGCCCACAAGCGCCACATTCCGGATTTTGGCGGGCTCCTCGGCTGCGATTCCGGCAGAGGCATCGGCGCGGCGGGACTCGGGTCCGTTCCTTCCGGCCGCTGTCCTGGCTGAGTCCTTGGTGCCTCTGACCGACATGGGAACCTCCTGGCGCCTTTGCCATCCAACCGGGCTGAACGTATCCTCTGATTCGACACCCTGCAGGGGCTGTACGGCAAGGGCCGGGCGGCAGGGAAATTAGGAGCCGCGCGCCTTCCGGGTGGCTGCATCATTGGCCTTCTGGATGGCTTTGACCAGTTCGTCCTTATTCATTGTGGAACGGCCGCCGATGTCCAGCTTTTGCGCGAGCTTGTACAGGTGTTCCTTCGAGGCGTTCGCGTCCACTCCGCCCGCGGTGGGTTCGGAGGACTGCACGCCCCCTTCGGCCCGCTTGTCCGAGGGGCCCCGTTTTTCCTTCGGTTCCCAGTGGTCGCCCACCTTCTCGTAGCTGTGCTTCAGCGAGGCATAGGCCGCCCGGGCCGCCCTTTGCTCGTCGTTGTCGTAGCTCTCCAGGGCTGAATCGTAGGTTTTGGCGAACGTGTCCTGGGCCTTCTTCCCCGAGCGCTGCAGGGTGGAGGGAAGCTCGTCCTTGCGGGCGTGGCCGCTCTTTCCGGTCTTGGGCATGGCACCCACACTCCTTTTGATCAGCAGGCTGATGATCCGGATAAGACCAGCTTAGCCGCCGGAAGGGAAGGAGGTAGTGGAGCCCCCTGTCGGATTCGAACCGACGACCCCCGCTTTACAAGAGCGGTGCTCTGGCCAACTGAGCTAAGGAGGCGTGCCCCTGGGGGCCGGCGCCTGAACGGCGCTAGATAAGGTTAGCCCAAGTGGCGCCGGTGGTAAAAACGCCGGCGCCACGGCGCGAACCGGCCCTGGAAACGCGGTTGGACTTAAAAGGCTGGCCTTAAAGGACGGCGGCCCGTTCCGGGAAGAATCCGGGAACGGGCCGCCATGCAGCCACTACAGCTTTTGGCACTACGGCTTTAGGCCTTCGCGTCGATTGCCGCCTGGATCTCTGCGTTCAGGTCCGAGGCGCCGTCCCACTTCTTGCCATCGACGAAGATCGTGGGCGTACCCGTGATGCCGGTATTTTCGGCGAGCTGGGTGGAGTACTTGACGTAGGGACGGAAAGTCTTGTCGTCCACGCAACTGTTGATGTCGGCACCAAGGTCGCTGGCCAGTGACTTCAACTTGTCGTCGGACAGGCCCGCTCCGCCTTCTGCGGGCTGGTTGTCGAAGAGGACATTCACATAGTCCGCGTACTTTTCGGGGGCCTTGTCCGCCACGCAGGCGGCGGCGTTCGCGGAACGCGAGGAGTAGTTGGTGCTGGACTGGCGGTCCAGGAAGCCCAGCGGCCGGTACTCCATGCTGATCTTGCCTTCATTGCGGAGGCTGGTCAGGGCCTCGTTGTACGTCTGTTCGAACCGCAGGCACACCGGGCAGATGAAGTCGATATAGGCGATAACCTTGACGGGCTGCCCCGCTTCAGCCTCGGCTCCCGGAGCCACCACCGGGTTCGGCTGTGCATCAGGCTTGGCCGGAAGGTTGGCAATGTCCACGGTGGCCGGGTCCGTCTTCTTCACCTCGGAGTTGGCCAGCAGGGTCACGCCGCCGTTGACGTTGGCGTTGGCAGGCACGGGCCCCTGGTCCGCGACGGGAGTGTTCTGCCTGATGCTGGTGGTCACCACCAGTGCAACAACAGCCAGGATGGCCACGACGGCGGCCACGATGCCCCAGCCGATGAGCAGCTTGTTGCGCTTGTCCTTCTTCAGCTGGGCCTCACGGATCTGGCGCGCCTTTTCCCGCGCCTCCGCGGTTCGCTCAGCCTTGGACTTACGTACTTCGTTTGCGGGGCTCATGTGTTCCTTGGGTCGGTTGACGTGGGGGGACCACTTCGTGGCAACTCCTACATTTTAGGGGAGAAAGCTGGGAGCTTGCGCTTTCAACTAATCGCCGGGTTGACCAACGGCCGAATAGCACGGAAGATTCCCTCCCGTTAGGGTGGGCTGAGAGGCACAAGCAACCCCAGGGGGCCGCAATGCAAACACCCGTCCAGGAAAAACCTTCCGCACCATCCACGTCCGGCGCTGCCGGCTCCGGCCACGGCGGAGCGAGCAAATACGACTTCATGGTGGTATCCAACAGGCTGCCCGTGGACCGCTGCGCCCCCGGGGAAAGCGGGGACGACGGTTCCGGCTGGCGCCGGTCCCCCGGCGGGCTGGTGACAGCGCTGGCCCCCATGATGACCAAGACCGACGGCGCCTGGGTGGGGTGGCACGGTGCGCCCGACGAGACGGTCAAGCCCTTCAGCCACGGCGGCATGGACCTGGTCCCGGTCCAGCTCAGCACCGACGAGGTGGAGCTGTACTACGAGGGGTTTTCGAACGCCACCCTGTGGCCGCTGTACCACGACGTCATCGCCCCGCCGGAGTTCCACCGCACGTGGTGGGACGCCTACCGCAAGGTCAACAGGAGGTTCGCCGACGCCGTCGTGCGCCATGCCGATCACGGCGCCACCGTGTGGGTGCAGGACTACCAGCTCCAGCTGGTGCCGCGCATGCTGCGCGAAGCGCGGCCGGACCTCAGGATCGGGTTCTTCAACCACATCCCGTTCCCTCCGCCGGAGATCTTTGCCCAGCTGCCGTGGCGCCAGGCCATCATCGACGGCCTCCTCGGCGCCGACCTGGTGGGTTTCCAACGTCCCAGCGATGCCGGTAACTTCATGCGCTCCGCCCGCCGTTTCCTCGGCGCCAGCGTCAAGCAGCAGCAGGTCCATGTAAAAGGCCAGGATGGCCAGGTCACCCACATTGCCCGCGCGCAGGCATTCCCCATCTCCATCGACGTCCGGCAGATCACCGAGCTGGCCGCCAACCCGGAGATCATCGAGCGCGCCCGCCAGATCCGCCAGGACCTCGGGAACCCCAAGACCATCCTGCTCGGCGTGGACCGCCTGGACTACACCAAAGGCATCCGGCACCGGCTGAAGGCCTTTGAGGAACTTCTGGCGGACGGCAAACTCTCGGTTGGCGATGCCACACTGATCCAGGTGGCCAGCCCCAGCCGCGAGCGCGTTGAGCAGTACCGCCTGCTGCGGGAGGAGGTGGAGGGCACTGTGGGCCACATCAATGGCACGTATGACACCATCGAGAACACCGCTGTCCGCTACCTGCACCACAGCTATCCGGTGGAGGAGATGGTGGCGCTCTACCTTGCCGCGGACGTCATGCTGGTCACGGCGTTGCGTGACGGCATGAACCTGGTGGCCAAGGAGTACGTCACGGCACGCACCAACAACGACGGCGCCCTGGTCCTGAGCGAGTTCGCCGGCGCAGCCGACCAGCTCAAGCAGGCCCTGCTGATGAACCCCCACGATATCGACGGTCTCAAGAGCGCCATCATGCGTGCCGTGGCCATGGAACCGCGGGACGCGTCCCGGCGGATGCGGGCAATGCGCAAGCAGATCCTGGAACACGACGTGGACTACTGGTCCGCGGACTTCCTGCGCGCGCTCAACGAAAAGGTGGTCCGCGATGACTCCTGACGGCCGCCACGCCAAGGACAAGCTCTCCCTGTCCCCTGAGCTCCGGGAAGCCATCCGGCGGATTGCCAAGACCGAGCACCTGCTCGTGGCGATGGACTTCGACGGAACAATAGCGCCCATCGTCGGCCGCGCCGGCGATGCCCGGCCGCTGCCGCGCTCGGCGGCCGCTTTCGCCGGGCTGGCTGTACTCCCACGGACGACGACGGCACTCATCTCAGGCCGTGCCCTCGCCAGCCTGCGCACTGTCGCTTCCCCTCCGGTGGATACCCTCCTCATCGGCAGCCATGGTGCAGAGGCCTGGCTGGGCCCGGGCTCCGCCGGGCTCACGCTCGATGAAGGGCAAAAGGCCCTCCTCGGGGAGGTGCGCGCCATCCTGGAGGACATCACCAGGGAAGCTCCGGGCACCGTCCTCGAAGACAAACCCGCAGGGGTGGTCCTCCATACGCGCCTGGCCGCCGACGATGTTGCTGAGGACGCTGTGGCTGCCGCCCGCTCCCTGCTGCAGGATCGGAAGGGGGTCTTCCTCAAGGACGGCAAGCGCGTCCTCGAGACCTCGGTGGTCAACGCGTCCAAAGGCGAGGGCGTCACCTTCCTCCGGCAGATCACCGGCGCTACCAGCGTCCTGTTCGCCGGCGACGACACCACCGATGAAGACGCCCTGGCCCGCCTGGAGCCGGGGGACGTGGGCGTCAAAGTGGGCCTTGACTTCACCCAGGCCGAATTTCGCGTAGAGGCCCCGGTCCATATCGCCGAACTGCTGGAGCTGCTGCTGCAGGAGCGGAGCATCGCCGTGGCGGAGGAGGACCCCGCAGCCGCCCAGGGGTAGGTGCCGCCCGAGCATGTCCAACCTCACGTGTGACGTCCGTAACATTTGCCACCATCGGCCAAACATCTGACATACTCTTGCATGTGATGTGGCGCACAAGAACCGTGCGGCGTCACTCGGCGCTCTTCGGCCTCGGCCCAAGAGCGTCAGCAGCACAAAACTGAACAAACATGAACCATTCACAACGGATCGTCCGGCACGTACCTGCCGGTGAAGGGATTGATAACTGTGGCTACAGTTACTTTTGATAACGCTACGCGTCTGTACCCGGGCACAGATAAGCCCGCCGTCGATAAGCTCAACATCGACATCGCCGATGGCGAATTCCTGGTCCTCGTTGGACCCTCCGGTTGCGGCAAGTCCACCTCCCTGCGCATGCTCGCAGGCCTTGAGGACGTCAACGCCGGCCGGATCCTGATCGGCGACCGCGACGTGACCGACGTTCCCCCGAAGGACCGCGACATCGCGATGGTTTTCCAGAACTACGCGCTGTACCCGCACATGACTGTGGCCGACAACATGGGCTTCGCCCTGAAGATCGCAGGCGTTTCCAAGGAAGAGCGCGCCGAGCGCGTCCGCGAAGCCGCCAAGCTCCTTGACCTTGAGCAGTACCTGGACCGCAAGCCGAAGGCACTCTCCGGCGGCCAGCGCCAGCGTGTTGCCATGGGCCGCGCAATCGTCCGTAACCCCCAGGTCTTCCTCATGGATGAGCCGCTGTCCAACCTGGACGCCAAGCTCCGCGTCCAGACCCGTACGCAGATCGCATCCCTGACCCGCCGCCTCGGCGTCACCACCGTCTACGTGACGCACGACCAGGTTGAGGCCATGACCATGGGCGACCGCGTCGCCGTGCTGAAGGACGGCCTGCTGCAGCAGGTTGACACCCCGCGCAACCTCTACGACCGCCCCAAGAACGTCTTCGTTGCCGGCTTCATCGGTTCCCCCGCCATGAACCTGCTGGAACTGCCAGTGGTGGACGGGGGCGTCCAGTTCGGCGGCACCGTGTACCCCGTGCCGCGCGACGTCCTCGAGGAAGCACACGGCTCAACCGTTACGCTGGGAAGCCGCCCGGAGGATCTCGAAACCGCGCCGCAGGGTGAAGGCCTGAAGGTTGAGGTCGACGTCGTCGAAGAGCTTGGCGCCGACGCCTACGTTTACGGCCACACCACGCTTGACGGCAAGGACCACGACATCGTGGCACGTGTCGACGGCCGCCGCCCCCCGATGAAGGGCGAGGTCATCTACGTCCGTCCGCAGTCGGGCCACGTGCACCTGTTCGACACCAAGACCGGCCTGCGCCTCGGCGACTGACGCTCTTTCGCTTCACCCGACGGCGGCCCTCCTTACTGGCGGGCCGCCGTCGGCCTTTAACTGTGGCCCCCCGGAATTTAGCCGGCCGCCCCGATGTACGGAAGAATTGAGCCATGACCGAGGAATACAGCGCCCAGTGGCACGACGAACCCACCGACTACGGGCAGATCGGGAAGCTGCCGCGGTTTGTCGCCGCAAGTGCTGATGATGGCAAGGCCGCCTCGGTCTCCAGTTCCCTCAACATCACGGCGGCGGCCGCGGATCCCGAGCTCCTGGACCTGCCGTGGCACATCGCCCTGGAAGACTGGCCCGCGGAGAACCTGGCGGCGCTTCCGCGCGGCATCTCCCGCCATATCGTGCGCTTTGCGCACCTCGGGGGTTCCGTCATTGCCATCAAGGAAACGTCGGAGCACGTGGCCCGGCACGAATACCACATGCTCCGCAAGCTGGCCCGCCTGGATGTCCCGTGCGTGGAACCGGTGGCGGTGATTACGGGCCGCACCACCCTGGACGGGCGCCCCCTGAACCCGGTGCTGGTCACCCGGCACCTGAAGTTTTCCATGCCCTACCGCGCCCTGTTCTCCCAGATGCTCCGCAAGGACACCCTGACGCGCCTTATTGACGCCCAGGCGCTGCTGCTGGTGCGGCTCCACCTGATCGGCTTCTACTGGGGCGACGTGTCCCTTTCCAATACGCTGTTCAGGCGCGACGCCGGTGCATTTGCCGCCTACCTGGTAGACGCGGAGACCGGCGAGCTCTACCCGGACCTGTCCACGGGCCAGCGCGAATATGACCTGGAGATCGCACGGGTCAACATCGCGGGCGAGCTGATGGACCTGCTCGATGGCGGGCTGATCGAGGAAAAGGTGGACCCGGTGGCCACCAGCGAGCTGATCATGGACAGCTACCGCCGCCTGTGGCAGGAGCTTACCGAAAAGGAGTCCTTCGAGCTGGGTGAGCGCTGGCGGGTGAGCGCCCGGATCCGCAGGCTCAACGAACTCGGCTTCGACGTCGAGGAATACGCCATCAAGACCACCCAGAACGGCACCACCATCCAGCTGCAGCCCAAGGTGGTGGATGCGGGGCACCACCAGCGGCGGTTGCTGAGGCTTACCGGGATCGACGCCCAGGAGAACCAGGCGCGCCGCCTCCTCAATGACATGGACTCCTTCCGGGCGGACAACAACCCGCAAATGGACGAGGAATACAGCGCCCACCTCTGGGTCAGCCAGATCTTCGAGCCGATCGTCAGGTCCATTCCGCGGGACCTTTCCGGCAAGCTCGAACCAGCCGAAGTGGTGCACGAGGTCCTGGAGCACCGCTGGTACATGTCTGAAAAGCAGGAACGGCACATCCCGCTGGCGGAGGCCGTGCAGTCCTACATCGACTCCATCCTGCGGCACCGCCGGGACGAGGCCGCTATTATGCTGAACCCGGACACCGGGCTCCTGAAGATCCTCGAAGTGGAGACCGAGGAGTCGCGCTACGGCGATGACGAATCGATCGACGAGTACCCCGACTCGGACGACTGACCCGCGCGCGAGGCCCTAGATAGCCTTCCCCGGGTTGAGGATACCGGCAGGATCAAAGAGGTCCTTGATCCTGCGTTGCAGCTCGCGGATGGGCTCGGGCTGCTCCTGCCCCAACCAGCGCAATTTGTACTGGCCCACTCCGTGCTCGCCGGTGATGGTCCCGCCCATGGCAAGCGCGGCCGTGATGGACTCGTCCAGGACCCGCTGCAGCCGTTCCATGGCGCCGGCGTCCACGCTGTTGCCCGTGCGGTCGATCCAGAAAGTGGGGTGGAGGTTCCCGTCGCCGGCGTGCGCCACCACTTTGAGGTGCACTGCGTGGTCCGCGGCCATGGCTTCCAGGGCAGCAACATAGTGCACCAGCCGGGAACGGGGAACGGCGACGTCCTCGCCCACGCGGTATTCGTCGTCCACCTCCGCTCCCCTGCTGTGCCGGCGAAGCTCCACCAGCCGCTCCGCCTCTGCGCTGGCCTCGGTGGTAACAGCTGCGCCCCCGGCCCGCAGCACGTCCCGCACTACCTGGGCTTCGGCGGCTGCACCGAAGCCATCAGTCTGGATCAGCAGCAGCGACCTGCCCCGGGCGGTAAGGTCCGAGCCGTGGATGTCATCCAGCTGTGCCAGCGTGCCGCCGTCGAGCAGTTCCATGATGGCCGGCTGGACCCGTGCCTTGCCGACGGCCAGGACGCCCGCGGCAGCCTGCCGGAAGTCCGCGTAGAACGCTGCAACAGTGTGGACTTCCTGCGGCAGGTACTTCAGGCGGACCGTGATCCCGACGACGATGCCGAGGGTTCCCTCCGAACCCACGAACAGGCTGGTGAGGTCGTAGCCGGCCACGCCCTTGAACGTCTGGTGCCCGGTATGGATGAGCGAGCCGTCAGCCAGCACCACGTCCAGCGCGAGGACCGAATCCCTGGTGACGCCGTACTTGGCACACCGCAGCCCGCCGGCGTTCGTGGCAACGTTCCCGCCGATGGTGGAACTGCGGAAGCTGGCAGGGTCCGGCGCATACATCAGCCCATGCTTCGCGGCGGCCTCATTGAGGACGGCATTGACCACGCCCGCCTCCACTACCGCGGTTTCGTCGTCGGGGTTGAGGGCGAGGATCCGGTCCATGCGTTCAAGCGAAAGGATGATGCAGTTCTCGGTGGCGTGGGCCCCGCCGGAGACCCCTGTCCCTGCGCCGCGCGCCACGAGGGCCACGCTGCTGCCTGCGCAGGCGCGGACAACGGCCTGGACGTCTGCCACGGATTCCGGGAAGACCACGGCCAGCGGCAACTGGAAGTCGATCACGGGGGCCTGGTCGACGGCATAGCGGCGGAGTGCGGCTTCGCCCGCGTCTATCTGGCCCGGCGCCAGGATGGCCTCCAGTTCGTCAACTATGCTTCCCACAAAGGCTCCATCCGTCGTCGCAGGTGTTCTTCAGTCTCTGTTCTTCAGTCTAGGTCGGGACGCAGGCGGGCCTGCGCCTAGGAGTCCAGTGTGCCGGCCGCGCCCATAAAACGGGCGTAGCGGGCAAGGATCGCGGGCCAGTCCGTGGCGTACTTCGCCCGGGTGCCAGTGGGATCTTCGGCACCCTCCCAGCCGTCATGGAAGAGCCGGACCTCGGTCCCATCCGGGACGGCACGGAAGGCGACGCGGAGTTCGGTGGACCACAATGCGGTTGTGCCGGGATGCCACGTGGCGTGGAAAGACAGCGGCGGCTGCCAGTCATCCAAGGTACCCCAGATGGTGGTCCGGCCGTCGTCGGCCGTCTCCAGGATGAGGTTCTCCTCGAATTCCACGTAGGAGCCGGCGCCGTACACGCTGTGTGATTCCAAGGGCCACCACAGGTGGGTGTGGTCCGTGAAACCGGTGAAGGCGTGGGCCACGCTTCCCGGTACCACCACCGTTTGCACCACGGGGTCCAGGGCATCGATCGTCGATTCGTCGTCGTTCCCGGAGGGTTCCTGTGCATGGCTGAAGAGGCTGCTCATGGTGCTCAACTTTACCGCCTGAGTGCTTGGCCAGCTGCCTGCGTATTCGGCCAGCTGCCTGGCCCCAAGGCACGAGCATGTTGGGTGTGGGTGGTTAAAGCAGTAGGGCCCTGACGTTGTCGTCAGGGCCCTGCTGTAATGTGTGTCCGGCGGTGACCTACTCTCCCACACCCTCCCGGGTGCAGTACCATCGGCGCTGTGGGTCTTAGCTTCCGGGTTCGGAATGGGACCGGGCGTTTCCCCCACGCTATGACCGCCGTAACCCTTGTACCCGTCCGCCGGGTTTGTGGTGCCCGGGGTGGGAAGTTTGTGGTTACAACTGCTCCCGTTGTGTTGTTGGGAGCGGTGGTGTTGTTTATTCAGTTGTGTTCCTCAGCGCAACAGGCCCGTGGCGGGTTTGTTGGTTGGGAACCACATAGTGGACGCAAGCAGTCTTGTTATCTTTTTACCCTTCCCCTTGGTGCAAACGCTTTTGAACCCGTTTGCGGGGTGGGTGTGTGGTGTAAGTTATCGGCCTATTAGTACCGGTCAGCTTCACGAGTCGTTAGTCCTCGCTTCCACATCCGGCCTATCAACCCAGTGGTCTGGCTGGGGGCCTCTCACACACAAGGTGTATGGAAATCTCATCTTGAAGCGAGCTTCCCGCTTAGATGCTTTCAGCGGTTATCCCATCCGAACGTAGCTAATCAGCGGTGCACTTGGCAGTACAACTGACACACCAGAGGTTCGTCCGTCCCGGTCCTCTCGTACTAAGGACAGCCCTTCTCAAATTTCCTGCGCGCGCAGCGGATAGGGACCGAACTGTCTCACGACGTTCTAAACCCAGCTCGCGTACCGCTTTAATGGGCGAACAGCCCAACCCTTGGGACCTACTCCAGCCCCAGGATGCGACGAGCCGACATCGAGGTGCCAAACCATGCCGTCGATATGGACTCTTGGGCAAGATCAGCCTGTTATCCCCGAGGTACCTTTTATCCGTTGAGCGACGGCCATTCCACAATGTACCGCCGGATCACTAGTCCCGACTTTCGTCCCTGCTCGAGATGTCTCTCTCACAGTCAAGCTCCCTTGTGCACTTACACTCGACACCTGATTGCCAACCAGGCTGAGGGAACCTTTGGGCGCCTCCGTTACTTTTTAGGAGGCAACCGCCCCAGTTAAACTACCCATCAGGCACTGTCCCTGACCCGGATTACGGGCCGAAGTTAGATGTCCAAAGTGACCAGAGTGGTATTTCAACGATGACTCCACCCGAACTGGCGTCCGGGCTTCAACGTCTCCCACCTATCCTACACAAGCCACTCCGAACACCAATACCAAACTATAGTAAAGGTCTCGGGGTCTTTCCGTCCTGCTGCGCGTAACGAGCATCTTTACTCGTACTGCAATTTCGCCGAGTTTATGGTTGAGACAGCGGGGAAGTCGTTACTCCATTCGTGCAGGTCGGAACTTACCCGACAAGGAATTTCGCTACCTTAGGATGGTTATAGTTACCACCGCCGTTTACTGGGGCTTAAATTCTCAGCTTCGCCTTGCGGCTAACCGGTCCTCTTAACCTTCCAGCACCGGGCAGGAGTCAGTCCGTATACATCGTCTTGCGACTTCGCACGGACCTGTGTTTTTAGTAAACAGTCGCTTCCCCCTGGTCTCTGCGGCCCCGATCCCCTCCACACCGCGTGGGTGTATCAAGGTTGGGGCCCCCCTTCTCCCGAAGTTACGGGGGCATTTTGCCGAGTTCCTTAACCATAATTCTCTCGATCGCCTTAGTATTCTCTACCTGATCACCTGTGTCGGTTTGGGGTACGGGCGGCTAAAACCTCGCGTCGATGCTTTTCTCGGCAGCATAGGATCACCAAATCCCCCCAAACGGGGGTCCCATCAGATCTCAGGCATCATGAACAGCGGATTTGCCTACCGTTCGCCCTACATCCTTAGACCGGGACAACCATCGCCCGGCTTGGCTACCTTCCTGCGTCACACCTGTTAATACGCTTGCCTCCCAGGATCAGGTCCTGCGCTCCACCAAAACCCTCACACCACAAGGGCGATCGGGCAGGTCTCGGGCAGTTAGTATCCCCTGTTCAGCATGGGCGGTTTTTCGCCGGTACGGGAATATCAACCCGTTGTCCATCGACTACGCCTGTCGGCCTCGCCTTAGGTCCCGACTTACCCAGGGCAGATTAGCTTGACCCTGGAACCCTTGATCATTCGGCGGACGGGTTTCTCACCCGTCTTTCGCTACTCATGCCTGCATTCTCACTCGTGTAGGCTCCACCGCTGGTTTACACCGCGACTTCACCGCCCACACGACGCTCCCCTACCCATCCAAACGCCTGAACCACAAGGGCTTAGCTAATATTTGAATGCCACAACTTCGGCGGTGTACTTGAGCCCCGCTACATTGTCGGCGCGGAATCACTTGACCAGTGAGCTATTACGCACTCTTTTAAGGATGGCTGCTTCTAAGCCAACCTCCTGGTTGTCTTCGCAACTCCACATCCTTTCCCACTTAGCACACGCTTAGGGGCCTTAGTTGGTGGTCTGGGCTGTTTCCCTCTCGACTATGAAGCTTATCCCCCACAGTCTCACTGCTGCGCTCTCACTTACCGGCATTCGGAGTTTGGCTGACGTCAGTAACCTTGTAGGGCCCATTAGCCATCCAGTAGCTCTACCTCCAGCAAGAAACACGCAACGCTGCACCTAAATGCATTTCGGGGAGAACCAGCTATCACGAAGTTTGATTGGCCTTTCACCCCTACCCACAGCTCATCCCCTCCATTTTCAACTGAAGTGGGTTCGGTCCTCCACGACGTCTTACCGTCGCTTCAACCTGGCCATGGGTAGATCACTTCGCTTCGGGTCTAGATCACGCCACTGCAACGCCCTATTCAGACTCGCTTTCGCTACGGCTGCCCCACACGGGTTAACCTCGCGACGTAACACTAACTCGCAGGCTCATTCTTCAAAAGGCACGCCGTCACCAGAATCAGACTGGCTCCGACGGATTGTAAGCACACGGTTTCAGGTACTGTTTCACTCCCCTCCCGGGGTACTTTTCACCTTTCCCTCACGGTACTGGTCCGCTATCGGTCATTAGGGAGTATTTAGGCTTATCAGGTGGTCCTGACAGATTCGCACGGGATTTCTCGGGCCCCGTACTACTTGGGATACTCATCCGGGCGGTACACAACATTACGGTTACGGGGCTAACACCCTCTCTGGCCGGCCTTTCAAGACCGTTCACCTATGCCTGCACATCACACCCCACTGCCCCGGCAGAGACAGTACGGAAAGTCCCACAACCCCGACCATGCAACGCCCGCCGGCTATCACACATGGAACGGTTTAGCCTGATCCGCGTTCGCTCGCCACTACTAACGGAATCACTATTGTTTTCTCTTCCTGCGGGTACTGAGATGTTTCACTTCCCCGCGTTCCCTCCACGCACCCTATGTGTTCAGATGCGGGTCACCAGGCAACTCGCGTCCCTGGCGGGGTTTCCCCATTCGGACACCCTGGGATCACAGTCCGGTTATCGACTCCCCCAGGCTTATCGCAGATTCCTACGTCCTTCTTCGGCTCCTAATGCCAAGGCATCCACCGTGTGCTCTTAAAAACTTGACCACAAAAGATCAAAAACGCTAATTTTCGAGAGAACCACAGAAACCAACCACACCCAACAACAACCCCCCACAAGAGGGACCATCACCACGCGCAGCCAGATCCAGGTTCATATTCTTGGAAATTGCTTCTTATAAAAGATGCTCGCGTCCACTATGTAGTTCTCAAACAACAACCCCGTACCACACACCCCACACACACAACATGCATGATCGGTGCAGCCAGGAAACCAGAAACAAACAAACCCGGCACAACCCCCACAAAAGAGGCCCATACCGGTCCTGTTGCCTCAGGACCCAACAGTGTGCCAAACACTAAACCACCCAACCCCAGACCCCGCCGTTCCAGGACACACAAAGCATCCGTACTAGACAAGACCAAGACCAGGCAGCCGCTATCCGTTGATATTCCACCCTTGAGCACCCGCCGCAGAACTTGCGTCTGCGCAACGGGCATATACTCCTGACAAACCCCCACCAACGCATACACGCAGTGACAGCCTGTAGGTGCTCCTTAGAAAGGAGGTGATCCAGCCGCACCTTCCGGTACGGCTACCTTGTTACGACTTAGTCCCAATCGCCAGTCCCACCTTCGACAGCTCCCTCCCACAAGGGGTTAGGCCACCGGCTTCGGGTGTTACCAACTTTCGTGACTTGACGGGCGGTGTGTACAAGGCCCGGGAACGTATTCACCGCAGCGTTGCTGATCTGCGATTACTAGCGACTCCGACTTCATGGGGTCGAGTTGCAGACCCCAATCCGAACTGAGACCGGCTTTTTGGGATTAGCTCCACCTCACAGTATCGCAACCCTTTGTACCGGCCATTGTAGCATGCGTGAAGCCCAAGACATAAGGGGCATGATGATTTGACGTCGTCCCCACCTTCCTCCGAGTTGACCCCGGCAGTCTCCTATGAGTCCCCACCATCACGTGCTGGCAACATAGAACGAGGGTTGCGCTCGTTGCGGGACTTAACCCAACATCTCACGACACGAGCTGACGACAACCATGCACCACCTGTAAACCGACCGCAAGCGGGGCACCTGTCTCCAGGTATTACCGGTTCATGTCAAGCCTTGGTAAGGTTCTTCGCGTTGCATCGAATTAATCCGCATGCTCCGCCGCTTGTGCGGGCCCCCGTCAATTCCTTTGAGTTTTAGCCTTGCGGCCGTACTCCCCAGGCGGGGCACTTAATGCGTTAGCTACGGCGCGGAAAACGTGGAATGTCCCCCACACCTAGTGCCCAACGTTTACGGCATGGACTACCAGGGTATCTAATCCTGTTCGCTCCCCATGCTTTCGCTCCTCAGCGTCAGTTAATGCCCAGAGACCTGCCTTCGCCATCGGTGTTCCTCCTGATATCTGCGCATTTCACCGCTACACCAGGAATTCCAGTCTCCCCTACATCACTCTAGTCTGCCCGTACCCACCGCAGATCCGGAGTTGAGCCCCGGACTTTCACGGCAGACGCGACAAACCGCCTACGAGCTCTTTACGCCCAATAATTCCGGATAACGCTTGCGCCCTACGTATTACCGCGGCTGCTGGCACGTAGTTAGCCGGCGCTTCTTCTGCAGGTACCGTCACTTTCGCTTCTTCCCTACTGAAAGAGGTTTACAACCCGAAGGCCGTCATCCCTCACGCGGCGTCGCTGCATCAGGCTTGCGCCCATTGTGCAATATTCCCCACTGCTGCCTCCCGTAGGAGTCTGGGCCGTGTCTCAGTCCCAGTGTGGCCGGTCACCCTCTCAGGCCGGCTACCCGTCGTCGCCTTGGTAAGCCATTACCTCACCAACAAGCTGATAGGCCGCGAGTCCATCCAAAACCACAAAAAGCTTTCCACCCCCCACCATGCGATGAGGAGTCATATCCGGTATTAGACCCAGTTTCCCAGGCTTATCCCAGAGTTAAGGGCAGGTTACTCACGTGTTACTCACCCGTTCGCCACTAATCCCCCAGCAAGCTGGGATCATCGTTCGACTTGCATGTGTTAAGCACGCCGCCAGCGTTCATCCTGAGCCAGGATCAAACTCTCCGTTGAAGTAAAACAGACACAACCCCCAGCCCCGGGAAAACGGGACAAAAAGGCTGCACAAAATTTGAAACCAGCTGTAAAAACCAGACCACCCACAGGGGCGGGCAATCCAGTCAATTCAACCAATCACTAAAACAATTGGTATCAACAAACTTGGCACACTATTGAGTTCTCAAACAACAGACACACCCGGCACCACCACCAGCACTTCACAGCCGTGGATCGCTCCGGAGCAACTTTTCAAACTTACCCGCTGGCTTCTCACTTGTCAAACCGGCGTCCGCGACTCTCTTTAGCCGAAGGCTTGAGTGTCGGTTTTTCCGTCTGACTCCGTGGAGCAGCGCGGAAATAAACTCTACCACCACTTTTTCCAGAAGGCCAACCGGGCAACAGGACGCCTTCTGCGGCCTGCCCTGGAGGCAGGAAAAAGCCCGGAACCACGCGGATTCCGGGCCTTCCCTGCTCATCAGGAGCCAGCTGCTATTCGGCGGCCGGGGCTCCAGGCTTGAAGTAGGCGGCGCCGAGCGGCGGCAGGGTGACGCTCAGCGTTGCCGGCTGTCCATCCTGTCCCTGGCCCGTTGCCTTCAGCTCACCGGCGTTGAGGACACCGGATCCGCCGTAGGTGGTGGCGTCCGTGTTCAGTACTTCGGTCCATGCACCGGCCTCCGGCACACCCAGGGTGTAACCGACGTGCGGCATTCCGGAGAAGTTGATGGCGCAGACCAGCGGGTTGTTCTCCTTGTCCCAGCGGATGAAAGACAGGACGTTCCGGTCTGCGTCTCCCCCGTTGATCCACTGGAAGCCAGCGGGCTCGTTGTCCCGGGCGTACAGCGACGGAGTGGAACTGTAGAGCTCGTTGAGGTCCTTGGTAAGGAGTTGGACGCCCTTGTGTGCGGGGATGTCGGCGAGCCACCAGTCGAGCCCGTGCTGCTCGGACCACTCCGCTTCCTGGCCAAACTCCGTACCCATGAAGATCAGCTGCTTGCCCGGGTGCGCCCACTGGTACGCCAGGAAAGCGCGCAGGTTGGCGAGCTGCTGCCAGCGGTCGCCCGGCATCTTGCGGAGCATGGAGCCCTTGCCGTGGACTACCTCATCGTGGCTGATGGGCAGCAGGAAGTTCTCGGTGAACGCGTACACCAGGGAGAACGTCACGGTTCCGTGGTGCCACTTGCGGTTGACTGGCTCCTCGGAAACGTACTTAAGCGAGTCGTGCATCCAGCCCATGTTCCACTTGAGCCCGAAGCCGAGGCCACCGTGGCTTGTGGGTGCGGTGACGCCCGGGAACGCTGTGGATTCCTCGGCGATCATCACGGCCCCGGGGTGCGTCTTGTACACCGTGGCGTTGACTTCCTGGAGGAAGGAAATCGCCTCGAGGTTTTCCCTGCCGCCGAACCGGTTGGGTTGCCACTGGCCGTCCTCGCGCGAATAGTCGAGGTAAAGCATTGAAGCCACCGCATCCACGCGCAGGCCGTCAATGTGGAACTCGTCCAGCCAATACAGGGCGTTGGCCACCAGGAAGTTCCGGACTTCGGTCCGCCCGAAGTCGAAGATCAGGGTGCCCCAGTCAGGGTGCTCGCCCAGGTTCGGGTCCGCGTGCTCGTACAGGGGCTCGCCGTCGAACTGCGCCAGGGCCCAAGAGTCCTTGGGGAAGTGGGCGGGAACCCAGTCCAGCAGTACGCCGATCCCGGCCTGGTGAAGCGTGTCCACCAGGTAGCGGAACTCATCGGGGTGGCCGAAACGGGAGGTGGGGGCGAAGTACGAGGTGACCTGGTAGCCCCAGGACCCGCCGAAGGGGTGCTCTGCCACGGGCATGAACTCCACGTGCGTGAATCCGAGCCATTTGACGTAGTCCACCAGTTCCTTGGCGAGTTCCCGGTAGCCGAGTCCCAGGCGCCAGGAGCCAAGATGCACCTCATAGACGCTCATTGCGGAGTTGTGGGGATCCCGCTGTGCGCGGGCCTCCATCCATTCATCGTCCTTGAAGGCGTACGAAGGCTCAACCACCCGGGAAGCGGTCAGCGGAGGAACCTCGGTACCGAACGCCAGGGGGTCAGCCTTCTCCACCCAGTGGCCGGCCTTGGTCCTGATTTCGAATTTGTAGCACGCCCCTGCCAAAACACCCGGCACAAAGAGTTCCCACACCCCCGAGGAACCCAGCGAGCGGAGGGAGTTCTCGCGCCCGTCCCAGGCATTGAAGTCGCCCTTGACGCGGACGGCCTGCGCGTTGGGTGCCCAGACGGCAAACGAAACACCGTCCACGTCCCCCATTGCGGACTTGTAGTGCTGGACGTGGGCGCCGAGCACCTCCCAAAGCTTTTCGTGCCTGCCCTCACCGATCAGGTGCAGGTCCACTTCCCCCACGGTGGGCAGGTAGCGGTAGGGCTCGTCCACGGTGACCGGTTCGGCACCCGGGTAGGTGACCGAGAGCCGGTAGTCGGGGACGTGCCCCTGCTGCAGTGGTTCAAGGACTGCCACCCACACTCCGTGGGCTTCATGTTCCATCGGAACTTCACCCGCGGGGGTAATCACGGTTACTGCTTCCGCTAGGTGCTTCACCGTACGGATGGTGACGTGGCCGTAATCGTCCAGGTGCGCGCCCAGGACAGAGTGGGGTGCGTGGTGTTCACCGTTCGCGATCTTGCCCAGGGTGCCTTCGTCTACCTGCAACGGCACCCCCGGCCGGTCAGTTCGTGCTGAGCCTGTCATTTCGTTACCTTCCGATGCTGCACCGGCGTGATCGCCGGCGCCGTTACCGCCCAGGAGCCGCCGGGAGGCGTTCACGGGGATCGCCAACCAGTCGGGCCTGTTACGCAATTCATAAACTACTTCGTACAGTGCCTTGTCCAGCCACAATGCCACAAAGAGGGGGGACTCCCTGTCCACCGTCCCGGGCGTGACAGCCGCGTACCCTGCCAGGAAGGCCTCCGCGCAGTCGTCAACCCAGTTGGCCGGGACCTGCGCCCCTTCCTGTACGCGCTGGGCTGCGCCCGCGGCGTAGTCGAAGGACCGGAGCATGCCCACGACGTCCCTCAGGGGAACGTCCGGGACGTTGCGCTCCGCGACGGGCCGCAGCGGTTCGCCTTCAAAGTCGAGGATGGCCCATCGGGCGGGGCTTCCCGCCTGCCCCGGAACCTGGAGGATCTGGCCCAGGTGGAGGTCCCCGTGGATTCGCTGCAGCGGGCCTGCCGGGGCGTGGTCCAGCTGGTCGAGCAGTGCGGCCAGGGCGTCGTCATAAGGGCCGACGGCGCTTCCGGCTTCCGCCCATGCCTGGCGGACGCGTTGGGCTACTGCGGGCGCAATCACCTGGCCGGGGGCGTGTTCCGCTGACTGGCCCAGCGCTTGGGCCAGCCGCTGGTGGACCGTGGCTGTGGCCGCACCGAGCGCCCGCGCTTCTGCGGTGAAGTCGGTGCCGGACCGGGCGGCGTCAACGGCCAGCAGCCAGGCGTCCCGGCCGCCTGCCAGGAACTCGTGCGCCACGGCCAGTTCGCCCTGGACATACCGCCGGCCTGTGCCGGTGGATCCCGATCCGTTTGCCGCCTGGGCGAGCCATTCGCCGCGGACCCAGCCAAGGGTGGCGGGGACCTCGGACGTGCCCGCAGCCGTCAGGGCAGCACCCACTTCAACTTCGGGGTTTGTGCCGTCGGACAGCACCCGGAAGAACTTCACGATCGCGGCGGACTCGCCGTCGTCCACAATGACTGAACTGTTGGACTGCTCACCGGACAGTACTTTCACTACGCCGCGGCTGGTAGGCAGCCGCCGTTCACCTTCGACGCGGAAGCCGGCCGCAGTTCCGCTCGGCGCCTTCTCCCCGTTCCGGATAAGCTCCAGCCAGCCGCCCACGAAGTCGGGATCGTGGACGGCGTCGTAGACCCAGGGCCGGGATGGATCCATTCCGGCAGCCTGCCCCACAAGGGCGCGCTCCATTCCGGCAGCCGGCGCCTGCCGGAAACTCAAGGGAACCTGGACCACGGCCGTCCTGCTGCCGCCGTCGGGCGTTTGCGTGGTGACCCTCAGGAGAAAGACAGCCAACGCGGCATGGCCCGAGGGATCCTCGAGCCCCAGGCTGCCGGCCTGGGACATCTCGAAGTCGGGCGTCTTCACCGGGAACCAGCGCTGCCGCGGCAGCCATTCCTGGAGGAGGGCGGTGAGGGCGGGGGTGAGGATTGGCTGGTTCATGTCAGTTCTCAATCGAGAGGATAGGCATTGCCTGCGTGTAAGGGGATGACGGGTTGGATGCAGCCGACCGGATCCGCAGCCAGAAGAAGTCGTGGCTGCCAAGGGTCAGGGTCAGGTTTCCGTCGTCGTTGATGCCGGGGAACGGCTGGCCGCCGAAGACATCGCGCAACCCCCGTCCGGCGAACTGCGGGACCTTCAGCTGGGCCGCGACCGGATGCTGTGAGAGGTTGAAGGCGCACAGGATGGTCTCCGCAACGGCTCCGGCGGAGTTGTCTTCCGGCAGTTCGCGGAGGTAGGCCAAAACGGCGTCGTGGTCGGCATCGACGTGCTTGAACCCGCCCAGGCCGAATGCGGGATGGTTCTTGCGGACGCTCAGGATCTGCCGGGTCCAGCGCAGCAGCGAACCGGAATGGGCCGCCTCCGCTTCCACATTGGCCATGCTGTAGTTGTACACCAGGGACTGGATGGGCGGCAGGTAGAGCTTGCCCGGATCTGCGTTCGAGAATCCGGCGTTCCGGTCGGGGTTCCACTGCATGGGGGTGCGCACGGCGTCCCGGTCTTCAAGCCAGATGTTGTCCCCCATGCCGATCTCGTCCCCGTAATACAGGAAGGGGCTGCCGGGCAGCGAGAGCAGCAGGGCGTTGATCAGCTCGATCTCGGCACGGGAGTTGTCCAGCAGGGGCGCGAGCCTGCGCCGGATGCCGATATTGGCCCGCATGCGGGGGTCCGGCGCGTACCAGCCCAGCATCGCGGCCCGCTCATCGGCGGTGACCATTTCCAGGGTCAGTTCGTCGTGGTTCCGCAGGAAGGTGCCCCACTGCGCACCGTCCGGTATTTCGGGCGTGTCGTGCATGGTCTCGATGATCGGAGCGGCCTTCTGGTCCCGGAGTGCGTAGTACAGCCGGGGCATGATCGGGAAGTGGAAGGCCATGTGGCACTCGGGCTCTTCTTCCGTCCCGAAGTATTCCACCACTTCATTCGGCGGCTGGTTGGCCTCGGCGATGATGACCCGCCCGGGGTAGCTTTCGTCCACCATGGTACGGAGCTTCCGGAGGAACTCGTGCGTTGCCGGGAGGTTCTCGCAGTTGGTCCCCTCCTCTTCGTAGAGGTAGGGGATGGCATCGGCCCGGAACCCGTCGATGCCCTGGTCAAGCCAGAACCGGACCACGTCGAACAGCGCTTCGATGACTTTGGGGTTTTCGAAGTTCAGGTCGGGCTGGTGGCTGAAGAACCGGTGCCAGAAGAACTGGCGTCGGATGGGGTCGAAGGTCCAGTTGGATTCCTCGGTATCCACGAAGATGATGCGCGCGTCCTGGTACTTCTCGTCGGTGTCGCTCCAGACGTAGAAGTCCCCGTAGGGGCCGTCAGGGTCCTTGCGGGATTCCTGGAACCAGGGGTGCTGGTCCGACGTGTGGTTCAGGGGCAGGTCGATGATGACCCGGACGCCCCTGGCATGGGCCTCGGCAACCAGGCGCTTGAAGTCGCTGATGGTTCCGAACTCGTCCAGGACCGAGTTGTAGTCGGAGATGTCATAGCCGCCGTCCCGCAGCGGTGACTGGAAGAACGGTGGCAGCCAGAGGCAGTCCACTCCCAGCCACTGCAGGTAGTCAAGCCTGTCGATGAGGCCGGAAAAGTCGCCGGAGCCGTCACCGTTGGCATCCGCAAAAGCCCGTACGAGCACTTCGTAGAACACGGCCTTCCGGTACCACAGCGGATCATGCTGAAGGCCCGGGGCATTTAGCTCAAACGTGCTCTTGGGAGTGAAATGCTGGCCGGAACTTTGCGGATTGAAATTCACTGATGCGTTCTCCTCACGCGCAGGACGTGAGCGGGCTCCACGTGCGGGTCAAGGCGGACGTAGTTGTACTCGCCCCACTCCCAGCTTTCACCGGAGATGAGGTCATCCACGTGGAAGCCTCCGTTGTGCGTCAGGTCCTGCGGGTCGAGTTCAAGGGCCGCAAGGTCCAGCGAGACGGTGCATTCCCTGGTGCCGTGCGGATCCACGTTGACCACCACGATGAGGGTGTCCTTGGACCCGTCGGCAAGCGTCTTGTGCTTGGAGTAGACCACCGTGGCCTCGTCCGTGCTGTGGTGGACCGTCAGGTTCTGCAGGTCCTGCAGGGCCGGGTGGGCATGCCTGATCTCGTTGAGCCTGGTGATGTACGGGGCGAGGGTCCGTCCGGACTGCGCCGCAGCGTCCCAGTCGCGTTCCTTGTACTCGAACTTTTCGTTGTCGATGTACTCCTCCGCGCCCGGCCGCGCCACGTGCTCATACAGTTCGTAGCCTGCGTAGACGCCCCACAACGGACTGGCCGTGGCCGCCAGGGCAGCCCTGATCTTGAACGCCGCCGGCCCGCCAAACTGGAGGTATTCAGTGAGGATGTCCGGGGTGTTGACAAAGAAGTTGGGGCGGAAGAAGGCCGCCGACTCGTGGCTCACCTCGGTGAAGTAGGACTCGATTTCCTTCTTGGTGTTGCGCCAGGTGAAGTACGTGTAGGACTGCTGGAACCCCGCACGCCCCAGCGCATGCATCATGGCTGGGCGCGTGAAGGCCTCGGCCAGGAACACCACGCCGGGAACCTCTTTATTTACCTGCGCAATAAGCCATTCCCAGAACCACACCGGCTTGGTGTGCGGGTTATCCACGCGGAAGACTTTTACGCCATGGCTCACCCAGAGCAGCACAATCCGCAGAATTTCGTTCGAAAGCCCTTCGGGATCATTGTCGAAATTGAGCGGATAAATGTCCTGGTACTTCTTCGGCGGATTCTCGGCATAGGCAATGCTGCCGTCCACGCGGGTTGTGAACCACTCCGGGTGTGACTGGACCCAGGGATGGTCCGGGGCCGCCTGGAGCGCCAGGTCCAGGGCAACTTCCAGGCCAAGCTCGTTGGCGCGGGCCACAAATGCGTCAAAGTCCTCGAAGGTGCCGAGGTCCGGATGGATGGCGTCGTGGCCGCCTTCGGCCGCGCCGATGGCCCATGGCGAACCGGGATCGTTGGGGCCGGCAATCAAGGTGTTGTTGGGGCCCTTGCGGTGCTGCACGCCGATGGGATGGATGGGCGGCATGTAGATGACGTCGAAGCCCATGGCGGCCACGGCATCAAGCCGCTTGGCCGCGGTGCGGAAGTTTCCGGAAGTCCAGGTACCAGTGTCGTGGTCCTTGACGGCCCCCTCGGAGCGGGGAAAAAATTCGTACCAGGCGCCGCGCCCGGCAAGGTCGCGTTCAACGTTCAGCGGGAACTTTTCGGAGACGGTCACCAGTTCGCGGATGGGCTGATGCGCCACAACCCCCGCTACGTCGCTGCCGAAGCCGGCGCCGAGGCGCTCTTCCGTGCTGAGGGACGTGTCGGCGAGCCTGCCGGCGGCGTTACGGAGAACTCCACGGTCCCACTCGCTGCGGGACTCGTCTTCGGATGCCTCGCCGAGCAGGGCGGATCCCTCGGCCAACATCAACTCCACGTCGATGCCGGCTTCCACCTTCACCTCTGCGTTGTGGTGCCACGTGCCGTAGCGGTCGTGCCAGGCTTCGATGGCAAAGGACCAGTTCCCCGTTTCCGACGGCGTGAGCACGCCTTCCCAGCGGTCCGTACCCATGCCCCGTTCCCCGCGCGGCGGCGCGAGCCTGACCCGCTGGCGCTCCTTGCCCTGGGGGTCGAAGAGCACGGCGCTGACGCCCAACTGGTCGTGCCCTTCCCGGAAAGCGGTGGCGCCCACCACGATTCCTTCGCCTGGCAGGGCCTTGGCGGGGAATTTGCCATCCTCCACGACAGGCTGCACGGCGGTGATCGGAAATCGCCCGAACCGCAGCCCATCAGTAATGGAGCCGGTCGACATTTTCATTGATACGGCACTGGTTCCTGAGTTAGTCGTCACAGGCTCGACGTTAGCGAGAAAAGAGCAAGATTGCTAAGCCTGCGCACCAATTTCTGCGCGTCCTCCGTCATTTCTTCGCCGCCAACTGTCATTTACCCAAAAGAAACCCGGCGCTGGTTCCAGCCGCGCATGTTGTCGGTTAGTGTGACGCAGGTGAAGGCAATCCGCAGATTTACCGTCCGTACCGTCCTCCCCGAACCGATCCGGCCGCTGGCCCGCCTGGCGAGCAACCTGCGCTGGTCCTGGCACCGGCCCACACGGGAACTTTTCGCGGGCCTGAATCCCCGTCTTTGGGAAGAAAGCGGCCAGGACCCGGTGGGCTTCCTGGGGATGGTGAGCCGGGAGGAATTCCAGCAGCTTGCCGCCAACCGTGCGGTGGTGGAACGGGTGCGGGCCGCCGAGGAGGACCTTGACCGGTACCTCGAGGAGCCGCGCTGGTACCAAAGCCTTGGCCCGGATGCCCCTGCGTCGATTGCCTACTTCTCACCCGAGTTCGGCATCACCGAGGTGCTCCCCCAGTACTCCGGCGGCCTGGGGATCCTGGCCGGCGACCACCTGAAGGCGGCCTCGGACCTTGGAGTGCCCCTGATCGGTGTCGGCCTGCTGTACCAGGCAGGCTACTTCAAGCAGTCGCTGTCCCGGGATGCCTGGCAGCAGGAGACGTACCCGGTCCTGGACCCGGACGGGCTGCCGCTCACGCTGCTGCGCGAGCCTTCCTCGGACGGCATCGGCCGCCCCCTGCAGATCGCGCTCCCCCTGCCCAACGGCCGGCGCCTGCTGGCACACATCTGGCGTGCCGACGTCGGACGCGTTCCCCTGCTGCTCCTGGACTCCAATGTCCCCGGCAATGACGACGCCGCCCGCAGCATCACCGACCGCCTCTACGGCGGCGGCGGAGACCACCGCCTGCAGCAGGAACTGCTGCTGGGCATGGGCGGGGTCAAGGCCCTGCGCGCCTTCCAGCAGCTCACCGGCACCACGGCCCCGGAGGTGTTCCACACGAACGAGGGCCACGCCGGCTTCCTCGGCATCGAACGTATCCAGGAACTCATGGCCGGGGACCAGGCGCTGACGTTCGACGAGGCCCTCGCCGCCGGGCGCGCGTCCACTGTCTTCACGACGCACACCCCGGTCCCCGCGGGCATCGACCGGTTCGAGATCGCCCAGATCCACCACTTTTTCCAGGCCGGCCTGGCGCCCGCCGTTCCCACCGACAGGATCCTGGAACTCGGCCGCGAGAACTACGCTGACGGCAACCCGTCCGTGTTCAACATGGCCATCATGGGCCTGCGCCTCGCCCAGCGCGCCAACGGCGTGGCAAAGCTGCACGGGGAAGTTTCCCGTGGAATGTTCTCCGCGCTGTGGCCGGGCTTCGACCACTCGGAGGTGCCCATCACGTCCGTGACGAATGGCGTGCACGTGCCGACGTGGGTGGACAGCCGCATCTCGAAGCTCGCCCGCGACCAGTTTGGCAGCGAAGCCGAAGCGAACGGACGCTGGGACCTGGCCTACAACGTCAGCGACGCGGACGTCTGGGCGCTGCGGCGGGAGATGCGGGCGGCCCTGGTGGACGACGTCCGCCTCCGCCTGCGGGCTGCCTGGAAGAAGCGCGGCGCGGCGGACGCCGAGCTGGGCTGGACGGACAAGGTCCTGGACCCGGACGTCCTGACCATCGGTTTTGCCCGGCGCGTTCCCACCTACAAGCGGCTCACCCTGATGCTGCGCGAGCCCGAGCGCCTGAAGGCACTGCTCCTGCACAAGGAGCATCCCATCCAGCTGGTCATCGCCGGAAAGTCGCACCCCGCCGACGACGCCGGCAAGAAGATGATCCAGGACCTGGTCAGGTTCACCGACGACCCCGAGGTGCGCCACCGGATTGCCTTCCTGCCCAACTACGACATCGCGATGGCGCGGACGCTGTTCCCCGGCTGCGACGTGTGGCTGAACAACCCGCTACGGCCGCTGGAGGCGTGCGGAACGTCCGGCATGAAGGCCGCGCTCAACGGATCCCTCAACCTCTCCGTCCTGGACGGCTGGTGGGATGAAATGTACGACGGCGAAAACGGCTGGGCGATTCCCACCGCCAACAACGGCGCATCACCGGAGGAACGCGACGACATCGAGGCGGCAGCTTTGTACGAGCTGCTCGAAACCCAGGTGGCCCCGCGCTTCTACGGCAGCACGGTGTCGGCCGGCGCCGGCGCCGCAGGCCCTTCGACGTCGGGGGCGGAGAAAGTGCCCACGCACTGGGTCTCCATGATCAAGCACACCCTCTCGCACCTCGGTCCGGCCGTCTCCGCCGAACGCATGCTCCGGGACTACGTGAACATCCTCTACCGCCCGGCCGCGGAGGCGGGGCGCAACGCTTCTGCGAACTCCTACTCCCAGGCCCGCACCCTCGCGGCCTGGACGGCCAAGGTACGTTCGGCCTGGCCGCTGGTGCACGTGGAGCACGTGGACTCAGTGGGTGTCTCCGAGGATCCCCAGATCGGCGACACGCTCCAGGTCAACGCCTACGTGGCGCTGCACAGCCTCACCCCGGAGGACGTGTCCGTTGAAGTGGCCTATGGGAGGGCTGAGGAAAGCGACACCCTCACCGACATCACGGTCATGGAACTGAAGGTACAGGAGGACCTCGGCAGCGGGCGCCACCTGTTCAGCGGTTCGCTGGTGATCGACCGATCGGGACCGTTCGGGTACACCGTCCGGGTCCTGCCGCGGCATGACGCCCTCGCCTCGAAAGCCGAGCTTGGACTGATCGTCAACGCTTAAGGCATGCACACTGGCAAGGACCGGAGGAGACCATGACTGACCGTACCGTGGCCGATGTGATTGTGGACCGGCTCAGTGCCTGGGGCGTCAACCGGGTCTTCGGCTATAGCGGTGACGGGATCAACGGCTTTATGGGCGCACTGCGCCGGGCCGAAGGCCGGGTCGAGTTTGTCCAGGCCCGGCATGAGGAGACGGCTGCCTTCATGGCGGTGGGCCACGCCAAATACACTGGCGGGGTGGGCGTGGTCACCTCCACCCAGGGCCCCGGCGCCGTCCACCTGCTGAACGGGCTCTACGACGCCAAGCTCGACGGCGTGCCGGTCGTGGCCATTGTAGGGCAGCAAAGCCGCACGGTGCTGGGGTCGGCCTACATGCAGGAAATCGAGCTGACGGTCCTGTTCAAGGATGTGGCCGCCCAGTTCGTCCAGCAGGTCAGTGCACCGGAGCAGGTCCCCATGGTCTTGGACCGTGCCTTCCGCACCGCCAAGGCCACTTCCTCGCCCTGCGTGGTCATCGTCCCGCACGACATCCAGTCAGCGTCCGCGCCCGAGCTGGAACAGGAACACGGCATCGTGGTCACCGCGCCCTCGTGGAGCACGGCAACCAGGACGCCCGGGGACAAAGATTTGGCGGCTGCCGCAGCACTCCTGGACTCCTCGGAACGCGTTGCCCTGCTGGTGGGCCAGGGGGCACGGCACGCCGCGGAGGAGGTGGTGGCGGTGGCCGAAAAGCTTGGCGCCGGAATCGCCACCAGCCTGCTGGGCAAGCCTTACATGGATGAGACCCTTCCGTTCGCCGTGGGCACGATGGGGCACCTGGGCACCACCTCAAGCGCGCACCTGCTGGGCAACTGCGATGCCCTGCTGATCGTGGGCTCCAACGATCCCTGGACCGAGTTTTATCCCCCGCCCGGGGCCGCCCGCGCCGTGCAGGTCGACATCGACGAGCGGAAGATCGGCAACCGCTACCCTGTGGAGGTAGGACTTGCCGGCGACGCGGCAGCTGCCCTCCAGGCGCTTATCCCCAGGCTGAAGGCGCGCCCCCGCGGGCAGTGGCGGGACGACGTCGAACAGGAAGTGGTCCGCTGGCGTGCGCTGGCGAAGGAGCGTGCGGCGGTGCCTGCCAGTCCCGTTAACCCCGAGCGGGTGGTCCGGGAACTCAACGGCCGGCTGCCCGGGGACGCCCTGTTGAGCATCGACGTCGGCAGTTGCGTTTACTGGTATGCCCGCCAGTTGGTCCTTCCGCCGGGGGTTCCGGCCCACCTTTCCGGAACGCTGGCCAGCATGGGGTGTTCACTCCCCTACGGCATCGCGGCGAAACTGGCGCATCCGGACCGGCCGGTAGTGGCCCTGGCGGGTGACGGCGCCATGCAGATGGCCGGCATCGCCGAGCTGGTGACCGTCGCCCACCGTTGGCGCCAGTGGGCCGATCCCCGGTTCGTGGTCTGCGTGTTCAACAACAGGGAACTCACCGAGGTGACGTGGGAGCAGCGGGAGTCCGAGGGCGAGCCCCGGTTCGCAGCAAGCCAGGAGCTGCCGGACTTCCCCTTTGCTGGCTACGCGGACCTCCTGGGCCTCACCGGCATCCGCGTCGAGGACCCGGAGCTCATCGGGGACGCCTGGGACAAGGCCCTCTCAGCCGACCGGCCCGTGGTGATCGAGGTGCTGACCGACCCCGAAGTCCCCCTGCTGCCGCCCTTCCCGGCCGGCCGGGAGAAAGCGGAAAGCATGCGCAAGGGGCTGGCGGCGGAGGGCGGCGGCAGGGCTTCCGCGCTGCTGGACACCTACACCGGCCACGAAGAACGCACCTAGAGCAGCACAGCCGTGACGGCCAGGTCCTTGCCCGCGTAGCGTTCGGCGTCCTGGAGGATCTCGCAGATGATCCCGAAGGACCTGTCACCGCGGAAGGGGGCAGCCACCTGCCACAGGACCGTCACCGGTGCGCTGCCGTTGTCCGTGATGCTGTCCGCGAAATCGTGCAGGGAATCGTATAGTGCGTCCAGGTTGACGCCGTAGTGTTCCGGGAAGTTGAGGACCTCACCGAAGGTTTCCAGGACAGCCTTCTTGCTGTCGGCTGGGGGAACCACCAGGCTGCGGCGTCCTGCGTCGGCCACCTGCTCCTGCAGTTCCTCAAGGGTCCAGGTATCGCCGGAGTAGATCTTCATGGCTTTGCTTAGTTGCCTTCCGCTATGAACGTGAATGACTCGTAGTGATCATCGGTGTAATACTTCTCGCCGCCGGCGCCGGCCACGATGCGGCGCGCTCCCCTGTCCGGTTCCCCGCGCGTTGGCACGGTGTACTCGCGGTAATAGCCCCTGTCCCGCCGTGGCAGGATGCGCTCGAAGTTGCCGAAGACCTGGCCGTCCTGGCTGTAGCGGTACGGTCCACCGGCGCGGATGAGCGCAAGGACCCTGCGGCCCTCCACGGGGAGCGCAGATTCACGGACCTCCGGCAGCCCCGAAGGGTTGGCCTGGACGGGCGGTTTGCCAGATGCAGTGTCCTGGGCAGGCCGCGACGTGTCCGGCGCAGCCTGTGTCTTCCCGGGAGAGGCGCTGGGCGCAGGCGCGGCACTGGAGGTGCCCTCCGGCGTCGTGGTTTCCGTCAGTTGGCCGAGGAACCCCGTGCCACCGAAGGCAAGGAAGACGAGCACCAGCAGGCCGGCGAGCAGCAAGGGCAGGACGGAACGGGTGCGCATACTGGAAATCCCGGTGCCTAGCTGCGGTAGATGCTGATGGAGTGGGCCTCGACGAGGTCCTTCTCCCCGGAAGCAACCCGCCCGCCCTGCCGTGCCTCATGCAGCGGCGAAGTGGTCAGCCGGAGCTCGAACACCTGCGGGGCGGTGGCCGTGCCCGTGGCGCGCGGCAGCGTGATGTGCAGGTCCGAGGCGCTGCCGTTCACCACCAGCAGGCCGGCGAAGCCGCCGTTGTCCGAGCCCAGGAGGAGCTGCACCACACGGTTGTGGGGATCGTTCCAGCGCTCCATGGACATCGGATGGCCGTCCTGGTCGAACCAGTGCAGGTAGGACTGCTCGTCGCGGACAGGGAAGTCGTGGGGCTGGGCGGCGAGGAACTCCTTGCGCAGGCGGATGTAGCGCTTGGTGCTGCGGAGCATTTCGTGTGACTCGGGAGTCCGTGTCCAGTCCAGCCAGGCGAGAGGGTTGTCCTGGCAGTAGGCGTTGTTGTTTCCCTGCTGGGTCCGGGCCAGTTCGTCCCCGGCAGTGATCATGGGAACGCCCAGGGAAACCAGCATGGACGCCATCATGTTGCGGCGGGACTGGGCCCGCTTGGCAAGGATCACGCCGTCCTCGGTAGGACCTTCCACGCCGTGGTTGTAGCTTCGGTTGTCCCCGTGGCCGTCCCTGTTCTCCTCGCCGTTGTCCTCGTTGTGCTTCCGGTCGTAGGAGACGAGGTCGTTGAGCGTGAAGCCGTCGTGCGCGGTGATGAAGTTCAAGGACGCCAGGCGGGAACGTCCGGAGGCCTGGAAGAGGGCGGCGGAACCGGACAGCGAGTCCGCGAGCTTGGCCAAGGGACCGCCGTGGCCGCCGGCATCCAGGGCGGCCCGGTCGGTGAGCCAGAAGGACCGCACCGCGTCCCGGAAATGGTCATTCCAGTCGACCCAGCCCACAGGAAAACGGCCGGTCTGCCAGCCTCCGTGGCCCACGTCCCAGGGTTCGGCAATCAGCTTCACGTCGGAGAGGACAGGATCGGCGGCCACCGCAACCAGGAACGGGTGCCGTGGATCGAACTCGTTGGCCGCGTTCCGGCAGAGCGTTACGGCGAGGTCGAAACGGAAGCCGTCAATGTGGAACTCATCCACCCAGTACCGGAGCGAGTCCAGGACCATCTGGACCACGCGGGGCTCACCGAAGTTCAGGCTGTTTCCGCAGCCGGTGGTGTCCACGTATTTCCCGTGCCCGTCAGTGCGGTAGTACGCCTGCTCGCCCAGTCCGCGGAAGCTCAGGGTCTGGCCGTCGGGGCCGCCCTCGGCCGTGTGGTTGTAGACGACGTCCAGGATGACTTCCAGCCCGGCCGCATGGAAGAGCTTAACCATCGACTTGAACTCGTCCTGGATGGCCTGCGGCCCGGCTTTCTGGGCGGCACGGGTTGCGTAGGCAGGGTGCAGGGCGAAAAAAGCCGCAGTGTTGTAGCCCCAGTAATTGGTCAGTCCCAGGTCCTGCAGGTGCGGTTCGTCCAAGTGGAAGTGCACCGGCAGCAGCTGCACCGAAGTGACGCCAAGGCTGGTGAGGTGCTCGATGATGGCGGGGTGGGCCATGCCGGCATAGGTGCCCCGGAGCTCTTCGGGGACATCCGGGTGGAGCATGCTTTGTCCGCGGACGTGGGCTTCATAAATGATGGTGTTGCGCCACGGAAGCCGCAGCCGCTGGTCCGTTCCCCAGTCGAAATCGCCTGCCATGCGCACGCTGGCCAGGAAACCGTCTTGCTGGTCCACCGCGCGGCCGTAGGGATCGAGCAGCAGCGGTTGGCCGCCGTCGTCCCCTACTTCACTGGTGGGCACGGCGAAGGGCAGGGACTGCCCGCCGGACGCCGCCCGGAAACCGTAACGGGATCCGTAGGGCAGATGCTCCACGATGCCGTGGTGGACGCCATGGGTGACGTTGGGCAGCGCCTGGGTCCGCCACTCGCCGCCCGGGGCGGCGTACACCACCTCGAGGCTGGATACGCCCGGTGCATAGCAGGCAACGTTGGCCCGCCCTCCATGGCGGCGTCCTGTCCCGTCCGAGTCGGCGCGCGGAACACTGACACCGAGTGGAACCGCCGTGGAGGCGTCCATGGTGGAGGCAGTGTCGAAAAGCGGCATGACCATGGGCGTTACTTCGCGGCGCGCTGCCGGGAGACCTCATACAGGGAGATGCCCACGGCCATGGAGGCGTTCAGGGATTCCATGGCGGAATCGATGGGAATGGAGACGATCTGGTCGCAGTTCTCGCGGACCAGGCGGCTGAGTCCCTTTCCTTCCGAGCCCACCACGATGCAAACCGGTTCGGTTGCCAGGGTGAGGTCCGGCAGGGAGACATCGCCGTCGCCGTCCAGGCCCAGGACGAAGATTCCCATAGACTTGAACTGCTTCAGGGCATTGTTGAGGTTTGACGCCCGCGCCACGGGTACGCGGACAGCAGCGCCGGCGCTGGTCTTCCAGGCCGAGGCGGTGACGCCGACCGAGCGGCGTTCCGGGACGATCACGCCGTGGCCGCTGAAGGCGGAAACCGAGCGGATGATGGCGCCAAGGTTCCGGGGATCGGTAATGCCGTCCAGCGCCACGAAGAGCGGCGCATTGCCGATGTGGCCCTTCTTCCACTTGCCCACCGTCTCCTCGGCCAGTTCGTAGGCGTCCTGGTAGTCGTATGGCGGGATCTGCAGGACCAGGCCCTGGTGGACAGCGTCATCGGTCATGCGGTCAAGCTCGGGCTTGCCCGTTTCCATCAGCGGGATGCCTCGCTCGGCGGCGAGCTTCAGGGATTCCTTGACGCGGTCGTCCATTTCGATGCGGATGGCAACGTGCAGGGCCTTGGCGGGAATGCCGGCGCGGAGCGCCTCCACCACCGAGTTGCGGCCGGTGACGACTTCCTCGGTGGCACGGCCCTTGGGGCCGGACTTGGCCGCTCCGGCGCTGCGCGCACCCGGGTTGCGCTTGGCCGCCGACCGCTCAGACAGCTGCTTGGCCTTGTGCGCCTTGTGGTACGGGCGGTCCTCCGCCTTGGGCGTGGGGCCCTTGCCCTCCAGGGCCTTGCGGCCATGGCCACCGGTCCCGATGGTTGGGCCCTTCTTCGCTTTAACCGATCGGCGACCATTGTTGGCCATTGTGTTCCACCCTTGATTGTGTTGACTGAGTCTGCCTACCAGTCTACTGACCGAAGAAAAATCGGCTGCCCAGGGCGGGACGGGCTAACCGGGGTGCGCCCGGTCAGTCCCGTTTCAGGCTCCAGGTTGCGCCGTCCGGACCGTCCTCCACCAGGATGCCTGCAGCGGAGAGGGTATCGCGGATGGCATCGGATGCCGCCCAGTCCTTCTCCACCCTTGCCGCGGCACGGGCTTCGAGCTGGGCCTGCACCAGGACGTCCAGGGCGGCGGCTTCCCTGCTGTTGCCCGCATCGGTGCCTGCCACGGCATTGAGCCCGAGGACCTCGGTCATCACGGCGACGGTGTGCAGCGCGAGGCGGGCGTCGTCGTCGTTGCCTTCGGCGAGGGCCGTGTTACCGGCCCGGACGGTCTCGTGCAATGCCGCCAGGGCGCGCGGAACGTTCAGGTCGTCGTCCATCGCCTCCGAGAACGTTCGCAAGGTCTCCGGAGAGGTGCCGTGGTGGCCGGCAGCCGGGCCGGAGCCCGTACCGAACCGGGCAGTCGCCTTGGCGATAAAACCATCAATACGTTCGACGGCGGCCGCGGCCTCCTGGAGGGAGGTGGGGCGGTAGTCCAGCACGGAGCGGTAGTGGGCCTGGCCCAGGTAGTAGCGGACCACGCGGGGGGACGCCAGTTCCAGCATCTCGGCAGGACTGATGGTGTTGCCGATGGACTTGGACATTTTTTCACCCTCATAGGTGACCATGCCGTTGTGCATCCAGAAGTTGGCGAACGGGTGGCCGGCCGCCTGGGATTGGGCAAGTTCGTTTTCGTGGTGCGGGAAGCGGAGGTCCAGGCCGCCGCCGTGGATGTCGAATTCGCTGCCGAGATACTTGGTGACCATGGCGGAGCACTCCAGGTGCCAGCCCGGGCGGCCCGCACCCCAGGGGGAAGCCCAACTCGCCGTCGTCGGCTCTCCTTCTTTGGACCCTTTCCACAAGGCGAAGTCGCGCGGGTCCTTCTTCCTGTTGCTGAATTGGGGTTCGACGTCCGGGGCTGCCTGCATGTCATCGATGTTCTGCCGGGTCAGTGCGCCGTACTTGCTCCATGAACGGACATCAAAGTAGACGTCACCCGAGCCGTCCGGGGCGGGATAGGCGTGCCCGCGGTCGATCAGCTGCTGGATGAGGGCGTGCATCTCCGGGATATGGCCGGTGGCGCGGGGCTCGTATGTCGGCCGGGAAACGCCAAGTGTGTCGTAGGCCTTGAGGAATTCCTGCTCGTAGCGGTAGGCGAGGGCCCACCACTGTTCCTCCGGCACCTCGCCAGGTTCCGGCGTGAAGCCCGGCGCGAAGGACGCCTCGGACTTGGCCAGGATCTTGTCGTCAATGTCCGTGACGTTCCGCACCACGGTGACCCGGAACCCGCGGTAGGCCAGCCAGCGGGTGAGCTGGTCAAACGCAATGGCGGAGCGGATGTGGCCGACATGGGGCATGCCCTGCACGGTGGCCCCGCAGTAGTAGAGGCTGGCCTTGCCCTCGAGGATGGGGACGAAGTTCCGGACTTCGGCGGAGGCAGTGTCATAGAAGCGCAGGGTCACCGCTCCAGATTAGCTGATGGGAAGGTGCGGCCTCGGGTAGACAAGTGCAGTGGCCACCGCGGAGATGCCTTCACCGCGGCCGGTAAACCCGAGGTGGTCGCTGGTGGTGGCGGTGACGCTGACGGGCGCGTCCGCGGCGTCACTGAGGACCTGCTGCGATTCCTCCCGCCGCGGGGCGAACTTGGGCCGGTTGGCAACGAACTGGACAGCCACGTTGCCGATCTCAAACCCGGCGGCCCGGACAATCCGAGCGGCCTCGGCCAGCAGCGCGACGCCGGAAGCGCCGGCGAACTCGGGCCGGTCCGTACCGAAGTGCGTGCCCAGGTCGCCTACCCCGGCGGCGGAAAACAGTGCGTCGGCTGCCGCGTGGGCCACCGGATCTCCATCGGAGTGCCCGGCCAGGCCGCGTTCACCCGGCCACAGGATCCCGCCCAGCCACAGCGGGCGGGGCTGGTCCTCGGCGGCATAGGCGTGCACGTCCAGCCCGATCCCGGTTCGGGGGATGATCATGTCCGCAGGTTCCATTCCTAGCCTTCCACCCAGCGGGCGCCCAGCGGGCCTTCGAGGAGCCCCTCAGCCAGGATCAGGTCCAACGGCGTGGTGATCTTCAGGGACTGGGTAGACCCCCGGACCACGTGGACGGGGATACCGAGCATTTCCACCAGCATTGCGTCATCGGTGACGGCGTCGGACTCTTTCCGATCCAGTCTCCTTGCAGCTTCATGGGCCTTCAGCAGGGTGCCAAGGTGAAAACCCTGCGGCGTCTGCACCGCACGGAGCTCTTCGCGCGGCGCAGTCCCGGTGACAACCTCCGGGGCCAGTTCGCTGTCCGTGCCGGTGGTGGCGGCCACCGTCTTGACGGTGTCCACTACCGCTACGGCAGGGATGACCGCCGCGGCCCCTGCGGCCAAGGCGTCCGCGACACGGTGGAAGACCGACTCGGGAGTCAGTGCGCGCGCGGCGTCGTGCACCAGCACCGCCTCGATGCCGTCCATCAGGGCCGCCAGGCCGGCCCGGACGGAATCCGCGCGGGTGCTGCCGCCGTCGACGATGGAAAGAAGCGGGCCGCCGTCGGCCAGTTCCTGCCGGAAGTCCTCGCACAGGCTGCGGAGGGCGTCGTCTCCGGGGGGCAGCGCAATGCACACCTGGCTGCCGGCGCCGGACGCAACGATGCCTCGCAGGGCATGCATCAGGATCGGTTCGCCGCCCAAAGGGACCGCTGCCTTGGGCATGCCGTAACCCAGTCTCTGCCCCGAACCTGCTGCCACCAGGATCACCGCGGTGACCAGGCGGGTGGGTGTTTCGCTCATGCGGACTAGCCTACGTGCCTGCAGGGCGACGGCGCCTGAAGACCCCTGTTCCCAAGGACCTCTTTTGGGCGAAAATTTGGGCAAAAAGAAGCCCCGGCGGCACTTAGGTGCCACCGGGGTTCAATTCTTAGGAAGCCAGGACCTCGTCGAGAACGCTTGCAGCCTTCTCTTCGTCGGTCTTTTCAGCCAGCGCCAGTTCTGAAATCAGAATCTGCCGGGCCTTGGCCAGCATTCGCTTCTCGCCTGCGGAAAGGCCCCGGTCGTGATCCCGGCGCCACAGGTCGCGGACGACCTCTGCAACCTTGATGACGTCACCGGAAGCAAGCTTCTCCAGATTTGCCTTGTACCTACGCGACCAGTTGGTGGGCTCTTCGGTGAACTCGGCACGAAGCACATCAAACACGTGCTCCAGGCCTTCCTTGCCCACTACGTCCCGAACCCCAACAAGGTCAACGTTCTCTGCTGGAACTTCAATGGTCAGATCACCCTGAGCCACCTTGAGCTTGAGATACATTTTCTCTTCGCCCTTGATGGTGCGCATCTTGATTTCTTCAATCTTCGCAGCACCGTGGTGAGGGTAAACTACTGTCTCGCCGACCTCAAATACCATGTGGACATTTCCCCTTTCCCGCTGACCAGTTTATCACGATTCAGGCATATGACCGGCCCGGAAGAGGGCGCCGAACCGCAGAAATACGCGGAAAACGGGCCAAATCGGGCCCCTTCAACCCCTTGACGAACGCGGATAATAGTGCATGTGCCCGGTCCTGGGGAAGGCCGATGTGACAGCGCCGAATCCTCGTTTGGCCTGCTTTGCGGATAGGCTATGCGTGATTAATGTTTCAAGACTCTTTGAGGAGTACGCGACGTGCGTTTCACTGCGACGACCCGGGCCCAGCGCGGCAAACTGGCACTGACGGCAGCCGCCCTTGGCGTGGGCCTGCTGACCGCCGGCTGCGGTTACATCACGCCCCAGCAGACCAGCGAACAGTACGCTGCATCGGACGGCATCGTCACCGACCTCGGCCCGATCCAGCTGCGGAATATCCTGATCATTTCGTCCGGCGAGGACCAGCCCGGCCGCCTGATCGGCGCCGTCTACAACTCCTCTTCCCGTGACGTGACCCTGACGGTCAACGGCGCAAAGGGCTCCCAAACCGAGGTTCCGGTCAAGGCGAACTCCTACACGCTGCTCAACGACAGCTCTGACGAGGCCATCCTCAGCACCACCGGAGGAATCCCGGGCTCCCTCGTGGATGTCAAGATTTCCGAAGACGGAACCAACACCAGCAACACGGTGAAGGTCCCCGTCCTGGACGCCACGCTCCCTGAGTACAAGGAGTACCTGCCGGCCGGCAGCACCCCGTCGCCGAGCACATCGGCCACGCCGTCGCCGTCGGCTTCGGAAAGCGCAGGCGGGACCGGCCACTAAGGCTGGGGGCTGCGCCCGCTGTTGACAGAGGAAAAGGAGGGGCCGGGCGGCCCCTCCTTTTTTATGTCCTCCTGCCGTGTCTCAGACAGGCTGCCTTTCTAGGGCTCGAACTTGTAGCCAAGCCCCCGGACGGTGACCAGGAACCGCGGCGCCGAGGGGTCCGGCTCGATCTTTCCGCGAAGCCGCTTCACGTGGACATCGAGGGTCTTGGTGTCTCCCACATAGTCTGAACCCCAGACCCGATCGATGAGCTGGCCGCGGGTCAGCACCCGGCCCGAATTACGCAGGAGCATCTCGAGGAGCTCGAACTCCTTCAGCGGCAGCAGCACCTGCTCGCCGCCCACGCTGACCACGTGCCGTTCAATGTCCATCCGGACCGGCCCGGCCTGGACGGTGGAGGAAATGAGTTCCTCCGGTTCGCCCTGGCGCCGCAGCACTGCCCTGACCCTGGCCACCAGCTCGCGGGAGGAGTAGGGCTTGGTGACGTAGTCGTCAGCGCCGAGTTCCAGCCCCACCACCTTGTCGATCTCCGCGTCCTTGGCCGTCAGCATGATCACCGGGACGCTGGAACGCTGGCGGAGCTGGCGGCACACCTCCGTGCCGGAGAGTCCGGGCAGTTGCAGGTCCAGCAGCACCAGGTCCGCCCCGTTCCGGTCGAACTCGGTGATGGCGTCCAGGCCGTTGTCCACGACCTCCACCTCAAAGCCTTCCTTGCCCAGCAAATAGGACAAGGGATCGCTGAACGATTCCTCATCTTCAACAATCAAGATCCTGCTCAAGCGTTTGCTCCTCGTTCGGTGGCGCCTGCGGCGCCGGGTACTTGGGTAACAGCTGGCTTTTCGGACCCTGCCATCCCCGCCCGTGCGGTACTGGCAGCGGGGGTGGCGGCAGGAGGTGTCTCTTCCCCGCCTTCCTGGCCTTCCATTTCGGGAAGCCGGAGGGTGAACGTGGAGCCCTGGCCTGGCTGCGACCAGAGGGTCACTTCCCCGCCGTGGTTGGACGCGACGTGCTTGACGATGCTCAGTCCCAGGCCTGTCCCGCCGGTGTGGCGGGAGCGGGCCGAATCCACCCGGTAGAAGCGTTCAAAGACGCGTTCCTGGTCCTCGGGGCTGAGTCCCTCGCCCTGGTCCGTCACCGAGATGGATACCAGCCCTTCCCTGCTGCGGACGCCGATCCCCACCCGGGTGTTCTCCGGCGAGTACCTGATGGCGTTGTCGATCAGGTTTCGCAGCGCGGTCACCAGCAGGTCCTGGTCCCCGAAGACCTTCGCTTCGGTCCGGCCGCCCACCACAATGCGGATGTTCTTGCTCTCCGCGGGCAGCTGGGACCGGTCCACCGCCTCGGCGATCACGGCGTTGACGTCAACCGGGCGGCCCTGCTGGGTGACGCTTGCGCCCTGCAGCCGGGAGAGCTCGATGATGTCCTGCACCAATGCGGCGAGCCGGCCGGATTCCTTGTGCATGCGCTTGGCGAAACGCCGGACGGCCAGTTCGTCGTCAGCCGAGGACTCCAGGGCTTCGGCCAGCAGGGAAATGGCGCCGACGGGGGTCTTCAGTTCGTGGGAAACGTTAGCCACGAAGTCATTCCGGATCTCTTCCGTCCGGGTGATCTCGGTGCGGTCGTCCGCGAGCAGCAGGATGTATTCCTCACCGAGCATTGCCGCGCGGACCTGGACGATGATGGTTCCCTGGCCGAGCGGGCCGCGGGGAAGTTCCAGCTGCCGCTCCAGGATGACGCCGTCCCGGCGGACCCCGGCGGTCATGTCCAGCAGTTCCTTGTGGACCACTGTGTGGCCGCGGACCAGGCCGTAGGCGTACGCTGCCGGGTTGGCACGGACCACACCGTCCACCGCGTCCACCACCACAAAGGCGCGTCCGACGACGGCAAGCACCTCCGCGGCGCCCGCCGGCAGCGCGAGCTCCCCGGCGTCCACGTCCAGCAGTTGCCGCTGTTTCTCGCTGACCCGGAACGCGAGCACGCCGAACGTACCGAGCGCCAGGCCGATAAGGCCGGCCACCAGGCCGATAAGCATAGGATCCACAGCTCCACCTTATGCTGTAGGGGAAGGCTAATCGGCGCGTCCCGGCCCCTCGGCAGGACGGTTCAACTAACGTTCACCTGCAAGGGCTTAACCGTTTACCGAACTTTGGCAGTGTAGGCAGTTGGAGTGCCGAACGGCGACGCGATTTCTGCTGCCCGGACCGGGCGGCCAGGAGTTATAAGGAAAGGACGCCTACGTGCGTAAGGTTTTTCAGGAAGAGCTGACCCAGGTCGGTGAACAGCTGGTGGAGATCTCCCGGCTGGTCAGCGAGGCCATTGACAAAGCCACCACCTCCTTCGAAGTGGCGGACGTAGACCTTGCGCAGGACGTCATCGCCGCGGATGCCCGCATCGACTTCCTGCAGAACAGCCTGGACGAGCGGGCAATCGACATCCTCGCCCTGCAGGGCCCCGTAGCCAGCGACCTCCGGATGATCGTGGGCTCGCTGCGGATGAGCGCATCCCTCGAGCGCATGGGAGACCTTGCCCGGCACATCGCCCAACTGGCGCGCCTGCGCTTCCCCTCCACCGTCATCCCCGAATCCATGACCGGCACGTTCAAGCGCATGGCCGAGCTGGACAAGGAAATTGCGGACAAGCTGACGGTCCTGCTGGAAACCCGCGACCTTGAAGTGGCCCGGGACATCCTGAAGGCGAACACCGCCATCAACGATCTCCACCTCAGCGTGTTCAAGGCCATCGCAGCGCCCGAATGGTCCGAGTCGCCGGCAACCACGGTGGACGTCGCACTCGCGAGCCGGTACTTTGAACGCTTCGCGGACCACGGTGTCTCGGTGGCGCAGAAGGTCACCTACCTCGTGACGGGTGCCTGGCAGCCTAACGGCATCGAACACAGCTGACCCTGCAGAACATACGACGGCGGGCTGGTCACCGAAAAGTGACCAGCCCGCCGTCGTATGTTCAATGACTTATTTTTTGCCCTGGTTGGCGACCGCGAGGATGGCCTGTTCCGCGGCTTCCGGGTCAAGGTAGGTGCCGCCCGGCTTGATCGGCTGGAAGTCCTCGTCAAGGTCATAGACCAGCGGGATGCCGGTGGGGATGTTCAGGCCGGCGATGGCTTCGTCGCTGATGCCGTCCAGGTGCTTGACCAGTGCACGCAAGGAGTTGCCGTGCGCGGTGACCAGGACGGTCTTGCCCGCCTTGAGGTCTTCCTTGATGTCCGATTCCCAGTACGGCAGGAGGCGGACCAGGACGTCCTTCAGGCACTCGGTGCGGGGAAGGGCGTCGCCGAGGTCTGCGTAGCGGGGGTCGTGCGCCTGGGAGAACTCGGAGTCGTCGTCCAGGGGCGGCGGCGGGGTGTCGTAGGAGCGGCGCCATTCCATGAACTGTTCCTCGCCGTACTCGGCGAGGGTCTGTGCCTTGTCCTTGCCTTGCAGCGCACCGTAGTGGCGTTCGTTGAGCCGCCAGTCGCGCTTGACCGGGATCCAGCCGCGGTCCGCCTTGTCCAGGGCGATGTTCGCCGTGTTGATGGCCCGCTTCAGCAGGGAGGTGTAGAGGATGTCCGGGAGAACATTGTTCTCAACCAGCAGCTCCCCTCCGCGTGCTGCTTCCGCGCGGCCCTGGTCGTTGAGGTCAACGTCCACCCAGCCGGTGAAGAGGTTTTTGGCGTTCCATTCGCTGTGGCCGTGGCGCAGCAGAATCAGCTTGTAAGTCATGATTTTCATCCTAGCCGAGCGCCGCGGCCGTCCGCCCAGCGTTACAAGCGAAGGCCGGTTAGGCGTCACCTGTTGGTGCAGGGATAAGGTTGGGCGGTGGTGCAAAAGGCTGAACGGGTAACCGCCCCGCAGATCCCGGGCAGGAATACCGGCAGGCCGGGCAGGCCGGTTGGCAACATTACCCGCGGCACCACCAACCCCAACCGGATGCGCCGGGTGGACCGCTGGCTGACGGGACCTCAGGCCTGGCGGCTCCGGAACGCGGCGGACCCCCTGGTGGTGGACCTGGGCTACGGCGCTACGCCGGCCACCGCCGTCGAGCTTTATGAACGGCTTTCTGCCGTCCGCGGGGACGTGCAGGTCTTTGGAATCGAAATCGAACCGGAACGCGTGCGCGCAGCCGTTCCTTTGGAGCGGCCCGGACTCAGCTTCCGCGTGGGCGGCTTCGAACTGCCGGTGCCTGGCCGGCCCGTCCTGGTGCGCGCGTTCAACGTCCTGCGGCAGTACGAGGAAGCGGACGTGGCCGGAATCTGGCGGCTGGTGCAGGACCGGCTGGCTCCCGGCGGCCTGTTAATCGACGGCACCTGTGACGAAATCGGGCGGCGGGTCACTTGGGTGGCGCTGGACGCGGACCGGCCGCTGTTCCTGAGCATCTCGGTCAGGTTCGGCAGCTTCCTCCTTCCCTCCGACGTTGCCGAAAGGTTGCCCAAGGCGCTCATCCACCGCAACGTTCCGGGGGAACCGGTGCACGCCCTCATGCAGGCCATGGACCGGGCCTGGCTGGAGTGCGCGCCGCTGGCGTCTTTCGGAAACAGGCAGCGCTGGCAGGGTATGTGCCGGAGCCTGCGGGACGCTGGCTGGCCGGTCCATGACGGGCCTTCGCGGTGGCGGCTCGGGGAGCTCACCGTGGACTGGGAGGCGGTGGCACCCCTGGCCGGCGGGGGCGCCGGCTAAGTCACCAGGGGCCGTAGGGCCCCGTGTTGCGGCTTCCGCCGCGGCCGGCATCCTTCACGGCCGGCCGCACGTCAGCCAGGTAAACGGAGGCAGCGACGACGGCGGCGAGTCCGAACAGCCCGAAGGTTCCGAAGAATGCGCCGCCACCACCGGTGTACAGCGAGAGGGCGCCGACCAGGGCCGCGCCGCCGGTCAGGGCCAGCCAGAAAGTCTTGGTCCGCTTGCCCGTGGCCTCGAACGCGTTTGCACGGTGCCGGGCACAGTCCGCCACCGCCCAGAGCTCCAGCCCCAGCGCAACCAGGGCAAGGATAAAGAACAAGGCCTTCTCAACGGGCTGGATGATAACGAGTTCAACGTCCACAAGCCCAAGCCTAGCCGTCCAGCGAGTCCAGCGCCTGCTTCACGTCGGCCCAGAGGTCCTCCACGTTCTCGATTCCCACACTGAGCCGGACCAGGTTCTCCGGGACGCTGTCCGGCTCAGCCGTGTGCCGCCGTCGGCGTTCAATGAGCGACTCCACCCCGCCCAGTGAGGTGGCGGGCAGCCACAGCTGGACTGCGCCCACCAGCTTGTCGGCGGCATCCGCGCCGCTCATTCCCCCGGCCGGGCTGACCTGGATGCAGACAATGGACCCAAAGCCCTTCATCTGCGCCTTGGCGCGTTCATGGCCAGGATCCGCGGCCAGGCCCGGGAACCGGATGGACTCGACAGCAGGGTGGTTGCCAAGGCGCTCTGCCAGGACCATTGCCGAAGCCTGTGACCGTTCAATCCGCAACGCCAGCGTCCTCAGCCCGCGCAGGGCCAGCCACGCTTCGAACGGCCCCGCAATGGCGCCGTGGACAATCCGGTGATGGAGCAGCGCGGAGCGGATGTCCGGGTTGGAGGTGACCAGGGCGCCAAGGACGACGTCGGAATGGCCAGCAAGGTACTTGGTCACCGAGTGCAGGACGACGTCGGATCCCAGCAGCAGGGGCTGCTGCACCAGGGGCGTGGAGAAAGTATTGTCCGTGACGACGATGGCCCCGACTGCGTGGGCGGCGTCGGTGAGGGCGGCGACATCCGCAATGCCGAGCATCGGGTTGGTAGGGCTTTCGAGCCACAGCATCGCAGCCGGCCGTGCTTCCGGCCCCGCAGCCTGGCTGTTGGGGGCGAGGGCCTCCCGGACGGCGCCGGTGTCCGCAATGTCCACGGTCCGGAGCTCGATGAAGCCCTTTTGCGCGAGTTCAGCGGCCATGACCAGCGAGCCAGAGTAGCTGTGCGTGGGCATGACCAGAACGCCCCCGGCGGGGATCAGGGAGAGAGCCGAGCTGACGGCCGCCAGCCCTGACGCATAGAGAAGGCCCGGCAGTTCGGAGCCCTCCAGCTGGCCAAGGGCCTCTTCGAAGGGGTCCCAGGTGGGGTTGGAATACCGGCCGTAGCCGCGGTCGCCGTCGCCCAGCGCACCCGTACCGAAGTAGGTGGAGGAAAGGACGATCGGCGGGTTGACCGGCTGGTCCCGTTCCCGTGGGGGCCGTCCGGCCGCAACCACCACCGTCTCGGCTGACAGGGCCGCCGCCTGCTGTTCGGAAAGACTCATGGTGAAAGCGTACTGTCCGCCGGTGACGGCCCGGAAAGCTGTTCCCCGCCGGTGTGGATCCCCCGCCTGAATCCACAGCTGAATCGGGAATTGTCAGCGTGGGTCGGTAGGCTTGGGTGGTGAGCAAACAGAGGGCCGGCCTTTTCATCGCGTTCGAGGGCGGCGACGGGGCGGGCAAGTCCACGCAGGCCGCGCGCCTTGCCGAAACCCTCGAAGCACGTGGCCTGGCCGTCCTGCGCACCCGCGAGCCGGGCGGGACCCCCATTGGCGAGAAACTGCGCTCCCTTGTACTGGACCACGGGCACGGTGACATTGATGCTCATACGGAGGCCCTGATTTTTGCCGCTTCCCGTGCAGCACATGCAAGCCAGGTGATCCGGCCGGCGCTTGAACGCGGCGAAATCGTCCTGACGGACCGGTACATCGATTCGTCGGTGGCGTACCAGGGAGCAGGACGAGCCTTGGGTGAGGACGCGGTGCGGTCCCTTAACGAGTGGGCTACTTCCGGCCTCCAGCCACACCTCACCGTCCTGCTGGACGTTGACCCGGCGGTGGGCCGCCGCCGCCGGACTGCCGGCGATGCCGCGGAGGACCGCCTGGAGTCTGAAGCCGACGAATTCCACATCCGGATCCGTGAGGCCTTCCTGGAACTGGCGCGCCGGCGCCCGGAGTCCTACCTCGTGCTGCCCGCCCATGATTCCGTCAGTGAGCTGTCCTCCCGGATCCTCGAACGGGTGAATACCCTTCTCGCGGTGCAGGACGAAGCGCCCGCAGGTGTCTCCCACGGCCGGGCCACAGCGGTCGGGGGCGGCTCGTGACGGTGTGGGACGACCTCCAGGGCCAGCCCGCCGTCGTCGAACAGTTGCGGCAGGCCTCAAGCGGCGAAGGGCTGACGCACGCATGGCTTTTCACCGGCCCGCCGGGTTCCGGGCGGTCCAACGCGGCCAAGGCGTTTGCCGCCGCACTGAACTGCGACCAGGAGGACGTCAGCCAGCGCGGCTGCGGAAGCTGCGCCGCCTGCCTGACCATCCTCGGCGAAACCCATTCGGACGTTACGTTTGTCCGCACCGAGAAGGTCACCATCACCATCGACGAAGCCCGTGAACTGGTGGCCACCGCCGGCAACCGGCCCTCGGCAGGCCGCTGGCGGATCATCGTGGTGGAGGACGCCGACCGCATGGCCGAGCGCACCACCAACGTCCTGCTCAAGGCCATCGAGGAACCCACCCCCCGGACGGTGTGGATGCTGTGTGCACCGTCCCCGGCCGACGTCCTGGTGACCATCCGCTCGCGCTGCCGCAGCGTGGCGTTGCGGCTGCCGCCGGCCGCGGACGTTGCCGCCCTGCTGGTGAAGCGCGACGGCGTGGACCCGGCCCTCGCGGAGCGCGCGGCGCGGGCAGCGCAAAGCCACGTGGGCATCGCCCGCCGCCTTGCCCGTGATCCCGCGGCCCGGGAACGCCGGCTGGAAACCGTGCGGTTTCCGCTCGGCCTGCGCGGCGTCACGGCCGCGGTGATGATGGCGGACAAACTCGTCAAGATCGCCACCGCAGAAGCCAACAGCTCCAACGAAGAACGGGACGCTGCGGAGAAGGCAGCCTTGCTGGCTACCCTGGGCGCACCTGAGTCCGGGACGCTCCCGCCTGCCATGCGCAGCCAGGTGAAGCAGCTGGAGGAAGACCAGAAGCGCCGGGCCAAGCGGTCCATCACGGATTCCCTGGACCGGACGCTGACGGATCTCCTCTCTTTCTACCGGGATGTGCTGATCATCCAGCTGGGGAATGCTGTTGAGCTGGTAAACGTTGAGCTGAGGAGCGAACTGGAGGAATTCGCCCGCCGCTCCACGCCGGAATCCACGCTTGCCCGGATGGATGCCATCAACAAAGCCCGCGAACGCATCACCACCACCAACGTTGCACCGCTGTTGACCATTGAGTCCATGGCAGCCAGCCTGATCTAGTCCTTCAAGGAGACCGATGACTGCCCGCCCCCTGCCCGCACGGCCGCGATCCGTGGCGATAGGCGTCCGCGCCCTTGGTGCCATGGTCCTGGCCATGGTCCTGGCGTCCTGCAGCCTCCTCAACGGCGGCGAACGCAGCCAGGAGGCTGCCACGGCCAAGGCCGACCCGTCGATCGTGGCCTCTGCGCCTGCCGGGCTGGAGAAGTTCTACTCACAGGAAGTCGTCTGGGAGCCGTGCGAGGGCGAGTTCCAGTGCGCCAAGGTGGCAGTGCCCATGGACTACGGCAACCCCGACGGCGGGACGATCCAGCTGGCCGCGCTGAGGGCTTCGAGCACGGGGAAGAAGACGGGCAGCCTGCTGGTCAATCCGGGCGGTCCCGGCGCTTCCGGCTATGACTTCGTCAAGGACGCCGCCGGCACCCATTTCTCCCAGCCTGTTCGCGATTCGTTCGACCTCGTGGGCTTCGATCCCCGCGGCGTGAAGCGCTCCGCCCCCGTGACCTGCATGACGGACGCGGAACGGGACGCGGCCAGGGCGAAGGTCTACGCCATGGAAACGGATCCCGGCCTGGCTGCCGCCCTGGCGGACAACAAAGCGATCGCCGCGCAGTGCGGTGAGCAGACCGGCTCGTTGCTGGGGCACATCGACACCGTCAGCTCCGCGAAGGACCTGGACATCCTCCGTGCCGTGGTCAACGATGCAAAGCTAAACTACCTCGGGTACTCCTACGGCACCTTCCTGGGGTCCACCTACGCTTCCCTCTTCCCTGAGAATGTGGGCCGGATGGTCCTCGACGGTGCCCTGGACCCCTCCATCAGCTATGAGGAGCTGACCAGCGGACAAGCCCGCGCCTTCGAGAGGGCAATCCGGGCATACGTAGCCAGCTGCCAGGCCCAGGACGGATGCCCGCTGACCGGGGACGTGGATACGGGCGTCCAGCAGATCCGCGACCTGATCGCCGCCGTCCAGCAGACTCCCCGCACGGCCAAGGACGGGCGTGTAGTCAATGCCACCATCTTCGTGAGCGGCCTCATCACGCCGCTGTACAACGACCAGAGCTGGCCCGCCCTGACACAGGCTCTGGAAGCGGCAATGACGGGAGACGTGAGCCTCATGCTGCGGCTCGCGGACCTCGGCGCGGACCGATCCTCCGACGGGACGTACACATCCAATTCCACTTTTGCGTTCAACGCCATCAACTGCCTCGATTACCCCATGGTGTCCGATACCGCCGGAATGCGTGCGGAACAGCAGCGCCTGACGCAGGACTCCCCCACCTTCGGGTATTTCTTTGCCTACGGCGGCACCAACTGCGTCGACTGGCCGTACCCGAACGTGCGCACGCCCGCCCCCGTGGAATACGACGGCTCATCCACCATCGTGGTAATCGGCACCACCGGGGACCCCGCCACGCCGGTGGAGTGGGCGTCATCGCTGCGCAAGCAGCTGGGCAACGCTGCACTTATGACCTGGAAAGGCGAAGGCCACACCGCATACGGCCGGTCCAACGGCTGCATCGAGGATGCGGTTGACGCCTACCTCGTCCGCGGGCAGGTTCCCGCGGACAACACGGTGTGCTGAAGGCCCCAGGCTGTACCCGGCCGCCCATTTTGACCCGGGCGCTGGGACTCTATTACAGTTGACTCTTGCATGAGGCGCCCGGTTCCGCCGGAGATTCATGCGGTGCTTCCTTAGCTCAGTCGGTAGAGCGTTTCACTCGTAATGAAAAGGTCATCAGTTCGATTCTGATAGGAAGCTCGGGATAAACCCCCTAGAAATCAAGGTTTCTAGGGGGTTTTTCGCTGGTTTAAGAGCCAACCTGGATTGCCGGGCAGTCCGCGGTTTGCGTCACCCCCTGCGCCAAGGGCCGCTTTCCCGCCTTAATCGGTGCTGGCGCCCCCGGGGCTCTTTACAGCCGGCAGGCCTGCCCCGCATTCTGGTGTGAAGGCCCAAGCAGCGGGGCCCCGGACAGGAGACCGGCATGGTTGATTCCACAGGCTTCCTCGGGCGCGCATTCCATCGAAACACCACCGCAGCCCCGCCCCTGGCCGATTTACTGCCGGCGCCAGGCCGGGAGTTGCGAACGCGGTTTGAACCCCGCTTTGCGGAGCTTGTGGGTGCTGTCGTGGCGACGCTCCGCGTCGCCGGAAAGACGCCCGTACCGGTCAGCGATCCCCATGGGCGGCAATGGGCCCCCGCCTACATTCTGGGCAGGCTGGAGCACGAGCACCACCTAACGGATGCTGCTTCGAGCCTGGCAGTCGCGGAAGTGGTGGTGGACGGTTCGGGCCGCATGGTCCGCAACCATCCGGTGCAAGTGATCCGCGGTGCACATAAGCTCCTGCCCGTCAGCTGCCCGAGCCTGGCCGACCGCTACGAACAGTTCATCCTCGCCGTACGGATGGGCGAGGAACCGCGTGGCGATGCCATGGTCCTGACACGGCACGGGGACCTGATGATCACAGGCCCCGGCCTGGCACCCATTGCCGTGGCCGACTACCTGAACGGCCTCTGCCGTTCCGCCGTCGGGCGCGCTGTGGCCTTTTAGTCCGCCAGGTCGAAGTCGAGATCCAGGTCTTCCATCGCCGCCAGCTCCCGCCAGGCTGATCCGACCGTTGCTGCTCCGAGCGTCGCTGCGATCGGCATGCGGTCAGCGGCAATCAGCTGGCGCAGGTCCAGGCCGGTCAGCTCTGCGATGTCCCGGATGGGTGCCTGGAAGGTGCGGAACGGGCCGAGGGGCGGGGTGTCGTCAAGGGCGCCGGGCCGCGGCACGTCCGGCATTTCCGCCAGCTGCGGAGTCTGGTCCACCACGTAGCCGGTGGCGGCCAGTTCGCCCTCATGGATAAAGGCCGCGACCTTGAAGAACCGCAGCGGGATGTCCACCCCGCGGTAAACAGGATCGACGTCGCTGAAGATCGGACCGGTGAAGACCACGATCCGCCGTCGGTGCCCTGCGGCATGGTCCAGCAGGTAGGACTCCATCCCGAGCCACAGTTCCAGGCCCTGGTTGAACTTCGCCGCCTGGGGAGCCGCATTGGTGTAGTGGAAAGTGTCCCCGTTTGCCTGCGCCGCCTCGGCACGGGTGTCTCCCCACACAGCTGAGGCACGGCGGACCAGGTGCCCTCTATCGATGTCGTTCCTGGCGTAGACCCGCTCCCCCGTCTGCTGGTCTTCGCGCAGGCGGGGGTCCAGCCGCCAGTTGATCCCGTCCCGGTCCAGGTCCATCAGTTTCCCGCCATCGATTCCAAGCCCGGTCACGGCAGCGAGGCGTTTGTCCAGGCGCATCAGCACGGAGAAGTGGGTGTAGGGCAGCAGGACGGTGTCGGCGCCGGGCAGGCCGGGCAGGGGCACCCGGCGGTCCAGGAAGTCCTCGTCAAGGCCTTTCCTGTTGGCAAGGTCCACGGTGGTTGCGGCAGCGGCAGTCAGCAGTTCGTCCATGGGGCGGACCCTACCAGTGCCCGGTGACAGGCAGCTGAATCCGGGGTATCGCCGGCTCCGGCCATTGGCTTCACCCTCTCGACACCTGCCGTTGTCTGCCATGCCATCCCGGGCGCCTAGGTTTGATCGGGCGCCCAGCCCCCCGGGCACCCCCATCACGCACCTGGAGCAGACATGAAGATGAACCGAGTCCTGGCCATTGCGGCAGTCGCCGCGGCCGCCCTGACAGCGGGAACCTCCGCTGTTGCCACCAACGGGCAGACCCCCAAGGGCCTCACGGCAGAAGCGGAGGCCTTCACCAAGGTAAACCGCAACACCCAGTGGGACCAGGTCCAGAAGCTCAAGCTGGACTTCCCGACCTTCCACCCGCAGGGCATGTCGCTGGTGGGCGACAAGATCTTCCTGAGCAGCGTCGAGATCCTCGAACCGACAGTGCGCTATCCCTCGCCCGTCGACGGCTACGACCGCACAACCGGCAAGGGCCGCGGCCACGTCTTCGTCCTCGACCGGCAGGGAAAGCTGCTGAAAGACATCGTCCTGGGCGAGGACACTGTCTACCACCCGGGAGGCACGGACTTCGACGGTGAGAACGTCTGGGTTCCGGTCGCGGAATACCGGCCCAACAGCAGCTCAATCGTCTACACAATCGATCCTGACACCTACGAGGTCACGGAGCAGTTCCGCCAGGCGGACCACGTGGGCGGGGTCGTAGCCGACCGCAAGACCAACCGAATCAGCGGCGTCAGCTGGGGTTCACGCAAGCTGTTCACCTGGAACAGCCAAGGTGCGCTCCTGGGAACCCAGGCAAACCCCAGCCACTTCATCGACTACCAGGACTGCGAGTATGCCGGCGCCGGGCACCAGCTCTGCTCCGGTGTCACCGGCCTCAAGACTGCCGACGGGAAACCGTTCGAGCTCGGCGGCCTCGCCCTGACCGACCTCTCCGACGGAAAGATTGTCCACGAGGTTCCGTTCCAGAAGTTCTCCACCGCCGGGCACTCGATGACCCGCAACCCTGTTGCCCTGGAGTCCGATGGCGGCGTGCTGCGCCTGTTCGCCGCCCCCGACGACGGCGAGGAAGCCGCCGGAACCGAACTCTTCGTGTTCGAGGCCCGTCCCTGAGCCGGTAGGAATCCGTCACTGCGGGAGGGGCCAGGGATTCCCGTCCCCTCCCGCAGCACACCCTGGGGAATGGATCCCGGCCGTAGTGCCGCGGCAGGGCTAGACTGGCCGGACAAGGACGGGTTGGGGGATCCAGGGCGGCACTGCCGCCGTTCCGCTGGTCGGTCGCAGCCGGCAACCCGAGGAACGACCGTGACCTTCTTCCAGGACTTTCCCATCCCGGCGTCCGGCCCAAGGCCGGCCACCCCCAGGTTCGTCCCGCCTCCGTGGGCCTCTCCACCGGCCTACGAACTGCCGGTCGTTGTCCACCTGGGCTCGTTCCTGCACCACAGCCCGGAGATGGTCATGGCAGTTAAAAGTGCCGAGGTGTTCTCCACCGGCTGCTCCTTCAGCCTGTCCTGGATCATTCGCCGCGGCGAAGAAGACGAGGATGACTGGGCCGACAAGCATGCACTGTTCTTCCAGCCGGGCATGCACCTCCGCCGCGGCACCGTACCCTTATCCGGGCTGATGTTCGGCGTCCAGTTCGCCGACGGATCCAAGGCAAGCACGGGAGCCCGCGGTCCCCACGGGTTTATGGGCAGCGACGACGAGCCGGAACCGCCAACCCTTGTCCTGAACAACGGTGGCGGCGGCGGTGGGCCCGATGAGCTGGCGGGCAGCGGCACCCTTTGGCTCTGGCCGCTTCCGCCCGCCGGCAACCTGCGCTTGGTGGCCCAGTGGATCGATTTCGGCATGGAGGAGAGTTCGGTAACGCTCGACGGCGGACAGCTGCGGCAGGCCGCGGAGGGCGTGCAGCGGTTCTGGCCGGACGAGTAGCCGGAGGGGGTAGGTGCTAGGAAACCCGCACCGCTCCCGGCGTGCCGTCCGCGACCTCGAACACCGCATGCGTGTACTGCCCTGCGGTCCGGCTGCCCACTCCCGTGGCCATGCGAAGCTCCGTGCGCCAGCGCTCCGGAGTGACCCGGCAACGGACGTAGCCCCGCCTGTCGCCGTCGAAGAATTTGATGTGCGGATTGAACCCGATCATCGGCTCGTAGTACGGCCCGTAGACTGGCACGTCGCCGTTGGTGCTGATGGAGGTCCCGACGAACTCGGTGGCGACAACCGGGGAGTCCGGCCGGTCGAAGTCAAGGTGGACGTCATTGACGAACGTGGAGTGCCAGTCCCCCGTGACGAACACGGCGTTGCGCACGGCCGGCCCGGCGACCACATCCAGCAGCCTCTTGCGGGCCGCCGGAAAGCCATCCCAGGCGTCGTGCCACAGCAGCTCACCGGCGGCGCCGTCATGGTCGAGGCGGGAGACCATAACGTTGTTCCCGAGGATGTTCCACCGCACGTCCGAGTCACGCAGGCCGGCGTAGAGCCAGTGCTCCTGCTCCGGGCCGAGCATGCTGATGGCGGGGTCGTAGGCCGCTTCGCATGCCTGCGCTTCGCCCCAGCCGCAGGGCGGGGCGTCACGGTACTGCCGCCCATCCAGGACGTCCAGCTGCGCCAGACGGCCGTACCGCAACCGCCGGTAAAGCTGCATGTCCGTGCCCTGGGGCAGCGACCGTGCCCGCAAGGGCTGGTGCTCGTAGTACGCCATGTATGCCGCGGCCCGCACGGCGGTAAAGGCCTTGGTTTGCCCTTCCCATCCTCCGGCGTAGTCATTGCTGACCTCATGGTCGTCCCAGGTGACGATAAACGGGAACCGGGCGTGCGCCGCCTGCAGGTCGGGATCCGACTTGTAGAGGGCGTAGCGGGCCCGCCACTGCTCAAGCGTCTGCGGGGCCGGCTGGGCGGCGGCGGGCACTGGCGTGCGGCGCAGCCCGCCGTCGGCCCCGATCTCGTACTCGTAGACGTAATCGCCCAGGTGCACCACGAAGTCCAGGTCCTCTGCGGCCATGTGGCGGTAGGACGGAAAGAAGCCGTCATCCCACTTCTGGCAGGAGGCGAAGGCGAAATCCAACTGCCTCACATCGGCCCCGGGGGCTGGCAGGGTCTTGGTTCGGCCCACCGGGGACCAGTGGCTACGGAACTTGAACTCGTAGAAATACTCGCTGTCCGGTTCCAGGCCCTCCACCTCCACGTGGACCGAGTGCCCCAACTGCGCCGGGGCGTGTGCACTGCCGTCCCGGACAACATTGCGCATCCCGGCGTCGGTGGCCAGACGCCACTCCACGACGGCGTGGCCCGGGGGCATACCGCCGTCCGGCTCGAACGGTTTCGGGGCCAGGCGGGTCCACAGCACCACCCCGGACGGCGTGGGGTCCCCGGATGCAACGCCGAGCGTGAAGGGATCATCCTTGCTCCGCGCCGGCGTCGCGGCAGCGTCCGCCCTGGTGGCCGGGGCGGTGGCCAGGGCGGCAGCGGCGGAGATACCGGCTACGCCGGAGAGGAAGAGGCGGCGGTCGATCAGACGGAAGTTTCCAGGCAGGATCAAGGGCATGGTGCCAGCGTCCCCCGGAGCCCTGAACAGGAGGTCTCACGCCGGGGGCTCCGAGGGAACCCGCCGGTAAACAAGCGATGAAGCGGCGCGGCAGCCGCCAGCGGAAACGAGCCGTGAACACTCCGCCACAACCTGCTGAACTCCGGCGTTTGGCTTCGCCTTCCAGCTGATCGCCTCACTAAGGTCGCAGCATGGAATCCCCACACAAACTCCCCGTCAAGGCTGCCGTCGCCGCCCTGGTCCTCGGGCTTCCGGGCGCCTTCCTCACCACCGCCGGCCCTTCCGCAGCCAGCCCGTCCCTCCCGTCCGGGGACGCAAAGGCCCTACCCGCCGTCGAACTTAACCTCGGCGCCCAGGACCTGCCCGAAACGCGCGACGTGACGGAACTGGCCCCGGGGCTGACCCGCACGTCGATTACCCGCGGAACGCCCAACCCTTCGCTTTTTTGGACGGCTGAAGTTGCCATTCCGGCCGATTCACCCGATCCGGACGCACCGTCGTCGGCCCTGTCCGGTGAGGCGCAAGCCCAGTCCGTTGCCAACGCAGTCACCGCCGCCGGCGTGGCGGCCAGGGTGGAAAAGGTGCAGTCCCCGCAACTTGCCGGTGCCGGCGGCGACTTGGGTTACCGGGTCCGTGCCGGCCAGTTCGCCACAAAGGACGACGGCGCCGCGACCGTGGCGCGGATCAAGGCGGCCGGCTACTCATCCTCTGTCCTCTACACAGGGTGGGACGGGGACGCCGGAAGCACCGACCAGTCAAGGGGCCAGTGGAAGCTGGAAGTCCTCACCATTGATCCGAAGCAGTTCAAAGGCGAACTTTCGTCAACGTTCGGCTCCGACCTGGTGAACCGGGAAACCACCAGCCAGCTGGCGGCCACGGATGGTGCACTCGCCGGCATGAACGGCGGCTACTTCGTCCTGGACCCCAAGGCCGGCGCCCCCGGGGACCCCGCGGGAACGGCCGTTGTCAACGGCGAGGTCCTCAGCGAACCGGTCGGTGACCGGCCCTCGCTGGTGATCGACGGCAAGAAGAACGAGTCCAGCATCCAGCGGCTGGGCTGGCGCGGCAGCGTCACCGCGGCGGGCGGCGCCCCGGAAGACAGCGTCCCGCCGGGCGGCGCCCCCGAGGACACCGGCGCCGGCAGCGCCGCCAAGGACGCGCCGCTGGCCCTGGACGGCATCAACCGTGTCCCCGGGCTCATCCGGAACTGCGGCGGCACGGGAGATGCCCCCACCGTCCTCCCGCTGCACGACTACACCTGCACGGACCCCGACGAGGTCATTGCCTTCACGGAGGACTTCGGCTCAGCCACACCGTCCGGGCCGGGGCTGGAAGTGCTGCTGGACAGCCACGGCACCGTCACTGCGGTCAGCACCACCCGGGGCACGGCCGTGCCCGCCGGGGGACGAACGCTGCAGGCCACGGGTGCCGACGTTGCCACACTGGGCAGCCTGGCAACGGTGGGCGCCCGCCTGGACGTCGATGCGGACCTCGTCAGCGGGGACGGCAAACCCTTGAAGACCAACGCGTCCACGGATGTGGTCAACGGCGGCCCGGTCCTGGTGTCCGGCGGCACCGAAAATGTCACCGTGAAGCGGGACGGGATGGTGCGCAGCGGGGACAACAACAGCTTCTATTACGGCTGGGTGCACAAGCGCAATCCGCGCACCATCGCCGGCGTTGACGGCCAGGGCCGCACGCTTTTGGTCACCGCCGACGGGCGGCAGACCGCATCCCTTGGCCTGAGCATCAAGGAGGCGGCAGACGTTGCCAGGTCCCTGGGCATGGTGGACGCAATCAACCTCGACGGCGGCGGGTCCACCACCATGGCCGTGGGCGGTCAGGTGGTGAACCGCCCCTCCGACGCGTCAGGTGAACGTCCCGTAGGCGACGCGATCCTCGCGCTCCCCCGCCGCAAGGACTGAACGCCCGCCGCGGCTGCTGGATGCAACCGCGGCACCTAAGATGGCGTCCATGGAAGACGAGGCCCTGGCAGGGATCGCGGGCGGGCTCTACGCCAAGCCGATGGAAGACTTCGTTGCAGCGCGTACCGCCGCGGCCAAGGACGCTGCCGGTTTGGACAAGGAACTCGGAGCAGCAGTGCGCGCCTTGCCGAAACCGTCAGTCGCCGCCTGGGCCGTCAACATGCTGTCCGTGCACCGGCCTGATGTCCTCGCGGAGCTGGCGGACCTTGGCGGCAGGATGCGCGAGGCACAGTCGTCCCTGGACGCCGGGGCACTCCGGGAGCTGGGGCGTGAGCGCCGCACCCTGCTCGCCGCCGCCGTCGAGACTGCCCGCTCCGTTGCCAAGGAGAACGGCCGGGGCCTCAGCGATGCCGTGGCGGGGGACGTCGAGGAGACCCTTAGGGCCCTGACGGCCGATGAGGGAGCGGCGGCCGCCGTGCGGAGCGGGCGCCTCCTGACCGCGCTGTCTGCCGACGGAATGAACACCGTTGACCTGGAAGGGGTTGTGGCCGTGCCCTCGGCGCTGCCGCCGGCTGCTCCGCCGGCCAGGCCGGCAGCCACAGCGGACAGGAAACCGCGCACGACGACGGCCGGCACCGCCCGTGCCAAGCCGGACAGGCCGCGGCTTGAGGCAGTCCGCCAGACCCCGCGGCCGGCGTCACCGCCGGCGTTGGAGAAAGCCAAAGCCGCCCTGGCGGAAGCACAGGCCGCAGAGGCTGATGCGGCCCAGGCAGCCCGGGAGCTGCAGGACCAGGCGGACCAGGTACGGACCGACATTGCGGAACTCATGCAGGAAGCGGCTGAGCTCCGCGCCCGGCTCAGGGGCGTTGACGAGCGGCTGGAGCGCTCCCGGAAAATGCTGGCTGCCACCACCGCGGAGGCCAAGCAGGCGGTGCGTGCGGCGGACAAAGCCGAGCGGACGGCGATGCTCGCGCAGGAACGCGTCCTTCGGCTGGCCCAACTACAGCAAAGTGGCCACTGAGGTGCAGACACGGGTGTATGACGAGACGGCGGTGAAAGGCCGGCTCTCACGCATGGACAAGAGAGCCAAAACGGCATTCGCCGCCGCATGCGCGGAGAGTCTGGTCGCACTTCAAAACCGCTATTGGGACAGGACGGGCGGCAGCGGCGGTGCGGTGCGAACGCGAGACATCCTCGACGCTGCCTGGGACGTTGCTTCCAACGGCAATGCCGACGTCAGCTCGCTCGATTCGGAAGCCGCCGCATTGGCACCCTCGGATGACGGGGAGTGGTCGTTTGATATGGGATACGCACAGAACGCGTCTGCGGCGCTGGCGTATGCGATCAGGACATGGCTATCCGACGACGCGCAGGAAGCCGCGTGGGCCGCCCGGCAAATATACGAAGCCGCCGAATACTCGTTCAGTCAGCCTGACGTGGGCCCGGGCGATGTGCTTGTCCGCAAGGTCAGTGAGGTCTCGTCCCACGCTGCGGGCGCTGCTTCATCGGCAGGCATGCAGTCTGTCTTGGCTTTTCTTGACCAAGCACTCAGGATCTGCGAAGACCTGCCACCGTCCTGGGACCAACTGCAACTTATTGCACGGTCGGCGGGTCAGTCGTGGGCCTCCTCTTTCAGGTAGGGCTGAAGGAGCTTGTTTCCTCTCTGGGGGACACGGTCCGGATAAACATCAAGTAGGGAGCAGAGATGGACGCCGAATTTGACCTCTTCACCGATTACCACCAGTTCACGGTCTCGGACTCGACCGCGGACTTCTCGGCTCTTTGGGCGAAATGGACGGACGAAACCATCGAATCCATGTTCGTCCAGGGCGACCGCTATATCGCCGTGGGCACCGCGCGCGATTTCAACGCACCCGTTCTGATCCGCCTCGACTCGGAGCGGTCATTCACCGGCAGCGTGGACAGGGTCATGACGGGAATCCTGGAGGTCCCCAGCGGAGTGGTGGAGGTATCGGGACCCACGGACAACGGCATGAGCGGCGGGAAGGTGGAGGTGCCACCGGGCACCTACCGGGTGGAGGTGCAGTACTTCAACCTGGAATCGATCGATGACGACGGCATCGAAGGCGACGACCGCTACATGGTCACCCTGACCAGGGTGGAGCGTTGATCCCACAGCAACACGCGGGGCTGATTCCGAAAAATGTCAGACCCCGGTTGCAGACTGGATTCATGGAAAACCAACTGGTACAGGAATTTCACGTCACGTACTTCGACTCCGACTGCGGCCGTGCCCGGGCCGAGGTCTTTGACACTTTGGCCGACGCCGAGCGCTTCGCCAGCCGGTACTGCCGCGAGGAGGACGGCTGGGCCGTCGTGGACGCGGTGGCCGTCGAACAGGTCCGCACTGCCGCCTGAAGAGTTCCGGCTCCCTGCTGACGCCGCTTAAAGCAGGCCGCCCCGGCCTGCTGGACACAGGCCGGGGCGGTTTGCGGAGCCAGCACCCGCTTCGGGCGCCGGCCGCCGGCTAAGCGAAGTCGGAAACTGCAGGATCCGCGCCGATGCGGCCTTCACCGTTGGCGGAGCGGTCCAGCGCGTTGATGGCCTCGACGTCGCTGTCATCCAGGCTGACGTCGAGCGCTGCGAAGTTTTCACGGATCCGGGACTCCGTGACCGACTTGGGAATCACCACGTTGCCGATGGCGAGGTGCCAGGCGATGACAACCTGTGCGGGAGTTGCGTTGTGCTTGGCGGCGATGGATGCCACCGTTGCGTCCTCCAGCAGCTCGCCGCCCTGGCCCAGCGGCGACCATGCCTGGGTGAGGATCCCCTTGGAAGCGCCAAACTCCCGCAGTTCCCGCTGGCTGAAGTACGGGTGGAGCTCGATCTGGTGGATCGCCGGAACCACGCCCGTCTCGTCGATGAGCCGCTGCAGGCCCTCCACGGTGAAGTTTGAAACACCAATGGACGTGACCCGGCCGCGCTTCTGCAGCTCGATCAGGGCCTTCCAGGTGTCCACGTACTTGTCCTGCTTAGGCTGCATCCAGTGGATCAGGTAAAGGTCCAGGGTTTCCAGCCCGAGCCGGTCCATCGAATCCTCGAAGGCAGCGAGCGTGGACTCATACCCCTGGTCTGCGTTCCAGAGCTTGGTGGTGATGAAGAGCTGTTCCGGCGACAGGCCGGAACTGGCGATCGCCCGGCCCACACCCGCCTCGTTGCCGTAGATCTTGGCGGTGTCGATGTGGCGGTAGCCCGCTTCGAACGCCTGGCGGACAACCTTTTCAGCCACGCCGTCCTCAACCTGCCACACGCCGTAGCCGAGCTGGGGGATGGTGTTTCCGTCATTGAAGGTCAATGTAGGTGAAAGTGTCATCCGTCCATCCTGCCAAACCGCGGGTACCGTCCGGGCGGTATTACCGGAAAGTAAGCCAGGCGCTTAACCGGGAATACCCAAGTGCTGCGGCCCGGAACCCTCTTCGCTCAGGTGCCGTTCGGCGTCGGCCACCTGCTGGAACACGGACTCGGCGCGACGGCGGACGGAGGCCGCTCCTACCGGGATGGGGCCCACGGCGAGCCGGAGCATGGCGGCTGCTTCGGCGGTCGTGGCCAGCGAGTTGCCGGCCTTGGACAGGGCGCGGTGAACCCCGGAAAGGGCCACGGGGATATCAAGGCCGTCGTTGGGCGAACGCCGCTGCGCTTCCATGCACACCAGCCGTACCCTTTCGAGGAGGCCCGCCAGTTCATTGGCGATCTCCAGCAATTCGGCGTACAGCTGGTCGTCCTCCACGCCTTCAAGCACCTGGTGGAAGCGGTCCAGGCCCCGCTGGAAACGGTCATGGGCCCGGCGCCACAGCCCCTGGCCCAGCTCCGCGTCGTCCTTGCGCCCCTGCCTGGCGGCGCTGAAAAATCCCAAGCGGAACCTAGAGGTATTGTCCGGGACCGTGGTCCGGGTCGTCCCGCTGGCCAGGCCGTGCCGGGCTTCCGGACCGGGCACCCGCACCGGCGCGCTGCGGCTCCCCGTTTTCCCCGATGACCACTCCCGGCGCGATCATGGTGCCGGGCGGGAGCTGGCGGAGCTGCATCTGCGCGGCGGCGTGCTCACGGGCCGCATGCTGTGCAGCAATGGCAGTCTGGATCCCGTGGAACAATCCCTCCAGCCACCCGACAAGCTGGGCCTGGGCTATCCGGAGTTCAGCGTCGGAGGGAGTGGCCTCGTCGGAGAAGGGCAGGCTGATCCTGTCCAGTTCCTCCACCAGCTCAGGTGCCAGCCCGTCCTCCAACTCCTTGATGGAGCGCGCGTGGATCTCGGCGAGCCTGCCCCGGGCAGCGTCATCCAGGGGCGCAGACTTCACTTCCTCCAGGAGCTGCCGGATCATGGTTCCGATCCGCATCACCTTGGCCGGTTCATCCACCAGGTCCTGGAGGTTGCTTCCCTTGGGCCTGCCATCCGCCGGGGCGGCCTGGGCGGGCACCGGCGGCTGCCGATCATCGATGGGAGTGCCTTCTACGGGGAGGTCCTCAGCTGACTGAGTGTCTTGTGGATCGCTCATGCGTTCATACTCTCATGAGCGATCCACCCGGGACTCACTCGATGAACCCTCCCGGCGGCTTGTCCGCTGCAAGCTCAATCAGCAGCACCGGCCTTGGGGGTTGCTGTCCTGGCGGTCGGTCCGGTCGCGCCAGAACTCGCGCTCGGTCAGGGGCGCTGTCCCGTGCCCGGCCGCCCTGTGATGCTCCAGGTACTTGGCGTAGGCGTCCGCGCCCATGACACCGCCGAGGTACCGGGCGAAGCCCTTGAACCCGATGGAGAGTCCGGTGAGGGCCGCGCCCATCAGTGGTGACCTGCCCGTTCGAAGCGGAGTTCAGCCGGAACCTTGTCCCATTCCGCCATCAGCTCGCGCTCAGCGGGAGTGGGAATCAACCCGGCAGGGGCAAAGACCCGTGAAGGCTTGGCGGGATCTTCATTGTCCGTGATGACCGCTCCCGACGTGCGGCTGCGGAACGCCTTGATCGTGGCGAGCAGCGCCGTCGCGATCACAATGATGCTGAGCACCACGAAGATCACCGACAGCCAGCCCTGGATGGCAGTGTTGCGGACCACGGCTTCCATGGCTGCCACGGACTTTGCGGTACCAAACTCGGTCTTCCCGTCGGCCAGTGCCTTGCTGAAGGCCGCGTTGTTGGCGAAGTAGCCCACTGCCGGGGTGGACGAGAAGATCTTCTGGTAGCTTGCCGTGATGGTGACCACGGCGGCGAACGCCAGCGGCAGCGCGACGATCCAGAGGTAGTTGAAGGTGCCGCGCTTGGCTACGATGGCCAGGCACACGGACAGGGCGATGGCCGCGAGCAGCTGGTTGGCGATTCCGAAGAGCGGGAACAGCGTGTTGATGCCGCCCAGGGGGTCTGTCACACCCATCAGCAGCACGGCGCCCCAGGCCCCGACCATGATCGCCGTGCAGAGCCAGGCACCTGGGCGCCAGGAGTGCTCTTTGAACTTGGGGATGAAGTTGCCGATCGAGTCCTGCAGCATGAACCGGGCAACACGGGTGCCGGCGTCCACTGCGGTGAGGATGAAAAGGGCTTCGAACATGATGGCGAAGTGGTACCAGAACGCCATCATGGCCGTCCCGCCGATGAACTGCTGCATGATGTGCGCCAGTCCCAAGGCGAGCGTGGGCGCGCCGCCGGTCCGGGACACGATGCTTTGCTCGCCCACGTTCTCGGCTGTCTGGGCCAGGAGGTCCGGGCTGATGTTGACCCCCGCCAGGCCCAGGCTGTTGACCCAGGTAGCGGCTGTTTCCACCGTTCCGCCGGTCAGCGCCGCCGGCGAGTTCATGGCGAAGTAGAGGCCGCGGTCGATCGAGATGGCGGCCACGAGCGCCATGATCGCCACGAAGGACTCCATCAGCATGCCGCCGTAGCCAATGAAGCGGGTCTGCCGTTCCTTCTCCACCAGCTTTGGAGTGGTGCCCGAGGAGATCAGCGCATGGAAGCCGGACAGGGCGCCGCAGGCGATGGTGACGAACAGGAAGGGGAAGAGCGCGCCGGGGAACACCGGACCGTTCTCCCTGCTGGCGAACTCGCTGAAGGCCGGGACGGTGATTTCCGGGCGGACCGCAATGATGGCCACGGCGAGCATCACGATCACGCCGATCTTCATGAACGTGGACAGGTAGTCACGCGGTGCCAGCAGCAGCCACACCGGCAGGATGGCCGCGATGAAGCCGTAAATGATGATGCCCCAGGCGATGGTGACCCGGTCCAGGCTGAAGACGTCCGCACCCCACGGGGTTTCGGCCACGATGCCGCCGCCGATGATGGCCGCCATCAGCAGCACAAAGCCGATCAGCGATACTTCCAGGACCTTCCCGGGACGCAGGTAGCGCAGGTAGACACCCATGAACAGGGCGATCGGGATAGTCATGCCGACCGAGAAGACACCCCACGGGCTTTCACCCAGGGCATTGACGACGACGAGCGCCAGGATGGCGACGATAATCACCATGATGAGCAGGGTGGCTATTAGGGCGGCGGTGCCGCCCACGACGCCGAGCTCCTCGCGGGCCATCTGTCCCAGCGACCGTCCGCCGCGCCGCATCGAGAAGAACATCACCAGGTAGTCCTGGACCGCACCCGCAAGGACGACGCCGATAATAATCCAGATTGTGCCGGGCAGGTAGCCCATCTGCGCGGCCAGCACGGGTCCCACCAGCGGACCCGCGCCGGCGATGGCGGCAAAGTGGTGGCCGAACAGGACATTCCGGTCTGTCCGGACGTAGTCCTTGCCGTCGGCCTTGTACTCGGCAGGCGTGGCACGGCGGTCATCAGGTTTGGTGATGTACCGCTCGATCACCTTGGAGTAGAAGCGGTAGCCAATGAGGTAGGTGCAGACCGAAGCGAACACAAACCAGATGGCGTTCACCGTCTCGCCGCGGATGATGGCCAGCATGAACCAGGCCACGCCGCCGAGGAGTGCAATCGCAGCCCAAAGCGCGATCTTTCCCGGGGTCCACTTCCTCTCTTCGGCCTCACGGACCGCGTCATCCACCGCTGTGGGCGGCAGGGCCGGGTCGGTGGCGGCAACGCCCCTGCCTCCGGATGCATTTCCCCGCTGATCAGGCGTTTTGGCCATGTCTCCTCCTTGAGATGGTGCTGGTCTCCCCTACTAAGCCAGCTTACCTAGCCGCGCTCCCATTCCAGAGGGGTTTGTGCATGGCGATGCGAAGTCGTGCGGCGAGCGGAGTGGATGCGGCGGCGAGTGACAGGCAAAACACGGAAACAGGGAAGCACTGAAAGCACTGAAAACGCGCCGCAAGGAACGCACGGCGTACGCAGGGAAGGCCTCCGTCCGGACAGTCCGGGCGGAGGCCTTGGCTTCGCTGGACGCGCGGAACCGCTTAGGCGTGTGAGTATGTGAGACAGTCAGCGTTGTCCGCGCCGGGGCCGACGTGGACCTCGGGTGCTTTGCACATCAGGTGGTCATTGTGGACGCACTCGGCGCGCTGGCACGCCCCGACGTCGGCAAGGACCTTGGGCAGTCCGCCGTGGATCCCGGTCTCGATGAAGGTGGCGCAGTGTGCATGGTTCTCGGCGCCGCCCACAGTGATGGCGGCGGCGTTGCAGTTGGTGTGGTCGTTAAAGGAACAGTTCGTTACGCTGCAGTCGGCGACGTGCGTTGTCATGAGCTTCCTCCGTTGGTTCCACCGCCCGGCCGGACGGTTCGTGGAACTTACGGTATGCCCGCCGGTGGCATTCAAAAAGACCCAATTGTGTTTCCTATTTCCCCTGCGCCTGCTGGATCATCCTGGCCTCGCACAGGTCCAGCCACCGTACTTCCGCCTCCGCCTGGAAGATCAGGGAGTCCAGGACCAGCAGCGACGCCGTGTCACCGGCGCGCTGGTTCAGTGCTGTGTCCCGGCGGGCCTTCGAGTAGTCCTGCAGTGACCTGAGGGACGATACCCGCTGGTTCTGGATGATGGCCTGGACGTCGACGCCGGGGAGGGTGACGGCGAGCGCCAGCTTGATGGCAAGCTCGTTGCGGGGCGGGCTGTTCCGCTCCACGGGTACCGCGAACCAGTTCCGGATTTCGGCCTTGCCGGCCGCGGTGATGCTGTAGACCACGTGGCCGTTCCCGTCGTCGCCATCCCTGGCCACCAGCGCATCGCGTTCCAGCCGGTCCAGAGTGGTGTACACCTGCCCGATGTTGAGCGGCCACGTGGCACCGGTGCGGTTCTCGAATTCAACCCGCAGCTGGTAGCCGTAGCGGGGCTGGTCCTCCAACAGGGCGAGGAGGCTGTGGCGGATGGACATGCTGTTCCTTGTATTTGGCGGGCATCGGCGTGCGGAACCTACATCAGCAGGAGGACCTTGCCCACGTGCTCGCCGGTGTCGAAGTACCGGTGGGCGGCGCGCACCTGGTCCAGGGGGAAGGTCTTTGCCACGAGCGGGCGGACGGTTCCGTCGCTGATAAGCGGCCACACGGCGTCGCGGACGGCGTTCATAATGGCGCCCTTTTCCGCTACCGGACGCGGGCGCAGCGCGGTGGCCACGACGGCGGCGCGCTTCTTGAGCAGCTGCCCCAGGTCGAGCTCCCCCTTGGTTCCTCCCTGCAGCCCGATGACCACCAGGCGTCCGTAATCGGCGAGCGCGTCCACGTTCTGCGCCAGGTATTTGGCGCCCACGACGTCGAGGATTACGTCCGCGCCCTTGCCCCCGTTCTGGCGGCGAAGGCTTTCGGGAAAGTCCTCCTCGGCATAATTGATGGCGATGTCGGCCCCCAGGAAGGCTTTTGCCGTGCCCACCTTTTCATCAGATCCGGCAGTGGCTGCAACCCTGGCGCCGAGCGCCTTGGCGAGCTGGATAGCCATGGTGCCGATCCCGCCCGTTGCCCCATGGATCAGGACGGTTTCACCCGCCTGCAACTGCGCCGTCATCACCAGGTTGGAGTAGACCGTGGCCGCAACCTCGGGAAGGGCAGCTGCCGTCACCAGGTCAACGCCGTCGGGCACGCGCAGGACCTGCTCGGCCGGGACCGCCACCTGCTGCGCGTACCCGCCGCCGGCCAACAGTGCCACTACCTTGTCGCCAAGGGAGAAGGCCTTTGTGACACCGGGACCGAATCCCGCAATCCTGCCGGACACTTCAAGGCCGGGAATTTCCGATGCGCCGGGCGGTGGCGGATAAAGGCCCCTCCGCTGCTGCACGTCCGCCCGGTTAAGGCCGGCCGCTACGACGTCGATCAGCACCTCTCCGGTACCGGGTACCGGGGCTTCAGCCTCCCGGACCTCCAGAACTTCCGGGCCGCCCGGCTCCGAAATGTAGACGGCTTTCATGGAACACTCCCGTTTCTGACTGAATACTGCGTGCAACCAGTGTGCACCGGACACCTTCCGGGCTCTGTTTTGTTGCAGGCAAGTGCCTATGAAACACTACTGGGTGAGGAAGGTTGTCCGAGCGGCCGAAGGAGCTAGTCTTGAAAACTAGTGTGCGGTAACCCCGTACCAAGAGTTCGAATCTCTTACCTTCCGCGAAACAGGACCCCTGTCCGCCAGTACGCTGGCCGGCAGGGGTCCTTCGTTTAGCCGGACCCCGTGAAACTGGGCCCCTTGAAAGTGTCAGACCCCGGAAATAGGGTCGGGGTGTTCCACCCCGAAGGCCCCGCCTGCCGGCGCACACCAAGAGGAGACTGCCATGCCCAGCCCCGTACCCACACCCGGCGCACCCTGCTGGATCGACCTCATGACCACCGACGTCAACACAGCCCGGCGTTTCTACGGCGAGCTGTTCGGCTGGGAGTACCAGGCCGGGGACGAGGAAAAATACGGCGGGTACGTGACCGCATCGAAGAACGGCAAAGCGGTTGCGGGGATCATGCAGAAGGACGGGAACCAGGCGGGCAAGCCTGACACGTGGTCCACCTACCTTCGAACCGACGACGCCGCAGCCACTGCCAAAGCGGTGGAAGCCTACGGCGGGCAGGTCTATATGCCGCCCATGGACGTTCCCGGGCAGGGGCACATGGCCATGTTTGGTGACGCCACGGGAGCAGCCATCGGTGTGTGGCAACCGCGGGAAATGCTTGGCTACGAGCTGGTCGGCGAGCCGGGCACCGCCGCCTGGCACGAACTCCACGCCAAGGACTACGACGCCGCCGTGAAGTTCTATCAGGATGTGTTCGGCTGGGAAACGGAGGTCATGAGCGACGCCCCCGGGTTCCGCTACACCACCATGGGCTCGGGGATGAATGCACAGGCGGGAATCCTGGACGCCTCGGGCTACCTGACCGGTGAGATCCCCTCGCACTGGCAGGTGTATTTCTCCGTGGAGGACACCGATGCCGCCATCGACCAGGCCAAGGCCATGGGCGCCACAGTCCTGGAGGGGCCGGCGGACAGCGACTTCGGCCGGGTAGCGCAGCTCGCCGATCCTGCCGGGGCCACCTTCAAGATCATCTCAGCGCAGGCAGGCTCGGGGCAGGCCCAGTAGGTCTCTGCCCGGGCGCAGCCACCCGGGAAATCAAACCCCTGCCGGCCGGAGCTTTCCAGGAAGCTACCGGCCGGTATCCTTTGTGATGCCCGGCACATTCCGTTCCGGGCACCAACCAAGCATCGACAGCATCCACCGGGACCGGGCGACTGGGGCTCCGGCCGGTGGGGCGGCGTGTTCCGCTGGGGAACGGCCCGCCGAATGCACGCGCTATCAATCCTGCGTTCATTCAGAGCTGTTGGGATGTGCCGGATACCACTTGACCAGGAGCAGGATCCGGGCCCTTGTGCGCTGGGTACAACCCGGACACCTTCCATCGGTTCCCCTACCGGGGACCCTTCTGAAAGTAAGAGCGGATGCATCAAACACCTTGGAAACTGGCGCTGGGAACAGTGCTGTCGGCGGGGCTGGCAGCAGCGCCCGTGGCAGCCTTGCCCGCAGTCGCCGACTCGACAGCCGCGGAGGTCTCAGCCGCGGCAGGAACCTCCCCCGTTGTGATCAACGAGGCCTACCTCAGCGGTGGCAGCAGCGGCGCCGCATACAAAAACAAGTTCGTGGAGCTCCACAACACGTCGGACGCCCCCGTTCCGCTGGACGGCTGGTCGGTCCAGTACCGTGCAGCCTCAGCCGCGACGGCCCCCACCAGCGTGGCCGCCCTTTCCGGTTCGATCCCGGCCAAGGGGCACTACCTGATCCAGGGTGGAAGCAACGGTGCCAACGGTGCGGACCTTCCCGCACCTGACCTCGTTGCCGGTGCCCTGAACCTCAGCGGATCGGCCGGCACCATCGTGCTCGCCAAGCAGCCCACCGCCGTCGCGCTCGGCACCGGCTCCCAGGTGGAGCCCGCCGGAGTGGCCGACCTGCTGGGCTATGGCGCGTCCAACACCTTCGAAACACAGGCAGCCCAGGCCCCCGCAGGAAATACCGACGTCAAGAGCCTGAACCGGGCAGCAGGGGCGGACAGCAACAGCAACGCCGCGGACTTCGCCCTGAGCACCGCCATCACACCCACCGGGACGGGCGGCGCGACCACGCCCGATCCCGGCCCCACTCCGGACCCAACGCCAGCGCCCACACCGTCCACGCGGTCCATCGCCGAGATCCAGGGCACGGGCACCGCGAGCCCGCTGGCAGGTTCCACGGTCACCACCACCGGCAAGGTCACCGCAGTCTTCCCCACGGGCGGGCTCAACGGCTACTACCTGCAAACGGCTGGCACCGGCGGCGACCTGACGGCAACCAACCATGCCGCTTCGGACGGAATCTTTGTCTACTCCCCCGCCACAGCGGCTTCGGTGCAGGCCGGAGACTACGTCCAGGTGACCGGCGCGGTGGCGGAGTACTACGGCATGACGCAGCTCAACGTCACTGCGGCGTCCGGCCTCACCAAGCTGGCCGAGGCCGTGCCTGAAGTCAAGGCCACGGCCTTCGCGCTGCCGGCCAGCGAGGCTCTCCGGGAATCCCTTGAAGGAATGCTCCTCGCTCCCCAGGGCCCGCTGACCGTTACGGACAACTACAGCCTGAACCAGTACGGGGAGATCGGCCTGGCCGGCGGGACAACACCCCTGGTCCAGCCCACCGCCGTCGCGCCTTACGGCTCGGCCGAATACACCGCCACGGTAGCGGAGAACGCCGCCCGCGGCATCAAGCTCGACGACGGCTCCAGCACCAACTTCCTCAAGGACGCCGCCACCAAAGCCCAGGTCCTGCCCTACCTGACCGCCACGGACCCGATAAGGGTGGGCTCCCCCGCCACCTTCACCACCAACGTGGTGCTGGGCTACGGCAACAACGCCTGGAAGCTCCAGCCGCTGACCCACCTGACGGAAGCCAACAAGGCCGCCGTTCAGCCGGCGTCGTTCGGGGCAACCCGCACCGATGCTCCGGCCGCTGTGGGCGGGAACCTGAAGATCGCCTCCTTCAACGTGCTCAACTACTTCCCCACCACCGGCGACCAGCTCACCGGCTGCACCTTCTACGAGGACCGCGAAGGCAACCCGATCACGGTCCGCGGCGGCTGCAATGCACGCGGGGCAGCCAACGCGGAGAACTTCAAGCGGCAGCAGGACAAGATCGTCACCGCCATCACCAAGGCCGGCGCGGACGTTGTCACGCTGATGGAAATCGAGAACTCCGCCCAGTTCGGCAAGGACCGGGACGACGCCCTCGCCAAGCTGGTGGACGCGCTGAACATCGAGACCCCCGGGATCTGGGATTACGTCCGGTCACCCGCCAACGCGCCGCCGCTGAGCGACGAGGACATGATCCGCACCGCGTTCATCTACAAAAAGGCCGTCGCTGAACCCGTGGGTGAATCCATCATCCACAATGACACCGTTGCATTTTCCACCGCACGCAAGCCCCTGGCCCAGGTCTTCAAGCCGGTGGGCGGCGGTGCCGGGACAGAGTTCATTGCAATCGCCAACCACTTCAAGTCCAAAGGCTCGGCCGCCACGCCGGACGACACCGACCAGGGCCAGGGCGCTTCAAACCTGGCCCGCACCGCCCAGGCCAAATCCCTGCTGGAGTTCAGCAAGTCCCTGCAGGAGTCCAAGGACACGGACAAGGTGTTCCTCATTGGCGACTTCAACGCCTACGCCAAGGAAGACCCCATCAACGTCTTCACTGCTGCGGGCTATGTCAACCAGGACGAGAAGGCACGCAACGCGGACGGTTCCGCCAAGCACTCGTACCTGTTCGGCGGGATGGTGGGCTCCCTGGACCACATCCTGGCCTCCCCCGCCGCCAACGCGGCGGTCACCGGAGCGGACATCTGGAACATTAATTCCGTAGAGTCCGTGGCCCTGGAGTACAGCCGCTACAACAACAACATCACCAACTACTACGCGCCGGACCAGTACCGCGCCAGCGACCACGATCCCGTTGTGGTGGGCCTGGACCTGCGGTCTGCGCCCGCCACCGTTGACCTGAACTTCCTGGGCATCAACGACTTCCACGGCCGGATCGATTCCAGCACCGTGCTGTTCGCCGGGACCATCGAGAAGCTCCGGGCGGCAGCCGCCCCGGGCGCTACCGCCTTCCTCTCCGCCGGAGACAACATCGGGGCGTCGCTGTTTGCCTCCGCCGTCGCCAAGGACCAGCCCACCATCGACGTGCTGAACGCACTGGAACTGAAGGCCTCGACCGTGGGCAACCACGAGTTCGACGGCGGGTGGGCGGACCTGCGCGACCGCGTCATCTCCGGCGGCACCAACGCGAAGTTCCCCTACCTGGGCGCCAACGTCTACAGGAAGGGCACCACCGAACCGGTCCTGCCTGAATTCACCATCTTGGAGATGGCTGGCGTCAAGGTGGCCGTGATCGGCACTGTCACCCAGGAGGTCCCCTCCCTGGTTACCCCCGCCGGCATTGCCGACCTTGAGTTCGGCGACCCGGTGGAAGCCATCAACCGGGCAGCGGCGCGCATCGCATCAGGGAACCTTGCCGACGTCATCATCGTGGAAAACCACGACGGCGCCGGTTCAGGTGTGGTGGAAGGCGCCACGCTGGAGCAGGAAGTGGCAGCCGGCGGTCCCTTCGCCAAGCTGGTCACCGAAACATCCGCGGACGTTGACGCCATTTTCACCGGCCACACCCACAAGGAATACGCCTGGGATGCCCCCGTCCCCGGCGTCGAGGGCAAGACCCGTCCCATCGTCCAGACCGGCAACTACGGCGAGAATGTGGGGCAGATCCAGCTCACCGTGGATAACGCCACGAAGCAGGTCACGTCCTACAAGGCAGGCAACGTCAGGCGCACCACGGACCCGGCTGCGGGCCTGACCGCCGCCTACCCGCGCGTGGCCGCCGTCGACGCGATCGTCAGGAAGGCACTCGCTGAGGCCGCCGTCGTCGGAAACCAGCCTGTTGGTTCCGTCACGGCGGACATCACCACGGCGTTCACCACGGACGCCGCCGGTGCTGCCAAGCGCGATGACCGCGGGAACGAATCCACCCTGGGCAACCTGGTGGCCGATTCGCTCCTGGATTCGTTGCAGCCGGCCGAGCTGGGCGGCGCCGAAATCGGCGTCGTCAATCCCGGCGGCCTGCGGAACGAGCTTTACTACGCCCCGGACGGGACCATCACGTATGCGGAGGCCAACGCGGTGCTGCCGTTCGTGAACAACCTCTGGACCACATCCCTGACGGGCGCCCAGTTCAAGACGCTGCTGGAGCAGCAGTGGCAGACCAACGCGGACGGGACGGTGCCCAGCCGCGCCTACCTCCAGCTGGGCCTGTCAAAGAACGTGAACTACACCTACGACGCCGCCCGGCCCGCCGGGGACCGCATCACCTCGGTCCGCGTGAACGGCGCCGCCCTGGACCCGGCGAGGTCCTACCGATTGGGCACGTTCAGCTTCCTGGCAACAGGCGGTGACAACTTCCGGGCTTTCACGGAGGGCGCCAACACCAAGGACTCGGGACTGGTGGACCGCGATGCCTGGATCAGATACCTGCAGGAGAGCAGCCCCGTTTCGCCGGACTTCGCCCGGCGCTCCGTGGCGGTCGCCAGCACCACGCCGGCTGAGGTCAAGCCCGGGGAGCAGGTCAGCCTCACAGTGTCCAAGCTGGACCTCACATCGCTGGGCAGCCCGGTCAACAAGACTCTCTCCGCAGTGTTCACCGACGCCGCCGGTGCGGTAACCCAACTGGGGATGGTGCCGGTGGAAGCTGGCACGGCCAACGTGAACCTGCCCGTACCGTCCGGCGCAGCCGGCGGGACAGGGACGCTTGTGCTCACGGCGGCTGAATCCGGCACGGTGGTGACGGTTGCGGTGACAGTGGCGAGCATTCCGGTTGAACCGGGATGCACCACTCCCGTCAAGCCTGCCCGGTCCACGGACCTTGCCGGGCAGCTGAACTACGGACAGGCCATGGCCGCCTACCGGGCCTGCCTGCGCGCGGGCCGGTAACCGCCCCACCAAACGCTCTCTCACTTAACGCGCGTTTTCCCCCTACGCTCTCTCACCCGAAATTTTCGGGTGAGAGAGCGTTCGGGTTTAAGGCGCATCAAGTGAGAGAGCGTCCGGGAAAGTTACAGCCCCAGGATGGCCCCGGCGATTTCGTCAGCGTCGCGCAGGGTCCGCTGGCCGCTGCGGTAGTTGGGCCCGCCGGGCTGGAGGGCCTCGGCGGCGATGGCCGTGCCCCACTGGACGGACGAGAGCTGCAGGCCCAGCACGTACAGGCCTTCGGTTACGGAGCCGTTGGCTGCAACTGGGCGGTAGGGATGCGCCACCACGTCCAGGCCGGTGGACTGGACGGGCGCCCCCTCCACCGTCATCATGAGCCGCGGCCGCACCAGGCCGTCCGCCAGCAGCTGCTCGAGCACCGGCGAATCGTTAGCCGAAACCCGGTTTCCGGGCGCGAGCGCCTCCACCATGGTCCGGGCAGTCACCGGAGCCCCGCCCACCCAGGGTGAAGACGCCGTAAACGCGCCGTTCTTACGGTCAACCGCGAACTTGGGGTCCGGGCCCACGAAGCTCACCACACCTGCCCGGGCCAGCGCCGCAAGCTGCTCGGAGCGCAGCGCGGGAGGCCCGCTGGCGAGTCCCTCCACAAACGACTCGAACCAGCCACGCAGTCCCGCCACCCAAGATTCATCGGTGATGCCGCCGTCGGCAACTGCCGTCTTCAGCACGGCGCGCCCGTGGTGGAGCGCCCCGATGGCCATCTTCACGGGGTCGTCCTCGCCGAGCGCGGACCGGCGGGCATCGTCCAGCAGGTAATCCACGACGGCGGCATCCAGTTCCGCGCGTGAGGCAAAGGAGCGTCCGGCCAGGGGTGCGGCGAGCGCCGGCAGGTCCAACCGGTGCCGGGGCCCCACATGGACGGCCAGCACACTCTGCACGCTGTCCTCCCAGTTGGCGGCACTGTGCGCGTGCGGGTGGAGCGCCTCCTCCAGGTCGGCAAGGAACGCCTGAGCGTCAGGTACCGCGTTCGGCTGGGAACGGACCAGGGTGGAGTAATACGCCCACAGCGCGTCACGGTGCAGAAGCGGCCAGAAGTCATGGTCGAACGCCGGGCGGATCCCTGCCGTGCGGAACCGCTCCAGTGCCGCTTCGGTGAAGTAGCGCAGGGTGACCGACGCCGGGTAGTAGCCGTTCAGCGCGGCTTTCGCCCGGTAGGGCGTTCCCCGCCGGGAAGCGGCAATGATCCGCGGTTCCTGGCCCGACGGCTCGTAGCTGAGCGCCGTTCCGTTACTGACGAACTTTCCGCCGCGGCCCTCCGTCAGCTGGACCATGGTGTCGAAAAAGTTGAGCCCCATGCCCCGGACCAGGACGGGCTCACCTGCGGGAATGAGCGACCAGTCCACGTCTGCAGGAACGGCCGGCGGGAAGTACTGCAGGCCCAACCGCCGGGCCGATGCCTCCAGTTCGCGCTGTTCAGGGTTCAGGCGTGACGGGACGTGGCCCAGGGCAAGCACCACGGCGTTGGTGCGCAGCGTGGCTCCTGTGGCCAGGCCGACGTCGAACGTTCCGTCCCCCGCCGGGCGCACGGACTGTGCTGACGTTTCGTGGAAGGTGATGGTGACGCCGTCGGGCGCTTTGGATGTGAGCTCCTCCAGGGTGCTGCGGAGGTAGCGTCCGTACAGGGCGCGGCTGGGAAAGTCGTTGGCCTCCAGGACGGCCAGTTCAGCAAGTTCGTCCTCGCCGAGCGCAGGCGACGGGTGCCGCTGCTGCCTGGCCCGCCACTGGTCAAAGGTGGTTCCGGCGACCGGCGGGGCCAGGTCCGGATCCTCCGGAATCAGCGTGGGGTAGAAGGACTGCGTGTTCATCAGGAACAGCCGGGACTGCTGCGGCTGCCACACGTGCCCAGGGCCCGCCGGATAGGGGTCGATGACATCGATGTGGAGGCGCACGGAGCCCGCACCCGCAGTGATCTGCGCGGCACAGCGGGCGAGCAGGCGTTCCAGGACGCTGGTGCCCCGCGGACCTGCGCCGATGATGGCGGTCCGGGTGCTCTGCGTTTTTTCCACGCCATCCAGCGTACGGGCTGAAAACAAAGTGTGCGCTCGACGCTTGACTTGCCAGCCGGGGTGCATGTTGTTTGGATGGGGCGCATGACCACCACTGAAGCTGATCCAGCGCCCGCCCCCGGTTCCGGCAACACCACCGGCCCCGCCCCGCAGGGCATCGCGCCCGAGCCCACGGACGAGAACGTCTGGCTTGAGGATATCTACGGCGACGAGCAGCTTGCCTGGGTGAAGGAGCAGAACTCCCGCACCGAGGACCTCCTGGAGGACGCGGACTATGTCCAGCTTGAGGGCAGCATCCTTGAGGTCCTGGACTCCACGGACCGGATCGCCATGGTGGGCAAGCGCGGTGACTGGTACTACAACTTCTGGAAGGACGGGAAGAACCCCAAGGGCCTGTGGCGCCGCACCACGTGGGAGAGCTACTGCACGGATACCCCCGAGTGGGACGTTCTGCTCGATGTCGACGCGCTGGCGGAGGCCGAGGGCCAGGAGTGGGTTTTCCACGGTGCCACCTTCCTGCGGCCCGCTTCCGGAGAACCATACCGGCACGCGTTGTTGGCCCTCTCCCCCGACGGCGGCGACGCCAACCGGTACCGCGAATTCGACGTCCAAACGCGCGCCTTCGTGGACCCCGCGAAGGGCGGCTTCGACCTCCCGACGGCGAAGGGCAATGTTTCGTGGCTGGACGCGGACACGCTGCTGGTGGCCTCCACCGCGGACGGACTGCCGAAGACCGCTTCCTCCTACGCCCGGGCGGCCGTCACGCTGAAGCGCGGGGACACCCTGGCCGGGGCGCCACGCCTGTTCGAGGTGCCCGAGCACCACATGATGACCGTGGTTGCCCACGATTCCACCCCCGGTTTTGAGCGCACCTTCGCCGTTGACTACATCGATTTCTTCAACCGCAGGAACCTGGTGCTGCGCGACGGTTCCTGGCTCCAGATCGACGTTCCCACGGACGTGAATGTCAGCGCGCACCGGGAATGGCTGCTGTTCCGGCCCCGGCAGGACTGGGCACTGGGCACCTCGACGTATCCGGCCGGCTCGCTCCTCGCCGCCCGGTTCGAGGACTACCTGGCCGGCTCACGGGACATTGCCGTGCTGTTCACCCCGGATGCGAATACGTCCCTGCAGTCCTGGAGCTGGACCCGCGACTTCCTGCTGCTGAACCTCCTGAAGGACGTGTCCTCCGAGATCCGGGTGCTCGATCCCGCCCGGCCAACGCACAATGCGCAGGCAGCGTGGGCGTCTTCGCCCTTGGACGCCTGCCCGCCGCTGCATGACGTCAACGCCTACGCGGTGGACGATGAAGACGAGGCCGACGGCGGTGCGGGCAACGACTTCTGGCTGGTCGCCACAGGTTTCACCACCCCCACCACGCTGATGCGCGGCACCTTGGAGCGCGCGGCTTCCGGTACCCCCGGCGTGGTGAGCCGGCACGCGGTGGTCAAGGCGTCGCCGTCGTTCTTCGCAGACGGCGATTATGAAGTGCAGCAGCACTTCGCCGTGTCCGACGACGGGACCCGGGTTCCGTACTTCCAGGTTGCCTCCCGGGACCTGCCGCTGGACGGGCAGAACCCCACCCAGCTTTCCGGCTACGGCGGATTCGAAGTTTCCCGGACACCGGCCTACACCGGCACGGTGGGCAGGGCCTGGCTGGAACGCCGGACCTCGGGCGCGCAAGGGACGGACGGGGAAGCCCCCCACTCCCGCGGCGGCGTGTACGTGGTGGCGAACATCCGCGGCGGCGGCGAGTACGGGCCGGCATGGCACCGGGCGGCGCTGCAGGAAAACCGGCACAAGGCCTATCAGGACTTCGCCGCCGTTGCCACGGACCTGATCTCCCGGGGCGTCACGTCGCGGGAGCGGCTGGGCTGCGTGGGCGGGTCCAACGGCGGCCTGCTGGTAGGCAACATGCTGACCCAGTACCCGGAGCTCTTCGGGGCCGTTTCATGCGGGGTGCCGCTGCTGGACATGCGCCGCTACACCAGGCTCTCCGCCGGCCACTCCTGGATTGCCGAGTACGGCGACCCCGATGTCCCGGAACAGTGGGAGTACATCAGGACGTTCAGCCCCTACCACCTGCTGAAGGACGGGGTGGAGTACCCGGAAACGTTCATCTGGACGGCAACCTCCGATGACAGGGTTGGCCCGGTCCAGGCGCGCAAGATGGCGGCCCGGATGCTGGCCATGGGCATCCCCAACGTCTGGTTCCACGAAGCGCTGGAGGGCGGCCACGCGGGCGCGTCGGACAACCGGCAGGCCGCGGCGCTGCAGGCCCGCAGCCAGCACTTCCTGTGGAAGTCGCTGGCCGGCGGGGCCTCATAACGTTGGCGCTTGAGGTGCGGCGGGCGCTGGCCCCGGACGTGGAACGGCTGGCCGCGGTCCACGTCCGCTGCTGGCAGGAGACGTACCGGGGCATGTTGTCCGAGGGATTCCTTGCCTCGCAGAACGCCGGTTCCCGGCTGCCCCTCTGGCGCCACCTGCTGGAGGCCGCCGAGCCGGCGCATGCGTGGGTGGCTTCCGACGGCGGCACGGTCGTTGGGTTTGCCGGCATCCGCAGGGAGCCAGGGGCCGCCTCACACAGCTTTGCGCCGCCGTCGTCCGGGAACCTGGAACTGTGGGGGCTGTACCTGCTGGCTTCGCACCAGGGGCTGGGCCTGGGCCGCCGCCTTCTTGTTGCAGCACTGGGCAATGAGGCGGCGAGCCTGTGGGTGGCTGCCGACAACCAGCGCGCCATCGGCTTCTACCGTCACTTCGGGTTTGAACCTGACGGCGCCGCCGACGTGATTCCGGAGTGGGAAGACCTTCGCGAAATCAGGATGGTCCGGGGCGCACAGCCCCCGGGGTGAAGCCCGCGCCGTGCAACCGTCCTTTGAACGACCGGGCGATCCGTTTTGCACTGCATGCCCGGTTCTGCGTATCCTTGGTGGGCTAGGAATAGCAATTGGAGACGTGCCAGAGCGGCCGAATGGGCTTCACTGCTAATGAAGTGTGGGGCACAACTCCACCGGGGGTTCAAATCCCCCCGTCTCCGCGTTTGGCCCCGGTCCTGGACCGGGGCCTTTTGCGTGCCGCGGCATTTCCACTGCGCCGATGCGTCCACCACCGCGGACGTAGCCGTCCGTCGGACGGACACCCGGCGCTTCGCGGGGCCCGGCGATGGCAGGATTGTCGGATGGCAACAAGCAACACGGTGGATGAGGCGCACGGCGGCCCGGTGCAGGTGTGGAGTCCCCGCCTGGCGCTCCTGGTGGCCGCCACTTTCTTCATGGAATTCCTCGACGGCACGGTCCTCACCACGGCCATCCCCAACATCGCCGCCGACTTCCGGGTTCCAGCCGCGGACGTGAACATCACCATGACCGCATACCTCCTGACCGTCGCCATGGGCATCCCGCTCAGCGGCTGGCTGGCTGAGCGCTTTGGTGCCCGCCGCATCTTTTGCCTTGCCATTGCCATCTTCACAGCCGCATCCCTGGCGTGTTCACTCAGCCAGGACCTCGTTGCCCTCACTCTCAGCAGGACCGCGCAGGGGTTCGGCGGCGCCATGATGGTACCGGTGGGAACCCTCCTGGTCCTCCGCGGGACGCCGAAGGCCGACCTCCTCCGCGCCACGGCGTTCCTGGTATGGCCCGGGCTCCTGGCGCCGGTGCTCGCACCGCTGGTGGGCGGCGCCCTGACCACCTACCTTTCCTGGCACTGGATCTTCCTGATCAACCTCCCGCTGGGTGTGGCGGCGTTCATTGCGGCCCTGCGCCTGGTGCCTGCACGGGCCGGTGACCGCGGCCGACGGCTGGACTGGCTGGGGTTGTCGCTCACCACCCTGGGGGTTGGCGCCCTGGTGGCGGGCCTTGAACTGGTGAGCGCCCACCCTTCCGCTCCCTGGGCCGCGCTGAGCGCCGGGTTCGGTGTGGTGGCTGTTGCCTGCGCCGTCATCTGGATGCGCAGGACCCGGAATCCGCTCTTTGACCTCGGGGTCTTCAGTACCCGCACCTTCAGGGCGATGGCCACCGGCGGGTTCGCCTACCGCCTGACCATCAGTTCCGTCCCTTTCCTGCTGCCGCTGATGTTCCAGGCCGGGTTCGGGTGGTCCCCGCTGCACGCGGGCGCCATGGTGGCGGCCGTGTTCATCGGCAACATTGGTATCAAGCCGGCCACCACGCCCCTGATCCGGCGTTTTGGCTTCAAGGCGGTGCTCGTCTTCGCCTCCCTTGCTTCTGCCGCTACGTTTGTCCTGTGCGCCCTGCTTACGGCAGAAACACCAGAGCCGCTGACGTTCGCCCTGCTGGTCTGCAGCGGCGCCTTCCGCTCGATCGGGTTCTCGGCCTATGCGTCAGTCCAGTACGCCGACATCGCACCCGCGCAGCTCACCTCGGCAAATACGGTTTCTGCCACTCTGGTCCAGCTCGCTACTGCTGCCGGCATTGCTGTCGGGGCCCTGCTCATCCGGCTGTTCGACGGGCTCAACAGTTTTCCGGCTGACGCCGCCGGCCCGTTCCGCGGCGCGTTCCTCGCCATGGCGGTGTTGATGCTGGCGAGCACGGCGGACAGCGTGTTCCTGCCGCGGCACGCCGGTGCGGAAGTCAGCCGGCGGAAGGCGCAGCGGGTCTAGATCCAGCCTGGGTAGGCCAGCCCGCCTTAGCCAGTCGGCCGTGGGCGGGCCGGGATGAATCAGCCAGCCTGGGCCAGCACCAGCGGAAGCACGGCACCCGCCCCGGCCTGGCGAAGGGCCCGGCCGGCCACGGTGAGCGTCCACCTGCTGTCCACAATGTCGTCGACCAGCATCACGCTGCCGCCCTGCAAGGAACCCAGCGCGGCCTCAAGGTCCGGCCCCACCACAAGGCGGTCCCACACCCCCGCCAGCCGGTAGGCGCTGTTGCCCCCGCGGCTTCCCGTGGGGCCACCATGGGCCAGCTGAAGCTCGCCCAGGTACGGAATCCGGCCGATCTCCGAGATTCCCTTCGCAAGGGACCCCACTAGCTCAGGTTTGCCGCGCGACGGGATGCTGACGATGGCGGCCGGCCTGCCCGCCCCGCTCCATCCTGGATTGCGGGGGTCGCCGGCACCCCATTCGCGCAGCACCTGGACGCACGCCTGAAGCACGCCGGGGTCAACGGGCCGGTCCTCCGCGCCTGCCGCAAACAGCTCCCGCAGGGCGCCGCCCCAGCCGAGGTCCGTCAGCCGCGCGAGGACCCGCCCCTCCGAGACTCCTTCCGCAGGTTTGAGCTTGCCCTTGACCGGAACGCCGAGGCGGTCCATGCCGGAGGGCCACTGCAGCCGCGCTTCCAGCACTCCGCCCGCCCTGCTGAGCGTCTGGCCGGCCGCCGCGGTAGCCTGCTCGGCGATCTCCGCCGGAAACCACCGGCCGGCACAGTTATCGCACCTGCCACAGGCATGGGCGGTCTCGTCGTCGAGGACGGACGTGATGTACTCCATCCGGCAGCCGGCAGTGTCCTGGTAGATCACCATGGAGTCCTGCTCGTCCACGCGTGCCTCGGCTATCCGCCGGTACCGTTCGGCGTCGTAGGCCCAGGGCTGCCCGGTGGACCGCCAGCCGCCACCCACCCGCTCCACAGCACCATCCACCGAGAGGACTTTCAACAGCAGTTCCAGCGGAGTGCGGCGGAGGTCCACCCTTGCTTCCAGGGCAACCGTGGACAATGCCGTACCGGCTTCGGCAAGCGCCGTGAGGACGGCGGCGGCTTTTTCCTCGGACGGCATGGAAGCAGTGGCGAAGTACTGCCAGATGTCCCGGTCTTCGGAACCTGGCAGAAGCAGGACATCGGCATTTGCCGCCCCACGGCCCGCACGCCCAACCTGCTGGTAGTAGGCCACCGGCGAGGAGGGCGCCCCCAGGTGGACAACAAAACCCAGATCGGGCTTGTCAAAACCCATGCCAAGCGCGGACGTGGCAACCAGCGCCTTTACCTGGTTGTCCTTCAGGAGCTGCTCGGCACGTTCCCTGTCCGCGGGGTCCGTGCGGCCAGTGTAGGCCAGCACTTCATGGCCGGCCTCCGCCAGGAGGCGCGCCGTATCCTCCGCAGCGGACACCGTTAATGTATAGATGATTCCGCTGCCGGGAAGGTCGGCCAGATGCGTCAACAGCCAGCCCAGGCGCTGCTTGGCGTCAGGAAGTGACAGGACCCCCAGCCGCAGGGAATCCCTGCCCAGCGCACCACGGATGGTGAGGACGCCCGCGCCGAGCTGCTCTTCGATGTCGTGGACCACCCGGGAGTTCGCAGTGGCGGTGGTGGCCAGCACCGGAACCGAATCCGGCAGCTGGGTGATCAGGTCGGCGATCCTGCGGTAATCGGGCCGGAAGTCGTGGCCCCAGTCGGAGATGCAGTGGGCCTCGTCGATGACCAGCAGGCCCGTGCGCCGGATGAGTTCGGGCAGCTGGTTTTCCCGGAAGGAGGGGTTGGTCAGCCGTTCCGGCGACACCAGCAGGACGTCCACCTGGTCAGCGGCGAGCTGTTCGCGGACGGTGTCCCATTCCAGCTGGTTCGCAGAGTTGATGGCCACAGCCCGCACCCCTGCCCGGGCAGCCGCGGCTACCTGGTCCCGCATCAGGGCGAGGAGCGGCGACACGATGAGCGTAGGCCCGGCCCCGCGGCGGCGCAGGAGCAGGGACGCCACAAAATAGACTGCGGATTTTCCCCAACCGGTGCGCTGCACCACCAAAGCCCTGCGGCCGTCGTCGACCAGTGCCTCAATGGCTTCATACTGGCCCTCATGGAAGCCGGCTGTGGGGTTGCCCACCAGTTCGCGCAGGACGGCTAGCGCCTGCGCGTGGGTTGCCGACGAGGGAGGGACGGTGCTGCCTGCCGGTCCAGGAACGGTTGCGGGTTCTATGAGGTTGGTGGCGTGCTGGTTATCGACCATTGATTCAGTATCCCAGCCCCCTCCGACACCAGGCACACGGGGGCGCCCTATGTGTGGAAACCCCGCCACCGCAGGGCCGTCCGGCCCATGTCACATACGCCGCTCCCCACCTTTCCTCCACAGCCACTTCCGCGGCCCACGTAAGATAAAGCCCGTGACTAGCGAACAGACAACGACTTTTGACCTTTCGGCATCCTTCAAGGCGTACGACGTCCGTGGCATCGTGGGCGAATCCATCACCGCCGAAATCGTCGAAGCCGTGGGGGCCGCCTTCGTGGACATCCTGAAGCTCGAAGGCGAGACCATCCTGGTGGGCGGGGACATGCGCCCTTCCTCCCCGGAGTTCAGCAAGGCCTTCGCCAACGGCGCAGCCACCCGCGGCGCCAACGTTGAGCTGCTGGACCTGATTTCCACGGACGAACTGTACTTCGCCTGCGGTTACCTGAACCGCGCAGGGGCCACCTTCACCGCCAGCCACAACCCTGCCGGCTACAACGGCATCAAGATGTCCAAGGCCGGCGCCGTTCCCATCTCTTCCGAGTCCGGCCTCAAGGACATCCAGGCCCTCGCCGAGCAGTACCTCAACACGGGCGCCATCCCGGCCGCGGCCGAGCGCGGGCTCATCGGCGTCCGCGACGTACTCAAGGACTACTCCGAATACCTCCGCAAGCTGGTGGACCTGTCCGGTTCCCGGCCGCTGAAGGTGGTGGTGGACGCAGGCAACGGCATGGCCGGCCTCACCACCCCTGCCGTGCTGGGCGACACCCTGCTCCCCAAGCTGCCCCTGGACATCGTTCCCCTGTACTTCGAGCTGGACGGCTCCTTCCCCAACCACCCCGCGAACCCCCTGGAACCGGAAAACCTCCGCGACCTGCAGGCGGCAGTGGTGGAGCATGGCGCGGACATTGGCCTGGCGTTCGACGGCGACGCCGACCGCTGCTTCGTGGTGGACGAGAAAGGCGAGCCCGTCTCGCCGTCGGCCATCACGGGCATGGTGGCGCGCCGCGAGATTGCCCGCGCCAAGGCGTTGGGTGAGGAAACCCCCACGATCATCCACAACCTCCTCACCTCGCGCGCCGTGTCAGAGCTGGTGGAGCACGACGGCGGCCGGGCAGTCCGCACGCGTGTGGGCCACTCCTTCATTAAGGCGGTCATGGCGGAGGAAGGCGCGGTCTTCGGCGGCGAGCACTCAGCCCACTTCTACTTCCGTGACTTCTGGAACGCGGACACCGGCATGCTGGCAGCGATGCATGTCCTGGCAGCCCTGGGCGAACAGGACGGCCCGCTCTCTGAGCTGGGCCGCGAGTACGAGCCCTACGTCAGCTCGGGCGAGATCAACTCCGAGGTCGAGGACAAGCCCGCCGCCGTGGAGCGTGTGCGCGCGGCCTTCGCCGAGGAGGACATCACCATCGACACCCTGGACGGCAGCACGTTCACCGCCAACGACGGCAGCTACTGGTTCAACCTCCGCCCGTCCAACACCGAACCCTTCCTCCGGCTTAACGCAGAGGCAACCGACCGCGCCACGATGGAACAGGTCCGGGACCGCGTCCTGGCGATTGTCCGGGCGTAGGGCAGCGTGACAGGCACGCCGGAGCATGGCTCCGAAGAACAAGGCTCCGAAGAACAGGGCTCCTGGCGCGGCTCGGTGCCGGATGCCACCGCCACGGACTTGGAGAACCTCCTGGGCACGGGCGTCAGCGCCGCCCAGGAGCAACTCCACCGGAGTGGCGGCTTCCTGCCTTTCGCCCTGACCGTCCAGAACGACGGCGAGGTGCGGCTGGTGGCGGTATCGCCGGCAGATGCCGCGGAAGGTTCAGACGGCGACTTTGATGCCGATGCCATGATCAGCGACCTCACAGCCCTGCTGCGGCAGAACCGCGAGGATTTCCGGGCTGCCGCCGTGGTCTGCGACATCCTGCTGGTGGAGGAGGACTCGGACGCCATCCATGTAGCGGCGGAGCACCGCGACGGGTCTGTCTTCGCAGCCGTGCTGCCCTACTCGGCAAACGCCGGAACCCAGACGTGGGAATTTGGGGAGCTGGCGGCCGACGCCAGCGAGCCTTCGATCTGGGTGGACTAGACCGGCGGCGCCCGCATGAAGATCAACGCCTTCGCCGACGTCAGCCTGCGGGCCCTCATGGTGCTCGCGGCAGCCCCTGCCGGCACCCTGCTGACCACGCAGAACATCGCCGACTCCGTCGGGACGCCCTACAACCACGTCAGCAAGGCGATGGCGAAGCTGCGCACCCTCGGATACATCGAGGTGGTCCGCGGCCGTAGCGGCGGTTCCCGCCTCAGCCACGCCGGCCGCAATGCCACCGTGGGGCAGGTCCTGCGGCAGCTCGACACCCGGACCGATGCTGCAGAATGCGTGGCTCCGGGCGGGAACTGCCCCCTGATCAACGAGTGCAGGCTCCGTTCCGCGCTGTCCCGGGCACGTGAGGCGTTCTACCTGGAACTCGATTCCATCACCATTGCCGACCTCCCGGTTTCGCGCCAAATGGCTCCGGTCTTCAGCATGATCGGGCTCCGTCCCGGGATCTGACAGCCCCGCCAAGCCCGTATTACAGGGCGATTTGCTTCCATCTTCTACAAGATGTAGAAATTGGGTATGAAAACCTGCATTTGACATGCAGGTATTCGCGAAGGCCGGACGAAGGCCCCGGCCGCTACCTCAGGAGTTCCCATGCTCTCGGAAAAATCCCGCCCCGTCATTGAAGCGACCCTCCCCCTGGTGGGCTCCCGGATCGGCGCCATCACCCCCAACTTCTACGCCCGCCTGTTCGCCGCGCACCCCGAACTCCTGGACGGCCTGTTCAGCCGGTCCAACCAGCGTTCCGGCAACCAGCAGCAGGCACTGGCAGGCAGCATCGCGGCCTTCGCAACCCACCTGGTCAACAATCCGGGCACCCTCCCCGAGACCGTCCTGTCCCGCATCGCCCACCGGCACGCTTCCCTGGGCATCACGGAACCGCAGTACCAGGTGGTGTACGAGCACCTCTTCGCCGCCATCGCCGAGGACCTTGCCGAGGTCATCACACCGGAAATCGCCGAGGCCTGGACCGAGGTGTACTGGCTGATGGCCGATGCGCTGATCAAGCTGGAGAAGGGCCTCTACGCAGCGCAGGCCAACGACAGGATGTGGATGCCGTGGCGGGTGGCCGCCAAGACTCCCGCAGGAGCCGGCTCCATGACCTTCACCCTCGAACCCGCCGACGACACGCCCGTCACCCCGGCCCTGCCCGGCCAGTACATCAGCGTCAAGGTGGCCCTGCCGGAAGGCCTTCGCCAGGTGCGCCAGTACTCGCTCTCCGGCGAGGCCGGCACCAGCCGCAGCTTCACCACCAAGCTTGACGACGGCGGCGAGGTCTCCCCCGTGCTCCACAACAGCGTCCAGGTGGGTGACATCGTGGAGATCTCCAATCCGTACGGCGAGATCACCCTCAAGGACGGCGACGGGCCGGTGGTCCTGGCCTCCGCGGGCATCGGCTGCACCCCCACCGCGTCCATCCTCCGGTCCCTGGCCGAGTCCGGCTCCGACCGCCAGGTCCTGGTGCTTCATGCGGAAAGCACGCTGGACAGCTGGGCACTCCGCAGCCAGATGACGGACGACGTCGAACGCCTGGACGGTGCGGAGCTGCAGCTGTGGCTTGAACAGCCAGTGGCTGGAGCCAAGGAAGGCTTCATGTCCCTGCGCGAGGTGGATCTTCCGGCTGACGCTTCCCTGTACCTGTGCGGCCCGCTGCCGTTCATGAAGAACATCCGCAATGAAGCGATCAACGCCGGCATCCCGGCCACCCGGATCCACTACGAAGTGTTCGGCCCGGACATCTGGCTGGCCAGCTGAACAAGTCCGATGGGAGAACGACGGCGGCGCCGCACCTTTCCTGGAAAGGTGCGGCGCCGCCGTCGTTATGCCTGTTTGTTGCGTGCTGCTTAGCTGTGGTCAGCCATGCGTTCCTTCAGGGCTTCAAGCTCGGCACGCAACGCGTCGGGGAGGGAATCGCCGAACTGTGCGTACCAGTCCTCGATGGAAGCCAGCTCGGCGTCCCATTCCTCCCGGTCCACGCGGACAGCTTCCTCCACGTGTGCGTGGGTGAGGTCCAGGCCGGTCAGGTCCAGCGAGTCGCCGGCGGGCACGTAACCGATGGGCGTCTCCACGGCACCGGCCTTGCCCTCGATGCGCTCGATGGCCCACTTGAGGACACGGGCGTTGTCACCGAAGCCCGGCCAGGCGAACCCGCCGTCGGCCGTGCGGCGGAACCAGTTCACCAGGAAGATGTGGGGCAGCCGCTCGGGGTTGGCCTTGCCGGAAACACTGATCCAGTGCTTGAGGTAGTCGCCGGCGTCGTAGCCGATGAACGGGAGCATGGCCATGGGATCGCGGCGGAGCCTACCCACCTGGCCGGCTGCGGCGGCAGTGGTCTCGGAGGAGAGCGTGGATCCCATGAAGATGCCGTTGGTCCAGCTGCGGGCCTGGGTCACCAGGGGAACCGTGGTCTTGCGGCGGCCGCCAAAGAGGATGGCGGAAAGCTCCACGCCTTCGGGGCTGTAGTATTCCTCGGCCAGCATGTCGATCTGGGAGATCGGCGTGCAGAACCGTGAGTTCGGGTGGGCGGCAGGCTTGTCCGAATCCGGGGTCCAGGAGTTCCCCTCCCAGTCGGTCAGGTGCGCCGGCACCTCGTCCGTCATGCCCTCCCACCAGACACCGCCGTCGTCAGTCAGTGCCACGTTGGTGAAGATGCTGTGGCCCTTGGCGATGGCGCGCATGGCATTGGGGTTGGTGCCCCAGCCGGTGCCCGGGGCTACACCGAACAGGCCGGCCTCGGGGTTGGTGGCGCGCAGTTCGCCTTCCTTGCCGATCCGCATCCAGGTGATGTCATCGCCGAGGGTCTCGACTTCCCAGCCTTCAATGGTGGGGTCCAGCAGGGCAAGGTTGGTCTTACCGCAGGCGGACGGGAAGGCCGCTGACAGGTAGTACGACTTCTTCTCCGGCGAGGTGAGCTTGAGGATGAGCATGTGCTCAGCCAGCCACCCTTCGTCGCGGGCCATCACGGAGGCGATGCGGAGGGCGTAGCACTTCTTGCCCAGGAGGGCGTTTCCGCCGTAGCCGGAGCCGAAGGACCAGATGGACCGCTCCTCGGGGAAGTGGACAATCCACTTGTCCGGGTTGCAGGGCCATGCGACGTCGGCCTGGCCGGGTTCCAGCGGGGCTCCCAGGGAATGCAGGGCCGGGACAAAGAACGCGTTGGTCTCGGTGATCTTGTCCAGCACCCGGGTGCCGATGTTGGCCATGATGCGCATGGAGGCAACAACGTAGGCGCTGTCCGTAATCTCGACGCCGAATTTGGGGTCCTCAGCGTCAAGGTGGCCCATGACGAAGGGGATGACGTACATGGTGCGGCCGCGCATGGAACCGGCGAACAGCCCGCGCAGCTTTTCCTTCATCTCCGCGGGAGCCATCCAGTTGTTGGTGAACCCGGCATCGCGCTTGTTTTCCGAGCAGATGAAGGTCTGCTCCTCCACGCGGGCTACGTCTGCGGGGTCGGAGAAGGCTGCGAAGGAGTTCGGAAACAGGTCCTGGTTCAGCCGGGTCAGGGTTCCGGCGGCCACCAGCTCATCGGTCAGCCGGGTGTTTTCCTCTTCGGACCCGTCCACCCAGTAGATGCTGTCCGGCTGCGTTAGCTCTGCAACCTCTTCGACCCATGCCAGCAGACCGGCATGTGTGGTGGGTGCTTTCTCAAGCAGCGGCTTCTGCGCCAGATCGCCCATTGCGGTTCCCTTCCTCGGGTTCATCGGTGTGTGCTAAATGCTATGGTCCGGACCACTGGAGTTTTTTGGACGTATGCTGACCGTCAGAGGTCACAGAAATAGAATTCCGCGGGAAATCAAGGAACTTCAGGCTGAAATTCTACGATTAAGTGACAAAGGTCACCTATACCGGTCTAGTAGCGGAGATTACACGCGCTACGATTTGGCATCCCAGCCAACCCTCGCGTAAAGTAATTCGAGGTTCAGGGAGAGCGGTTCTTCTCCAGGAACACAGAATGCGCCCATAGCTCAGCTGGATAGAGCGTCTGTCTACGGAACAGAAGGTCAGGGGTTCGAATCCCTTTGGGCGCACCAAGAAGGTCCGCACCGGTTCGCCGGTGCGGACCTTTTGCGTTGGGCCCACTTCCGAATCGTCCCCGGCGTAGGCTGTCCCCATGATGCCCAAGCCTGTGAAGCAGGAATTTGACGTTGTGGTGATCGGCGCCGGCGCCGTGGGGGAAAACGTCGCGGACCGCGCCGCCCAGGGTGGCCTCTCCGTGGTGCTGGTGGAGGCGGAACTGGTGGGCGGCGAGTGCTCCTACTGGGCCTGCATGCCGTCAAAAGCGCTGCTTCGCCCCGGGACCGCGCTGCACGCTGCGCAAACGACGCCGGGCGCAAAGGAAGCCGTCACACGGACCCTGGATGCCGCGGCAGTGCTGAAGCGCAGGGACTATTTCACGTCCAACTGGCAGGATGACAGCCAGGTTGCCTGGGTCAAGGATTCCGGCATCGACCTCATCAGGGGCCACGCCTGGCTGACGGCCCCCAAGACAGTCCAGGTTGCGGGGTTGGACGGCACCTCCCACCAACTGGCGGCGCGCCACGCGGTGGTGCTGGCTACGGGTTCAGTGCCGAACACTCCCCCTATCGAGGGACTGGAGGACCTGCAGGTCTGGGGAACCCGCGAGGCCACCTCCGCCAGCGAGATTCCGGAGCGGCTCGCTGTCCTGGGTGGCGGCGTTGCGGGAACCGAACTGGCCCAGGCATACGCCCGCCTCGGATCCGCCGTGACGCTGGTGGCGCGCAGCAGGCTGCTGCGGAATTATCCGGAAGAGGCAGCCCGCCTGGTGGCCGCCGGCCTGCGCGCGGACGGAGTGGACATCCGGCTCAACACCGGGACGCAGGGAATCAGCGGGAACGATGACGGCACCTTCAGCCTGCAGCTGGCCGACGGGTCAACGGTCATCGCAGATAAGGTCCTGGTGGCCGTTGGACGCCACCCCGCCCTGGAAGGATTGGGACTGGAAAGTGTCGGCATCGAACCGGACGGCAGCGGGCACCTGGCCCTCAGCACGGACACGTCCGGTCTGGTGGAGGGCGTTTCGGGCGACGAACCGTGGCTGTACGCCGTGGGTGACGCCGCCGGCAAGAATCTGTTGACGCACCAGGGAAAATACGAGGCCCGGGCGACGGGCGACGCCATCGCGGCCCGGGCAAAGGGCGAACTGACCGGCCGGCCAGCGGACTGGAGCCGCTATTCACAGACCGCAAACCAGCATGCCGTGCCCAACGTCGTGTTTACCGATCCGGAATTGGCAACCGTTGGCCGCACCCTGGAAAGTGCCCGCGAGGACGGCTACAACGCCTCATCGGTGGAACTTCCCATCCAGGTTGCGGGATCTTCGCTGCATTCGGAGAACTACGAGGGCTGGGCGCAGCTGGTGGTCGACGAGGAGCGCCAGGTACTGCTGGGCGCCACGTTCGCCGGACCGGACGTCTCCGAGCTCCTGCACGCAGCAACGATCGCCGTGGTGGGCGGGGTGCCGCTGGACCGCCTATGGCACGCGGTGCCCTCCTACCCCACCATTAGCGAGGTATGGCTGCGCCTCCTTGAAAAATACGGCCTGTAGGATCGGTGAGCGCGCTTATTTGAACTGACCGGTCAGTTCGGTTAGGCTTGGAGGGACGCATTCTGCGAAAGGCCACCCTTGCTCTCAGCACAGCTGCTCTCTGCCAAAGGGCGCAGGGATCCCCTGCTCCCGGCAACTTCCCTCCACGTGAACCGCGGCGAACTCCTCCTTGCCACCGGCGAACGGCAGGACCAACGCACAACGCTCGCACTGGTCCTCAGCGGCCGGATGAAGGCAAGCGGTGGCCACGTCAGCTGGGACGGCAGCGAGCGGATCAAACCGCGCCGCCTGGCGAGTGCCCTGGTGGACTCCCCCGGCGTTAACGAGCCCGAGCAGCACCTTAGTGTCCGGGACCTGGTGACCGAGGACCTGGCCCTCATCCCGCGCCGCTACCGGGGCGCCCTGCTGAGCAGCCCGTGGCTGAAGGTGAACAGCTTCGAGGACATCGCGGGCCTCTGGACCGAGCAACTGGATCCCGGCCGCCGGCTCGAGCTCCTGATCGCGCTCGCGCTGGCCAATCCGAGCACGGACCTGCTGGTGGTCGATTCCCCTGACCGTCACAGTGCGGACGAGTCCCACTGGCTGCCGCGGCTGCAGCGCCTGGCGTCCGACGGCGGGCGGCCGCTCGCCGTCGTCGCGACGGTTGGTGCGCTCCCGCCGTCGTGGAACGGACCCAGCGCCGCCATAGGCAACGCCGCCACCGTGGACGCAGCCACGGGGCACGCCGCCGCCGAAACTGCTGAACTCGAAACAGAGGTTGCCAAGTGACTGTACTGCGGCTGGCCCGCTCCGAACTGAAGCGGATGACCGGCGGGCTGCTGCCGAAACTGACCATCCTGGCGCTGACCATGGTCCCGCTGCTGTACGGCGCAGTGTACCTTTACGCAAACTGGGACCCCTATGGCAACCTCGACCACATCGACGCTGCCCTGGTTGTGGAGGACGCCGGCGCCCCGGCCAGCGACGGCCGGCAGCTTGAGGCGGGAGCGAAGGTGGCGGACAGCCTGGTGGACGGTAACCTGTTCCACTGGATACCCGTAGCCAGCACGGAAGAGGCGGACCAGGGGGTCAGCAGCGGCGAATACGCGTTCGCCTTGAAAATCCCCCGGGACTTTTCCGCCAACCTGGTGTCCCCGGGCAGCTTTGACTCCGCCAACCAGGCAATGCTGAACGTCACCACCAACGATGCCAACAACTACCTCCTAGGCACCATCGTGGATAAGCTCACCACCGCCGTCCACAGCACGGTCGCCACGGAGGTGGGCGAGGAAACAGCCAACCAACTGCTCACCGGCTTCGGCACCATCCACACGCAGATGGTCAAGGCGGCCGACGGCGCCAGCGGGTTGGCGGACGGCGCGGCACGGCTTCGCGACGGAGCCGCCTCACTCCGTGAGGGCACATCCGGGCTGGCCACCGGTGCCGGCGAGCTTTACGCCGGGCAAGCCAAGCTGCGCGACGGCGCCAACCAGCTGACCGACGGTGCGGGCCAGCTCAGCAGCGGGCTCTCCACACTCAAGGACAAGACGTCCACCCTGCCCGCCGATTCCCGTACCCTCGCTGCCGGGGCGGCCCAGGTGGCGGCGGGCAACGCGCAGCTGAACGCCAAGGTGCAGGACGTTGCAACCCAGCTGGAGGCCGCAGACCAAGGGCTCCGGACACGGGTGGTCGAATCAAACAGCAGGCTCATGGCGGCCGGCGTCCTCACGCAGGAGCAGGCGGACAGCATTCTGGCCGACTTCGACGCCACAGCAAGCTCCAGCCCCATGGCCGCAGCCAAAACGGGGATCCAGGCAGACGCCGCACAAATCCAGCAACTGGCCAGCGGTGCAGAGTCCGTCAGTGCCGGCGCGGCGCAGCTCGCCGCAGGCACGCCCGCGCTGAGGGACGCCGTCTCGCAGGCTTCGTCAGGCGCTGACCAGCTGCACACGGGGGCTGCCGCGCTGGCCACCGGAGAGCAGGCCGCGCTCGACGGCGCCGGCCGGCTCGCCGAGGGAGCAAGCAGGGTGGACGCCGGGGCAGCCCGCCTGGAGGAGGGCGCCGGTACGGCCGCGGACGGCTCCCGCAGGCTGGCGGACGAACTCGGCAAGGGCGCAGGGCAGGTGCCCAACCCGGACGACACCCAAAAGAGCAACCTCTCCCGGGTCATGGCAGACCCGGTGGCGGTCAGCAACGTCTCACAGGCCAAGGCCGAATCGTACGGCGCCGGGCTTGCGCCGTTCTTCCTCACCCTCGCGCTGTGGATCGGCATCTTCATGCTGGTCCAGGCCATGCGCCCCATCACCCAGCGGGCGCTGGCGTCCAATGCGGCGTCCTGGAAAATCGCGCTGGGCGGCTGGCTGCCGTTCCTTGCCGTCTCTGTGGTCCAGGCAACCCTCCTTACCCTGGTGGTTAACCTTGCACTGGGGCTCAATCCCGCCCATCCGGTCCTGATGTGGCTGCTGATGCTCGCCGCGGCGATGGCGTTCAGTGCCATCATCCAGGGCGTTGTGGCGTTGCTCGGATCGCCCGGGAAACTCGTGGTGCTCGTCCTGCTGGTCCTGCAGTTGGTGTCTTCCGGCGGGACCTTCCCCTGGCAAACCACTCCGCAGCCGCTCCACGTGGTGCATGAAGTCCTGCCCATGGGCTATGTAGTGACCGGAATGCGGCACCTGGTCTATGGCGGGGACCTGTCCATGATCGCGCCCACAGTCCTGGGCCTGGTGGGCTATACCGCGCTCGGTGCTGCACTGTCCACGCTCGCCGTGCGCAGGAACAAGTACTGGACCCTGAAGACGCTGAAGCCTGAGATTGCAGTATGACCATGGAGCCATCCAGGGCAGCGAAAAGCCTCCGCCCAGCCCGGACTACCGCCACGCGCCAGAAACTCTTCGACGCGTCCATGGAGCTCATCGGCGAGCGGGGTGCCGCGGGCGTCACGGTTGATGAGATCGCCGCTGCGGCAGGCGTCTCCAAGGGGACCGTCTACTACAACTTCGGCAGCAAATCAGAGCTCATCGCGCAGCTGCTGCGGCATGGGGTGGACATCCTGAAGGCCCGCCTGATGGGAACACCGGAACAAGGAGCTGACCGGCCAAAAAGCCTGGACGGGGCCGGAGGCGTTCAGGCCAGTGACCCGCTGCTGGCCATGGAGGCAATGATCGGCCAGGCCCTGGACTTCATGGCCGAATACCCGTCCTTCGCGCGCCTCTGGGTCAGCGAAAACTGGCGCATCCCCAGCGAGTGGCAGGGCACGTTCGCGGTCCTGCGCGGCGAACTGCTCGCTGTGATCGGGGAGGCGGTGGAGAAGGTAGCGCAGGCATACCCCGTGGACTCCTCGATTTCCCGGGGCAGCCTGGAAACCGCCATCTTCGGGGCCTGCTTCGTGGTGGGACTGGACCGGCAGACGTACCACCCCGAGCGGACGCGTGACCAAAGCGTTGCAGCAATCATGGCCATCATGCGCGGCTACGTGCTGAAGCAACCCCCGGCTCAGGGATGATGGGACGCATGGGGAAGAGCGGAAAGTTTGCGGTTGTTGCCGGTGTTGTTGCGGCCGGCCTGCTGGTGCTGACCGGGATGACGCTCGCCGAACCAGTGTTCGTGGCGTTCCTCGGCGTCCTGGCGCTGGCATGCCTGGCATGCATCATGGAGATCCTGAACCGGGGCCGGCGCCTGGCCCTGCTGGCAGCCGGCGCGGGCACCAGCCTCACCATCGGTTTTTCCCTCGCCTTCGTCAGCACGTGGGAACTGGCGTTCGCAGGCGAGTCCTCATTCATCGGAACGCCGCTGCCTACCCACGACCCCGACAACTACTTTTTCGGTGCTGCCGCCGCAGGCCTGGTGACCCTGCTCGTGCTGTTCCTGGGCGCTGCCTGGCCCCGCGGGCGTCGGCTGCAGCCGCTGTCGCGGAAGGACACGGCCGGACGGGGCACGGCCGGACGGGGCACGGCCGGACGGGGCAGGGCCGGACGGGGCAGGGCCGTACGGGGCGCGGCTGGACGGGGTACCACTGGACGGGGCACCGCTGGACGGGGCACCGCTGGTGGAAAGAGTACGGCCGGCAGGGGCACGGCAGGCCGCGGCACTTCCGTCAAGGGACGGACGACGGCGGCCGGCAGGCCCGCGGCCACGGCAACAGCAACGGCAACGGCCTCGGGGCAGCGCAAGCCGGCCCCGCAGGCGACGCCGCGGACCCGCGGCGAGGGAACCGGGGGCCTCCGCGCACCTGCCCGGGTGCCCTCCACGCCAGCCAACCGGCCGTCGTCGTCCGCCTCCCCTGCCAGGACACCGCCGTCGAAAACCGGAGCCAAACCCACACAGCGCCGGTGACCCCGCCCGTCCCCTCCGGACTGGGGGCAGCTAGTGGGCCCGGGGAACCTTGAACCTGGTGATGCGCGCGTCCTGTCCGTCCAGCTCCGCCCAGGATTTCTCCGTTTCCAGGACGGTGAGGGCATTCGTGGGGTACCTGGTGGCGGCGTCCATGTAGGCGTCGTGGTCCGAATCCCGCGAGGCCAGGTGCATTGCCAGATCCTGGACGCCCGGCAGGTGCGAAATCACCATCAGTGTGGTCACGGTATCCGGAACGTGGTTGATCACCGTGAGCATCCGGAGTGCCGAGGCAGCGTACAGCCCGTCCTCAAGCTTGGGGGTGGGCGCCTTGTCTCCGAGTTCGGAACACACCCAGGTACAGGTCTGCCGGGTCCGCAGTGCGCTGGAGCAGAGGATGAAGTCCGGGACGATGTTGTGCTTGAGCAGCCAGCGGCCGGCCAGGGGTGCCTCCCGGTGGCCCCGCTCCTCCAGCGGGCGCTCGTGATCGGCCACCCCGCCAGGCCAGTCGGCCTTGGCATGGCGCATGATCACAAGCCGTCGAAGATGGTGCCCACTCATGCCCCAAGCCTAGCGGGAGGGACCAGCCAGAAGCAGCGTCACGCAGGGCACGCTTTCAGCCTCGCCCGGGAAGACACACGGCGGAAACTCAGGCCTCGCCACCAAAGCAGAGCTCAAAAGCGTGCCCACAGTGACGCGAGCCCCACCAGCCGCGGAGGCCCAGTGCCTGGAGAGGCCGGGACGCGCAACAGGTGGTGCCTGGGTCATGCCGGTCGCCGTAGCGCAGCGAGGCGTCCTGAAAGCGCCGTTGTTGCGTGAGGCACGAGCGCAGGCGCCGAAGGATGCCTCGCGAGAGCGAAGGCGACCAGCCCGGCAGGAGCAGGTCGCCTTCGCGCGAAAGTGAGTTAGATCGAGTATTCCGGAGCGGCCCAGACCACAACTTCGGGGTGCTCGTAGAACCGGTATCCCTGGCCGCGGACCGTGCGTACGGTATTGGCGAGGCGGCCCAGCTTGGAGCGCAGCCGGCGGATGTGGACGTCGATGGTGCGCTCGTTGGGGACCTCTTCGGCGTTGCGCCACAGGCCTTCCAGGAGCTCGTCGCGGCCCACGGTGCGGGTGCCGTTCTCCACCAGGTAGTTCAGGAGTTCGAACTCCTTGAACGTCAGGTTGAGCGACTCGCCGTCCAGGTGGACTTCGCGGCGGGCGAGGTCGATCAGGACACCGGACGGGCGTGGCTCCTGGGCCTGCGCGGGACGCGCGGCCTCAGTGCGCGGGCGGGTGTTGACGGTGGGGTCACCGAACGTGGAACGGACGACGTCGAGCGCGGAACCGGGGGTGCCTGCGGGAGCCACTGCGACGGCTGCGTAGCTTTCGGCTCCGGACACCAGCGACTGGGCGTAGGCACGGATCTCCTGGGCCAGCTTGGCGATGGATGTCCCGGCGGCTGCCGCGGTTTCCTCGTCGATGCCCATGTAGAGGACGAATCCGCGGGCAACGTTGTCATTGGCGACAGGACGGACGGCAGCCGGGCCGGCCACTACGGGGGTGGGGGCCGTCATCGGTGCAGCCTCCGCCGGCTGGACGGCGCGGAGCTGCCCGTAGGAATTGGGGTTGAAGCCCTGGGGCGCGTAGCCCTGGGCAGGAAAGCTGCTTCCGGAAGCAGAGGGAGCAAGGGCAGGGCGGGGGCCGAAACCGGGGCGGAGGCCGGAGGCCTGGCCCGCCTTGGCGGCGTTACGGACGGAGATGTGGACGTATCCGGATGCAACTGTCATGTTTGCTTACCTCAATGTGAATGGCCGTCATCACGGCCCGAATGCTGGGTTTCCCCGCAATGCGAACTGGGGAGGGGCGCCCGACGCTGGGCTGGGGGCGAATGCCTAAGAACTTCGGAGGGTGGGAAGGTCAGGCGTGCATTCGACAACAGCGCATGTCGGCAGCAGCGGATGTGCTGGGCCAATATTCTGCGGCTGCAGGTGCTGTTGAGTTCTTGTTCACATTGGAAGTGTGCAGCGTAACAATGACAACTTGCAAGTAACAATGGACCGGATCGTCCGCATTATGAGACGAATTGGGCTAATGTGCCGCAGATCACGATTCTGGCATAGCCGCAAAAATAACGCTTGTTATCCGTTACCAGCCGCCAACATGGCCGGACTGCAGAATGATATTCGACGGAACAGCGCTCAGGCGTCCACATATTCAACACCCGGACTGATAGGGAAATCCCACTCACCGCGCCGCTGGCGTGTCCAGCCGCCTCCAATTCCGGACAAGAAAATTTCCACGGACGGGCAGCAGAAGCCGGCGGCAGGGGTCTGCAAATGCCTGGCGGGCAATTCGGCAGCGGCAGCAAGGCGGCAGCAAGGTGGCAGCCGAAACAAGGCAGCAGCACCGCGGTACCGGCCGCTGCGGACGTTCAGCTCGCTAGGCTGGGATTCACAGCTTGGGCACAGGAACGCCATAGCCGGGCTTAAACCAATGATCGGAGAGTTGTTCCATGGCCACTTCGCACTCCATGACAAACAACCTCCCCAAGCTCACCCATCCGGGCGGTTCCCCCATCAGGGCGCTGGTGGTGGATGACGAACCCAGCCTCTCTGAACTCATGAGCATGGGCCTGCGCATGGCGGGCTGGTCAGTGGCGGTTGCCGCCGATGGTCCCGCAGCGGTGAAGCTGGCCAAGGACTTCCGCCCCGACGTCCTGGTCCTGGACGTCATGATTCCGGGGTTCGACGGCGTCGAGGTCCTGGGCCGGATCCGCGCCTTCGCGCCCGAGGTCCCCGCGCTCTTCCTGACTGCCAAGGATGCCGTCCAGGACAGGATCGTGGGCCTGGCTGCCGGCGGGGACGACTATGTCACCAAGCCGTTCAGCATGGAGGAAGTCCTGCTGCGGCTGCACCGGCTGGTCCAGCGGTCCGGCGTTGCCGCCATGGACACTGCCGAACTGGTGGTGGGAGACCTTGTGCTCAACGTCGACACCCGGGAGGTGACCCGCGCGGGCGAGGAGCTCCAGTTGACGGCCACCCAGTTCGAGCTGCTGCGCTACCTCATGGAAAACCCCAAGCGCGTCATCAGCAAGGCCCAGATCCTGGACCGGGTGTGGAATTACGACTTCGGCGGACAGGCAAACATCGTGGAGCTCTACATTTCCTACCTGCGCAAGAAATTGGATGCCGTGCACCCGCCCATGATCCACACCGTGCGGGGCGCCGGGTACGTCATCAAACCGGCGGAGTAGGCGCGCCATGACCTCCGTGCAGACGGCGGAGCCGCAGCGCCGGAGCTGGCTCAGGCCCAACACCTGGCATCTGCGGACCCGGCTCATCCTCCTGGCCATGGCGCTGCTGGTCGCCATCTGCGGTGCAGTGGGCGTGGTGAGCTATGCCTCCATGGACGCTTTCCTCACGCGCCAGCTGGACGAGCAGCTGGGCCAGGCCGCAGCCCGCTCCAACGATCCCGGCCGCCCTCCGTCCGGCGGCTTCAATGGCAGGGACCCCCTGGATTCCCGCGGCCAAAGCGTGGGAACGCTGAACGCCCGTATCCTCAACGGCCAGGTCAACAGCGCTGGCTTCCTCGCAGCGGATACCACCCGCTCCGCGCTGTCCACGGAGGACAAGCAGGTCCTGCTGGCATTGGCCACCGACGCCCGGCCTGTTGACCGCACGCTTTCAAACGGCGACTACCGGCTGGTCGCGGTCAAAACCAGTTTCGGCGACGTCCTGGTCACCGGGCTTCCCCTGGCGGCCAAGGAGAGCACGCTCACGTCCCTGGTCTGGACCTTCGTGGTTGTCTCGCTGGGCGGGTTGCTCCTGATCGGGCTCGCGGGCACGGTCCTGATCCGCCGCACTATGAAGCCCCTTGAGCAGCTCTCCGAGGTGGCCACGCGCGTTTCACAGTTGCCGCTGGATGCCGGTGAGGTAGCACTTGCTGTACGCGTACCGCCGTCGAACTCCAATCCCGGAACTGAGGTGGGCAGCGTGGGGCACGCACTGAACCTCATGCTGGACAACGTTGCCAATGCGTTGCAGGCGCGGCAGAAGAGCGAAACCAAGGTGCGGCAGTTCGTGGCTGACGCTTCCCATGAGCTGCGCACGCCGCTGACCGCAATCCGCGGCTACACCGAGCTGATGAGGATGACGGAAAACCTTACTGCGGACGGGGAGAAGTCGCTGGCGCGGGTCCAAAGCCAGTCGGAACGGATGACCGCCTTGGTGGAGGATCTCCTGCTGCTCGCGCGGCTTGATGAAGGCCAGCCGCTGAAGCTCAGCGAGGTGGACCTGACCCAGCTGGTGGTGGAAGGCGTCAGCGACGAAAAAGTCATGGCTCCCGGGCACACCTGGCGCCTGGAGCTTCCCGACGAGCCGGTGGTGGTCAAGGGGGATCCATCCCAGCTGCGGCAGGTGTTGATGAACCTGCTCTCCAACGCCCGCAAGCACACCCCTCCCGGCACCACGGTGGTCACGGGCGTGGGGAAAACGCCGGAGGGCGCCGCGGTGGTGACGGTAACGGACGACGGCGGCGGCATTCCGCCTGAGTTCGTGGACCACGTCTTCGCGCGGTTTGCCCGCGTAGACGCGGCCCGCGCGGGCACCGCCAACGTTGCCCTCGCCGCTGAGGGAACCAGCGGCCTGGGGTTGTCCATCGTCGAGTCCATCGTCGAGGCCCACGGCGGACGGGTAACGGTAACGTCGCAACCGGGCCACACGCAGTTCACCTTGCAGCTGCCCTTGTTCCGCGGAATGGCGCAAGGCGACGCGCCCTCGTCGTGATCCCCGTTACCAAAATGTGACTTTTGTCCTGCACTCCTGTACCGTCGATAGGGTGCGTTCCGCGATCGGACCGCATATCCCGGGTTGACGCCAAGCTCTGCCACTTCCCGGATTCCTCTTGAGCAACGGCAGAGGCGGGGGACCCACCGTCCCGGGCACTCAATGCCCTTGGGGTTAAGCCTGCACGTGTTTTATCCGTGCGGCCGGATGCCCTCATCCGAACCCGACAGCTAACTCCGCAGGTGTGAGAGGCGATCCATCATGTCAAAGTTCCTTGTAAAACCACGCCCGCTTTCAGGCTCCGACGCCAGCGCTCCGCGCGCAGCAGGCAAAATCCCGTCCTTCGGCCAGCGCGCCGCGATCCTGGCAGCGTCCTGCGCCCTCCTCGTTGGAGTCGGCGCCGCGGGCCAGGCCACTGACACCAGCGCCCGCGTGGCCGCCACTGAAGCGCAGGCCTCGGAGGCCCAGTCGAAGCTGAGCATGGAGCAGAGCGAAATCCGTGCCAACCCCGCGCCTGCCGCCCCGGCAGAGCCGATCAACGTTGTCCCGCAGGCCGCCGAACCGGCTCCAGCCCCGGCCGCGGAACCCGCGCCAGCTCCTGCGCCCGAGCCGGCACCTGCCCCGGCGCCCGAACCGGCACCCGAGCCCGCACCCGTCGTCGCGGTTAACGATCCCGCAGGCGCCCAAGCGTACGCTGCCGGTCAGCTGGCTTCCTATGGCTGGGCACCAGACCAGATGCAGTGCCTGCAGACCCTGTGGACCAAGGAATCGGACTGGACCACCACGGCCACCAACCCGAGCAGCGGCGCCTACGGCATCGTCCAGTCCCTGCCGGCTGAGAAGATGGCCAGCGCCGGCGCCGACTACCTCACCAACTACCGCACGCAGATCAACTGGGGCCTGGACTACATCCAGGAGCGCTACCAGTCCCCGTGTGGAGCACTGAACTTCCACTACGCCAATAACTGGTACTAAACCGAGGCAGCTTGCCCCTCGCGGTCCAGTACGTCCCGGCCCGGGATGTACTGGACCGCCCACCGGTTCCCGTCAGGGTCGGCGAAGTACACAAAATGGCCCCAGTCCTGCACGTCCACATCGCTGACCTCCACCCCGTTGGCCTTCAGCTGCGCATGGGCGGCCTGGATGTCATTGACCACGAGCTGCAGGTTTGAGCCTGTGCCGGGAGGCGCATCCGTGAGCCCTTCCCCAATGCAGATGGAGCAGGCAGACCCTGGCGGGGTCAGCTGCACGAACCTGATGGAGTCGCTGGGCCGCTCGTCGAAATCTGCGTTGAAGCCCACTTTGTTGACGTAGAAGTCTTTGGCGCGGTCCACATCGGACACGGGCACAAAAACGAGTTCCAGTTTCCAGTCCATGCGCACAGGCTAAGCCTTGTGTTGGGAAGCGGGAAAGGCTTGAGTCCTAGCCTGCGATGCCGTACAGCCGGTCGCCGGCGTCGCCGAGGCCGGGGACGATGTAGGACTTTTCGTTGAGCTTCTCGTCGATGGACGCCAGGACAATAGTGACGTTTGCGCCGGAGAGTTCTTCCTCCAGCTTGGCCAGGCCTTCCGGCGCGGCGAGCAGGCAGATGCACGTGACATCGGAGGCGCCGCGCTTGAACAGGAACTTGATGGCTTCGCGCAGTGTTCCGCCGGTGGCAAGCATGGGATCCAGCACGAAGATCTGCCGGTCGGTGAGATCCTCGGGGAGGCGCTCGGCGTAGGTGATGATGTCCAGGGTTTCCTCGTCACGGGCCATGCCCAGGAAGCCCACTTCAGCGGTTGGGACCAGCTTGGTCATGCCCTCCAGCATGCCCAGTCCCGCACGAAGGATGGGGACCACCAGTGGAGTGGGTTTGGTGAACGCCGTGCCCACGGTGGTGCTGACGGGGGTTTCGATGGTGACGGGCTCGGTGCGGACCTCTCGGGTGGCCTCGTAGGCGAGGAGGGTCACCAGCTCCTCCGTCAGCTGCCGGAAAACCGGGGACGGGGTGTTTTTGTCCCGGAGGACGGTGAGCTTATGGGCGACCAGCGGGTGGTCAACAACGAGAGTGCGCATGGGTCAAAACTATCACCCGGCATTACCCTCGCCCCGGTCGGTGTGCCGCCCGTCATGGTGCACCGCGTCGGCCACTACATCCCGCACCACGGGGCGTTCAAACGTGGGCGCAGGGCCTGCGTGCTCGCGGCGCCGTATCAGGTGGAACAACCGGTGGGCCAGGATCACCATGCACACCCAGGCGAGGCCAAGGAACCAGCCGGCCATTACATCGGTCAGCCAGTGGTGTCCCAGGAAAACCCTGCTCAGGCCCATGGCGATGATAAAGATGGCGCCGGCCGTGATCGCGGCGATCCTGGCCCAGAGGATCCGGAACTGAAGGCACATCAGGTAGACCAGGACCCCGATCACCACCGTTGTGTTCAGGGTGTGTCCGCTGGGGAAGGACGGTGTGGTTTCATAGGGCGGCACAGCCTCCGAATGGTCCGGCCGCGCCCTGCCCACCAGGCGCTTGCCCAGGGTGGTGGCCGTTGTGGAAACGAGGGCAGCACCGCCCACCAGGACGATGGGCCGCCAGGTCCTGCTCAGGAATGTCAGCCACGCGGTGAGGATGCTGGCAAGAATGGGCATCCCGATCCCGCCGCCCACGTTGGTAAAGCCCGTGGCGAAGGCATCCACGTCCGGGTTCCGCAGCGATTGGGAGTATTCCAGTGCAGGAATATCGAGGCTCGCCAGCCCTTCCTCGTCCACCACGTTCGCGTACACCTCGGCGCCGAGCAGGGCCAGGGCGACCACCAGTGTTCCCCCAATGATCATGGTCAGCCACAAGGCGGCGTAGGGCTTGATCCACTTGTCCATGCGGTCTCGGACGGTGCTCACTGTGCCTCCCGGCGGCTGGGCGTCACGGGCTTTGGTTATCCCACGAAACTATCATTGAGCCATGGTCTCCGCAGATAAAAAATTCGACGCGTGGATGGGCCTTGCCCTGGCTGAGGCCCGCCGCGCCCTCGCCACGGAGGATGTGCCGATTGGTGCGGTGGTGCTGGGTCCCGACGGCGCCGTGCTGGGTTCCGGGCGGAACCAGCGGGAGGAGCTGGGCGATCCCACTGCCCATGCCGAAATGGTTGCTATCCGCGAGGCGGCGGACCGGCTGCGCCAGCTTTCACTGCTCGACGGCGGAACCGGGGACGGCTGGCGGCTTGCCGATTGCACCCTGGTGGTAACCCTTGAGCCCTGTGCCATGTGCGCCGGCGCCGTTGTCCTGGCCCGGATTCCCCGCGTGGTCTTCGGGGCGTGGGATGAGAAGGCGGGGGCGGCCGGATCCGTGTTCGACGTGCTCCGCGAGCGCCGCCTGAACCATTGGGTTGAGGTCTACCCCGGCGTGCGCGAGGCGGAATGCGCCGGACTGCTGCGTGAGTTCTTCGCCGGGCACCGTACGCGGCTCTAATTCCGGATGGCGTCCAGCACCACGGCCGCTGTGCGGTCCCAGCCCGGCAGCCTGTTCCTGGCCTGAACCGCCCTCTCCCGCCAGGAAGCCCTGGTTGCGGGGTCCTCCAGCCAGCTGCGGAGGACCTGGGCAAGCAGGGCGGGGTTGGCAGGGTCATCATCGGCGGGGAACGCAACCTTCGCTCCTGGAAGCGAGCCGCCGTCGTCGTCCGTTCCCGGCGCGCCGAGGCGCAAGGCTTCAACCGCGCCCGTTCCGTCGCGCACGATAACGGGGATACCCCGGGCGAGCGACTCAGTGACCACCATGCCGAAAGCCTCAGCGCGGGAGACCAGCAGGCTGAGATCCGCCCGCTGCCATGCGCTTTCCAGCGGCTGGCCGGTCAGCTCGCCGGTGAGCTGGATCCGCCCGTCCAGCCCGTTCGCATGAACGGCGGCGCGAACCTTGCCGGTGTACCCGCCGTCTGCCTGGTCCGATCCCACCAGCGATGCCGTCCAGTCGAGGTCCTGCAGCAGGCCCAGCGCCTCAACCACAAGCAACTGGTCCTTGTTGGGCAGGAGTGCGGCGACGGTGACGATGTGGGGCGGCGCGGATCCTCCGGCCAAGGGCGCCGGATCGGTGCCGGGAAGGGCAACCTTGAGCCCGCGAAGGGCGTGGCGCGCCGCCAGGACATCCCTGGCCCAGGTGCTGGTGCACAGCACCCCGGCGGCGGCGCGCAGGGACCTCGCCTCGAGCCCGTGGCGGGCGGGGGCCGGCATGTGGACCAGCACCCAGGTTTCCCGGCCGGCTTTGGCCGCGAACTCCAGCTCATCCGGCGCACCCATGGCGATCAGCCCGTCCACCAGCGTCACGATGCCCTGCGGCCGTGCACCCTGCTGGCCCGCGCCGTGCTGGCTTGTGCCCTGCTGGCTTGTGCCCTGCTGGCTTGCCGCTTGCTGGCCCGCGCCGTGCTGGCTTGTGCCCTGCTGGCTTGCCGCTTGCAGTCCTGCCGCCTGCTGTTCCGCGTCCTGCTTGCCCGCGCCCTGCAGTCCCGCGTCCTGTTCCCAGGCGCCGAGGAGGCTGCCCAGCCGGCGCCGCGCGTGTGCACTGGCTTCCGGCCAGGCGCCGTCCACTGCGATCACTTCGACTTCTGTCCCCAAAGCCTCCAGGCCCTGCACCAGCCGCGCGTTGTAGACGTTGCCGCCGGAATGGTGGTGGATGTTGCCGGGGACCAGCAGTCGGATGCGGGGCACTGGATCAGGCTGCCGGCAGCAGGTCCAGCGAATAGGTGGCCCAGGCGTCCGGGTTCTCGCGCAGGGTGACGTCGATGCCCGCAAGCTGCCCGCCGTCGTCGTCATTCTTCAGCTTGTCCGCAACGGACTGGGCAATGTACTCGGCCAGCGCCTCGGTGGTGCTGAGTTTGCCCGTGAAGTCCGGGTGCTCGTCCAGGTTGCGGTAGTTCAGGCCTGCCAGCACCTCCTCGATCAAGGTGCCGGCGGCGCCGATGTCCAGCACGATCGCGTCATCGTTAAGCGTCCGACGGCGGAAGGACACCTCGGCCACAAAGGTTGCCCCATGCAGTGCCTGGGCGGGCCCGAACGCCTCACGGGGAAGGCTGTGGGCGATCATGAAGTGGCGGCGGACGGTCAGGCTGAACATGGGCTACCTCTGGTCTTCTCGGGTCTGGCGGGAATCTTCGTTCTGGGCGTCTTTGTTTCGGCGGTCTTCGTCGTGGGGGTACTCAATCACGTGGCACAAGGCCTCAAGGTTCCCGTGGGCGAGGTCCTGCACGGTGTCAGGCAACTCGGCGAACGGCGAGGTACCGGTGAGGAAGGTGTCGAAGACGGGGTCCTTCAGCAGCGAGACGGCGAGGTCCAGGCGGTCGGCGCTGGTCCGGCGGTGCCGGCGGGCGCGTGCCACCACACCTACCTGGCTGGCCCTGATGGATAGCCGCCGGGCATGGAAGTCCTCCCCCAGCGGCAGGGTCACCTCCCGGTTGGCGTACCAGGACATCTCGATGACGTCCCCCTCGTCGCCCACGAGCTGCAGGCTCCGCTCAAGGCCTTCCTGGGATGCAGAGCAGTGGAAGACGATGTCGCAGTCGGCCAGGGCGTCATCCGGGTGGGCAAAGTCCACGCCCAGGGAATCCGCCAGGCGCTTCCGGCCCGGATCCAGGTCCACCAGCTGCAGCCGTTGCAATGGGAAGGTCCTCAGCAGGGTGGCAACCATGCCGCCCACAAGGCCCGCTCCCACCACTGCAATCCGGTCACCAAGGCGCGGACCCGCTTCCCACAATGCGTTGACCGCGGTTTCCACCGTCCCGGTGAGCACCGCCCGGCGGGAGGGGACGTCGTCAGGGATTTTCGTCAGTGAACTGACCGGCACCACGTAGAGGTCCTGGTGGGGATTCAGGCAGAAGACGCGCTTCCCGACCCAGCTTTCCGGCCCCTCCTCCACCACCCCCACGGACAGGTACCCGAACTTCACCGGCCCGGGGAAGTGTCCCTCCTGGTGGGGCGCCCGCATCTCCTCGGCAACCCGGGGCGGAACAGCGCCTGCGTGGACCACCATTTCCGTGCCCTTGCTGATGCCCGAATACAGGGCGCGGACCAGGGCCTCGTCCGGCCCGCGGGCCGGCAGCTCCTCGGGACGAAGCTCCCCGTGCTCCTTGGCGGTGGTCCAGTAGGCGGTTGCGTGCATGGGACTGGATTGATTAGTCATCTTGCTGATGAATCTAGCGGGCCCCGTGCGTGGTGGAAAGTTCGACGGCGGCATACCCCCGGTTCCGTCCCTTCCTCCCTGACGGGAGACGCACTCCGGGCCGCCGCGATCATCACGATCACCACGAGGGCTTCATGACGTGACGCCGGTGCTTGCCTGGCAGGCCATTTCCCACCAGGCATCTTCGGGCAGCGGGTCCTTGGGCGGCTGGTACCCAGGCAGGAACCAGTCAGCATAGGTGTCCTCGGGCAACTCCTCCTGGGGATACGGGTCCTGAGAAGACGGCTCCTGGGGATATAGATCCTGGGGCGACAGATCGGTTGGTGGAGGCCAGCCAGGAGATAAGTCATCAGGCAGCGGCAGCTCCGAAAGGTCATCGGGTGGACGCCACAGTTCCGAAGGGTCATCGGCGAGACGCCACAGTTCCGAAGGGTCATCGGCTAGACGCCACAGTTCCAGGAGGTCATCAAGCGCGCGGAGCTCGTCCGGCACAGCGCGCTCCGGCCAGTGGGGTGGTTCCCAGTCCTGGTGTTCGCTTGTGTAGTGGCGGCCGGTGGGTGAGGTCCAGCCGGGTGGTTCGGTTGTGGTGGCGGGGGTGGGTTTCCAGCCGCTGGTGTGGCGGAGCTTGTGGTGTTTCGGGCAGGGCTGGCCCAGGTTGCTGATTCCGGTGGTGCCGCCTTGGTGCCAGGCGAGGAGGTGGTCGGCTTCGTTGTCCAGGGAGCTGTTGCTGCAGCCGGGGAAGGGGCATTTTCCGTCCCTGAGCCTGAGCCAGGTCCGCATCGCCTTGGTTACCCGGTAGCTGGTGCGGCCGATTTCCAGTGGTGCTCCGTCCCGCGGGTCAACCAGGACCCGGTGGAACGAGTCCGCCCCGCCGGCGACGAGGTCCCGTGCCATCGAGGCCGGGATGGGGCCGTGCCCGTCCAGCACCGCGGGCTCGTCCGTGAGGCCCATCAGGGAGAACACGGGCACGGTGACCAGCACCTGCGGCCGAATCGAAGTCGACGGGCCCGGACCTGCCGCCTCCCCGCCGCCGGAACCGCCCGCGTCGTGCCCGTCGCCGTACCCGCCGTTGTGCCCGGCACTGCCGGAACTGCCGTCGTCGTGCCCAGCACTGTTTGGCTCGCCGTGCCCGGCACTGTTTGGCTCCTCGTGCCCGTCGCTGTGCCCGGCACCGGTTGGCCCGCTTGTCCCGGCAGCACCGGAACTGTTCCTGCTGTTCCCGCTGGTGGTGCCGCTGGTGAGAAGTGCTTCGGCGAAGGTGTCGGCCCGGAGCTGGGTCAGGGTGCGGGCCTCGTCCGGTCCCTGCCTTCCCCGGGAGATGGCGGTGAGCCGGTTCCAGATCGCGGATGCCTGGTCCGCGGGCAGGTAGGCGGCCACCCAGGCCATCGCATCGTTGTCCGGCCAGTACTCGATCCGCCGGTCCGCGGCGGACCTGGCGTGCCGTTTCTCCAGGCTTTCGGGGTGGTGCCGTTCCCGCCAGGCCCGGGCCCGGGCCTTGAACCGGTAGGCCGGCATCTCCCCCACCGGGCACCCGCGGACCGCGCTCGGGGCGTCCGGGTCCAGGAAGTGCGCTTCCAGGGCCGCTGCCGCGGCAGGGGCCAGGCTTACAGCCTGGTCCACCATGGTCCGGGCGTGGGCCCAGGAGATGGTCCCGGCCTGCAGGGCGGCGAGGGTCCGGGGCAGGGACGTGGTCAAGGCATGGGCTTCGGCCAACAGCGCTCCGGCTGCCCGGTCCCCGATGGCCAGCGCGCACCCGACTTCGGCCACCAGGCTCCGGTCCTGCGCCGTGGCCTCGTGCGGGGAGACCGGCGGAGGGTTCAATGCCTTCATGGCCCCGGCAAGGACTGCAGCGGCCAGCGTCTTCATCGCCGCCACCTTCGCTTCCGACCGCGCCACGCCACCAAGGACTTCCAGGGCCGCATCAGCAATCCGCTGCAGCGGATCATCATCATGCCCGCAAGGACCACAGCCAGCGGAAACGCCAGAACTTCCACCCAGCGCAGCCATAAACGCCGCGACCGAAGCATCAAGCGCTTCCTCCGCCTGCACCACCACCGGGTTCGAATCCATACCTCCATCATCGTGAGGGGGTCCGACATTATTGGGCCCTCAGCCCACCGCTGGGAAAAAATGTTTTGGATTTTTCTTAGACCACCTCCGCCCGGGCAGTCACCAGCCTGTCCGGTCGGTCCCGTTTTGGGGATGGGCGCCTCGCTCCGGTACCCTATTGAGGTTGGTGACGTGTCCGAGCGGCCGAAGGTGCAACACTCGAAATGTTGTTTGGTGTAAAAGCCAACGTGGGTTCAAATCCCACCGTCACCGCCACTTGAAAGGTCCTGCTTTCCTTTAGACCAAGGGAAGCAGGACCTTTTCCCTTGCCGGGACGGAGCTGTTCCCGCTTGAGGGAAGCTCGGCCTTATGCCCCGTCGGCGAGGCATTCGCCCAGGCACAGGGCACAAGGCAAGACCCGCCGTCCCGCCTTGGAAAGCCAACTGAAAAACTCCTTCCCAATTGGGGCTTGCTCACAAATTCTGCGCAGTCAGCGGTGGATACGATGGGCGGACCGGACAGAGCCGTCCGGGACAGATCGACCCAGAAGGAACCCATGACCTCGGTGACGGTGGACGACATCCTCTCGGACCTCCCCTTGGGGTTCGCGAGCCTCGTCCTCCGGCCAGCGCAGGGATCCGCGATCGAACGGTTCCTGATCGTGGACGGCGAGGACGAGACCTGGAATGGTGATGGCGCCTTCGTCCTGTTGATCGGTGTCCGCGGTCGGTCCGCCTTGCCTGCCTTGCGGCGGCTGCGGCTCAGCGCGCCCCCGGTGGTTGCGGTCAAGGGAAGCCTCGAAGAGCTCTCCGAAGCAGAAGAGCTCCTGCGCGACGCCGGCACCGGCCTGCTCCTGGTGAACCCGGCGGCGGACTGGGATCGCCTGTTGTCCATTGCCAAGGACCGGATCCAGCCCCGCAGCTACCAAAGTGAAGTCCTGACACTGCTGGAGGAAGACCTCTTTGCCATCGCCCAGACTACCGCCCGGCTAACCTCCAGCCATGTGGTGATCGAGGACGCGGCCAACAAGGTCCTGGCCTACTCCACCGTTTCCAATGACATTGATGAACTTCGGAAGGCCTCAATCCTGGCCAGGCGCGGCCCCCGGAAATACGAGCTGCTGCTGAAGGACCTCGGAGCCTACCGCGAACTGCACGGGACACGGCTCCCCGTGCGGGTTCCGGCCAGGCCGCAGGACGGACTGCGCGAACGCGTGGCCATTACCCTGTTCGCCGGGGACCGGATCATGGGCTACATCTGGCTCCAGGAGACCGGAGAAGGCTTCGGCCCGGACGTTGACCATGTGCTGAAAGGGTCTGCCGCCCGGACCTCAGCCGAGCTGATCCGTTACCGCAACCAGCAGTCGGTGCACATGCGTGAGGACAGGGTTACCCGGATCCTCTCAGGTCCGGCTGAGGCGGCAGCCAGCGCGCACAGTGAAAAGATCCCTGCCGGGCGACCGGCAGCGCTGATCCTGCTCGGAATTTCGGACGCGGAACCGCCGGCCGATGACGCCGCCCTGAAGCACGGCGAGCTTGCCAACCTGGCATCCATCCACGCGGCCGCGTACAAGGCCTCAGCCATAGTGGGCCAGTTCAAAGGTGACACAGCAGTGATCGTTCCGGGACTCCAGTCGAACGCCTCGGAACCCGGGATCAAGGGCCTTGCCGAGTCAATCGTGCGGGACGCCCGCAAACACCTCGGCATCAGCCCGTTTGCGGCGGTGGGTCCCGTGGTGCCCGATTTGCTGTCCATCCACTCCATCACCCGGATCACCGAAGCGTTGTTGGACTGCGTCGGCAGGTCTTCCCAAAAGACTGTGGCCACCGTGGATGACTTCGAGGGAGAAATCCTTTTCCGCGAGGCAGCACGGAATTTCTCGTCGTCGACCTTCCGGCATCGCAGCCTCTCGGCCCTCCTGCAGGATGATGCTGAACTTGCGGAAACCCTCCGGGTGTACTTCGAGTCTTCGCTCGATGTCTCGGCGTGCGCCCAACAGATGAAGCTGCACAAAAATACGGTCTACTACCGGATCAACAAGGCATCAAGGGTGACCGGCCTGGACTTCGGCAACCCCCGGGACTCATTGGTGGCTTTGCTCCATATCCAGGAATGGGCCGGAACATCCAAACAAACATCGGGCAGGAAATGACCACCACGCTTGCGGCGCCGCCGCTCGGCCCCCTCCTCGAAGACCTCGTCCGCAGTCACCGCCCGCACGACGAAAGAGGCTCAGTACCGGCGAACATCCCGTTCCTGGCAGAAGTTCCTTTCAACAGGTTTGGCATTGCCGTTGCCACCGCTTCCGGCCAGGTCTTCAGTTCCGGGGACGCGGACGTCCCGTTCTCCATTCAAAGCATCTCCAAAGTGTTCACCCTGGCCATGGCCCTCCACGGCGACACAACAGGAAGGCTCTGGTCCCGGGTCCTGCGCGAGCCTTCCGGCACAGCATTCAACTCACTGGTCCAACTTGAAGTTGAACACGGGATCCCTCGGAACCCCTTTATCAACGCCGGCGCTTTGGTGGTCACGGACCACTTGATGGAAAGAACGTCCGACGCCGCCACGTGGCTTTTGCGGTTCCTCACCACCCAGGCGGGCAGCACCGGTCCGTACATCGATGAGGCGGCAGCGGCCAGCGAACTGTCCGGCAGCGCCCGCAACCTGGCATTGGCGCACTTCCTCAAGGATTTTGGCAACCTGCAGCAGACTGCGGAATCGGTGGTGGAAAACTACGTCCGCCAATGCTCCATCATGATGACCTGCATTGAACTGGCCAAGGCAGGGCTATTCCTCGCCCGGGAAGGACAGGGAACGATCGGACCGGTCCTGTCTCCCAGCGACGCCAAACGCGTTGGTTCCATCATGCTGACCTGCGGCATGTACGACGCAGCCGGGGAGTTCGCGTACCGGGTGGGCCTGCCCGGCAAGAGCGGTGTGGGCGGCGGCATCCTGGTCATCGTTCCCGGTGAATGCTCCATCTGCGTCTGGAGTCCCCGGCTCGACGCCAAGGGGAATTCCCTCGCCGGCACTGCCGCCCTCGCCGACCTTTCGGACCGCACCGGCTGGTCCGTTTTCTAACCCACCCGTTTTCTGGCCCAGGCGTTGCTGACCCATGCGCGCCCCGACGACACAACGCCTTTCCCTACCAGCAGGATCTTCTCCAGATCGAAAGGCGGTACCATCCGCACTCGACGCCGCCCTGGCGGCCATCGAGGAGGATGGCGTGTTCGCCCTCATCCACCTTGTCGTCGAACAGCGCGTAAAGGCGTATTGAGGCGCGGACCGGCAGGGGCAGCGCGGACTTAGCAGCAGGGTTCCGGCAAAGAGCAGCGGACGACGGCGGGAGGTCCCGTCGTCGTCCGCTGCTGTTGAGTGGCTGGTAACCTAAGCCGCTGCGCCCTCGACGACCCGCTTGGGCGTGACGGACGGAACGCCGTCGCCATCTTGCCCGTACAGCCAGTCGTTGTACTGGAAGTTGTTGTCCTTCCGGCTCTTGAACAGCAGGTTGCGCAAGGTGCGGGCCAGGCCGGACACGTGCCACGACTCGCCCCACACCCGGGCCGTGCGCTGCACCCGGGCGGTCCGGCCGGCGCGGACACTGTTGAAGTCGCGGAGGGCCTCGTCCCACCCGTCCTTGTTGATGCCGTCCGCAGTAAACACGGTGCCCGCGGTGGCGTCCTGGAGGGCCGCAGCATCCTCAAGGGCCTGGCAGGCGCCCTGGGCCAGGTACTGGAGCATGGGGTGTGCGGCGTCGCCCATCAGCACCATCCGGCCGGCCACCCAGTTCTCGATGGGGTCGCGGTCGTACATGGGCCAGCGGATGC